>WTBR01000045.1 GCA_013138975.1 Bacteroidales bacterium
AAAACAAATAAGCCATAAACTCGAAAAATCAATTCCACAATATATAAGGTACTCCCATTTAAATCGGGATTTAGTTCAACATAAAGCACATATTCGGGTAAACCGAAAACGATGCTTAATTGTTATGGGCTTTTATTGAAATATAGGGAAAGTGTCTTATACAAAAACACTCTCCCTATATTTACAATCTACTGCTAATATTCTGAGTTTTCAACACCCGTTGTCTTTTCTGTTGCTGTTTTTTTTCTGACGTAATAATCTTTCTCGTCAATGCATTGTTTTTTCTGATGACCTGCATTATTATAATCTGTTTTTGTACTTTTCTCCTCATAAACTGCTCTATTCTGAGCATTATCATATGCTCTTTGAGAGCTAGGAGTACTCATTGCAGCTTTAAAAGTTGCGGCTTTAGCAGCACCTCCAACGACATTTCCTCTTTTTGCATTGTCAATGAAAATATCCACTGCAGCCTCATTATCTGCCTGTGTTTTAGGATAATCTTTTGTGCCGTATTTCTTATCGTGAGGAGTACAATTCTTTTCACCTAAAACAGCATTATATACTTTAACTGTCGATTCAGAAGAACCATCGGGTCCACAACCATTTACTCGTGCAGAATTCTTTTTTCTAACAACATACTCATCTTCAGAAGTAGAACCCTGCGCATAAATTGCACTACTAAAACATAATCCGACTAAAAATAGTCCGCTCAATAAAATTAACTTTTTCATTATAAAAGAAATTTAAGTTTTGCCTTACTTTGATTTAAGGAGTGTTCAGGTCATTTTCTTCTCCTATATAATAAAATTCTTTGTCTTAGTGGATATAAATTCTCGCTTTTTATCATTCGTCATAATTGCCCATAACAAAATTATATGTGTCATAGTGACACATATATCTACTATATATAACTAACATATCTCCCATATAATCAATTATGTCGTATATATACGGTAAAATATAAAGCCACTACTTTATATTTTTTTGTGGACTTAAAAGTAATTAATCTTAAGCAAAATTCCATTCAATACTTAATAAAAAGAAAGTGCCCTGCACGGATTAATACCAATTACTTATCAAAATGCGCTTTATACATAAAGCTCGTTGATTATGTATCGGCATTAACTCCCGAAGTAAATTCGGGACAGGTTATTCTAAATATTTAAAAGCACTTTCAGCGCATTTAAATATACAATTGGTATTATAAGCGTGTCAATACAATTCAATACTGTATGTACAGAAAACTCTTTGCGGTTTTGTTCATTAACATAGACCAATGCGACCATTATACTGATTGACCTTTAGAGTATGTATGTATCTAGTCTTTGCAAGAAAACGCCAAATACTTCGTTACTCTCGTTTTGAAAACAGTTACTTCGACAAGCTCAGTACATCGCATTCACAAAAGTGAACTCCCTGCCTCGCCGGCAGGCAGGCTTGGTTTCCAAAACTTCGAATTCCGATAGCTATCGGAACGTCTTTGACGCTTTCTTACCTGCCTGTCGGCAGACAGGTCAAAGACTTGAAAAAAGGCTGTTTTCTTGCAGACACTATCTACTGACTTCTATAGTTTTAAATTTCAAATTCTTCAATAACATTATCTTGCTCATCTAGATTAAATATAATTGTCGCAAGTTTCAAAATTGTTGGTAATTCAAATATATTTCCCAGGGATATCTCAATACTAAACTCTTTATTAATTTTGGATACCAAAACCGTAGCTTTTAGCGATTGTCCCCCTATGGCAAAAAAGTTGGCTGTTGTACTTATATCTTCTTTATCAAAATTTAAAATCTCTGACCATATTTTCACAAGTTTCTCTTCTATCTCATTCGATGGTGCCACATAATTATCTCCTGCTTTTACCTCTGGTGATGGCAAAGCTCTACGATTTATCTTTCCATTGGAGGTTAAAGGAAGTTTATCAAGTTCTACAAAGTAAGAGGGAACCATATAATCGGGAAGTTGTGCTAACATATAAGCTCTTAGCTCTTCATGATTAAGCTCTTCTTTACTAACTATATATGCGCATAGGTACTTATCATTATTTTCTTCTCTGGCAAGAACTACACTCTCTTTTATGTTTTCATGTTTTAATAAAGCACTCTCTATCTCGCCTAATTCTATCCTAAATCCCCGGATTTTTACCTGATGATCAATTCTTCCTAAAAATTCAATATTACCATCGGGTAACCAACGTGCTAAATCGCCTGTTCTGTATAAACGTTCTCCTTCTTTGAAAGGATGATCAATGAACTTCTCTGTTGTTAATTCAGGATTTTTCAAATAAGCTCTTGCTAAACCTATTCCTCCTATACATAATTCTCCTGAAACTCCAATTGGTTGAATGTTAAGATTTCCATCAAGGATATATATGGAATTATTTGAAATTGGTTTGCCTATTTGTATAGTTTCTGTTTCGTTTAATTGTATTGTAGAATAACTTGAATAAACTGTAGCTTCTGTTGGTCCATATAAATTATCAATTTGTATATCTAATTCTAATTTTTTAAACTCATTGAGGTCTTCTCTTTTTAATGCTTCACCCGCTATCATTATGTATTTTAATGAATTTAATTTACTTTTTTCTTTATCTGATAATAATCTGGAAAACAAATTAAATACAGTTGGTACAAAATTTATATGGGTTACTTTTGATTCGTAGATAGTTTCAATTATTTTTTCGGGATCTTTCTCTTGTCCTTCTTCCAATATTGATAATCGACCTCCTCCCATAAACCATCCAAACAACTCACTTATTGACACATCAAAACAATAAGATGTTTTGAGTAAATATGTATCATCTTCTTTTATTGGATAATTATCCTGTAAAAAATATAAAAGATTTACTACGGATAAGTGTTCTATCTGAACTCCTTTAGGTTTACCTGTTGAACCTGATGTGTAAATTATATATGACAAATCTTTTGGTTTTACATCAATTTTTAAATTTGATGTTTCTCTATTCTCTAACTCAATTTCCTCAAGAAAATGCACTGGTAACAACAAGTCTATCAAATCAATATTTGATCTTTGAGATAAAACCAACTTAGAATCACTATTTTCAATTATAAATTTAATGCGAGATTCAGGATAGGAAATATCTATTGGCAGATATACTCCACCTGCTTTAACAATTCCGAATATCGCTATTATCATATCAACTGATCGTTCGACTAATAAGCTTACTCTATCGCCAATAACTAAACCGGAATCTCTTAAATATCCGGATAATTGATTCGATTTATTATTTATTTCTTGATATGTAAATTCAATACCTTTATGAACTACGGCTATATTATTGGGGACTTTTTCTACTTGTTCTTCAAATAACCGGTGAATTGTTTTATCTTTTGGATAATCAACTTCTGTATTATTAAATTCATACAATAACTGATGTTTCTCGGCTTTGGTTAGAATATCAATTGCAGAGATTTTAATCTCAGGCTTTCTTGCTAATTGACTAACTATCTGTTTAAAATATACTATAAATCTATCAATGGTTTCTGAATTAAATAATTCTGTAGAATACTCAAGATTAAAATAGAGTTGATCTTTACTTTCGAATGAAATCAATGAAATATCAAATTTAGAATTATTCCTTTTTAGTGGATAATTTACCAATTTCAAATTAGGCAAGGTAAGGTTTACAAAGTTGTCATGTTGATGATCAATCATTACGTCAAACAATGGATTTCTGTTCATGGCTCTGATAAGATCCAGTTTTTCGACTAAATCTTCAAACTGAAATTCCAAATTTTCATAATTTGCGATTGATCTCTCTTTAATCTCATACATCAATGTTTTAAAAAGCTTATCAGGCTCCGGCTTTGCTCTCAAAACTGATGTATTTACAAACATCCCAATTGTATTGGCAAATTCAGGAGCAGAAGTTGCTATTACCGGAGATCCTACTATTATATCTTCTTGTCCTGATAATTTACTAAGTAAGACCATAAACGCAGATGTAAAAAACATATACATTGTTACATCATGCTGAGAAATAAACTCCCTTATTAGTTCAGATGTTTCACTATCAATATCAAATCGAATCCTGTTACCTTTAAAAGATTTCTTAACAGGTCTTGGAAAATCTGTTGGTAAGTTAAGTGCAGGAATCTCATCTTTAAATTGGTCTGTCCAATATTTTTCCTGTTGTTTTAACCTTGATTTACCTCCTTGCCTGAATTGCCATTCTGCATAATCTTTATAATTAAATTCAACTTCATGAGCCTGATTATTCTCATAATTCAATAGAAATTCATCAATTATCAACTTAAGAGAAGGCAGGTCTGTAATAATATGATGCATATCTATAATCAAATAATGCTTATCATCTTCAATTTTTATTAATGCAACACGTAATTGTGAAGGTATATTTAAATCAAAAGGTTTTATATAATCATTAATAATATTATCAATATTATCACCCTTACTATCAATTATATCGATCTTAAATTCAATACTTTCATGAACTATTTGAGCATATCCATCTTCATTAAAATGAAATGATGTCCTTAAAATTTCATGATTTTCAAGCAGCTTTTTAAAAGATAATTCAAATCTATCGAGTTGAATCTCTCCTTCAATATAATATACCGAATTAATATTGTAATTAGTTGATTCAGGGGATAAAAGATGCAATATATACATCCTTTGTTGTTGAGAAGATAAAGGATAATACTCCTTTTTAGATGCTTTATCTACTTTCTCCACATTAACGCTTGCCATTTTTTCTAATATCCCAGCTAATCCCTTTATTGATGGAGAATTAAAAACATCAGCCAAACTCATTTTAATTTTTAAGATCTTTTGGATATCAGACAATAAGAATGTTGCTTTAAAAGAATCACCTCCTAAATCAAAAAAGTCATCATTAATACTCAATTCATCAACATTAAGTATTCTTTTCCAAATAATAACAAGTTGCTTTTCATAATTTGTACTTGCTTCTTCATATTCGGCATTAGTATTTATCGAACCACTAACATCCGGTAATTTCTTATAATTTATTTTACCATTTATCGTAAGTGGTATTTGATCAATCATGATAAAATAGGCAGGTATCATATATTCTGGTAACTTCTCAGACAAAAAGCTTCTGATATCTGTTGCATTTAACTCCTTACCAGCAACATAATATACTATTAAAGAATTATTTTCATAGTGATCTTTCTTTAATACGACTATTGCATTCCGAATTAACTTATACTCATTAATACATTTTTCAATCTCTTCAATTTCAATTCTATGTCCTCTTATTTTGACCTGTTTATCTGATCTGCCAATATATTCCATCTCACCGGACCTAAGTAACTTTACTATATCTCCGGTTTTATACAATTTACTACTTTTTCCGATTTCGCTTTTTATAAATCTTTCATTGGTTAAAATATTACGATTAAGGTATCCATCTGAAACACCTTCCCCTCCAACAAATAGCTCTCCGGCAACTCCAACGGGTAATTTATTGAAATCGTTATCTAGCACAAAACAATTTAAAGTAGGTATAGGGCTACCAATATTTGAAATATTAGATTTAATTTCATTTGTGGTAATTTGTTTAAATGTAACATGAACAGTAGTTTCTGTAATACCATACATGTTAATTAATAATGTTTCCGGATATTTATTAATCCAAGCAATAAGTTTTTCAGGATTTAGTTTTTCTCCTCCAAAAATTACATACCTAATATTTAAAGTATTGGATAACTCATATAATTCTTTTGCAACAAGATTATAAAATGATGAAGGTGTTTGATTTAACACAGTCACATTCTGTCTTTTAATAAGATTTAGAAGTACTTCCGGATTTTGCGATTCAAGCTTTGATACAATTATTAATTTCGCAGCATTTAATAAGGCTCCATACATTTCCCACACCGAGAAATCAAAACTAAATGAATGAGAAACTGTCCAAACGTCATTGGCATTAAAGTCAAATTGAAATTTTTCATTGAAGAACAATCGAATCAAATTTTTATGCGTAATTATAACTCCTTTCGGATTACCCGTTGTTCCTGAAGTATAGATTATATATGCCGCATTTGATAATTTTATTTCTTTGGTATCACTAATATTGCTATCATCAATATTTTGGTCAACCTTATCCACAAAAACAATTGATAGTTCTGGTTGAACATCCAATTTTTCATCACTTGTTTTTATGAGATACCTGGCTGAACTATCCTTTAAAATAAAATTAATTCTCTCAGCAGGAAGTGTTATATCCACTGGAAGATATATTGCTCCTGTCTTTAATATTGCTAATATACTTACAACTATTTCATAGGATCTATCAAGGAAAGTAAGCACTACAGATCCGGATTTGATTCCATGGGTCTTTAACGTTCTGGCTAATCTATTAACATCACTATTCAACTGTGAATATGTATAGGATATGCCATTACAAATAACTGCTATATTATCAGGATATTTACGTGCATTTTCCTCAAAAACCGAAATGGCAGCTTTATCTTTTGGATAATCTACTTCACAGTCTTTATTTAATTCATTCAGTAAATTCAGATCAGCTTTTGGGGGATCAAATATAAAGTCTTCGTTAGATAATACTTTTTCTATCTGAGAGATATATTGAAAGAACATATGGTCAAGTTGAGTCTGGTCAAATAAGTCCTCAACATAATCCCAAACAATCTCCAAACCTCCATGCAATTCAGAAACTGTGCAATCAATATAAACCTGAGCTGTTTGGGATATCGACATTCCCGAATCTCTTTTCTGCCCCCAAATTCCTAATGCTTTATCTTCCTTCTTAGCGGTGATATCACTATCGAATAATGCACTGGTAAAAACAAATGGCATTACTGCACTAGTTCCGAGTTTTCTAGTATTTCTTAATTCTCTTATAAAATCTACTCCATCATAAAATCTGTTATCTAATGCTTCTAATAAGGTTTGTTGCACTGTTGAGACATTATCCCAAAAGTTATTTTTAGATTCTAAACTCAATCCCAGAATGACGAGCATTGTGAAATCCCCAACAATTTTATTTACATCTTCATGAAATGGATAACGATTGTAAAGTGTTAAATTTATTGCTAGTTCTTGCTGATTACTCCAATATGATAATACTCGAGCATAAGCAGCACATAATACTACAGATGGGGTGCAATTATATTTCTTTGTTAATTGTTTGAATTTATTCCAATCATTTTCAGGAAAATATTTTCTCATCCTATTAAACTTCGGCTTAGAAATCTCATTGGGATTGCATATCAATGGAATATTTGGAGCGAAAGGAAAATCATCAAGTCTTTCCAACCAATACTTTTTTGATTTTTCAAACTTTTCTGATTTTTTAAGCTCATTAAAATCAAGTACATAATCTTTGTAAGTGTAATTTATTTCAGGTAATCTTATTTGAGGATCACTAAGTAGCATGCCCCAATCCTTTACGAAAATTAAAATACTAGCAGCATCTCCAATCAGATGGTCAAAACAGAAAATAATATAGCTCTTTTCATCGGTAATCCTGAACGCTAAAATTTCATATAATGGCCATTGAAATTCATCAAATACATGATTATTTAATCGTATTCTTTCTTTTTTAATGATTTCGTGTTGTTCATTTTCACTAAGCTCCCTAATATCATTAATAAGAATTTGGTAAGTATCTACTTCATAGAATTTTTGATTTCCATCAGGCAACATAACAATTTTAAGCATTGGATGCCTATTAAGTATTATGTTAAACATATCATTTAAAAGATCCAAATCAATTTCGATCTCACTCTCCTGATAGACATTTGCAGAAATACCTCCCATATCGAAATATTCACTTCGCCCCATTAGGTATGCCTTTTGCATCTCGGATAAAGGAAAAGAATCAAAGAAATCATCTGCAAGATCTTCATCAATAATTTCGACTTTGTCTTCAATCTCCATAGAATCAGAAAGATTCAAATGCTCAGCTATATTTTTTACTGTTCTTTGATTAAAAAATACAGAAACAGGTATATCAATTCCAAATTTTTGTTGTACGTTGGATATTAGAGATATTGCTTTGATTGAATCTCCTCCTAATTCAAAGAAATCATCATCAATTCCAATTCTCTCAATCTTAAATACATCTTGAAATAATCCAATAATATTTTTTTCAAACTTATTTCTTGGTGCTACATAATCTGTAAGTAAATCTGGTCTGTTTCCTTTGGATGATTCTTCAAAATCAGTTGCAGGGTTTGTTGATAATTCATTTATATTAATATTATTAACAAACTCATATATTCTATTAATATCATATGCTGATACTATAATTTGCGAAAAATCTTTCTCCAAAATTCTTAATAGGGAAAAAATCCCTTCCCTTGGTTGTATTGAAAGTACATCACTAAAAGACACTTCTTTGCCATTAATAATATAACTCTCTGATTTCTCTGCTTTTGCGGCAATACCAGTATTCTCCCAATCATTCCAATTAACTGTGATTGCCTTGATTCCCGATCTTCTTAAGTAGTGAGAGTATACATCTAGAAATTCATGCCCAGCGTTATAAGCAACTTGTCCAAACTTTATTTTTGATAGGATATTACCAATAGAAGAAAAATGAATAATAAAATCCAATGCTTCACTTTTCAGTAAGTCATTAAGCACTACAGCTCCATATAACTTTGGATTTAAAACCTTTGCTGTTTCTTCAAAAGATCTTATTTGAATTAATCCCGCATAATCAATTAATCCCGCTACATGAAATACTCCATTAATTTCTCCAAATTGAGAAATTGCCGAGTTCAATATTTTTCTAGTCTCTTCAATGTTACTGATATCTGTATTTCCTATTAGATACTCTGAACCATTTTCTTCCAGAACAAGTAGCTGGTTAATAATCTTTTTGTCTTCTTCATCTATTTCTTTAGATTCAAGAACTTCTTTCCAACTGGTTCGATCAGGTAATTTCTTATTGTCAATAAAAACAAACTTTACTCTATACTGTTCCGATATATAACGAGCTATTTCCAACGACATTCCTCCAAGACCTCCAGTAAACAAATACACCCCATTCTCTTTAAAATGCTGATGATCTATATTATTCTGATTCATTTGTATCTGTGAATAGCTCTGTGAATAGTGTTTATTATTCCTTAGAGAGAGAATTGAGCTATTGGATTCTATTTGTAATGCTCTATTAATAATATTCTTTGCTAAATATTGAATTTCATCTGGAGAATATTTCTTAATTTCATTGACATCAATATCAATACTTAAACAACTAATATTAGGATTTTCAACAGGAATTATTTTTATCGGCCCAAGTAAGGTTGCTTTTTCAGGACACAAAATCTCAGAACCAGTAACATTATTCATATTGTTGGTAACAACTGTTATTGAAATTTTTGTCTGTAAATATGTATTGATTGCTCTGGTTATATTTAATAGACTATAAAATCCTAAATCCTGAGATTGTTTCACATTTCCGATATCCAAAACATCAACATTCTCTTTATTATTCCATAAATGAAACAACTTATCAAACTCAATATCATAAGCCTTAACATCCTTAAATAAATTCAAGTAATGTTGTTCATTCTCAGGATCTATTGTGAACTCATTATTTTTTCTATTGTATTCCTGTCCTGCATATACTATTATTAATTCATTAGATATATCTCGTAATTGATTCAAAATTACCTGATTTGCATCCGAATCGGTCATAAAAACTATACAAGCGTCACAAGAAACAGATGTAGTAATATCAATTAAATCAGACACTTCTACCCATCTTGGTTCAAAAAACCAATTTGATAAGTTATTTCTTATTCCAAATTCCTTCGTTTCTATTTTTTCTAAATGCCCAAAAGTTTTATTAATTCTTTTATTTAAATCTCCGGTAGAAACAATGACTTGAGAAATATCCTTACAGGAAATAATCCTTTCAAAGACTTCAATTACATCATCATGGTTCAACGCTAAAGCTTGGTCTTCTTGCTTATCTTCAAATCCAAGGAGATGATCCCAGTTAATACAAGTCCAGGGTGAGTGAACAACAGATTTTACTTCATTTATAAATGAATCTATAAAATTATTTGCAGAAGAATATGCTGCAAATGGTCCAAGTACAGATGTTAATGATGAAGTAAAAATGCAAAAGTCAAGTTTCTTATCTTTTAAAATTTGAAATAAATTAATTGTTCCTTTAATTTTTGTTTCAAATTGAGCACCAAGCTCATCTTTAGGTATATTGTTTATAATCAAATCCATTGACTTACCGGTCATAATACCTGCTACATTAATTACGCCGGATATCACACCAATATTATTTTCTACAAATTCAACAGATCTACTTAATACTTCAAATGAAGTGATATCAGAATTTACTGTAAATACTTTACCACCTAATTTTTCTATTTCTAAGATTTGTTCAATTTTAGCTTGTAAATCTGTTCTTTGTTCTTTAAGTACTTTTGGCCAGTCTTCTCTTGATGGATATTTTGTCCTGCTTAATAAGACTATATTTGCATTTGTCTTTTGAGATAAATATTTAGCTAATACATAACCTAAATTACTCCTGCTACACAATCCACCAACAATTAAATATGTTTTTGCATGATCGTCGGTATCGTAAATACGAAGTTTATTATTATGTATTGGATTTTTCTTGTATTTCAAAACCCATCGTTTTCCCCCTCTATATGCTACAATCTGATCTGATTCATCCTTAATAACATCATTTACAATACACTTAAGATTTCTGTCATAATCAACATCATAAGAATTTTCTAAATCAATGTTAACACATCTTACATTTCGAAATTCGATAGGTAGAACTTTACAGGCTCCGATCATATTAGCCTGTAAAGGATGTGAAGTTTCACTACCTGTGATGGAATACAAACTATTTGAAATGACAAATAGTTTTAAATCCGGCATTCTATCATATGTGTTATGGATAGCTTTAATCACACCTGTCAAGCTGTAAAACCCGGTTATTAATGAATTCTCAATACATTTATCTGTTAAACCCTCTATATTGGTTTTATTTTGCCCCCATAGATGTAATATCTTGTTAGGGATAAATTCATCCTTTTTTAGATTTTCTGATAATAAGCTATAGTGGTTTTCATTTTCGGGATCCAATGTGAAGGAAACATTATCATGGTTTTTGAAAACTTGGCCAATCGTGATTACTCTGACATTTTGATGGCTATTATTCAACAATCGAACTAAAGCTTTGCTCAATTCACTATTATCACAAAATACAAGGATGTCGTGAATTCCTTTAAATTCATCCTCTGAATAAGCGTAACAAGCTTGTTCCCATGATGGGGTATAAAACCAACTTGAAATGTCACTCCTTTTTACTAGTTTATCATCAATTTCTTCAAATTCCGGCAACAATTTTTCATTGTTCGTTTCAATATTATCTTTAAACCAATATCTATGCTTATCGAATACATATCCTGGTAATGAAACTCTTTTTCTTTCTTCATCTGAATAAAGATTATCCCATTTTATTTCAACACCTATCTGCCATAACTTCTGAATTCTTGATAAAAGATATTTGGAATCCTCAATTTCACTTTTCTCAGGACGAGCTGTATTAATAACATAATGTTCAGAACTTTCATTGATTCGGCTACTCAACATTGAACATAAATCAGATCCTGGACCTATTTCAATTAATACACTATTTGGTAATTCAAGTAAAGCATCAATACCTGATGAAAATTCAACTGTTTGACTCAAATGTTTGATCCAGTATTCTTTGCTTTGCATATGGTTTTCTACCCATCTCCCTGTCACGTTTGATACTACCGGAATTTTATTACTTCTTAATTCTATTGTGTCAAGAAATTTCTTAAATGCAGGTAGAGCAGGCTTCATCATTGATGAATGAATAGCATAATCTGTTTGTAATTTTATACATATTTTCCTTTTAGTCTTCATCTCTTTAATAAAAGAATCGACTGCTTCAGCACTACCTGATATAATACAAGAATCTCCATTATCAATTGCTAATTCCAATTCATCATTTAAATATTGCAAAAGATCCTGCTTATTGAGAGGTACACTAAGCATGGATCCTTTTTCACATTTCAAAATCAACTCGCCTCGTTTCAATATTGTTTTAAGGGTATCATTTAAACTCATAACACCAGAGACACAAGCCGCAGTGTACTCTCCAAAACTATATCCTATTATGGCATCAGGGGTAATGCCATATTCGATCAATAAGTTCGCAAATGCATATTCAAAACAAAACACAGATAATTGTGCTATATCAAATCTATTAATAATTTCAAATGAAGGAATATCATTTTCTTTGCTCCTTGATTCAGTAGGATATAGAATAGATTTCAAATCAATATTCGAAATTTCTTCTACTGCAATAAAACACTGATCGATATACTTTCTATAAATGCTATTATTAGTATATAAACCCAAGCCCATATTGATATATTGGGATCCAAGCCCCGAAAACAGAAAAACAACTGTTTTAGATTCTTTGTTTTTACTATAATATGTCTTTTTCAGACTATCCTCTGATGACAACTGGTCTATCAATTCATCTGTATTTGAACAAATTAATGATTTCTTATGCTCAAAAGATTTCCGTCCAATCTGCAAAGTATATGCTACATCACTCAAACACAGCTCTTTGTTTTCTTTCAGGTAGTTTGTAAGATTTATACAGGAATTTTTCAAGGCTTCTTTTGTTCTGGCAGAGATCAGAATTAAAAATTCCTTTTCTTCCAAATTCCTAGTTTTATCCTGCGTTGCTTCTTCGAGTATTATATGGGCATTAGTACCTCCAACACCAAAGGAGCTTACAGCTGCTCTTCTGATTTCGTCAACATTCCAATCCTTTAAAGTTGAATTAATATAAAAAGGACTATTTACAATATCGATATTAGGATTTGGCGTATTATAGTTAATACTAGGTGGAATTTGATTGTTTTTTAAAGCTAAAACGGTTTTAATTAATCCAGCCACACCCGCAGCTGCATCAAGATGTCCCATATTAGATTTAACAGAGCCAAGCCCACAATAGTTAGATTTCGCATTTTTATATGCGTATTTTAATCCTTCAATTTCAATAGGATCACCCAAAGGTGTTCCGGTTCCGTGAGTTTCAATATAAGAAATGCTTGCAGGATCGACTTCTGCCGCCATAAGTGCGGATTTAATAACTTTTGCCTGCCCCTCTATACTAGGTGCTGTATATCCTACTTTTATATTTCCATCATTATTAATAGCTGAACCTTTAATAATTGCATGAATATTATCTCCTTCAGCTATTGCATCTTCTAACCTTTTTAGCACAACAACACCTACTCCATCTCCTCCCATAAATCCACTCGCATTTGCATCGAAGGGACGACAGTGTCCATCATGTGATATTACCATACCTTCCTGAAATAGCATCCCATATTTACGTGGCAAATTTATTGATGGAAATAATATATTTACTCCACCTGCCATTGCCATTTCACATTCACCCCCAAGCAGGGCCTGACATGCCATATGTATGGCAACAAGTGATGTAGAACAGGCTGTTTGTACTGTTACTGATGGGCCACGTAAATTCAGCTTATATGCAACTCTAGTGGTTAAATAATCCCTTCCATTCATACTCGCTACATCCATTATATCAGAAAAGTTCTTTAATGATGATAAGAAATTAGCCATCCAGAACGGATTAAATCCTGCACCTGCATACAATCCTATTCTTCCATTATATTGCTCTGAATTATAACCAGCGTCTTCTAATGCATTATAAGCACATTCATGAAAAATCCGAAACTGTGGATCCATGTAATCTGCTTCTTTATTGGTATATTCAAAAAATGGAGCATCAAAATACTCTATATCCTCAAGAAAACCTTTTGCTTTAACATAATTAGGATTTTTTATGAGTTCTTCAGGAATGCCACTTTCTCTTAGCTCTTCATCAGAAAAAAATCTAATTAATTCCTTTCCGTGCTTAAGATTTTCCCATAATTCCTGAATATTTTTTGAATCAGGAAATCTTCCTGACATCCCTATAATAGCAATTTCTAAACCTGTATAATCATCTAATTTTTCCATTTTCACTTTATATTATAAAGTTTTAAGGTGTTTCAATTCATATTTTCGATAACGAATATTATCTAAAAATATGTGGATTTTTATTCGCCTAGCCGCTTCAAGCGGCTTGGCGAATTCACTACCTAAAAGAGTCTGGTAGTAAAACTCTGTCAGGATTTCAACTGAAAAAGCATCGTTGACTTGACACTAGTGCATCGCAAGCCTCAAATTCGAACTTTCTGAATCAGACACCCGACTTTATGGACAAGCTCTAATTAACTTTTCAAAATTCAAAGTTTGAATATTCTAATTATTCATCCTGGTTCTTCTTTGCTTTAGCCTACTATTAGTTTTATTTTCAGTACTAATGCCATCATTGTTTTCATCTATTGAATTATTTTTTACCAACTTTGAAATATTATTTGCCAAAGCATTAATTGTTGTTAATTGAAACAGTGAAACAACACTAACTTGTAAATCAAATATTTGATTTAACCTCGAAGTTATCTTATTCAGGTCAAACGAATTAGCACCTAAATCAAATAAATTATCATAAACACCTATATTTTTGATTTTTAGCACTTCACAACAAATATCTGAAATTTTCTTCTCGAAAAAAGTAGTTGGCATTACGTACTCTATTTCCAAATTAGGCCTTGAATCTGAGACTTTTGGAAGAAAATTTTTATCAACTTTTCCATTAGAAGTTAAAGGTATTTCATCAACTTTAACGAAATAAGATGGGATCATATAAAAAGGTAATTCTTGAGCTAAAAAGAGTCTTAATTCTGTAACATTTAACTCGTTATCAGAAACATAATAGCAAACCAAAGATTGAATTCCCTCGCCATTCACATCAGCTGTTACAACAGTTTCTTTAATTAGAGATGATTTAGAATAACCAATTTCTGCAAGAATTTTAGACACTCTATTTTGATCAACTGTAAAAGATGTAACTTCCTTCACTCCATCTTCTCTAGTTATCTGTCCCAATCTATAATCCCAACTCAATGGTGCATCATAAAAATGATACCCTTCCTCCTGAATATGAACATAGATACCTACGTCATTTATTAAACAATTTGACGAACAAAATCCTGTATCCTTAGGAGGTTCCCATCCTCTAGAAATTAAATAGCTTTTAATTTCTGTAACTGGTGTATTATAATATCTAAAGAAATCAACAAACTGAATTTCTTCAATATCATGTTCTTCTACGTTTAAGTTTAATAATTTTGCAAATCTATTCTCGGTAGAATGAAAATGTTTTCTAAATGCTTTTAGTTGATCTTCAATTTTAGGTTCATCATAAGTTCCACTTTCATAAATACCTTCTAGTCTCATATCGTAAATCTGCCCTCTGGATAAACCAGAAACTATATAAGAAATTTCATTATCTGTTGCTACTTTTATGCCATATGTATTAAGTGCGTGCCAACATCCATGACAAACATTTTTATTCCTTAATAAGCTATCACAAAAAACTTTATTCATATTATTGGATGAACAAACAATATTCTCTACATTTAATTTTTTAGTGACATTTCTTATATTATTAAATGCTGATTCAGAAATATATCCATTATCAAATGTAAATGTAAGCACTTTTAATCCCATGTCAATCAACCTATATAGTACATATGTACTATCTTTTCCTCCACTATAAAGTAATAAGCAATCGTATTTTGACTTCCTGCTTTTATTCATTTCTGTGGCAAGACTCTCAAAATCTTTTTCACTCTTGTAGTAGCTTAAAATATTCTTTTCATCTTGTTCGAAGCCCTTACAAATGTTACAAACTCCTTCCTCATTGAAAGTTATATCTGGATAATTCCCAGGTAATAAACAAGATGTGCATCGTTCAATTTCCTTAAATTCAGACAAAACATTATCCATATCGATTTTTACGTCTTGTTTCTTCAATCCAAAACCTAGTAATGCATTCTCAATTTCTCCTAATTCAATACGATAACCATTAATCTTTATTTGCTGATCATTCCTGCCAATAAATTCCAAATTCCCATCATCTAACCATCTTGCTAAATCACCTGTTTTGTACATCTTTAGTCCTTTTACAAAAGGATTTTCAACAAATTTTTCTTTCGTATTATGACCATTATTAATGTATCCTCGGGCAAGCCCAGCTCCTGAAATATACATCTCACCAACCTCACCAGGAGTTACAATATTCTGATGTTCATCTAGTACATAAATCCAACAGTTTTTTATATGTTTACCTATTGGAACCGATCCTCTTTTATCTTTTACTTTATCATATTTATATAGCATACAACCTACTGTAGCTTCAGTTGGTCCATATTCATTATATATTTCAATACTGTCATTTAATAATTCAGAAATTTCCCTTGCTATTTCTGTTGTTAAATCCTCACCTCCAACAATAAATCTCTTTATTCTGGAATCTGACACTAGCTTTTTATTATTTAGGTCTGATTTAATCTTCTCTTTTAATAATTTCAAATGAGAAGGTGTTAATTTAACAACATCAACTTTATTTTCTGAATATATCCTTTCTATCTGAACATCAGTAACTTTATCGTTATAAATCACAATTCGGTTACCCGAAGCCAGAGGAGTGAAAATTGATGTTATAGTCAAGTCAAAAGCAGGTGATGTGAATAATGGAAAACTTACATTATCTTCTCTTATATAATTTAGAATTGCCCAATTAATATAATTAACCAGACTTCTATTTTCAATCATAACACCTTTAGGTTTACCGGTAGTCCCTGATGTGTAAATAATATACGCCAAATCATCTGGCTTCCCCTTTTCTGAAAAATTATCAACTTCAGTTTTAAGACTTTCCTCTGAAACATATTCTATTTGAGCATTGATATTTTCAATATTTTTCTCAATTTCCACTTTAAATAACTCTTGCGAACATATAAATCTCGTTCCGCAATCGTTCAGAATATAATTTATTCTTGCCCAAGGTGTATCCAATGAAACAGGTAGAAACACGGCTCTCAACTTTAATATAGCTAGAATACTAATTATTAATTCAATTGATAAATCACAGTATATAAGAACAACATCATTTGGTTTAACGCCTTTCTTTTTCAAAATATTAGCCAAAGAGTTAGCTTTACCATTTAATTCTTGATATGTAAGCTTTTTGATCCCTAGCTCCAATGCGTATTTTACAGAGGATACCTGAGCCTGTTTTTCAATAATCTCACAGATACTCTCTTTATTATCATTCACATCAATGATATCGGGTTTTAGATAAATTCCTTTTTCGACCTCTGACTGCAAGTTGATTTGTTGCATTGTTAAATCTACATCAGATGATATTTGATCTAAGATGTTACAGAAATATTCTTCTATTTTTACAATTGCGTTACTGCTAATTTGATCCTCATTATATGTAAACGTAACATGAATATCATCTACAATAGAGATCACTACGGATAGTAAAAAATGAGTTAAATAGTCCATATCATAACTCATAAGTTTTAAAGAATTTTTATCTTCTTTTAAAGAATGGTCAATAGGGTAGTTCTCTATAACGACTATTGTGTCAAACATTCCATCAGGAGCATTATCAACATACTCTTGGATACTCACCATAGACGACCTTACAAACTCTTCTCTATCATTTAATTGCCCCTGAATTGTTTTCAGTAATTCAGATACCTTTTTCTTTCTATTATTTGCCAGTACAAACGGGATTGTATTAATATAAAGTCCTATTGAGTTTTCAATCTCATTAATATGGTTTGGACGACATGCAACAGTAGTACCAATGGTAACATCATCTTTGTTAAACTTACTCAATAAAATCCCCCAAGAACTATATAAAATTGTAGCGAGAGTTATCTTTTCTTTTTTTGAAAAAGAGGTTAACTTGTCAGTTGCCTCTTTATTAAGTACAAAGGTATGTTTTCTCTTACCTTCCGAATTTCGTTTATTTTTAATATTGGTATAGTTAACAAATGGGATACTCGATTTCCCTTTAAATCCCTTAAGATACTTCCTCCAGAACTCAGACTCTTTAACTTTATCAATTTGTTTTACCCATTCAACATAATCTTTAAATATTAACTCACGATTTTTATATTTTTCATTAACAATAATGCTATCATAGCGCTTAAAGAACTCTTTCAATATTAAACCTGTACTCCATCCATCATATAATATATGATGACTACTAATAAGGATATAAAATATTTTATCAGATACTTCTATTAATTTAATTCGAAATGGAACACTATTAAAATCAAATCCGTCCTTTATATCATCGTTTTTTATTTTTGCAAACCTTTCTTCAAAATCATTTCCATGATAATCTTTGAGAGAAATATATCTAATATCGGGTTTATTCTCCTTTAGGACAATCATTACTGGCTTTTTTAAATTCTCCCACCTATATACACTTCTTAATCCTTCATTGTTTTCACAAATTGATTTCCACACATTTTCAAACCTACTTCTATCAATTGGCCCTTCAATTTCCAGAAATAATTGTTCAACATATTCATCATTTTTATTTTTTAAATGATGCATAAGCAATCCCTCTTGAAATGGAGTCAATTCAAAAATATCTTTAACATTATTTTTATTAATCTTGTTTTCCATAGATATATATTATCAAGGCGTGTGAAATTAAATACTGTTATACCAATACTATAAACCGCTAAGGCAAAAAATCTAAAATCTTTTCAATTATCTTTTAGAATTGTCACTGGTTTCACTAAGGATGTTCTAATTATGTGATAACTTACTGTTATTGCAACTAAAGAAATGATTATTAATATAGGATAAATAAAAAATAAGATTCCTATATTTATTTTATATGCGAAATTTTCTAACCAGTGTGCTGCAATAAAATATCCTACGGGTAGTGATATTATCAATGCAATCCCTAAAATTTTTAAATATTTATTTATGAATAATTGCAAAATATTTCTTGTTTGTGCTCCATGAACTTTCCTTATACCTACTTCAAATAACATTTTATTAGCATCATAGGATGCTAATCCCAAAAATCCCATACTTGCTATCATGATAGCCAAAAACGTCAATATTTCAACAATAACACCATATTGTAAATCTGCTTTATACTGTTTATTATATGCATCTTTTACTGATGTCAAATTAAATGGGATTTTTGGAAAAGCTTCATTCCATTTTTTTTCTATCAGATTAATTACCGAACGCTTATCATTCTCATTTTGAAAATTAGTTTTTATAGATGTATATAGACAATAGCCTTCATTTCTAAATTGAGTAAAAACACAAGGTTGAATTTTATTTCTTAATGATTCTTGATGATAATCTTTAACTATTCCTATTATCTTACAAGTAATATAATCTCCTCCAAGAAAAGGTAATACTACATACTTACCAAGAGCATCGTTCAAATTAGTAATATCTAATTCTCTAACCAATGTTTCGTTTAATATAACACTATTCGAATCACTTTTTCTTTCTTCAGAAAAAGTCCTTCCTTCCAACAATTCTATCCCATATGTTTCAAAAAAGGAAGGTGATATAGTTTGTATATAGCAAAATTCTGATGCATCAACAGGATTATCAACAAAACGTATTGAAGCATCGGAATTATATTGGTTACCTGGAATATCTTGTGAATATGAAACATTCTCAATCAATGAGTATGCCTCCAACTCACTTTTCATTCTTTCTAATAATAAAATATTCTGGGCATAATTAGTATATGTCATTTGTACAACTTCAATACCACTCTCATTAAAGCCTTTATCTTCTGTTATAGAATATGATAGCTGCCTATTAACTATAACTGCTCCCATAATGAGGATTATTGATATAACAAACTGACCTATTAAAACAAATTGACCTAATCTTCTTTTTCGAGAGTCAGTAAAATATAAACCTTTCAGAAATTGTAAAGGATTAAATGAAGAAAAGGCAAATGCAGGGAGTAATCCTGAGAAAACAAAAGTTACAAGGAGTATTGCAAATGAAATATAATAAAAAATTGGTTCTTCAAAAATTAAATTCCAATTATTAATATTTATAACCTGGCTAAACAATTGAGGGAAGATAAATATAAGGATGAAAGCAATTAAAAAACTAATGATATTGATTATTAATGATTGGATTATATACTGATGGATTATTTTAGATCTATTTGCTCCTAGAATTTTTCTTATGCAAACTTCATTCATCCTATCATTATTAATCGAATTGCTTAAATTAACAAAGTTCAATAATGATAAGGTAATTATCATTATTGCAATAACAATAAGAAGATAGACATTTTCAATATTTGCATTAACTTCATGTTCAAATTCAATATCTGATCTTAAATGAATATCTGTTAATTTCTGTAATTTTATCTTCCAGCTATAATCAACACTACTCTGTTCATCTGAAAGATTTGAAAATTCCTTATTAAAACTTTCTAGTTTTACTTCAAATTGTTTAGGATCTACTCCCTGCTTTAGCAGAATATATGTATAAAATGAGTAATGAGCCCAATTATTACTCATCCGGGTATTAGTCGGACTTATAATTAATATATCAGACTGAAAATGAGAATTCTCAGGCATATCCTTATAAACACCCTTAACTTCAAACAAATCCCCCCATACTTCCAACTCCCTACCAATGGGATCTGTATCTCCAAAATATTTCTTAGCAATAGATTCTGATATGATAAAATTATAAATATCCAAATTCTCAATACTCCCTTCTATTATATCAAAAGAAAAAAAATGAAAAAAAGAACTATCTATCATATATACGTTTTTCTCAAAAAATACCTTATCATCATTCCTAACTATAGTATTTCTAAATTTGCGCATCCTTGCAATTTCTTCAACTTCTGAATATTGATTTTTTAATTCATCCCCGAGCGGATAAAATGATATTGCAGTAGAATTTTGATATTCATCACTATAAAAATGATCAAGCTGCACACGATATATGTTATCATTTTTGCTATTATATTTATCAAAACTCATTTCATAAAATATATTCTGTAGTAAAATCAAACAGGCAGCAATTCCTATTCCATAACTAATAACATTTAAAGTAATTAAAAACCAATGTTTTTTTATACTTCTGAAACCAATAGACAAATAATGTAGATACATAATAATTTTATTTTAATTAACATTTTATGTTCCATTTATAAATAAACCATTATCATAAAATATGTTAAATACTTCTTATCAGTACTTGTATTATATATAGTACCATATAGTTGTGAACTAATTAGTGTCTGTCCATAAAGTCCGACTTTTTCGTTACGCTCGCCCTATAATTGGTCATTTACGAAAGTAAACTCCCAATTTTAGTGCATCGCAAGCCTCAAATTCGAACTTTCTGAACCAGACACCCAACTTTATGGACAAGCTCTAATTAAATATTAAGGTAAACTATTTATACAACTTGACTCAATTAATAATTACCAAATGAATCTCCCCTCTGCAAGTAGACGGGGTATCATGATGGATTATTTTTTATTGTGATTCGCCCTAAGGGTCGGAGAATTTGAAGAAATTTTCAATAAGAAATCTGCTTTACAATCTAACATACTAACTAATATTTAAGAGAGTAATTTAGGAAATGGGGATTTGATGAAAGTAATTTTAGATTTAATAAAATATTAGCAATCGTTAAGGTTATTTAATCAAAACACAAGACTACTTTTTAAATAATTACGCTGATTAAATGGTCAATAAGGTTAATAAAAAATGCTTAAACGTCAATTATTTCATAGCTTCGCAATAAAAACTCACAAAATTAAAGTTTGATTAGCACTTAATCACAAAAAGTTAAACGCTAAAATATGTTTTTTTAATAGAAATGCAAGAAAAATAAACAATATACAGTATAACTTTACGTCTAATTATATTCAAATTTCAATAAACCAATCAACATCTTAGTTATACCAATTAAACACCAAAATAAGCTATATAATTCGTTTCTTTTTCGCTTATATTTCTTCAAAAAATTATTCAAATTTAAACAGTCGTAACATGGATACTCCTTAGAAAGAACAAAGCCTTATATTTATGTATAACAGCCATTAACAGATTTATTTAATAATTATAAAATCCGTGGCACGACTTACTAAATGATCCAGATAAAAAATAATTCAAATTATTTAAAGGTCATATTGAAATTTAATTGGTATTACAATTAACTAAGCTTAAACATTTACGTATAATTTTCACGTTTTCCTCAATGAATTCGGGAGCTAACATGTCCATATGCTTTCCATTTCCTGAATAAATAAGAATTTC
The DNA here is from genome assembly GCA_013138975.1 of Bacteroidales bacterium. Lineage (GTDB taxonomy): Bacteria > Bacteroidota > Bacteroidia > Bacteroidales > UBA12077 > UBA12077. The sequence goes on from WTBR01000045.1 coordinate 22,287, forward strand.
ATCATTTGTGTATTGTTCCATTTGATGGGCTTTCTCTAATTTTTCTTCTTTAACTTCATCTTCTAACCGGGCTTGTATAAGATGTACTTTAGCATTTATTATTTCAAAGCCCTTTATATTGCTAATAAATCTGGAATAGTCAATACACTTTTCACGAGTTTCATCAATTAGAAAATTCATATTCATTCCTTTCAGATATTCTTTTATATCAAAAAGGAACTTCTCCAATTCACTACTAACCTCATTTTCATTCACTTCTTCAAATTGGGTTAAGTCATTTTCATTCCAATACCCATCAATTAGTATTACATCGGAAACAATCATCCCTCTTCTTTCTAATTCTTTGGCTACAAGAGAGACTAATTTACATCCAACCGAATAGCCTAATAATTTATATGGTCCTTGATTATCTGCTTCAATTATTTTATCTGCATAAAATTTTACAAGATCTTTTGTATTTATATAATTAAAAGAATAAAGGCATAATTCTGGAATTAATTTTGCAACTTCAGCAAAGCACAATCCATAACCGACCATTGGAGGAAAGCAGAATACTTTACTATTATTTTCATTATTATGCACTTCAAAATCATTCGACGCATACTCCTTTGACAAAATATCTATTGCTATTGTCTTAATATTAGAGTTTCTGTAGATATGCATTAAGGGTAGATTAATTCCAAATTTTTCTTTAATCGCAGAAACAACATTTAATACTTTTAAAGAGTGACCTCCAAGTTCGAAAAAGTTGGCTGTTGTGCTTATCTCTTCTTTTTCTATATTTAATACTTCAGACCAAATTTCTGCCAGTTTTTCTTCCGTTTCATTTGATGGTGCAACATAATCGTCGCCTGCTTTTATTTCTGGTGATGGTAGAACTTTGCGATTTACTTTTCCATTTGCTGTTAGTGGTAAACTTTCCAATTCTACAAAATAAGAAGGAACCATATAATCGGGGACTTGTGATGACATATAAGCTCTTAGCTCTTCTTGATTGAGTTCTTCTTTACTAACTATATATGCACATAGGTACTTGTCATTGTTTTCTTCAATGGCTATTACTACACTCTCTTTTATGCTTTCATACTTTTGTATTACACTTTCTATCTCGCCCAATTCTATTCTAAATCCTCTTATTTTTACCTGATGATCAATTCTTCCTAAAAATTCAATATTACCATCGGGTAAGCAACGGGCTAAATCGCCTGTTCTGTATAAGCGTTCTCCCTCTTTGAAAGGATGATCAATGAACTTCTCTTTTGTTAATTCCGGGTTTTTCAAATAAGCTCTTGCTAAACCTATTCCTCCAATACATAATTCTCCTGAAACGCCAATAGCTTGAATGCTAAGATTTCCGTCAAGGATATATATGGAATTATTTGGAATTGGTTTGCCTATTTGTATAGGTTCCGTTTCGTTTAATTGTATTGTAGTATAACTTGAATAAACAGTAGCTTCTGTTGGCCCATATAAATTATCAATTTGTATATCTAATTCTAATTTTTTAAACTCATTGAGATCTTCTCTTTTTAACGCCTCACCTGCAATCATTATGTATTTTAATGAATTCAATTTACTTTTTTCTTTTTCTGATAATGATCCGGAAAACAAATTAAATACTGTTGGCACAAAATTTATATGCGTTACTTTTGATTCGTAAATAGTTTCAATTATTTTTTCAAGATCTTTTTCTAGTCCTTGTTCCAATATTGATAATCGACCACCTCCCATAAACCATCCAAACAACTCACTTATTGACACATCAAAACAATAAGATGTTTTGAGTAAATAAGTATCATCTTCTTTTATTGGATAATTATCCTGTAAAAAATATAAAAGATTTACTACTGATAAGTGTTCTATCTGAACTCCTTTAGGTTTACCTGTTGAACCTGATGTGTAAATTATATATGACAAATCTGTTGGTTTTACATCAATTTTTAAATTTGATGTATCTCTATTCTCTAGTTCAATTTCCTCAAGGAAATACACTGGCAACAATATGTCTATCGAATCAAGATTTGATCTTTGTGATAAAACCAACTTAGAATCACTATTATCTATTATATATTTAATGCGAGATTCAGGATAAGAAATATCTATTGGCAGATATACTCCACCTGCCTTAACAATACCGAAAATTGCAATTATCATATCGACTGATCGTTCGACTAATAAGCTTACTTTATCGCCAATAACTAAACCAGAATCTCTTAAATATCTGGATAATTGATTCGATTTATTATTTATTTCTTGATATGTAAATTCAATACCTTTATGAACTACTGCTATATTATTGGGAACTTTTTCTACCTGCTCTTCAAATAACTGGTGAATTGTTTTATCTTTTGGATAATCTGTTTTTGTATCATTAAATTCATATAGTAAGCGATGTTTCTCTTCTTCGGTTAGAATATCTATTGCAGAGATTTTAATCTCAGAGATTCTTGCTAATTGACCTACTATTTGTTTAAAATATACTATAAATCTATCTATTGTTTCGGCTTTGAATAGTTGGGTGCAATACTCAAATCTTATGAGCAGTTGTTCTCCATAATCAACTACACTTATCGATAAATCAAACTTAGAAACTCCTTTAATGTGAATAAGATTTTCATTATCTATTCCTGATATATCTCCACTATGTTCTGCCTGATTCAATAAATTAATCATTACATCGAAAATAGGATTACGACCGGCATCTCGCTCTACTGATACCTTTTCTACTAAATCTTCGAACTGGTAATTCTGATTTTCGTAAGCTCCAAGTACGGTTTGCTTTAAGCTTGATGCGAATTCTCGTATGCTTTCTTCTGCTTTTACTTTATTACGAATGGATAGTGTATTAACAAACATTCCTACAATATTTTCCAAATCGGAATGATTCCTTCCGGCTATTGGTGTTCCTACTACTATATCATCTTGTCCGCTTAGCTTCGGTAGTAGAATATTAAATACGGATAGCAAGGACATATACAATGTAAGGTCATTTTCTTTGGTGAAAAATCTTATTCCTTCTGTCTCTTCTTTGCTTAGTACAAAATCTACTGCTGCTCCTTCATGGCTTTGCATTAAAGGTCGAACATAATCGCTTGGAAGGCTCAATACGGGTATCTCGCCTTCAAATTTTGTAAGCCAATATTGTTCCTGATATTTTATAAGCTCTTGCTGCTCTTTACTGTTTTGCCACTGACTATAATCCTTGTATTGTAAGGGTAATGGAGCTAATTTTTCTCCTGAAAACAGTGTCATAAATTCTTGCTCTAATATCTTACGCGTGGTTCCATCACTTATTATATGATGCAAATCAATCATTAACAAGCTATCTTCTCCTTTTATATCTATCACAGCTACTCGTAAAAAGGGTGCTTTTGATAAATCAAAGGCTCTTATAAATTTATTTCGTGTGTTTTCAACTTCCCTCGTTTCTATACTTAGTTCTTCAAGCTCAAACTCAACATCCTTACTTATAAGCTGAACAGGCTCTTGATCAACTAAATTAATGCTTGTACGGAAACTCTCATGACGATTTATTAGTTGTTTGAACACTTCTTCTATTTTTGATTTATCTACCTCTTTTCCTAATGGAATTATATAAGGCATATTGTAGACTGTTGATGTCAGATCAAACTGTTGCAGTAAATACAATCGCTTTTGTGCAGAGGATAATGGGTAACTTGATTGTTCCTTTGCTTTTGGTATGGATACAAACTCTTTTTTTGTGCTTTTTTCTATCTGGCTTGCCTGGGATTTTATTGTTGGATGTAAAAATACTTCCCGTAATGGAAATTCAACTCCTATTTCTTTATGGATTTTACTTGTTAACACCGTGGCTTTGAGCGAATGACCTCCTATTGAGAAAAAATTAGCATTTACACTTATGGCTTCTTTATTGATATTTAATACTTCTGACCATATTTCTACCAATCTTTCTTCCGTTGCATTTGATGGTGCTACATAATCTTTTCCTGCTGTTACTTCAGGAGATGGAAGGGCTTTTCGGTTGACTTTTCCATTTGGATTTAATGGCAAACTTTCCAATTCTACAAAATAAGTGGGAACCATATAATCCGGGATTTGTAATGAGATATAAGATCTTATCTCTTCATGATTAAGTTCTTCTTTACAAACTACATATGCACATAGGTACATGTCATTGTTTTCTTCTATACCAAGTACTACACTTTCATTTATATTTTCATGTTTTAATAAGGTACTCTCTATCTCGCCTAATTCAATCCTAAATCCCCTAATCTTTAACTGGTGATCTATTCTTCCTATTATTTCTATTTCTCCACTTGTATTTTCTATTGCTAGATCTCCTGTACGATATAACAATACATCATCATCGATGAATGGATTGCTAATAAATTTTTCTTTTGTTGATTGATCATCATTATAATAACCATATGATGCATAGGGAGTACGTAAATATAATTCTCCGGGAATTCCTATATCACAAACATTTTTATTTTTATCCAATATCAACATTCTACATCCTGCTATTGCTTGCCCAATTGCTAATCTCCTTCGCTTTACATCC
>WTBR01000101.1 GCA_013138975.1 Bacteroidales bacterium
ATTAGGGGTATACAGCATCATAGAAATATTAAAATGGTCGTCTGTTGATAGAAGCATGGTTTTATAGTAAATAATTTATTAAAATCTATGAAGAAAATTTGGATTACAACATAGAAGCTTGTCGAAGCATGGATAACTTTCTGACTTTTTGGATAGCCCCTTTTAGATAATAGCTAAGAAGAAATTTGGTCAGGTAAAGTCTTATTCTCTGGGTTAAAACCCAGGGTTACTTAAAATGAACTAATAAGATTTCACTTTTGCTAAATTGTTACGTCGAACTCATATTAAATGAATTTTTTTTCCAAAAACGCATGGAATTTGTCTTTATATTGATCACTGACAGGAATATATGTTTTCCCAAAAACAATTCGACTGCGTTCAATGGTTTGCACTTCATTAAGGTTTACAATAAATGAACGATGAACTCGCATAAAATAATCTGATGGCAGTTTTTCTTCCAAGGATTTTAAACTCATTAAACTCATTACAGGTTTTTCGTCTTTTAATACAATTTTTACATACTCACGTAATCCTTCAATATAATGAATATCAGTTAAGTTAATGCGCTTAATTTTGTACTCCGATTTAACAAATAAATAGTCATCTTTAGAATCAACTTTAACAGTTGCTTTTTCAACTAATTCGAAGTGTAATTTTGCTTTATTTGCTGATTTTAAAAATTCATCGTAACCAAAAGGTTTTAAGATATAATCCAAAGCATCAACTTTATATCCTTCCAAAGCATATTCCTGATAAGCTGTAGTAAATATTATTTTCTGTTCTTTATTTAGTGATTTTACAAAATCGATCCCGGTTAAGTCCGGCATTTGAATATCAACAAACATTAAATCAACCTCATTATTAGAAAGTACTTCCATAGCCTCGAAAGCACTTTTACAAGAAGCAATCAATTCCAAAAAAGGAGTTTTCTCTACAAATCCTGATATTTGTTTTAAAGCCAAGGGCTCATCATCAATTGTAATGCATTTAATTGTCATGGGCTGGAATTTTAAGATAAACTTTAAACTCAGAATCCAGTTCATTTATTTCGAGCTGATAATTGCTGTTGTATAAAAGATTCAGACGTTTCTTAGTGTTTTCTAATCCTACACCTGAATATGGATTCGTAATCTTGTTTTGTACCGATAAACTATTTACGCAACTGAATTCAATAAATTCAATATCCTGTTTTAATTCGATTTTTATAAATGATTTTTCCTTATAACTTATTCCATGTTTAAAGGCATTCTCGACATAAGATATAAACAAGAATGGATGTAATTTAATATCCTCATCGCCAACGGATATTTCCAAATCTATATCAACGCTTTCGTCAATTCGTAATCGCATGAGAGCCACGTAGCTTTGTAAGAACTCAATCTCTTTCTTTAAGCTAGTGTCTCCCCTATCGGATTCATACAATAAATAACGCATCATTTTCGATAAAGTAATAATTGAGCCCTGAGCGTCTTTTGTATCAATATCGATTTGTGCATGAATATTATTTAATGTATTCATAAAAAAGTGTGGACTTATCTGATTTTGAAGAAAAGCCAATTCCGATTTCAAGTGTTCTTTTTCTAGCTCACGTTTTTTCTGTTCATCAACAAACCACTTGTTTGTTACTTTAATAGCTACATTAAATCCGACAACCAACCATGCAATAACCACCTGATTAAAAATACTTAAAACATTATTTAGTGGTCTTTGCGGTAGCTGATTTGGCCCAAGTGGGCGCAGTCTTGGTAGAACCCCCGGTGGATGCTGATTTGGGCGTATGGGTCTTTGACCTTCAGGAAATGGCCTTCGAACTCCAAAATCCGAAGATTGATTTCCCTCAATAAAATCTTTAATAAGAGGAAAAACAAATTCCCAAACATAAACTAACAACAAACTAATTATTACTACTGAAAGTAGGTACATTCCTGTCTTTCCCTTAAAAAGTAATTCGGGAAGTAACCATAATGTATTTATTATAAAAATGGCAACAAATGGAACCATTCTAGCCCAACCAACCAATATTTGCTTATCGAAACGACCTGTATTTGAAGTTGAAACGAGAACAGGTACTATAAATATTACTAACCAAACAATAAGATATATAGCAGTTTCCGGAACTCTTTGAGATGTTTTAATATTCATCTTAACTAATAATAGCTTTTTAAGTTTGTTATAAAGATAAATCATTTATCCTAAATTATATTTTATTGCTTTTTAAGTTTTTCTTTAAATCAATCATACTTCGACAGGCCATCAGTATGATAGCCATCAGGCGTACTTAGCATGACAAATTACTTAAACTATTATTTAAGTAATAGCGGTTGTACGACTAACTAAAAAAGTTAAGAATAAATTGTATTTTTTTTACTGATCTTAAAATATAGTCGTACCACCGCTTTCACTCACTTATTTATGAGAAACCTTGACGGTCTGATTTATCATGCTGAACTCGATAGTGAATTCACCAAGCCGCTTCAAGCGGCTAGGCGAATATGAATATCTCATTTATACCTGTTAGGTCTTGCGGATTTAAGGAGTTAAATCATACTTCGACAGGCTCAGTATGACAAATTATTGTGAGTTGGAATGTCATGCTGAGCTCGTCGAAGCATTTTATTTTATTACTGAATAAGCCTTTCCACCGTTATTCACATAAACTTTACCTGCGTAATCATTATCAGAAAGCCTAATTCTGTTTCGGAGGCCTTTGGCCTTGCTTTTGAGGACGCGGTCTAAATTGACAACTTACTTTTAAATATTCTTCGTACTGTTCTTGTGTTAATACTTTTTTAATCTTGTTATCTCGCTGTTTTTCATAATTATCCATTACTGATTTATCAGGACGTTGGCCTTTGCTTCTTTCATTTTCAGCTTGCGTAAAAAAATCTGTATATGCTTTTTCAATAACTTCTTTTTGAGAATCAGTAATTTCAATCTTTTTTTCAATTGCTGAGATTACATGTATTAATCGATCCTCTGTTGTAGGTTGTTTTCTATTTCCTTGTTGTGCAAATGCACTTGCAGTTACTAATAAAACTGCTATTACCAATATACTTTTCATTTGTGTTTTCATATCTATATAATTTTTAGTTAATATTATTTTAATAAATGTTAAGTCAAGCTTTAAGTTTCGGGTCGACCTTACAGGTTTTGAATTCGCCAAGCCGCTTGAAGCGGCTAGGCGAGTATAGATATCTCATTTAGACCTGTCAGGATTTTAACTGAATAAGCATCGTTTACTTGACACTAGTTAATATTATTTTGATAAATAATTTATTACAGCATCGTATCGCTCATCAACGTGATTTTCCTGTTCGTTTATTGAGTTTGTGAAATCCGATGATGATTTTAAAAAGGTATAACCGATTTGCTCAGCCTCAGAACCAATTACGTAATCGTAAATCAAATTATGATAATATGAATAAGTGTCTTTAACTTTAGATGGCTCAAATGCATCATTTATTACATCTTCTAAATAATTTTCGTACAATGTTTCATATTCTGGAATATTAATTAAATACCTGATTAATGGCCAGTTGTTACCCACTTCGTTCATCGAAAACGATAAAGGTTCTCTTTTACCGCCATAAAGCGCTTCGTTATTATCCCAAGGAATCCAAACAATTTTATTTGTATATGGATTTGTGTATAAATAATAATTATGACTCATTACTCCATAAGTATCCCAGTTTTGAATTACAGTATTTGTTGCCAACCACTTTAAGAAATTATCCACATCTAAAATAGTTTCCAGTTTTGTTTTCCACTGTTCTGTATTTGAGGTTCTTAAACCTGAATGCAAAATATCATATAGGGCTTCCACATCGCTGTAATCTGCAAAATCTTCATTTGTTTTTAAATCGAAATCGGTACTATTAAATGTTCCATAAGCAAATGTTGCTGCTTCGTTTTCCGGTTTATAACAATTGCCGGCATTGCTCCCAAATTGACTTTCTAACATTGCATCTTCGACAATTTCTGTAGCTGTATACAAACCAAAATAAATCGGCTCATCTCCATAATCAACAAATATCTGGTAATATGCTGTTTGCGGAGCTTTTAATCCCGCATCCCTAAATATGTCGGCTGCTACTTTTTCGTGTAAAAAAGATTGATCATCATAGTTATTGGAGAAAGCAATTTTCTGAAATCCGTAAAATCGTTGGTTTTTAATTTCGGGATAGTCACCTTCGAACTCATCGAAATCGAAACGAAAAGCAAGTTTCATACACCCCATTTGCCAAGTTGAGCGCAAACTGGAATTTCCTTTAAATCGAACTCCTACATTATACCATTCAATACCATTAAAAAATACAGAAGCAGCCGAAAATACAGGCGTAAAATCTGCGCCACCACCATCAGGTGGATCGCCCGGAGCAGCAAACTCATTTTCAAAACCTTTAAACATAGGTGGTGGCAGAGTTCCACCGCCTGAACCAAATTCTCCAATATTATCTATTAAATCCTGAAGCATTTTATTCCAATTTTTTGATGATATAAGCAAATCAATTCGATTTACTTTATCTTGTGGATACACAATATTGTAATCGGGAATTGCAACACCAGAATGCGTTTCCGAAGTCCAATCGTCTAAACCTGTTCCCGGTGTAATGGTTTCTTCTTCAATAACAATTTCCTCTTTATAACACGAAGTATTTAATATAAGTATAGAGATTAGTATAAGGAATATGCCATTCTTAAGTATTTTATTTTTAGTAATCATATCGATAATTATTTAAATTAAAACGAAAATTTATATCCAAGACCCAAAATATAAGTGTCCTTATTGTATGATTGATTTAACTCATTTTCAATCCTGTAAAACAATTCCAAATCGCCATATTTCTTTAAGGAATATTCTAAACCAATTGTCCAGCGAAGCTTACTTAATTCGGTCGTATTTATATCTTCAATTTGTCTATACAATTCCACATCGAAAAACGGATCGAATTTGAATTTTTTAATATTGTAATCGACAGAGAATTTGTTACGCAAATTATATAGCTTATTGCTCGATGTGCTTGTAAAGAAGTCTTCGTCTTTATTCTGGAATCGTAATCGATAAGCCAAAGTGAATCGATTGATTTTTTGCTTATACTTAATATCGGAACTCAAACGATGTTGCGTTTTAAATACACCTTCGGAATTCTTGTTCTGATAAAAACGATAATTTGCTCCTAAGGAAAAATGCTTATTAAACTTATAGCCAAGGCCTAAATCAGAAAAATAAGTATCAAATTGAGATATATCTTTTTTAAATCGGAACTCCTGATCCAAAGATATTTTCCAGTGCTTATTTATCTTTTTTGTTATCCCGATACTTGTCCATTGTTCTAAATCACTGGTAACTTTTGTTTCCTGGGCGTTGGAAATCATTGTAAAGCAATTCATTAAAATAATCATTGCAATAATATTTCGAATTTTATATTTCATAGTATGCTGGCTTTTAGATATTGGTTGTTAGCTATTAGCTTTTAGTTCTTAGTATCAAGTTAAGCTTTAAGTTTCGGGTCGACCTTTCAATTTTTGAATTCGCCAAGCCGCTTGAAGCGGCTAGGCGAATATGGATGACCTGTCTGCTCATACTAACTATGTTAGGGTTTCAACTGAAAAAACATCCTTAACTTGACATTAGCTCTTAGTTCTTAGTTTTAAGTTTTTGGCTGTTAGTTAATCATATCTTGCTCATATGAATCTTCTTCTTCTTCGTGAAACCCTGTTCCGTTATAATAATAAATTTTAACTTCGGCAGTATCTCTTAAAAAATTAATTTTCCCCACTTCTGCCCTATTTATTATTAATCCGGTGCGCTCTTTAAGATCTTGTAAAAGCAGACTATAATTCTCTGGTTTTATTAAATCAATCTTTTCAAAAACAACTGTTTTACTGGTTTCATTTTTTAAAAGCCAAATTCGTTCTAATCCCCATACAATGAACATAATTACCATATTTGTGAATAGTAATTCGGCGTAACTTACTTTCTTATTCGATAATGCATTAATTACCGACAAGCCTATAATGATAAAAAGGTAGGTCATTTCCTTAATAGGAATGGTAGTTGTACGGTATCGAATTATTCCAAATACGGCAAATAAACCAAGAGCAAATCCCAATTCAAGTTTTACACTCTCTAATAGAAAGCAAAGCAAGAATACTGTGGTGCTAATAAGAATGTATGTAAAAAGGTAATCTTTGCGTTTTGTAGCATTGTAATATAGTACTCTTACAATTACCAAACAGACCATTAGATTTAGTGCAAAGCGGGCTACAAGTTCAATAAAATCCTCAACATCTATAAGTTTTATATTGAAAACTTTAAGCTCTGACAAACTAATATCCATTATTGGAATTGTTGATAGTAATGAATTTATTATTTCCATAATTTTTGTATTTTATGCAGATAGTTTATTAATTAATAAGATTTTAGATTTAAATCTATTTGATTTTAAATGGGGATAAACAAGCGTTGTTCCTATACAATATTTGCTAAAGCTGCACGGGCGTACCTGATGTTTCTTTAAAACTTTTATTACTTCAGAATTAATTGAAAATTTTGATTGTTTAACTTCAATTATTGCCAAAGAAGGGAATAATCCATTATCTCCCTTGCTATTTTTAAATTCTAATCCGAAATCGATGGTTACACGTTCAATTTGATTGCTTAATGTAATTCTCTGAAATGTGTTCAATAGTTTTACTTCCAAATCTTCGGATGAGAATGGCGATTTACAATCTAAAAAATCAATTTCACTATTGTTAAACCAATTTAATTTTTCAGATTTTACAATTCGAGTTTTTAATGTTCTACTTTTATTATTCTTAAATTTTACTTCCAAAAAATTTAGCTCTGAATTAATGTATTCGCGTTCGCGTACTTTATATCTATTCAGTTTTCCATTTTGATGATCATGATACATTTTAAAATTTGCAGTATCATAATATTTTGTTTGATACGACATGATTCTCCGATCGTTAATCTCAAGAATATTATATTCTCCTATAAGATCTCTAAGAATATCTGACAACTTAAAAAGGGAACAAACATATTTTGTATCCACCCGATCTAAAAGTTTTACTCCATCCATTTCTTTAAGTGAAATAGGATGAAACTGATTTATTAAATTTTCGACTGCTACCATAATTTTTATTCTTGCTTTCTGAAAACAATAATATAACCTGTGTAAGCAAAATGAAAATCAAATCAATGTTTGGTGTGTTTTTATAATTGGAAAGTAGTATTTTCTCTATGAGCCAATTTTGTGAAAAACGATATACAATGTCTAATTGTAAATGAGTTTTTTTGTGCCTTTTCTGAGTAACAAAATTTCCATGCTAAATACTAAATTATTTTGTTTTTAAGTACAAGTTTATGCTCATGTAAGTACTCCCAGCATTGGAAATATAAATAGCCCTTCCAATGATTTAAATATTTAAAATGTTATATTCGTAATATTAAAAAAGACAATAAAAGTACTTGTATTAAAAAATTAGCAAAAATGCCAAATCAATCACAAACTGATGGTTATAGATTTAGAAAACCTATATGGACTACCACAAGAATTTATAATACGGTTAAATGAATTTGACAGTTTATTTAAACAATTCGAATTTCTTGAAGATTATGAAACTGAAATATATCAACTTATCGCTGATATTAATAATTACTGTCTTGAGAATGAAATAATAGGATATCATTATACTAATGCAATTGAGAATGATATTTTAGAAAAAGGAATTATTATTAGGAAAGGAAAAGACATAAGAAAAGAATTTAAAAAAAGACATTTTCATTTATTTACAAAGGATGAACAAATCCAAATCTTAAACAATTGGGATAAATTATTTGGAGAAGGAGATGTAAAGAATAGGGATAATCGTGTTTATTTTAATTTCACAAAACATGCATTGCAAAATGGTGGTGCAGAACTTTTATTAAATTATTATGGTGGAGAACAAGTCTACTTTCCTATCTTTGAATTACCTCAAATAGGCACAAAATTAAAGAAAATAGGAATTCCTATGATTCTTGAATGTACTTTAAATCCCAATGACATAAGTACTTTTATTCAATATCCTTGGGGTAAAATAGTTGTTTCAAGTTATAATAAAATTATAAATTCCAAAGCTTACGCTATAGATCAAGATGGTTATCAGAAAGTTAATGTTAGTCCAAAAAAAATAAAAATAATTAAATATAAAAAGCACATTTGCTAATCATGTAGACGACTGACGGTCTATTGACCGTCAGTACGCCTCTCACACCACAATTACGCTGTAATTGCGCACGTGCTTCGCCCCTTCCTATCATTCTAAATGTCCACCATATTGCGCAAGTGGTCTCGCTTGTGCTTTGATATTCATCTATCGTAAACTGCAGGCAATTTTAGAACATTCTTTTTGCACCATAAAGCGACAATTGAATTATTATGTATCATCAATTTTTTGCAATTTAAAATCTCCTTTGTAAAAATTAAAAATGGCCTTCATTTTTAGCTTATACCTTATATCCGCAAGACCTAACAGGTTTTAATTGATTAACAGGCAATTATATCGAATCGACATTCACTTATTAATGCGAAACCTGTTAGGTCTGATTATTTGATAATCAACTTACTGAGAAAATACCTGCGGATATCAGGTTATATTCAAACATGCCTTAAAAGCTTAAAAATGTCTAAAATTTGATCTAAATTTATACACTGAAACAGTATTTAGACAAACTGCCGTTAGCGGTAATTACCATGCAAAAATTAGAAGACTTCTATAGAAAAAAGACTGACCAAGAATTATTCAGAATTCTAAAAGAGAACAATGCGTATAAGCAAAAATTACTCGCTGAAAGTATTTTAAAAGAAAGAAAATTCGAATTTGACAATCTAGAAAAATATAAGGTTACATGGGAATTAGAGAATTTGGAAAAAGAAATCAAAGAAGAAAATGATAATGTTATATCTTGGTTTAGAAACTGGATATTCGGATTTGATATTTTTACAGTATTACCTGTGTTTCTTATGCTCATAATAATACTAGTTTTTGGAAACCTTATATTTCAACTATTGAATCTGGTAGAAAAGACTATCATTGAAACAGTTTTAAGTTTATGCGTATTGGTAGTTTTTGAATTTATACTTCTTCATATTTATGAAACTAGAAAGAAAAACACAAATAAAAGAGCTGCAAGAATTACAGAATTGAAAAAGAAAATCTTATAAGACACTCCATATAGCGCAAGCGTCTCACTTGTGCTTTGATATTCAACTATCGTAAACTACAAGCAATTTTAGAACATTCTTTTTGCACCATAAAGCGACAATGAGATTATTATGTATCATTAATTTTTAGCTATTGAAAATCACTTTTAAAGAAATTAAAAATAACCTAACTACCTTATAAAGCTTAAAAATATCTAATATTTGATCTAAATTTGTACGCTGAAGTAGTTTTTAGACAAACTGCCGTTAGCGATAATTTAATCATAATTTTATACAGGATGAAAATTAATACTATAATCATTATTTCATTAATATTAACAATAATATTTAGTTGCGAAAAAAATGAATTTCCTAATTTTGATAGTAGTTGTGTAGAAACAAGAACAACATATAATGAAAACACTAAAGATAGTTCATGGGTAAGGTATTATTATACTGATGGATACAATACTAAATTTGAAAATTCATATGGTGATATTATGTTATATGATTATGATGGAAATGGAAATATTATTTTGAAATCAAAGGATCAAATTAAACTTGTATACGTATATGACCATTTAAATAATCTAATAGAAATGAGAAGATATGTTTCTGGTCAACTTAGTTTTCGTGAAATTTTTAATTATTATGATAATCAATTATATTCATTTTATACTCTTAATGCATCTAATGACACAACAGATTGGAATATATATTACTATGAGAATCATTTACTATCTTATGTCAAAACTATGAAAGGATATAAACATAAATATTATTATTCTAGCAATGTTGACTCAATTTTATATGTAGATGAACATGAAAACATTCTTACTAAAAAATATTTAAAATATTTAGGAGGAGAAATTGTTTACGATGCTTATTATAGTTATGTAAATAATGAAATTTCTTTTTTTGAAAGAAAAACTTGGGAATATAATAATCAACTATTAATGAAATATATCTCTGAACTTTTCACTGGAAATAATGATATAATATACGATGAGCGAAGATATAAATATGAGAATAATCTATTAACAAAAGAAGAGCGCTATATTGAACCGAACAATCTGTTTGAATATTACATAAATATTTATGATGAAGAGGAAGAACTTGTAAGAATTGACAAATTTAATAATGGAAATACTCTGCGTTACTATACTTTAATAGAAAATACTTGTAATTAAAATTGCATTACCGCTAGTTGAGTAAACTGCTGACTGCTATCTAGCATCCATATAAGGCAAGCGTTTTGATATTCAACTATCGTTAACGGCAGGCAATTTTAGAACATCCTTTTTGCTCCTTAAATCGACAGTGGGATTATTGTGTATCATCAATTTTTAGCAATAGAAAACCACCAATTGTAAAAATTAAAAATAGCCTTCAATTTTAGGTTACACCTAATATCCGTAAGATCTAGTTTCGATTGATTAACAAGCAATTATACCGAATCGACATTCACTTATTAATGCGAAACCTGTACGGACTGATTATTTAATAATCAACTTACTGAGAAAATACCTTCGGATATAAGGTTATTTTGAAACATACCTTAAAAAGCTTAAAATTTACGAGGTATTTTATTCGGATTGGTTCGGTAAGTGTGATTAAAAAACATTTTTTGCTCGCCCTCTTTTTGCAGCTTTCAGCTCCATTTGTGTTTTACTAAAGCACATTTGTTATACTTCGCTTCACAAAAGAGCATTCGTTTTAATGTATTTGCTACAAAAATTTCTTTTTGATAAATTCATCAAATAGGGGTTTGTATTGTTTACTTATTGGTATTCGAGTTTCTCCAAAAAGAATACGGTCGCGTTCAATGGTTTTAACTTTGTTTAACGATACTATAAAAGAACGATGAATGCGCATAAATTTATCAGCAGAGAGCTTTTCCTCAATAGATTTCATGGTTGCATGAAAAACAACTGGTTTTAACGAACTTTCAGTATAGAGCTTTACATAATCTTTAAGTCCCTCAAAATATAATATCTCAGAAATTTCAATTCGATGTATCTGGTAATCAGCTTTAACAAACAAATAGTTCTCATCGGCCTGTATTTGTTTGTTTGCAGACCCATACTTTAGTAAGTCAAAATATTGCTTTGCATGCTTAAGCGAATTAGCGAAAACCTCATAACTAATAGGCTTTAATAAATAATCGAGAGCATGAAGTTGAAAACCTTCTACAGCATATTTATCATATGCGGTGGTAAAAATTACTTTACAATCTTCGTTGAGTGTTCGGGCAAATTCAACACCCGTAAGATCTGGCATTTTAATATCAAGAAAAATAAGCTCTACCTTGTTATCTTGTAAAAACTCTGATGCATCAATTGGATTATCAAACTCAGCAAGTAACTCAAGAAAAGGAGTTTTTTTAATATGAGATACAATCAAGCCTAATGCTAAAGGTTCATCATCAATTGCTATACAAGTAATTTTATTCATATTAATTTAATTCTAATGGAACAATTAACCGAACAAGATATTCTTCAGTTGTATTCTCAATTTTTAATTGAAACGAATTACCATATATCAAATCTAAGCGTTTCTTGATATTAACGATTCCAACACCGCCTTTTTTATCTTCAGTTACTTTTGCCCTTGGATTACTGTTTTTGCATTCAAAAACAACATTGCTGTTTTCGGTTTTTAAAAGTATCGATACAAAAGAGTTTTCACGATAACTTATACCGTGTTTAAATGCATTTTCGACAAAAGGAATAAACAATAAAGGTGGTATTTTAACATCAGGCAACTTGTTGTCAATATTCACATCCAGTTTTACTTTTGAGCTTAGACGTTGTTGCATCAATTCAATATATTTCGATGTAAAATCAAATTCACTTTGCAATTCAACTGTTTCATTATCTGAGTCATAAATCAAGTAACGCATTAAAACAGAAAGTTTTTCTACGGCTTTTTGCGCTTGATCTCCATCAACCGCTATAAGTGCATAGATGTTATTCAGCGAATTAAAAAAGAAATGCGGGCTTATTTGATTTTTTAAAAATGCTAATTCAGAATCGACACGAGCCTTTTCTATTTCTTTTTGTTTGGTTTCACTCTTTCGCAAATTCTGAATAATTGCCATTCCACTACTAAAACCAAGTACAAGGATTAATAAAAAAAAGTTATCAATAAGTTTAGGATGAAAACCATATTTACTTTTTGGTCTAACATTTCTGCCAATAATATTACTATCAGGTCTTAAATTATCAAATTGTAATACATCATAGAAATATTGTGATATAGCAAGCAATAGAATTGCAAATATAAATATGACTGCAAAAAAGTATATTCTTTTAGAGAAGAAAAAGCGTGGAACGATGACTAAATAATTAACATAGAAAGCAACAATCATGAATAATAGCTGATAATAATAACTATACATCCAGTAAATAGCTCGATCGTTGTTTCTGTCGAATACAAAAATAGGTAGAATAAGAAATAGCAATAAACCAGCAATATGCGGTAACCATTTTTCTATTTTGCTTTTATAGATTTCCATATAACAAATTTAATATTTTTAATCACTTTAAAATCCCCAACGAATATGAAATATGAAATGTTAGGGATTTTGAACGAAATAATTATCCTTATCGAGATTGTCTTTCGGGTCTTTCGGGTCTTGCTGGTGGTGGAGCAAGTTTTCTTATTTCTTCAAAATCAAAACCAGCATCGTTGATTGCTTTTTCAACTCCTTTTCCTCCAGGAATTTTTGCATTTCTTATAGCATCCATAATAGCTTTAGCATCATCTTTTGTTAGAGATTTACTATCATATTCAGATAAAATTTTGTTTACTGTTTTAATTTGTTTGGTAGTAAGTGTTTCTACTTGTTCTTGTTGTGGTTTTCTGTCAGCTTGTTTCTGAGCCATTAGTGCGTTAGAATTTAAGCTTATAAAACCTACGAGTGCGATAATTAAAATTTGTTTTTTCATTTTAGTAAAAATTAAATGTTAATAATAAAAATTTGTTATTCGTGTCTTAATGCTTCAATAGGATTTAAGGCTGATGCTTTACGCGCGGGATACCATCCAAAAAATATCCCAATAAATGTGCAAAATAAAAAGGATAATAGTATTGATTTTGTTGTAACTAAAACAGGCCATCCAAGTGCATTTTCTACAATACTTGACGACACAATACCTAATACAACACCAATTACTCCACCCAAAACACTCAGCAACATCGCTTCTAAAAGGAATTGCTTCAAAATATCTTTTCCCTTACCTCCAATAGCCATTCTTAAACCTATTTCGCGCGTGCGTTCGGTAACCGACACATACATAATATTCATAATTCCAATGCCTCCCACAACTAAAGATATTGCAGCTATAGAACCTAACAATACCAACATCATCTCTGATATCGATCCAAAATTGCTAATCAGTTCATCTTGCGTTCTTATTTCAAAATCGTCTTCTTCGCTATCTTTTAGTTTATGCGATAAACGCAGTAGTTCGGATATTTCTGCACTTGTTTCAGTAATCTGATCTTCGGATTTGGCTGATATAACAATTGCACGTAAAAAAGTTTGTCTAAAAAGTCGTTTCATTACCGTAGTATAAGGTGCAAGTATCATATCATCCTGATCTTGTCCAAAAGTATTATCCCCTTTTTCTTTTAAGGTTCCTATAACCTTGAATGGAATATTATTAAAACGAATCGTTTTACCAATAGGATCTTCATCGTCACTAAAAATATTTTCAATGACTGTTTGCCCTACCAAACAAACTTTTGCAGCGGTTTTAATCTCTTTTGTAGTATAAATACGGCCAGTAGCAATCTCATATTTTTTAATAAAAGGATAATCTTCATTTCCACTATAAACTGTAGTAGGCCAGTTGTTTGATCCATAAACAATTTGACCACTTCCATCCATCTCGGGCGAAATAGCATCTGTTAATGTGCTATTGTTTTTTAAAAAAGTTACATCTTCAGCAAAAAGAGTGGGCGATGCAGAACGTCCTTGATTTACACCACCTCTATTTTGACTTGCCGGCTTTACATTAATCAGGTTTGTACCCATAGATGATATTGTTTCACGGATACTTGCATTTGATCCATAGCCAATTGCCAACATAGAAATTACAGCAGCAACACCAATTACAATACCAAGCATAGTTAAAAACGAACGCATTTTATTTCGTATTATAGCTGCTAAAGCAATTTTTATCAGGTTTATAAATTTCATTTCAGATATCTATTTAAATTGTATACTAATACTCAAACTCATCTTTGTTCTCATTCACCTGAGATAAAGCTTCTAAGGCATTTTTGCTATTTTCGATAATCCTGTCTTTAATAATCTGCCCATCACGAAAAACAACATTACGTTTTGTAAAATCAGCAATATCTGCTTCATGTGTTACAAAACAAATAGTCATTCCTTTATCGTTCAACTCCTGAAAAAGAGCCATAATTTCATAAGATGTGCGAGTGTCCAGATTTCCTGTTGCTTCATCAGCAAAAATTACTACCGGACTATTTACCATTGAACGAGCAATAGCAACACGTTGCTGCTGTCCGCCCGACATTTGATTCGATAAATGCTTCATTCTATCTTTTAATCCAACCGCAATTAATGCTTGTTCTGCTTTTTCTTTTCGCTCGGCATTGCTAACTAAAGGGTTGTACAATAGAGGTAATTCTACATTCTCAAGCGCCGATGTACGTGGCAAAAGGTTGTAAGATTGAAATACAAACCCCAATTTTTGATTACGGATATCTGCCAGTTGATTTCTATTTAATGATTTTATATTTTCACCGTCGAGAAAATAATCACCTTCAGTAGGCAAATCTAAACATCCTAAAATATTTAGTAGGGTTGATTTTCCTGAACCGCTTGTTCCCATAATGGCAAGAAATTCCCCCTTTTTAACTGATAGGTCTATTCCATTAAGAGCCTTAATAGTCTCTTCTCCTACAATATAATGCTTTTGTAAGTTTTTTATTGATATGATTTCTTTATTGTTCATTTCCGATGATTCATTAATTTTGTCTTTTTAAGTAAGATCTGAAGGCGGCTTTCAGGGAATCCTATGATTCAGGATGCAATTATTCCTTTCCCCTTTCGTAGGTGTACTTCAGGGTACATTCATCAAGTATTTTTCCTTCAATAGCTTTTAATAAATCGGCACGATAAACCTTATTGTTATTGAACTCTAACTTTTCTGAAAGTGCATAAAACGTCAGATTATATTCTTTTATACCTGGCCCTTTTGACTTCATAGGGTCGTATCCTATCTGATTTTTATCATTATAGCCGGCTATTCCTATTCCCTTTGTATCTGCGGGGATACTACGTATATCTAAGGGAATATTATAAATAATCCAATATGACTTTACTTCTGAAGGATTTGTAGAATGTGGAATATGCCACAGACTCAGTGCAAAATACTTCGTGCCAGTCGGTACGTTTGCCCACTCAACCGGCATAGATACCCCTCTGCCATCCCCCGTAAAATCAGACAATAATGAACCGTCCGATTTCACCGCGGAACTACTGACTGCGAATCCACTTTTTTGCTGTGCAAATATTTGTAGGCTTGTTAGCACACAGAATATCAATACTACAATTTTAAATTTTTCCATCTGTTTATATTTATAATTTCATATTGTACAATTCCTTCTAACGGGGTGGTCTACCACCTTTACGTCCTGCACTTTCTTGAACAAATGGACTTTTTTGTTCATCCTCATTTGATGATAATTTTTCCAATTTAGAACTCTTGCCTATTTCAAATGAAGTAAGCACCAAACTACCTTCCTCCAAACCTGAAATTATCTCTAAATTAGAACCATCATCAATTCCCACTTCAATTACAAGGGGATGCATAATTTCACCTTCTTTTACCCAAACCATTTTATGTGAATCGTCTAATTCCTGCATTCTTTTAGGATCTTGTTCGGGCTTATTTTCATCTCTTGTATTATGTGGTCTATTCATCTGTCCATCAGATGATATTTGACTCATGTAATCTTCTAACAATTGCATATTAGGAGTAAAACGAGTAGCTTTCCCAGCCAATAATAAAACATTGTTTGCTTCTTCAATATAAGTTGTAATGCTTGCAGTCATTCCGGGTTTTAATTTTAAATCTGGATTACTAACTGTAATAATCACTATATATGTAATTACATTGGATGATTCGTTTGGTTGTAATCGTATCTCCGACACTTTTCCGTTAAAGTTAAGTTCTGGGAAAGCATCCACAGTAAATTCAACACGTTGCTCTAACCTTAACTGTCCAATATCAGCTTCATCAATATTGGCTTCAACTTGCATAGTTGAAAGGTTGTTTGTTATAGTAAATAGCTCCGGAGTATTCATGCTTGCAGCAACAGTTTGTCCTTCTTCTACAGCGCGGTTTAACACTACTCCATCAATAGGCGAATATATTGAAGCATAACTTAAATTACGTTGAGACCTGGACAAGTTAGCTTTTGCTGACTTCACTTCCGCTTTGCTTGTTTTATAATTAAATATTACTAAATCGTATTCGCTTTTAGCTAATAATTCTTTATCGAACAATACTTTGTTTCGTGCCAAACATGATTCTTGATATTCAAGATTAGCTTCGGCTCTTTCTAAATCGGCTTCTGCATTTTCTAAACTTGATAGTAAGGTTGATTTATCTAGCTCAGCAATAAGTTGCCCTTTTTTCACTATCGAATTAAAATCGACATATAGTTTTTCAATCACACCCGAAACCTGTGTTCCTACTACAACCGTATTTGTTGCTTCAAGTGTTCCCGTGGCAGTAATTGTGTTACTTATTGATCCTTTCTCCACCTTTATAGTGGAAAAAACATATTCCGATTTACCTGTTTTTAAATACAGAAACAAAAATAAAATTCCTGCTACTGCGACAAAAACAATAGAATAAATAAGATACTTTTTGTTTGTTTTATTCATTTTTTTATAGTTTTCTGATTAAAATAAAATTGAATTCCCCAGGTAGTATTCTACAATCTTGTTTTGATGAATAAGATTATATTTTGCCTGTGTAAATTTATTTTCAGCAATAATCAAATTGTTTTTTGATAAAATAAAATCAACTGAATTTATCATTCCCTGCGTAAACATTTCATTATTTATCTGATACGACTCTTTTTCGGCATTTAATTGTTCCAGCAATGCCATATAGTTACTTTGTGCAGTTTGTGCATCGGTGCAGGCTTGTTCAATATATTTTCTCAAACTATTTTGCATATCTGTTAATTCCAATTCAGAATTATTTGTTTGTATTTGAGCTATTTTAACCTGCGTTTTTGTTTGCTTTCGCTGATATATTGGAATAGAAAGGCTTAATCCTACATATGGATTTACACTGTTTGAGAATTGTTCTCCAAAATCAACACTGTTAATATTTGAACCATATCCTGTACTTAATCCGCCGTTTAATGTTAAACTTGGCAAGAATCCAGATTTTGCAATGCTAATTCCTGTTTTAGTGCTTTCTACATTAAGTCTGGCGGTTTGAATATATGGCTGAATACCAAGAGCAACTTCATACACAAATTCCGGGTTGGTTTCAATATTTAGGTTGATAATTTTATCAATATTGGCTTGCTGAATATCAAAACTATTAGTTATTGGCATATTCATTAGTTGCATTAAGTAAACTAGTGCAATGCGCAAGTTGCTTTCTGCTTCAATAAATGTTGTTTTATCGCCTGCAAGTTGTGATTTTATATTCAGCAAATCGGAAAGAGAAATTACTCCGGCTTCTTTGCGTGCTTCGGCATATTTTAACTGTTCTTGTGTTGCTTCTAATTGCAGTTGACTGTTCTTTAAATTATCTTTTGCCAATAGAACATCAATATAAAACGATAAAATATTTAAGCTTAAAAGCTCCTGTTCAGTTTGAATGTTTAGTTCGGATGCTTCAAGATTTATTTGATCTTGAAGAATGGTATTTTTAAGTTTTAAACCATTATACAAAGTTACTTGCGAACTAAGCGAAGCATTAATTGAATTGTTACTGTTTCGGTTCCATTCGCTATTCGTTGTATTGTAAGAACCTGTTGAATTTAATTGTTGATTTATTCCCAATTGTAGGTTTGGTAAACGTGCTGCTTTCGACTGCTCAAGATATGCGTTTTGAATAACTACATCGTTTTGGGCACGATTAATATCGGTGCTATTTTCTAAGGCATAGTTAATGCAATCTTCAAGCGAGAAAAGCTGATCCTGTGCTGCTAAAACAAGTGGGCAACACAGAGTGATAATTACTATTACAATAAGTTTGTTCATCTTGTATATGTTATAAAATTATGATACAAAGATTAATACACATACTTCGTTATGCAATTTGATTAGATTAAGGCCAGGTTATTTTAGAAGTTTGATTGAATTTCTTCGATAAGTAGTATTTCATAAAAATGATAATTTTTCAAAGTTCTTTTAATTTTTTATATTATTTGTAAGTACATTGGCAAGTCACGCTGAACCAAATCTTGTCTAAGAGCTTACATAGCTATATTACTTTTGCTGTAATAGGCAATATATCTCTCCTAAAAAATGCATTAAGTTTTTCATAGTAAAATTAAATGGGAATCTTACACTCTCGGTCACGTATAAAGCGGTTCGTTAATTTGTACCGTCAATTTTTCACAATTAAAAACAGCCTTCATTTTTAGGTTTAAAAATTGAATTATCAAGATTGGTTCGGCAAGTATGATAGAAATTTGTTTTAGTTTTTCTTATTGCACTTGATTATTCATTTAATCCAGAGCCTTTTTCTTTTAAATTGATATTTTTGTAGCTTTAAAACGAATTGTTATTGGAAGTTAAGAAAGAATATATACTCAAAAATAAATCAAATGACCGAAGAAATAAAAAAACTTCTTGAAGCTGAAGAAAAGGCTTCTCAAATATTTAAGGTGCTTGAAGATAGGAAGCTTATTGTTGAAGGAAAAACCGAAAATCAACTTAAAGATGAATTTGTAAATTTAATGTTTGAGCTTTTCAATGAAAAAAAGTTTTGGCATAAAAAAATTGTAAGAGCAGGGAAAAATACTTTACTCCCTTATAATGGAAATCCTTCAAATTTGACTTTGCAAAAAGATGATATTGTTTTCTTTGATTTTGGCCCTGTGTTTGGCAACTGGGAAGCCGATATCGGAAAAACCTATGTTTTAGGAAATGATAAAAATAAGGTAAGACTTAAAAATGATATTGAATTGGCATGGATAGAAGGCAAAGAATTTTATAATAATAATAAATCTCATTTAACAGGGGCTGATTTCTATAACTACACGAAAGAATTAGCAAAAAAATATGGTTGGGAGTATGGAAACGATTATTGTGGACATTTGGTTGGCAAATTTCCTCATGAAAAGATAATTGGTGAAGAAAGAATAAATTACATTCATCCAGAAAACAATCAGTTAATGATTGAAAAAGATAAATTCGGGAATGACAGGTATTGGATTTATGAAATTCATTTTATTGATCGGCAATTGGAAATAGGAGGTTTTATTGAGAAGATATTGTATTAAGAAAATTTTATTATAGAAACTTATATTTAGTGTCTACAAGAAAACTGACTTTTCTTCAAGTCTTTGATAAGAAAGCGTCAAAGACGTTCCGATAGCTATCGGAATTCGAAGTTTTGAAAATCAAGGAGTTCACTTTTGTGAATGCGATGTACTGAGCTTGTCGAAGTAACTGTTTTCAAAACGAGAGTAACGAAGAACCTTGCGAAGCTCACGAACTCCTTTGAAATTAAAAGTGATTGTGAGTAATTTGGCGCTTTCTTGCAAAGACTATTTAGCACGGTATTGTTTTTAATAAAAAAAAAAGGAGGCCAATAAAACAGGCCTCCTTACTCAAAATACTAACTTTATTAACTTCTACCTCAAGTTAATTTTTTCAACTTTACTACAATTACTATTATACACCTTTATAAAATACATACCTTTTGTATAATTTGATACATCAACTTGATGTCTATCTGCATTATACAAAGCATTAATTTCCTGATGATATAATTTCTGTCCATGAATATTGTAAATCTCAATTTTCATAGGCTCATTTGAAACATTTGCAAATTCAATATAAATGAAATCATCCGCAGGGTTTGGATAAACATTGATCTTGAAATTTTCGAACTGATTTAATTTTTCACTTTCGTTTACAGTAAATTCATCATCAATAGTTCCATTATTTCCATCATCAGCATCAGCTGTAAAATTTGCTGTTCCACCCTTTGTAACAGAAATATCATCAATATACAAATTGTACTTGTCTGTTAAACTGTAACCATGCCAGCCTAAGTAATATATTCCATCAGTTGCAACTGTGAAAGTAGCCTGACCTTGAATATATGTTGTTGATGTAATACTATTATCATCAAATAGCTGCCCAAGGCTCATTGAAGTAGAATTATTTGATGTTCCCAACTTCAATTCAAGTCTTTCTGCATAATAACTGGATTCTGCTCTATACCAATAACTAACCGCATATTCGTATCCTGATTCTAATAATAATGGAGCCGAAAAGAACCAATCATCCATTTCTTCTGAGCCATTATATCGAATAGATAAATGGTTAGGGCTTGATTTTGGATCTGATGTTGCGGTTATCCATGTGTATGAGTCATTATTCGTATTCTCGATACTTGCGCAAGCAGGTATAGCTGGAGTCGTTAAAGCGTCAAAATCTTCTGAATACGCAGCAACAGATAAATCTACTGCACATGGATTAGA
This sequence comes from Bacteroidales bacterium, assembly GCA_013138975.1. Lineage (GTDB taxonomy): Bacteria > Bacteroidota > Bacteroidia > Bacteroidales > UBA12077 > UBA12077. The sequence goes on from WTBR01000101.1 coordinate 20,919, forward strand.
GAATGTTGTTTTATTAACTTCTGCTGGAGTTCCATTTGTTTTATAATTTACGAGTGTTCCACTATTTGAATATGGATAAATCTTGAAATAATATTTTACGCCAAAATCTAATCCTGTAAATGTGTATGCCTGAACACCTTTTACAATATTCTTCGCACCAGAACCATCACTTAAACTGATATCATCGCTTACCGGATTTAAATCTGTTGGATTGTTAAAATTTCCGGTAGTATTTGCTAAAATCAAATATGAATCGGGTACTATTCCACCAGTTGCATCAATCCATGTTAATGGAATTTCTGATGCGGTTGGATTACCAGCTGCAAATAAAGTTACATGGTTTGTAGGTTCTGCTTTTGCATTCGTCGTAGCATTTCCTGTTAGTCCCGGTCTTAAATAACAATTGCTTGACGCATTATACTCATAAATGGCAAAATGACAATCTGTAGTTCCACTTAAATTTGTAACAGTAAGGTTTTCACCTATACCAGTGTATACCACATAATTATCTGTACCAATAAGACTTCCACTTCCAAATACACTATTTGCTGTATAAGTCGTTCCACTTATAGGATCTGAACTTACAGCTCCGCCTTCTCTTGCTAAAACTATTACTTGATCTCCACCCGATGGTGTTCCTCTATTCCACTCTATTGCTATTGAGTTCTCTGTTTGTGTTGTTGAATTAAAGCTTGTTGACTGATTTGTCGGTGGAGTACACGTTCTTGTTCCGGAAACATTAAAATCATCAATTAACCAATACCATGAGAATTGACCTATATAATTAAATTTAAATTTAACCTCTGATTGACCGTCTAAGTCATTCATTATTTGGTCAAAATAGTCAGGATTTGAAGTACTAGCAGTCCACTGTTGAATTTCGATCCAACTAGCACCATTATTTAAACTGTAAGATACTGTAGCTGAACTTTTAGATGTTACATGTTTATAATAATGAGTAAATGATAAGTTTACATCTACGAAATCTGAAAAGTCAAATGTATGTGTTACTAAATCCGAATTTTGTGAGTTAGTTAATCCATAACCATCACTATCAAGATAAGCGTAATTTCCAGTACCAAATGTAACTCCACTTATGGTTCCAAACTGCCAAACTTGTCCACTACCATCGTTATCGAAAATATCCCAACATAAAGGCATTTGTCCATTACTAAAGTCTTTTTCATAAGGCAAATCTATAATATCACCTGAACAAGGGTTTATTAATGTAGTTGCATTATCTGTTGGTATAGTTCCATCTGTTTTATAGATAATAGAATTTCCACTATTTGTATATGGATAGATTTTGAAATAATATGCTGTTGCAAAATCTAATCCTGTAAATGTGTACGATTGAATATTTTGTTCAAGGTTTATAGCTCCTGAACCATCTCCAAGGTTTGTATCATCGGAAACAGGAGTACCGTTAACTGGATTACTAAATGTTCCGTTAGTATTAACTAATATTACATAAGCATCGGGTTCAACTCCGCCGGTAGCATTTATCCATGATAATGGAATTTCGATTGGAGAAGGGCTGCCTGCCGTAAAATTTGTTACATGATTGGTAGCAACAGGTTTTGCCTCTGTTGTTGCAGAACCACTTAGATCGATTAAATTATAACAATTATCAGATGAACTAAATTCATAAATTGAAAAATCGTATGTTGTTATGTTTGTTAAACCGGTAATATTTACATTTGTTCCTATTCCTTTATAAACAACATAATTTCCTGTTCCTATTTCAGATCCATTACCAAAAACAGCATTTGCTGTATAAGAATTTCCTTTTGTAGGATACGTTTTTACAGCACTTGCTTCTTTAGCAACTACAAGGATATTATCGCCACCGAAAGGTGTTCCTCTTGTCCACTCAACATTCATTGAGTTATATGTAACCGCACTTGTTGCAAAATCAGTTGCCTGATCTGCAGGTGGAATACAAGTAGTTGTTCCTGTTATACTTATATCATCAATTGCCCAACCCGGTGCAACTGATGCTCCATCTGAACCAAATCTAAACCTAATCTGAAAATCAGGATTCTCATCGTAAGCTGAAAGATCAACTGTAACTTCTGTCCAATTAGTAATCGATGAAGGACTCCATCCCAATTCTTCTCCTAATGGATTACCGGCATGTAAGGTTCCAACATATGGTAAACTAGTGGTAACTTTTGTCCATGATGTTCCATCAAAACACTCAAGATATCCACCATCCCAATAATCTCCGCTACCGGAAGGTTCTGCATTCATGTATAACCAAAAAGTTAATTCACAATCTTCAAAACCATTCAAACTAATATTTGGAGAAATTAAATTGTATATTGAATTTGTACTATAATCGTTATTTCCGTTTGTAACAAAACATGTTCCTCCACCTGTATGGTCTCCGGCAGGTGTTGTTGGTGTTACATTAATCCAATCATCATTTCCTGTTATTCCATTCCAACAATTATCTCCCGAATCAAAATCTTCAGAATAAGGTAAGCTTATGCCTGCACAAGGATCAACATCTGTTTGTGTATAAGCTTCAGGAGTTGTTCCATCTGTTTTATATTTTATGTTTATTCCTGAATTTGTATAAGGATAAATCTTAAAATAATAACTTGTAAGTCCGATCAAACTATCAAATGCTACAGTTTCTGTCCCATAAGCTATATTTTTAATTAGTCTTCCTTCTAATTCTGTTGTTCCGTTAATTGGTGCTGTAATATCGTTATAACCAACGGTGCTGGCTTTAATTAAATATCCATCAGGAATAACTGTACCAATTGCATCTGTCCATGTTAACGGAATTACTGTTCCTATAACGTTACCGGTGCTAAATGCGGTAGGGTAATTCGAAGATGTACTTTTAATTGTAATTTCATCGGAATATGAACCTGCTGAGTAATTTCCAGTAGGCAAAACAGACCATATTTTATAATAATATTGAGTGTTTTCTGAAAGTGATGAGTGATTAAATGAAGTAAGATTTCCTTTGTAAAGAACTGTTCCTCCTCCAGAAATTGCATCATTTGTTGCGTATGAAGTTTGATTAACTGGATCTCCAAAATCACCATCAGAACTCCAAGCAATCATAACATCATCATCATTACTATTTTTATTCCAAGTAAGGTTTATTTGATTAGGATCACTTGATGTTGTAGTAAAGCTATTTACAGAACTATTCTCAATACCTGTTATTATTAAGGAATAATCCTGATTAGTTAATAGTGTTCCTTTATGTGAAACTTGAATAGTATATTTTGTGCCTGCTGTTGGACTGGAAATCACTATTTTTTCAAAAGGATCAACAATATTATCTCCATTATCATTTGCTGTTGATGAAATTAAACGGTAAGGATAATATGTATTTGAACCTTCAGTTATTCTAAGATCAAGGTCATTTACTAAAACCGGAGTTGTAACATTCGCTGTTCCTTCATTTATTGATCCAGGAATGTCTGTCCATGATATAGAAACTTCTATATCTTCTGTTCCAGCTGCTAATACATCAATTGTATAAGTTTGGCTCTGATTTAAATTAAGTTCATTTATTACGGTACCATTAAATCTATCGGTAATAACTTGTGCAGCTTTTTTTCCGTTTAATAAACCCCAACCAAAAATCGGATCGGGCCCTGATATCCCTGCATCATCCGCAGTATGTAGAGCTAAGCCTTTTAATGTAGCGGCTTTCATGAAATTTGAATTCAAATCATTATAATGTTGTTGTAATAACAATAATGTACCACAAACATTTGGCGATGCCATTGAAGTTCCTGTTAGGGTGTTGTATGCGCTATTAGAAGTTTCAACTGAGGAATACAAGGCTGTACCATTCCCGGTTATATCAGGTTTAATACGTAAATCATCGGTAGGACCTTCACTACTTGAAGTGTTTATGCTTAAAGATACTAAATTTCCCTGTGTATCAATACCAATACTCTGTGCATTAGCAACTACTAAATTATTTTTAGCTGTAGCATGGCCTGATAATTTATCATAATATGGATCTCCTGCAAGCGGTGCTCCATTAGCAGTATTATTATCTCCATCATTTCCGCCAGCAACACACATCAAATAATATGGAGCATTATACATTACTTCATCCCAATCTCTCGAATCAGCTGTATAGGCACCAAAAACCCAGTCATCAATACTGGTTGCATCCCAACCGTATGAATGATTAGACAATAGCATCCCGGTACTTGCTGCTATTGCAACTTCGGATAGATCATTATTCCAATCATATCCAATTGCATAAGCTTGAGGTGCCATTCCCTTTGCAGTTTCTTGAACTCCCGAAGCTATTAATGTACCTGTAACATGAGCTGAATGATAATGTAATGCCTCAGTGCTATCACCTATTGAAAATCGATCTGTTCCCCCCACTCCATCATACTCTTGGTGTGTTGATCTGGCTAGTCCGCCATCCCAAACATGGGCAGTCATTCCCTGACCTTCTAAGTCAAGTCCTAAAATACCACCATTATGAAGCGTGTTAGCTCGTGTTGAAATCGCTGAGTTTGCATTAAATGTTGTATAATAAATAGGAGTGCCATCTTTGCTAATTTTCATTAACTCAATAAGTCTCCCATTTTTCTCTTCTTTAATTATCCAGCCGTTTTTCTGGGCTAGTTTTACAGCCTTTTCTTTTTCTTCCTTAAATTTTTGGTTAAATTCCTTGTTAAGTGTTCTAAGTTCTTTAACATTCGTTTTCGTGATTACTTTTTCTTTAATAATCTTTTGTCTTTCTTCTTTAGTTTGTGCATTTAAGTAATGGGAATTACTTAAAAAACTAAAGAAAAAAATGAATAGATAAATAAAATTTCTTTTCATAATTGTTTTTTTGATTAATAATTAGAGTTGTGTTTATTATGCAGCTAAAGGTGTTGGAAATAATTATGTGATAAGTCACTCAATGGAGTGATTAATATTTACGTAGAAAGAATCACCCGATCGGGTGAACGAAATAATTTGTAGAAAATAAAAAAATGAATGTTATAATGTGAAAATAATCTTTTAATGGCTTTAGCTGCACGATTAAATTTTACAAAAAATTTCAGTTTTTTATACCAATTAAACACCAAAATGCCCTTTATAACGACAGCAAGAAAACGGCCTCTATTCACTTATATTTCTTCAAAAAATAATTCAAATTTAAATAGTGTTTGTCCATAAAGTCCGACTTCTTCGTTACGCTCGCCCTATAATTGGTCATTTACAAAAGTAAACTCCCAATTCTAGGGCTTCACAAGCCTTGAATTCGAACTTTATGAATCAAACACGTAACATTATAGACAGGCTCTAAATAGTCGTAAGACGGATACCCCTTAGAAAGAGCACAATCTTTTTGTTACTGTATAACAGCCATTACCAGATTTACTTAATAATTATAAAATCCGTTCCACGACTTGCTAATGATCTAAGCAAAAAATAACTCAAATTATCTTACAGATCATTTTAAAATTTAATTGGTATTACTTTGTATTTGAGAAACGGATAGCTTGAATTACTAATGCAATTCTTTGGTTTTCGTTTGAATTTTGAATATTAAAAATGCGATACATTTTTTTTAGAGAAGAACGCACTCCTTCAAAACTAAGAGATATTTGTTCAGATATTTCGCGATTATTTATCGTCGGATTTTTACATAATAAGGATATAACATTCCAATCCGAATCATTCAATATTCCATTAATAGCTGCATCAATTTTAGTTCTATCCAAATGAGCTTTTAATGGGGCTTCGTTTGAAGAAGTCATATATATTATTGCTTCAGATTTTAATATTTCAATTTCTTTGAGTAAATATTCTTTTTCGGTTCGTATTTTAATAGATCTAACCTTTAAAATTACTCCTATAACAATTAATATAAGACCAAATAAAGTATAAATTGCATATCGTTGAATTCTTTCTCTCTCTGCTTCTTTCTGCCTATTTATTTTTTCTAATTCAAAAGCTTGTACATTTTTTAAGCTGTCTGCAATATGCATCTGAAGATATTTATATTTATACTCCTGATGTATTATTTCATTTTGTTTTTCTTCACTTTGTAAACTATCATTAATTTCAACGAATAATTCAAACATATTTAAAGCTTTTGCGTACCGACCTTTTGCTTTATATGCTATATATAATCCTTCGGTTGCTGCTGATATATTTATTGCAGAGCCAATTTCAGTTGCAATTTTTAACGATGCATTACTATAAACAATTGCGCTATCATAATTTCCGGTACCTTGAAAGATTTCGGCAATATTGCATAAACAGCCTGCAATACCTTCTTTATTTCCAATTTTTTCCTTGATAGATAAACTACGTTTCTGATAATAAACTGCACTGATACTATTTCCTTGCAGTTGATAAACTCTGCCTATATTTCCAAGAGCATGTGCAAGGGCTAAATCATTCCCTAACTCCTCTTGTATAACAAGAGCATGAAAATAATATTCCAAGGCTTTGCTGTATTCTTTCTTTTCACTATAAATAATCCCAATATTATTGTTACAGATGGAAATACCATATTTATTTCCTAATTCTTCACAAATTTTTAAACTTCGTAAATGATGCTCAAGTGATTTATCATAATTCTCTATACGCATATAAATAGTAGCAATATTAGTCAGGGCTCTGGCAATTCCCAGTTTATCTTTAATTTTTTCCGAAATCAATAAGCTTTGGTTGTGGTATTCTATGGCCTTAGCATAATCGCCTTTTTTCGTTGAAACTAGTGCAATGTTGTTATATGTTTTAGATATTCCGGGCAAATCATTAATTTCTTTCTGAATCTCGAGGCTTCTTTTGTGGTATTTCGTTGCATTATAATAGTCGCCTCGAACCATAAAAGAAACGCCCTGTGTAGAAAGTAAAGTAGCCGTTCCTTTTTTAAGTCCCTTTTCTGTAGCAATTACAAGAGCCTGTTGTGCCAAATAAAATGCACTATCCGGCTGGCTATAAAGGTATTCAGTCCATATTATATCATTAATTGCATTTATTCTATTACTATCCGCTTGGGTTTTATCATTCCAAACTGCTTTTAAGCTATCTATATTAACTTGAGCCAAAGAGAAAAAGGGTGAGATTACAAATACAGCGATTAAAATTACCTTTTGTAGCTGTAATTTTAAATACCTGCTCTTTAAAACAATCTTCAATAAGCTTATTTTTATATAGTTTAATGACAAAATATTTAATTTTTTTGATGTTGAAAACTTACACGAATTTGTATTTTTAGGAAGCACTTTAATTTTAAAATTCGTTAATTTTTATTGAAAAATAATTACAGGCGAATATATAGAAAAATCTATAAAAGTTTGTATAGTTAAGCCTTTTGGTCGATTTACATACCATTAAAACTGAAACAAGCTTGCTCTTCGTGATTCGTTTGCACTAAACCGACAAGCTTGTTATTAGCATTTTAATACTTAACTTAATGAACCATTCTCTTAAAATAAAATCAAAAAAATTATTTAGATTATTTCAGGTAACAGGATAGAAAATTACTCTCTTCGTTCGTTAGAAATTTGTTTTAGCTTTTCCCAACGCTCTTTTGTGTTTTGCACATATTGGATATTCAGTTTAAATACAATTAGTAGTTTTACCTAAAAAATGTATACTGCACGACTCTTAGATTTGATTTTTTCAAATAAGTTTAACACAATAAAAAAGGATGCTTTTTGAGTAATATTTTTTAAACTTTAAGAACATAATGTACATTAAAAGTGTTTCATAAAAAGATGCTATATTTAATTTACAAAATTTGCAATAATGTTTTCAAAGTTTAAGCTTGCTATAGATAAAGATATTAAAATAAGTCCGGAACTATGGACTCAACTTCAGGAATTTGGGAGAATTCGGTATCTGAAGAAAAACGAATATTTGCTGCAAGCAGGACAGGTATGTAAACATGGCTACTTCATAAATAGCGGCAGCTTAATCAAAACATTCTTAAACCAAAATGGCAAAGAAATTGTTCAGGGCTTTTACATAGACAAGGATTATGCTTTTTTATCAGAAGTTACCAGTTATTTTTCTAAAAAGCCATCAGATTTTCAAATAAAGGCTATTGAAAACTGTGAATTAATTGAATTTTCAGAATCACAACTAAAATTTTTAGCTGATAATTTTCAAGAATTCGCCTTGTTTTATCATAAAATTACAGCCAAGAGTTATCAAAATTTATATATGTTTAGCGCCATGCGCCTTTCCTTAAATGCTGAGGATTTTTTAATATTCTTATACAATCAGCATCCAATATATATGCAGCGAATACCCGATAAATATATTGCCCAATTTATGGGAATAAGTAAAGAATGGCTTAGTAAACTCAAAAAAAAAGTCTTTAAACCCAATTCAAAAAACGATTAAGAATAATCGTATTTATTTTATGCCTACCTAATTACGAAGTTGAACTAGTTCAACTTTTTTCATTTGCAACTCTTCTACATTTGCGGTATTGTTTCACTTAAATATTAAAATTATGTTTTTATTCGAATCATTACCATGGCATACTATTTTAATGGGTTTTGCCGTTTTAGCAGGATTAATACTTGTTAATGAATTTGCGCGAATGAACAAATGGTTTTCGCTTGGAATATTTTTAGTATTACCTATTATTCTAACTTTTTGGGTTTGGCCAACGACTGCGGCTCCCGGAACAAGTGTTGGTACCTGGTTTCATTATGCAAAAGTATATTCTGTGCTTATAATAACCTTGGTTATAATGGGCATTAGATTTATTAAAGGATGGGCTAGTAATAAGTATTTATTAATGTTACCGGCTCTTCTATTGGCAATCAATATTATGGAAGCAGTAATTCGTGATTTTCAATGTTACAATCTAAATGGCTTTGTTGATGGTGTTGTTATTACCGGCGGTTCCTGGAATATTATGAATGGAATTGCAGGAATTTTGAACATACTTGCTATATCAGGCTGGCTTGGTATTTTTATTAGCAGAGATAAGAAAAAAGATATGGTATGGCCAGACCAGCTTTGGTTTTGGATTATTGCTTATGATCTGTGGAATTTTGCATACGTTTATAATTGCCTTGGTGATCATGCTTTTTATGCAGGCGCTGTATTGTTGTTATCTTGTACAATTCCGGCATTTTTCATTAAAAAAGGAGCTTGGTTGCAGCATCGTGCACAAACCTTGGCTGTTTGGGTAATGTTTGCTATGACCTTTCCTGCATTTATTGATACATCCAAATTTGCTGTTAAAGCATCACAAAATACAACTGCACTTTTTATTATAAGCGCTCTTGCATTACTTGCAAACATCGCTCTTATTATTTTTCATGTTTATAAAGTTGTGAAATTTAAACGTAATCCATTTACACAAGAAGTTTATATAGACGAACCTGCATATACTGAAATAGCTCAGCATAAATAATAATAATTGAAATTGTATTGTCTAAAGTCTTTCTTGAAGACATAATAATTTCTTCAAGAAAGACTTATTTATAAACAATAAATTAAAAAATTGGTTATTTAAAGAATCAAGTTAGTATTTCCAAACAATACATTAATAAACAAATAGGAGATTATTATGAATGAAATTATCAAAGAAGGGCTTATCCAATTAGGGGTACTTATTATATCATATGCTGTACTAAAGTTAATTTTTCAAAAATCAATAGTATTTACTTTTAGCTTTTTAGTAACAATGCTTATAGTTACTATAAGCTACACAAAAACATTGGAAAATATATTACAAATAAATTCATGGTTGACTTTAACAATTGATGCTGGCTTAGGTTTCGTGGTATTTCTTTATATTAATAAAACGCTGCGAAAACCACTTGAAGAGGCAATATTGAAAGTTAAAGAACTTTCGGAAGGGAATCTTATCATTAATATAGATAAGTCTGATTCGGAAAACGAGCTGGGTATATTAAATAATTCTTTACAGGCATTAAGTAAAAAATTAAAAACTATAATAGGGAATGTAGGCATAACTGCAGATAACTTAGTTGGTGCCAGTCAAGAATTAAGTAGTTCGTCACAGCAACTTTCACAAGGAGCAAATGAACAAGCAAGTTCTATTGAGGAAATTTCATCTACAATGGAACAAATTTCTGCTAATATCCAACAAAATACGGATAATGCTCAACAAACAGAGAAATCATCTAAAGATGGTGCAACTGCATTTAAGAATCTATCGGAAAAATCTGAAAATGCAGTGCATGCAAATAAAGAAATTGCAGAAAAGATTACTATTATTAATGATATTGCTTTTCAGACAAACCTGCTAGCTTTAAATGCAGCTGTTGAAGCAGCACGTGCAGGGGAGCATGGGAAAGGATTTGCAGTAGTTGCAGCTGAAGTACGAAAACTAGCAGAAAACAGTAAAATTGCTGCCGATCAAATAATAAAAACATCTGCCGAAAGTGTAAAATTATCTACCGAAACAGGCGAAGTTGTATTAGATGTATTATCAAAAACAGCAATTGTTTCAAAGTTAGTTCAGGAAATATCAGCAGCAAGTTTAGAACAAAACAATGGTGCTCAGCAAGTAAATAGTTCAATTCAGGAATTAAATAATGTAACCCAACATAATGCAGCAGCATCTGAGGAAATGGCTACTTCAGCAGAAGAGCTTTCATCACAAGCTGAGCAATTGCTTGATTTAATCTCTTTTTTTAAAACTGATGATAATCATAGGTCTGTTGCAAAAAAACAAAGCACTAAAGTCAATAAAACAACAGCTTTGAAATCATTTCAATCTGAAACAAAATCTAATAAACAAGTTGTTAATATTAATATGAGAGACAGTCTTGATAAGGAATATAATACATTTTAAATATGGAAAATATAAATTCTTATTTATCGTTTAAAATTGGCGATGAATTTTATGCGGCCAATGTTAGTTATATTAACAGTATTATTGAATATAAACATATAACAAAAGTTCCTGACATGCCTGATTTTTTTCTTGGCGTTGTTGAAATAAGAGGAGAAGCATTACCTGTTGTAGATTCCAGATTAAAATTAGGTCTTTCAAACTCAACTATCACCCCAAAATCAAGTATCATAGTTACTGATGTTAGCATAGAAAATATGAAATATTCAGTTGGAATCTTGGTTGATGAAGTATCTGCGGTATTAGAAATTAATGAATTAGATATAAAAGAGCCTCCTGGTATCGGTTCAATAACACAAGCGAACTTCATTATAGGAATGTATCATAACAGTAATAAATTTATTATGTTATTAGATTTAGATAAAGTCCTTGCTTCCGAAGGAAAATTATACTTTAAAACTCCAATTTAAGAAAATCTTAAAACTTAATTTATGACTCAGAAACTACAATATTTGATATTAGAAGATAAATCTATGATTATTGTATACTGTAAAGGAAAGGTTTTTATAGATGAAGTAATTGAATTCAAAAAGAAAATGGGCAATGATAAAAATTATAGTCCTAATTTTAATGTAATTTATGATTTTAGAGAATTAGAATTTTTATTTGAATTAGAAGAATTGTCTAGGTATGTTGAATTTATTTCTAACAATAAAAAATATATAGGTAATAGAAAATCAGCAGTGATAACTAATTCTCCAAATCAAGTTGTTATCGGGATTGGTTTTGATATTCTAAAAAATAAATTACCTATTGAAGTACAAGTCTGTAGTACAGTTGAAACTGCTTTTTCTTTTTTAGGACTTCCAATAAAAGATTGGGAGTTTATTGAGTCTTTGATTTGTGAACTAAGAAACACACAGGAACACTAGCATTAGCAAACTATAATTACTTAGGTGAATTCTACTCTATTTGATAGTTTTAACTTTTGTAATAGGTGATAATTATGTATTGTTTAATCGTCAAATTACAACATTTGCAATAAGTTGCGTTAGAGCTCTCTTTTTGCACTAACGGGCAATTTGCTATTTCTAAAAACTAAAACGATTTATAACTTTGTTGATAACGAAGCTCTAAACTGATATAATTAATAAACTGCCAATTTATTATCAAGTAAATGACACCGCTACTGAACAGTAAGGGTGTACGCCGCTCACACCCTAATTACTTTCGTAATTATTCTCGTAATTGCACACGTACTTCGCTCCTTCCTTTCGTTCTAAATGTCCCCCGGGAATTTCTCTCTCAGTAACGCACACAACGGTTCGTTAATTTGTGGAAAAAATTGTATCATCAATTTTTCACAATTAAAAATCACCAGTTCTAAAAATTAAAAACAGCCTTCATTTTTAAGTTTAAAAATAGAATTATCAAGATTGGTTCAGTAATTACTATAGAAAACTATTTTAGTTTTTCCAACGCTTTTGTGCTTCGTACAATTAAAACTTTATTGGAATTTGTGATATTTGAATATTTTGTTAATTTCATACAATGTTTGCATATATAATTCATTCTATTTCCAATTCAAACTGAAATCAAAAAAGATAAATTGCTTATTATTAATCACGATTAGAAAAAAATAATAAAAATGATAAATGAAGTTCATATAAGGGAAATTGCTAAGGAAGATTATAAATCTATCGCTGAGCTTACAAATCAATTAGGGGCAAATGTTTTATCTAATACTGTTTCTGATCAAATTGTTGAAATTATTAACAATCCTGATCATTTTGCATTTGTTGCTATAAAAAATAAAAAAATCGTTGGATATATACATTGTTTTAATGCAATTAGACTTACATCAAAGCCTTTTAAGGAAATATGTGGATTGATAGTTAATGACGAAGAACGTGGAAATGGCATAGGAAAACTGCTGGTACAAAAGGTAGAAAGCCTGGATAATGATTCCGGAAAAATAAGAGTACGTTGTAACTCTAAACGAGAATCGGCACATAGGTTTTATGCTAATTTAAAATATTCTTTGAGTAAGCAGCAAAAAATCTTCGAAAAGGAAATCTCTTAACTGAATTGTGCGCAATGAATTATGAGATTTCTAATCATCCCGATAACTATCGGGAGGGGATGACAAATATTAACTTTTGGGACAGCCCCTTTAAATAATGATTAAGTTAAGCCATTCCCTAAGATAAAACCCAAGCTTATTAAAAATGAGCTAATAATACTTCAATTAAACTAAACCGTTAAAATTTGTCTTTTTCTCCCAATTTATAATCGAATTCTAAACTTAAGTAGTCTTTGCAAGAATACGCCAAATTACTCACAGGTTTAATATTAATAATTTTGTGTTCGTGAGCTTCGCAAGGTTCTGCATTATTCTCGTGCTGAAAACAGTTACTTCGACAAGCTCAGCACATCGCACTTACAAAAGTAAGCTCCTTGATTTTCAACACTTCGAATTCCGATAGCTATCGGAATGTCTTTTACGTTTTCTTATCAAAGACTTGAAAAAAGGCAGTTTTCTTGCTGACACTAAGCAAATATATTAAAGGATTAAAAAAATCATTATCGAACAACTCCCTCTGGATCCTATTGCTCGAATAGCATTTATCCGGCATAATACATTTTAACATTTATTAATCTATATGAAAAAGGAGTAAAACTTCGGATATTTTTTTGTTTAAACTTTCGAATAAAAGTAGATATATATATTGTACTGATATGTTGTAAAAAATAAACACCATTTTAAACTCCTTAGATTAAGTGATTTGTAAAAAACATGTTATTTAACACATCTTAAAGGGGGTGGTCTTTTATTCTTATTCGGAATTAATAGGTAGATGGTGTTAAGTTTTAAATTAAAAATGAATAATAACTTCATTTTTAAAATTTAAAAGTGTGCAGAAAGATTTGATAAATTATTAAAAGTAATCCAATATGAAAAAAATAGGACTATACTTTGCAATACATTTTATTACCTCATTTTTTTTTCTAAAAGCACAAAATACTGTAACGGATAGTCTTGAAAATATTGTATTAGCGCACACTGAAGAAGACCGCACAAAAGTTAAATTATTAAATGATATAGCCAGTAAGATATATTCAACAGATAGTGAAAAGAGTTTAAAATATGCTAAAGAAGCAGGAGAACTTGCTAATAAAATTGGATATAAAGAAGGAAAAGCTGAAAGTTTTAAAACAATTGGGATTTATTATTATTGGAAAGGTGCATATCACGAATCTCTGGATTTTTTACAAAAGTCGTTGAAATTATATGAAGATCTTGGTATAATCTATGGGATTGCATCCTGTTTAAATAACATTGGATTAATACAAAATAAACAAGGGGATTTTATTAAAGCTCTTGAAAGTTATGAAAGAGCTTTAGAAGAAACAAAAGAGCTTGAAATTAAAGATGAATCTTTCTCAACTTTAAATAATATTGGTAATATTTATAATAAACAAGGAGATCATAACAAAGCCTTATCTTATTATGAAAAATCATTAAAAATAGCCGAAGAATTAGAAAATAGAAATGGTATTTCGCGATCTTATAATAATATTGGGGCTGTTTACTATTACCAGAGTGATTATTTAAAAGCACTTGAATATTTCCAAAAATCTTTAATGTTAAAAAAAGAAATTGATGATAAAATTGGAATCTGTTTATTAAATATGAATATCGGGGATGCTTATCTAAATTTAAACAATTATAACAAAGCACTAGATTACTCTTATAAAAGCCTCATGTTATCGAAAGAAATAGGATTTTTAAACAATCAGAAATCTACATATTTGCAACTTTCTAAGATTTATGTAGATATGAATATTTATAAAAAGGCACACGAAAACTATGTGCTGTATAAAGAATTAGAGGACAGTATTTTTAACGAAAAAAATATAAAAGACATAGCCGCTTTGGAATATCAATTTGCATATGAGAAAGAAAAACAAGCAACTGAGCTTGAACGGCAAAAAAAAGATGCCTTAAATAGAGAAGAGAATAAGAGGCAAAAATATATTCGCAACTCGCTTATAGTAGGTACTATTTTATTGATCAATGTTATTTTTCTGATACTTCGAGTTCTTATAATAAGACGAAAAGCTATCCGTGCACTTAATCAACAAAAAGAAGAAATTCAGGTACAAGCAAAACAAATAAAAGATTCTAATAACAGGCTTTTAAAATTGGATGAGTTTAAACAAGATATGATTAATTTAATTGTACACGATTTAAAAAATCCGCTTAATAGGATATTAAATATTCCATGTTCATATGGCCTCGAAAAACAGGTTAAAATGGCTCGACAGTCAGGAAAACAAATGCTAAATATGGTACTTAATATTCTTGATGTAAATAAATATCAAGACAGGCAAATGAAGCTAATATTGAATGATAATCCTATGTATTTATTGTCGGTAAAGGCTATAGAGTACGTGCAATTTTTATGCGATCAAAAGGATATTAAGGTAAAGAATGAAATCGAACCCGAAACTGTGGTAAACGTGGATAAGTTAATCATTGAACGTGTTTTGATAAATTTACTCACTAATGCAATAAAATATACGCCAAAGGGTGGCATAATAGCCCTTACATCTGAAGATTTATCGGAATCATATGTGCGAATTAATGTAACTGATAATGGTAGCGGTATATTGCCTGAGAATTTTTCTTCGGTTTTTCAGAAATTCGAACAAATTATTGTTAAACAATCAGGATCGGTAAGCTCTACAGGCTTGGGTCTGACTTTTTGTAAAATGGCTACTGAGGAGCACGGTGGCGAAATCGGCTTGATTTCTGAACCTGAAAAAAGTACTACTTTTTGGTTTACTCTTCAAAAAGGGAATGCGAAATTTACTAAACATCAATGCATTGAAAAAGAATCTAAGAATATAGATATCAACTTTGTATTTTCTGAAGAAGATTTAAAAGTACTGAAACCTGTTGTATTTGGATTAAAAAGTCTTGCGGTTTACGAAACCACTGATGTCAGAAAAAATATTGATAAATTAAAATCGGGTGCATCCGAAAGTGTTCAACAATGGATATGCGAACTCGAAAAAAATCTGATCACTTTGGATCAGAAAAAGTATTTGAAATTATTAGAAATAGTAACATGAAAACTTACACGATACTGATTGCCGACGATGAAATTGAAAATTTACAAATAATCGAAGAGGCTCTTCTCGAAACGGATTTCGACCATCGTTTAATTATGGTGGTAAATGGAAAAATCATGGTTGAATTCGCAGAAAAACGAATTCCTGATTTAATTATTACCGATTGGGAAATGCCGGAAATGAACGGTATAGAAGCCATTAAAGAGTTAAAGAAGAAAGAATCTACCAAAGATATCCCAATAATCATGTGTACCGGTATTATGACTAGTTCTGCCAATTTAGAAACGGCTCTTACCAGTGGTGCAATTGATTATATTCGAAAACCAATTGATAAAATAGAACTTGTGGCAAGGGTTTCCTCCATGCTTAAATTAGCCGATTCAATTCGAGCTACTAAAGCACAAAATGCTATTCTTAAGCAACAAAAAAATGAAATACAAAAGCAACAAGAGGTAATTATTAAGCACGAAACAGATGAAATCAAAAAACTACTTAAAAGAAAAAAAACTGAACTAAAGAAAACGAAACTCAGGTTAATAAATTATAATTTATCTATTTCTAAATTCATTTCGGATATCAAATCATTAAGTCCTTATGTTAATAAAGAAGGTGCTAAAAAAGCACAAGTAATACTTGCTAATTATATGATTGAGAATAATGAGATAACCTGTAATGAAATAGAAATCCATTTTAAAGAAGCACACAACGATTCGTATGAAAAACTGAAACGTTTATACCCTGATTTAACACAAAGCGAAAAAAGAATCTGCCTGTTTTTAATCCTGAAAATGGATACGAAGCAAATAGCTGATATTTTGTATAAAAGCATAAGAACGATTGAAGGTTTACGAACAAATATCCGAAAAAAATTGAATATGGATAATCCTAACGAAAATTTGCAGACCTTTCTTGCAAACCTTCAATTGTAGTTACTACAAAATTATTTTTAAAGAAAAAGGGGCTGTCCAAAAAGTCTCTTTTTTGTCATTCCCTTGAAAAAGGGAATCTCTTAACTGGATTGCACACAATGATTTATGAGATCCCCAATCAAGTTGGGGATGACAGATAATGACTTTTTGGACAGCTCCTTTACTCAAAAACCACTCATGTGATCTTTACTTTATTAATCGCATAATAAAACGGACATTTAATTTTTAGTAATTCTGCATTACAGTATTCATAATTACTAAACATATTGCCATACCTTCAAAAACCTTGCATTACTCTATGAACAATTGCTCTGTTGCATTTTTTAGATTATCTATTAAAGATTCTACTATTTCCCAATCACAACCCGGAAGTTTTACAAAAGCAAAGGCAACTTCAACTGTACTGCAAACTTTTACTTGTATTGGTAATTCTTTTTTTAAAATTTCAAAACCTATTGATGTAACAACTTGATTTGGAGTTTCAGTTATCATTGTAGATTTTCTTCGAGCCAGGTATTTTTCATTATTTGAAATAAACTCGACATACTTTGAAACTTCATTTATTTTAAAAAGAAATTCTACCTCTCTAAAATCTTGTATTATATTGTAACAGGGATTATATTCTTTATCGTTACCAACTTTTTTCTTAAAATCAATCAATTCATCAACATAATATTTACCACGATAAAATTCAATAATTAATGCCTTTTCTGCTATTATTAAATAGTCTAGTTTCTTGGTCATAGTAACTTTATATATATTACTTATTAATGAAATCAAGGCTTGAAACTTGATAAAGCTATTTAAATGTAAGGCACTGAAAGTGCAGCTAAAATCAGCCCAAAGGCAAGGCCTTGGATTGAATTATTGTAAATAAATATTCGCCTTGAAAAGGCTTCTTAATTTAAATTGTCCTTACAGGTTTTGCAAATTTTCAACAAGCGGTGGTACGACTATTTTTAAAATCAGTAAAAAATTTACAATTTATTCTTAACTTTTTTAGTTAGTCGTACAACCGCTATTACTTAATTAGCTATATCACTGTTGCCTGTTAGGTTTTGATTGATAGGTGATTATATTGAATTGAAATTCGCTTATTAAGAGATTTATGTCCTGTAAGGACATAAATCTCTACTTATGCAATACCCAATGCAGCGCATTGGGCTGAATTAAATTAGGCATTCAGCCTGAAAATCAAATAATTTTAACCCTTGATTCGCATTATTAATCAAAAAATTAAATACAACTGACTTAAAGTATCGCTAACAATTCCACTTCGAACAATAAAGGCGTAAACACCTGCTATAAGATTATAGCAAATGTTTTTAATTTAATAAGAAGCTAGCTACTGACCTCTAAAAATTTATATGTAAGTATAAGGAGCTACTGTCGCAGTAGCTCCTTATTTAAACAAAATTTTTATAAAGGTTCAACGTCCCCTATGGTTATGTATGCCCTAACGCTACTATGGTCAGTTACATGAGCAACCATTGTTCCTGATCCTGTATAATTCAAGAACCACCAATAATGATCATTAACTTTGTTTGGGAAATTTGCACCAAACCACCCCTCTAAATTTACAGGCCACCATAAATCAGCTACTCCATCGGCCAGAACAAAATGCAATGATAATTTCTGTTTTGAATATGCAGGAACGGTAACTGTAAAATCATCGCTGAATTCAAAAGCACTAGATGCACTGCCACCTGTACTTCCTTCCAGGTAACCGGTAACGGTAAGGGTACTTTCAGCATCAACAGTAAATGGTATATGGAAACCTAATGTCGCTTCTAAACTAATACTTGATCCTGCTGTAATATTCCAATTCGTTCCTGTTGCTTCAGTATAGGCTAAATGTTTTGTTACAGGTACCGCAGAAGGTCCACCGTTTGTGGCATATGTCTCAAATACACGTGAGCTATAGCTTGATAAACTCTGATTATGGATAGTAGAAGAATAAACCTTATTATAGCAATAATTTCCTTCTTGTTCAGTAATTGCAGGTGTAACTGCATTATAATATGTTTCGTTGTTAACAGCAATTCCATCTGGAGTCGTTCCAAAATAATCGGTAAAACTTTGACGTATATATGACGGTGAAGCATTATAAAACTCCAAGTCGCTAAAAGTTAATTTCTCAGTTGCCTCTAATATTGATTTCGAGTTGGTTATATCTTCATCTGTTTTTATACTTTTTGGGTTTAGCGTTAAGCCATTAAAAATAAACGTATCTTTTGGTGGTTCTTCATTATTCTTGCTTACCATGTTTAGGCTACTTATGGATTTGTTTCCAAGATCCTTATTAATGTTCACCATTTGGATTACTTTTTCTCCCGGTTCTAGAACAACTCCATCAGCAATTGCCAGTTGTCGTAATTCACTTAGTTCAGCAGATAAACTCTCACTTGGTTCAGTAAATTCATTCTCAATCTTTTCACATGAAACCACTACTAATAGCAGACACGCTAATACTACATAAATAAAAATTTTCATAAGTTTAATTTTTAAGTTAATTAATAAATAGATTGTTAAATCATGCATCTTTTATAATTGACTTATACCTTGTCGATTTACTATTTTCTTAAATATCACAACAAGAATTATACATCAATATTTCTTTAATCGGTATAAAAGATGCCACAAGTGGGAAATACTTTTTGTCGTTTTTGCATATCTTTTTGGTTTAAAGAATAAATAATTTTAAAAAAAAACATTACCTTATTTATTATACTATAAATAGGGTAAAACTTTCCGTTAAAGAACTATACAATAGTATTAAACAAAAAAGGGGGAGCAAAGAAAAGCACTACGCAACGACTACGGTATAAAATTAAAGGACTACGCAGCGACTACTTACTTTTAGGTTAATTACTTATTAATAAACAGATTAAAAGTGATTTATTTTTACATTGATTTAGTTCTGATAAAAACAAATGGACAGTTTTACTAAAATGCTAAAAATAACATCAAGTATAATAAGATATTTATAACTCCATTTTAATCCAATAGTGTACGATAAATGTATATGGACTAAAGTCCATCAATAAGTTATGTTCTGCACCCCCAGCCTAACCAGCCTGCCGGCTGGCAAGAGGCTAGTGTCAAGTCAAAATTTAAGTTTCGGGTCGACCTGACAGAGTCAGGATTTCAACTTAAAAAGCATCGTTGACTTGACACTAGAGTTAGTCAAACTCAAAAATCAATTGAGCTACAGCACTTTTATTTAATCTTACTTTGAAATTTAATTGGTATAATGATTTTAATCATAAGTTATTTTAATTTTGTCTTTTAAGCACTTTTTTACTTTATTTGTTGTGAACATTTACACATATAATGAAAGAAAAAAAAAGCGTTCTAAAAAGATTAAAAAAATATCATAAATGGCCTGGATTAATAATATCCTTTATATTAGTTTATTATGCTATTTCAGGGATTTTAATGAACCACCGAAGTTTAATTTCCGGTGCAGATATTAGCAGGTCGGTATTACCTAAAGATTATCATTACAAAAACTGGAATCTTGCGGCATTAAGGGGAAATCAAATAATTTCTAAAGATAGTATCTTAGTTTATGGAAATATTGGTGTTTGGCTCACCGATTCATTAATGGCCGATTTTACAGATTTCAATGCTGGCTTTCCTAAAGGTATTGATAACCGCAAAATTTATGATGTTCATTTTTCAAATAATAATAATTTATATGCTGCAACATTATTTGGATTATTCGGTTTCAATTTTGAATTGAATGAGTGGCAAAAAATACCACTTAATACCAAGATAGAAAGATTTGTTGCTGTAATTAGTAAAGGTGATTCTATAATCGCTATGAATCGTTCTTATGTTTTTAAAGGACTTGATGATGGCTTGAATACTAATTTTGAAAAAATTCAGTTAAAAGCTCCTGATAATTATAAAAATAGAGTTGGTTTATTTGAAACTGTATGGCAAATCCACTCGGGTGAAATATTTGGATTACCGGGAAAGTTATTTATTGATTTAATTGGTTTGCTCATAATCATTCTTTCTATTACCGGGAATATTTATTTCTTCTTCCCAAAGTTATTAAAACGCAGAAAAAGAAAAGATAAGAAGATTACAGTTATAGCTAAAACGAATAAATTATCCTTGAAATGGCATAATAAAATTGGTGCATGGTTTATTGTTTTTCTCGTACTTTTATGCCTTACAGGAATATTTTTGCGTCCTCCCTTACTTTTAACAATAGCAAGAACGGACATACCTGCAATTAAATTCACACACCTCGATCGGCCAAATCCTTGGTACGATGATTTACGTGATATAATTTACGACGCTGAAAAAGATGTTTACGTTTTAGCGGGATACAATGGTTTATATGAATTAAAAACCTTAAACAGTACTCCGAAATTATTTGATTCGCAACCACCAATAAGTGTTATGGGAATTAATGTTTTTGAGAAATATGATAACAATACATTCCTGATTGGTTCATTTAGTGGATTGTTTTTATGGAGTCCTCAGAGTTTAATGATTTATGATTTTATTTCGGGGAAACCTTATCAGGGTAATTCTTCTGGACGACCATTTGGGACATATTCGATAAGCGGAATAATTAAGGATTATAATAAAAACTTACATATTGTCGATTATAGTAATGGAGTATTACCTGCACGTTCTGCACCATTCACGACAATGCCCAACGAAATAATCGAAAACTCCCCTATGTCTTTATGGAACTTGTGTCTTGAAATTCATACCGGTCGTATTTTCAACTTTCTATTAAGTGGTTTCTATATTCTAATAGTTCCTTTGGTCGGAATTGTATCGATAATTGTTTTACTTAGTGGTTATCTGCTATTGAGGAGAAAGAAAAAGAATATTAAAACTAAAAAGTAAGACCAACTTTGGTTTGCACTTTGGGGTCAGAACTAATAATAATTGACCCTTTGTGCAATCTCATAATCTGTCGTGATAAGGATAAGCCTACACCTGTTCCATTTTCTTTTGTAGTATAAAAAGGAATAAAAACATCATCCATTTTTTCTTTTTCTATTCCTTTTCCATTATCTGAGATAGTAATTTTTAATTTTTGTTTATCGTCTGTAAAAATATTAATTACAATACTTGGATCAATTACTTCATTCAAAGCTTCAATTGAATTCTTTATAAGATTTATAATTACCTGTTCAATCATTCCTTTATCAGCGTGTAATTCCAAGTTATCTGAATCAACATTAATTATAATAGCAATCTGCTTAGTGGTAATTTCTTTTTCAAATAATAAAACCATTTTTTCTATTAAATCTTTTACCAAGATCGCTTCAAATTTTGGTTTTGGTAATTTAGTAATGGTCCTGTAATTATCGATAAACTCTAACAAGCCTTTGCTCCTATTTTCAATAATTTCAGCATTCTCAACAATATCAGATATTAATTCATTACTTATTTCCTGCTGATCTAAGATCTCATCGTCATTTTTCAAATAACGTTTTATAGCATGTGCCAGCGAAGTAATTGGAGTAATTGAATTCATCATTTCATGCGTTAAAACACGGATCAATTTTTGCCATGATTCAATTTCATTCGTTTCAATTTCTTGCTTAACATCATGAATAGCAAATAGCTTTATTTTTTTATTTTCTATTTTGAATTCAGAGAAAGAGAAAGCCAAGAAATAAAAATCATCGTTTATTGTCTTTTTTATTACTGTGGATTCTGAAAGTTTAGTATTATTAAGAATTTTCACATATTCTGCGTCTAAACTATTAATATTTAATAATGTGCAATCTTTTTTATTTAAAAACACTTTGGCCTGACGATTAACAAATTCAATTACACCAGTTTCGTTAAAAGCTAATAAACCAGTTTTTACATTGTCAATTACATAATTTAAATAATGTTCCTTTTGTTCCTTTTCTGATCTAATTTTTTTTAAATCAATATTTATTTTCTCAAAACTGCCTCTTAATCCTTTAAATGTTTTTTCAATATTTTCTTTACTAAATACTACCGATGTGTCTCCTTGTTGAAGATGTAACAAGAATTCAGCTAATTCTCTATTTGTTCTATTAACATACTTTATTAAAAAAATAATTTGAACCAAAACCAGAAAAACAACAAATATTGCTGTAAGTATATTATCGTCTCTTTCAATAAAATACACAAACAAGAAGCAAGTAAATACAATAAGTATTATTCTCGAAAAAATACTAATATAGAATTTATTGTATTTCATATTTTTTTAACTTTAAATATAAGGTTGTTCGTGAAATATCAAGTTCCTTTGCCACTTTTGTTAAATTACCTTTATGTTTTTGTAAAACTTCCTGAATTGTTATTTTCTCAACATCTACAAGTTTTTTTGATTGATTTGCTGAACTAAATTGTTTAGATTTTAAATAAAAATCTTCTGTTTCTAGTTCTGTTTTATCCGATAAAATAACAGCTTTTTCTACAGTATGCATTAATTCACGAACGTTTCCCTTCCATTGATAATTTAACAATTCCTTTTGAGCTTTTTTTGAAATTATCAAGTTGCTCTTATTGTACTTATCAGCAAATTTCCTCAAATAAAATTGAGCCAATTCAATAATATCACTACCTCGTTCTTTTAGTGCCGGAGATTGAATTTGTATTGTATTAATTCTATAAAAAAGATCTTCTCTAAATCTCCCCTTCTCTACCATTTCTTCAATATTATTGTTTGTTGCACAAATCAATCTAATATCAATAGGTATTTCTTTTGAACTTCCAACTCTAAATATTTTCCTATTCTGCAAAACGGTTAAAAGTTTTGCTTGCATTGCCAACGACAAATTACCAATTTCATCCAGAAACAAAGTACCTCCGGAAGCAGATTCGAGCCGTCCAATTCTATCTTCTTTAGCATCAGTAAATGCCCCTTTTACATAGCCAAAGAGTTCACTTTCAATAACGGACTCACTCATCGAAGCAATATCAACTGTCATAAATATCTCTTGAGCTCTTTCCGATCTTTTATGAATTTCTCTTGCAATAAGCTCTTTCCCTGTTCCATTTTCACCTAAAATCAAAATATTAGCATCGGTTTTAGATACTTTTTCGATTAAAGCAAAAACCTCTTTCATTTTTTCAGAAGAGCCAATAAAATTTTCAAAAGGTTTATTTATTTCTTGATTTAATTGATCCTGTCTGGTTTCAAGTATTTCATTTTTTCGTTTAGATTGACTTAACTTAACAGCATTTAAAACAGTTGTAATAAACTTTTCTGCATCCCAAGGTTTGGTAATAAAATCAATTGCACCATTTTTTATAGCTTTAACAGCAAGTTCAATATCACCATAAGCAGTTATCATAATAACAACTGCATTTTTTTCTGTTTTTAATATTTCATCTAACCAGAATAATCCCTCATTACCTGTATTTACACCAGCTGAGAAATTCATATCTAATAAAACTACGTCAAAATTTTCCTTTTCTAAAATAGTTTGAATCAGATTGGGATTCTTTATTGTTCTAATAAACTCACATTCATATTTTAGAAGTTGATTTATAGTTCTTAGTATACATTCATTATCATCAACGACTAATATTTTTCCTGATTTTAATTTCAT
Organism: Bacteroidales bacterium; assembly: GCA_013138975.1. GTDB lineage: Bacteria > Bacteroidota > Bacteroidia > Bacteroidales > UBA12077 > UBA12077. Next base: position 45,350 of record WTBR01000101.1, read on the forward strand.
TAATTATAAATTATCAAATATTTTAGATAAAATTACGTGTAATTGTTCAGTTATTAAAAACATGCGTTCAGTTTCTGAACGATTTATTATAATCGCTAATAAATACAAAACAACTAAAATTTTAATATACAGCGATTTAATAGATAATGGCACATACATTGGATTGATGTATACAAATCATAAAATTTAAAAAATGTTATTACAAAACATCAAATCATCTGTTAAAAGACTTTATAATAATAAGTTATATACCATTATTAATATTGGAGGACTATCATTAAGTTTTGCCATTGCTATTTTAATACTTCTATATGTTCACAATGAACTTAATGTAGATAAGCATCATACTAATCTGGATAATTTATATCGATTAGTTGACAAAGACGGTAATTACACCAATACGAATGCAAAATTTGGGGAATACATTAAAAATAAATATCCTGAGGTAGAAAGCTTTTCAAGGTATTTTGAGGTTGAAGGTATTTTTCAATTTAATGACAACAAAACAATTAAAATTAAAAATTTTGCTTTTCTTGATTCATCAAGCCTTGATATGTTTTCAATTAATATCATAAAGAAAAATACAAATCAATTATTACATACAGATCAATCCATTTTACTTTCACAGAATACAGCAAGAAAATATTTTGGTGATACGGATCCAATTGGAAAAACAATAAAATTGGATAATTATTATGATTATATTGTAGAAGGTATATTTGAAGATTACCCAACGAATTCAAGTTTTAAACATGATGTTATCGCAAATTTCCCTTCAGTAAAGTTTGGTTGGGGATACCCGAAATTTAATGTACTTGAGATTGAGGAGATATGGGCGTTTACTACTTTTGTAATGTTAAAAGAAAACGTGAACAAAAAAGAATTTAACGAAAGACTTAAAAAAGATATAACTGAAAGATTTGAACGTCCCTCAGAATTTTATTTGCAAGAGTTTTCTGATATATATTTCAATAATGATATTCCGGATGATGGAGTAAAGCATGGAAAAAAGCAAATTGTAAATCTTTTCCTAGGCTTAGCACTAATCATTATTGTAATTGCAATGATAAATTACATAAACCTCTCAACCTCCATGTCATCCAAAAGAGCATTAAGCATTGGTATTTATAAAACCTTGGGTGCTCAACGAATAAACTTGATAATTCAGTTTATTGTAGAAACGCTTATTATATGCATAATAGCATTAATATTGGGATATATTCTTGCCGAACTTTTTATACCTGCTTTTAATAATTTAGTTCAATATAATTTACAAGTAAAAACATTTTACCTATATCCATTCAATTTAATTTCAATCGTAGTTTCAATAATAATTGGCTTAATAAGTGGTATCTATCCGGCATTTTTCTTAACCAAATTTTCTCCAATTAGAGCACTAAAAAATAAGATTTCTAAATCAAAGGGAATAGAACTGTTTAAAAAAGGCTTAATAATATTCCAATTTATAATTACCATTTCTCTAATTACCGGGACAATCGTTGTTTATAAACAATTAGACTTTTGGCGTAACATGGACATAGGTATTAATAAAGATAATATTTTAATATTAGAATTAATTGGAAGATCAGATAATGCTAAATTATGTCAAAAAGAAATAAATAAAATAGCTAATATAGAGAATACTTGTTTTGCTTCTGCCGGTAATTTTAGAGACAGATTAAATGAAGAAATTGATGGGCAAGAAATAAGTATGTCATATTTATCTGTTGATGAAGATTATTTTGATCTATATAACATTCAAGTAATTGATGGAGAGGGCTTTTCAAAAGATAACCCTGAAATTAATAAAAGAAAATATTTATTAAATGAAGCGGCAGTGAAATATTTAAACTGGGAAAATGCTTACGAAAAGGATATTGGGGGAATGAAATGTATTGGTGTTATCAAAGATTTTAATTTTGCGTCACCACATGATGCAATTGCACCTTTATTTATATCTTACGGTGAACGTAGTCTTATGCTTAGTATAAAAATATCTTCTAAAAACATACCATCAACTTTAAAGCAAATAGAAGAAACATGGAAAGAAATATATCCTCAATTTCCTTTTGAATATAGATTTGTCGATGATATTTTCGATGAACATTTTAAGAATGAAGAACGATTATCTGAGGTTTTGGGATATTTTGCTGCATTTAGTATTTTTATTGCTTGTTTAGGCTTATTTGGATTAATAAGTTTTATGGCAGAGCAGAGAACAAAAGAAATTGGTGTAAGGAAAGCAAATGGGGCGAATATCAGAAATATTATTTTACTGTTCTCGAAAGAATTTATTCAATTAATTCTTATTTCAGGAATTATTGCTGTTCCCCTATCCTATTACATACTATCTAAATGGTTACAAAACTTTGCTTATGCAACTAAACTTTCTTGGTGGGTATTTGCTGTATCAATTGTTATTGCTATAGTAATTTCTTCTTTGTCAGTATTTTATCGAGCTTATAGGGCTGCTTCGCAAAATCCTGTAAATGCTCTCAGATACGAATAAAACTAAATTAAATATAAAACTCATCCTTAAATGATATTATTATAAGGATGAGTTTTTGATTTTATGAACCTAATTTGTAATTGCGGATTTTATAAGATTGATAAGTACAGACTTATCTTTTTTAATTAAGGAAAGAATCATATTAATCACACTGGTTTTATTGATACCTAAATCTTTTTCAAGATCTTCTAAGAGCTTGTAATTATTCTTAGTTAACCTAAAACCGGTATGAATCTTTAATTCACTGATATTAGTGCTTTTAGTTGACATATGCCCTGATTTTAAAGTTAAACAATCCATATCCGGTATCTTTTTCAAACATGGCTATCTTTCCGGTATTAAAGGATTTAGCATAAAACAATTTATGTTCCACCTTAAAAACAATACAAAGCGATTTATTTACAAAAACAAAATTACCAACTCTTACCCTTCTCAAATCTTTAGGAAAGATACCAAAGGTCGTTTTTAGCATATTGTATTCTTCATTTATAGCTTGCATTTTCTTCAATTCACCTCCTTTATCGGGGTGATAAGCCAGTGATAATTTACGATAAGTAGATTTCAAATCTGACTTTTCTTTAACATCTAAGAAGTAGGTCATAGTTAATAAATATTTTTACAAATGTACAACATTGTTTTACATTGGTCAACAAATTTAGCTATTTTTTTTAATAATTATTATAAATCAATAGTGTCCGATAAAAATATATGGACTAAAGTCCATCAGCAAGTTACGTTCTGTAAGCCCAGCCTAAAGGCTAGGCTTAGTCAAACTCATAACCAATTGGGTTTCAACCCTTTTATTTAATCTTATTTCAGACACTAATAATTATTAGTTTAACATTTCATAAGCCTATAATGTTTACCGATTTCAATTCTGATGATCATTGAGATTATAAAAAAGTTAAAAACTTTTAGCTTAGTAATTAGAATTATTATCTTTAAAACCTAAAAAAATAATAAATCATGAAAAAACTTATATTAAGCCTATTGGGATTAGCATTTTTATTTGCTTGTACTCCAAATCAAACAGAAACAATTAAGGAGAAACATCAGTCTGAAGTTATTACCGAAATAAATGTTGTAAATAACGGAAATGTAACTTTTGCTGATTTCTTTAAAAACAAAACCATGCGTTTGGATTATTTCCATACCGGAAATTCAGAAACAGAACATTTTGCTGTTGATAAAATTTTATCGGATGGCGAATGGTACGGAAGTAAAAAAATTTTAATTGATGAATTAGAATTAGGTTATTTTTTCTTGGAGGTAATCGATCAAGAATCAAAGACTTTACTTTATTCAAGGGGTTTTTCCAGCATTTTTGGCGAATGGCAAACTACACCTGAAGCTGAAAATGAATGGGGAACATTTCACGAGTCTGTTCGTTTTCCGTGGCCTTTAAAACCTGTAACTGTTAGAATTAAAAAACGTGATGGTGAAAATAAATTTCAGCCGGTTTGGACATATAATATTGATCCTGACTCACGATTAGTTAACCCAACAGATATTATACATACAGAAGAAGTTGTAGCAATTCATAAGAGTGGTGATCCTAGTGAAAAACTGGATTTAGTACTTTTAGGTGATGGTTATACAGCTGAACAAATGGATAAATTTATTGCAGATGCTAAACGTGTTACCGGATATTTGCTAAATGCTGAGCCATACAAATCTCGTAAAGATGATATAAATATTTGGGCTGTAAAAACTCCTTCACAGGAATCAGGAATTTCAAGACCTCACCCTGAAATATATAAGCGCACTGCACTCTCAGCTCATTACAGCAGTTTCGACTCAGAACGCTATGTATTAGCTTATGATAATAAAACAATCCGAAATACTGCATCTGCTGCACCATACGAGTTTACTACGATATTAATAAACGAACAAACCTATGGTGGTGGCGGTATTTATAAGCTTTACACAACAAATGCTGTTGATAATAAGTTTGCAGAATATTTAATGATTCACGAATTGGGTCATCATATAGCAGATTTAGCTGATGAATATTATTCTTCTGCAATATCTTACGAAGCTCCATCCATTGAGATTGAACCTTATGAAACAAATGTTACTGCTCTTTTAGATAAAGATAATTTGAAATGGAAAGACTTGGTTGAAGAGGAAACTCCAATTCCTACTCCTTGGAATAAAGAAGAGTTTGATGAATATGGTTATGCGGTACAAAAAGAAAGAGGTGAATTAAGAGCCGCAAGAGTTGAAGAATCTGTTATGGAAAATTTCTTTATGAAAGCACATCATAAGCAAGATGAATTTTTTGCTAAAGAAGAATATAAAGACAAAATTGGGGCTTTTGAAGGTGCAAAATATAATCAGTATGGTTTATACAGATCTCAACTAGATTGTATTATGTATACTCGTCATACAGAACATTGCAAAGTATGTCAAAGAAGTATTAGTGATGTAATAGATCAATATTCGAAATAAAATTCACAAATTATAAATGTCAAGGGCTGTCCAAAATGACAGCCCTTTTTTATATACAATATTTCCTTAATTCACTCTTTTTACCATGCCAGGAACATCCTAAACAAAACAGTTCATCGAGATTAAAACCAGCAAGGCTTTTTGATTTGTCAACAAGCACTATCTCTATATCCCAAGTTACTTTTACGTTAATCCTTTCTCCCTTTTTATTTTTTACATAAAAGTTAGCAATTCCGCATTGTGGACAAACCATAAATCTCATTCTCACTTTTTTATTTCAAATTTATGAAATATTTTTCTATTCGTAACGCAAACTATCAACAGGATTTCTACGTGCTGCTATGTAACTTTGCCAACTAACTGTTAATAGTGTAATTATCAAAACAAATGCTCCTGCAACAGCAAAAATCCACCACGAAAGTTCTGTTCTGAATACAAAGTTCTGCAACCAATTTTGCGTAAAATAGTATGCAACAGGGCACGAGATTACATAAGCAATTGCCACCAGCTTAACGAATTCACGATTAAGCATTTTTACAATATTATTTGATGATGCACCTACAACCTTACGAATACCTATTTCCTTTGTTCGTTGTTCCGCAGCGAAAACACTTATCCCTAATAATCCGAGACAGGAAATAAATATTGCAAGAACTGAGAAATAGCCAAAAAGCTTACCTGTTCTTACTTCTGTGGAATAAAGCGCATCGAATTTTTGTTCTAGTGTTGAACTAAACCCCGCCGAAGCGGGGTAGCTTTTGAGCAGTGCCACTAAAAAGCAGTAATGCTCGTATTATTAATTGAAAAAATAAATAATATGAGTAAAAATACAATTTATTCTGAAGCTTG
>WTBR01000151.1 GCA_013138975.1 Bacteroidales bacterium
AATGTTATTTATGCTTCGCCAATGGAATTATCTGTATTAGCTCAAAATGTTGACGACCCGTTACCTATAGATTTTGTTATTACTGCAAATGTAAGTTCAATTTTGGAAATAGAAGTATTAAGCACGGAAAACTTAACTCCTGAAGATTTTGGATTGGTAAGTTTACATTTACTGGAAGTTGAGACATTTCAATTCTTAGTTAGTGTTTCAGAATTAGGTTCAAATCAATTGTTAGCAGCAGAATTAAAAATAAGTAATGGAAGTTATGTTTACATTCAAAACCTGGACTCAATTGTTAACAATATTGTTACAGTTAAAGATGGATTTGATGAATATATTATAGAAATTATTGAAACCGGGTATGAGACATACATTGATACAATAACTAATACAGTGCTAAAATCTTATGAAAGTACTCCTTTTGTTATAGAACTTATTCCAGTTGATAATATTACTGTTACAGATATTGATGGTAATGTCTATCAAACAGTACAAATTGGAGATCAGATTTGGATGGCAGAGAACCTGAAAACCACCAAATATAATGATGGCACTGCCATAGCTTTGGTAACTGATAACACAGAATGGGAAAATTTAACTACTGGAGCTTATTGTTGGTACAATAACGATGAAGCAAGCTATAAGAACACCTACGGGGCTTTATATAACTGGTACACTGTAATTACCGGTAAGCTTTGCCCAACAGGTTGGCACGTACCCACCGATGCCGAATGGACTATGTTAACTACCTATTTGGGCGGTGAAAGTATTGCAGGAGGAAAACTTAAAGAAACCGGCATTACACATTGGGAAACTGACAATACCGGGGCAACCAACGAAGCTGGTTTTACAGCTCTTCCCGGTGGCTACCGTTTCTTCAATGGTATGTTCAGCGACATTGGTTACCGCAGTTACTGGTGGTCGGCTACTGAGTACGGTGCTACAGGCGCTTGGGCTCGCAGCGTGTACTACGGTAGCAGCAATACAAGCAGAACCGCCAACGGTAAGAAGGAAGGTTTTTCTGTTCGCTGCATTAGGGATTAATTCGTTTGACTATTTGATATATTTGTTTAACCCGCGAAGCGGGTTAAACTTTTTTTTAAATTTTAGCACAGCATAACGAACTTCCGGTTTATAAAGCAATCTACGATTTGCTTTTGGCTATCTTTCTGTTTACAAAAGAGTATAAATATAATGTTGGCGAGAGCCTAAAGAAAGAAACAATAGAATTCTTACATTAATTTATCGTGCCAATACAAGGCATTAGCCGATGTGCTGAAAATGGCAAAGGAAGAAATTGAAGTTATCCGTTTGCTTATTTGTGCAATGAAAGACATGAAACAGATATTTTTTTAAAAATAAATCGGGTTGTTGAAAATGTGTCGAGACTAAACTAGCCGCTTAGCGGATACTTTAAATTATAAATAATCAGATTGAAAAGCAGTAATATTTAATTAGTATAGCCGCTTAGCGGCTCAATGCTGATAATAGGGTGAAGATCTAACACAAATATTAGAAACGAAAAAAGTCTTACGAATGGAAAGCTGACCAATACACAATAGATTTCTTCATGGCAGAAATAATGAACTAGCCGCTTAGCGGGTTCTTTAAATTGCAATTAAATAGATTGAAAAGCAGTAATTCTTAATTAGCATAGCCGCTTAGCGACTCAATGCTGATCATAGGGTGAAGATCTAACACAAAAATTAGATACGAAAAAAGTCTTGCGAATGGAAAGCTGACCAATACACAATAGATTTCTTCATGGCAGAAATAATAAACAAGCCGCTTAGCGGATACTTTAGATTGGAAATAATAAGATTGAAAAGTAGTAATTCTTAATTAGCATAAGCGCTTAGCGGCTCAATGCTGATCATAGGGTAAAGATCTAACACAAAAATTAGATACGAAAAAAGTCTTGCGAATGCAAAGTTGACCAATACACAATAGATTTCTTCATGCACAGAAATAATGAACAAGCCGCTTAGCGGCGGAAATAAAGAGTGATTTTAGAATCTGTTTAACCAGCGGTATCTTCGTGTATTGTCACCGAAGTTAAGTCCAATCATTATTTCATGTGAACCATAGCTAATTCTTTGAATATCGCTTAATGAGTAGTCAAATGCGTAACCAATGTAAAATTTATCAACTTTTATTCCAACCATAGTAACAAAAGCATTACTTGTTCTGTATGAAAAACCTAACCAGTAATCTCTTTTATAATAACCTATAAGAGATACATCCGTTTGTAAATTAAAATTTTCGGTTGTTTTTATTAAAATAGAAGGTTCTATTTCAAAATCATTCTTCATGTCGTATCTATAACCTGTAATTACATAATAATTACGCAACTGTTGATAATCGGCAAAACTGTTATCAGACCCAAATTTTAAGGAAGCCTGAAATAAATTTTTAACCGATAATCCAAAATAAAAAGGTTGATATGTATAATATATCCCAAAGCTACCATCCGGAATATACATACCTTCGCGTGCTTGATTCAGCAATGGATCATTTTCCACTAAAGGTTTTAATTCATCAGTATTTATTCTAAACTGAAATGCTGACAAAGATAAACCTAAGGACAATTGTCCATCTTGAATAAACAAGTGATAGGCATATGATATTTCTAGTCCTGTTTTCCCTATTGGTCCATTCTGATCGTTAAATAAATATCCACCGAGACCTATTTTTCCACTAGGTCGACGCTTTTTACTTCTTTTTTTAACGGATCTGGACTTAGAAACATAGCTGTTTTTAAGTATTCTGGCTTGCCCGCTAATAGACTGTGTCATTGGAGCATTTTCGAAGCCCAGCCATTGCTGGCGTGCTGAAAGATTAAATGAGGTAAACCCCTCGCTTCCGGCGAAGGCAGGATTAATAAGGAATTTATTCATCATATACTGACTCATACTAACGTCAGGCTGACTTATTCCTGAAAAATTAGTCAATGTTATGATAAATAATATAATTAGTAATTTCTTCATTCTATAACAAAAAAAATCAATCTGGATGAGATTTCCAAAACTTTACCTCACTAATGTTACATTACCAACTATCGGTTGCTCTCCATTATGTAAATCAATTACATAATAATATGCATCCATTGGTAATTTTTTACCTTTCTGATTTGTACCATTCCAATAATTTTCAGAAGAGTATCCATCGGAATGAAATACCCGATTACCGAATCTATCAAAAATATCTAATGTTAAATCTTCGAAAACATATAATTGAGCAATTTCCCAAACATCATTTGTGTAATCACCGTTAGGTGTAAAGACATTTGGTATTTCCAATTCACCACAAAAACGAATTACAATTGTATCTGTGCCTTCACAATTATATTCGTTGGTTACAGTAACCCAGAACTCCTGATCTTCGATTTTAGTAGTTACATCCATTGTAGGTGTTATACTATTGTCTGACCATAAGAAGTTATATCCCCAATCGGAAGGATCAAGAATTAAAGCATCATTAGGATCACACAAGGTAGTATCTGAACCTAAATCAACAATAGGTAATTCGTGCAGTATTACAGCAACAGAATCTGTTGCCTGGCAACCATCAATATCTGTTACCCGAACCCAAAAATCACCACCTGCTGATGCTATAAATGTTTCTCCAACACTATTATCTTGCCATAAGTAGGAAGTAAATTCCTCTGAACCTACGTTAAATGTTTCAGTTTCATTCTGGCACATTTCAATATCTACTCCTAAATCAATAAAAGGTGTAGAAACCATAATTGTTTCTTGGTAAGGTTCACCCTCGCAGCCAAAAAGATTTCTTTCTATAACCGTAATAATATGTGCACCTGCAACGCTGTTCCATCGAATTTCAACAGAATCGCCTTTATCATATCTTGTTTCTACAGTACCACCTTCAACTGTCCAAAAGAAATCTGAATTACCATTATCGCCACCAACACCATAACGAACTAAATCGTTACCACAGGCAACAGGAATTGTTTGTGCATAACTATTTAAACCTGATCCGAAAATCAAGAGAAAAATTAAAAATAATATTTGCTTATAATTTTTCAATATAATTATGCTTTTTTACTTTTTTAAAATACATCCTATCCAAAAAAGGATAGGATGCATTTAATTAATATTTATTATCTTAGTTAGCTAAGTGAAAAATAGGACCAGTTGTTGGAGAAGGAAGTACTGTTACAATAAATGTATCATCCGTTAAAGAAGCATACAATGTATTTGCAGCTGCACCATCTCTAATTGAAGGAATGTAATCAGATACTCTTGAAACAGCATCATTAACACCATCAATTGTAAAAGTATAACGAGTTACCTTGGTATTTAAAACACCATAAGTAGCAGAAGCAATTAATGTTTGTGCAGCACCTGGAGTACCAAGAGCAACATCAGTTATAGGAGTCGTAGAAATAACAGCTCCATCAACAGTTACTTTATCTGCTAAATAGTTTTGAACCACCAATGTATAATCAACCTCAAAAAGAGTTGCAGTATTATCCGCAATATCAACAAGAACAGCAGCAGTATAATCACCGCATTGCTCAACGTCACCAACACTAAAATCTGCAGTTGGAGCATCTAAAACATCAACATTAACAGATCTTGTTGTACCTGCACAACCATCTGTACTAGTTTCAACAACATTCAAAACATAACTACCAGCAGTACCGATTGTAATATCAGGTGCGATTGTAGTTGCAGTATTAACTGCATCAAAACTAAAAGAAGCTGGATCAACAGCAAAACTCCATAAGAAGCTAGAAGTAATTGTCCATCCAGGACCTACATAACCTGGGTTGAAATAAGCATCAGGTGCTACATAAAAAGGCACTTCAGTTCCTACAGTCATAACCATATCTACAGTTTGATCCTCAGTTAAATTCGCATCTTTTGCCTGACCAAAAGCTACACTAAAAGAAATAGCTAATACCAAAGTAAAAGCAATTTTAAAAAAGTTCATTTTTTTCATGATCTAAAGTTTAAGTTAGTATTTAATTAATTTTTTAATGTTTTAGTAAATAATTATTTTATTACGTTTTTTTTGTCACAGGGTTTCAAACTTTGTATTCATATTCAAATATCTTCATATACATATTAAGCATTACGATACTTATTTAATTTGGTTTCAAATATTTTCATCTGTTTGATAACAAGATAATTTAAGCTCGCAAATGTATCATTTTTAATGATTAGTGCCAAACATCATTACACCAAATGATATTAGGCTTATTTAAACTATTCAAAACTATTAATGTAATTAGCATGAATATTTCCAATAATTTAAACCAACTACTAAATTACCATCAATCAACTCAAAGTACTCTATTTAAATTCATATTTTATTAACAAATTTATCTCTGTTAATATTTTCATAAATATCTATTGTTAATAAGTCTATTGTAAGCTATATACATAAAATAAAATGTTTTAATTTTTATTTTTCTCATTACATCTATCTTCTATGGCAAATGATATTGAAATCCCGTTTCAGGAATCCTATTAACTGTATAAGTTACCGTTGCAGTATTGGTACAACCAGAAGCTACAAGCGTTACTTTACAATAATATATGGCTGTTTCTGAAAAAGCACCTCCATTAACTGTTACATTTATCGTTTCATTCGTATCATCAGCAACTGCAATAGTTAAAGCCGCATTTGTAAACCATTCAAATAAGTCACCGGAAGCATCGGTATTAATTAATGCATTAAGTGCAGTTAAATCAACTGTAGATTGTGCATTTTCTCCGGTTACTTCCGAACATAAATCAGCAGGTATTTGATCATTTGCCATTGGTAATGGATTTGCAGTGATATTAACACTACCTGTCATGGTTTGAGAACACGTAGTTGTTGCATTTGCAGCTTCTACTGTATAATTTCCACCTACTGTTTGATTTCCAAAATCGAGAACTGCTCCCGTTCCTGCGTATGTACCTACAGATGTTGCACCCACAAACAATTCGTAATTTACTCCAAGCTCAGAACCATCTAATCCAACCACAAGCCCTGCGCCTCCTGCACAAATAGTACCACCACCTGTTACGTTGTAAAATGCAGGTATAGAATTTACTGTAACAGTAGAACCATCAACACTTCCAATATTTCCTCCATTATTATATGTAAAAGCTGTTAATACATAATCACCTGTTGCTGCTGTAGGTATGCTATATGGTAAACTTGTAATTGCAACAACATTAGGTACACCTTCAATTGTATATGTAAGCGAATAATCGAGATTAGTTGCATCTACTCCAGAAAAAGAAACAGATATAGAAGTTCCATTACAAACATCATCTAATACTGTGAAATATGCTTTTGCCAGAATTGCAGAAGTTGATCCAAGTGTATAATACATTGGATCTATATCAATTGTATTTGTTGTTGTTACAGTACCATCGTAATCGTCAGAAGGAGGGTCTGTTGGAGTATTCGAAGCTATTTCAGCCCAATTTGTTCCATTAAATTCCGCTACTACAATATCAACTAGTCCATTTGTAGTTGTCAATGGTGTAATATCGCTACTCGAATTCCAACGTAGTTTAACCTGAGCAGTATTAGTTGCTACCGGGTTTGTAATTGCCCAATATTCACTTGTACTTACAGCCGTTAAACCTCCTGTTACTGAACTGGTAGCATGTCCTGCACCAAAATATTCGGCTTTCCATGTACCATCCATTACACCAAGGGTTTGTACTACTCCATATTTTGAACCGTCGCCTATTGGGAATGTAAAATCCTTTCCACCAAAAAGATTTTTAGACATAGGACCATCAATATAGGAACTTGAAGACCCCCCAGCTGCAGGTAGAACAATCCCATCTGCATCACCATCTCCATTTATTATCATTTTTAAAATATTTGTAGATGTTGTAGTAATAATTCCATCTGTTAAAGTTAATATCTTATTAATCTCTAATGGACTATTCAAGGTTAAACCACTACTATTGTTTATTTCAAAATTATTAAGCCCATTTGTTCCCGTGAACTCACCATCAGCCCCTCCAAGTGTTTGAGGCGAACTTCCGGCAAATATTACCGTGGCATCATTAGATCCACTTAAAAACGCTCCCGAACTTAAGCGCTGAAAAGCTCCATTTATAGTAAGGTTTCTTTCATTAACACTATTATCTAAAGTTGCACTAATTATTTTCAACGTATCACAAATTACTAAATCTTTATCGGGTAGAATTCGTTTTCCTGTTCCCGTAAAATAGATTCCTCTTATTGTATCTAAACGATCGGCAATAATTGTATAGTCCCCACTTCCACCATATTCTAAAATACCTCCTGAACAAGTTAAAAAAGATGTAAATCGTCCGGCAGGCAATATTGGCCCTTCAAGTCGCAACCGACCTGTACCATCGACAGTACCTAAGTTATGTCCATAAGAGTCCTCAACATCGAGAACTCCATTTATTGTTGTTCTGTATGCAAACCTTCTGTTTCCATTTGTATTTACTGAATCTCCAGGACTAATTTCAACAATAAATCCATTTGGACCACCTGCAGGAGCTTCCGGAGTCCATATATTAATATCATCCCAGTCTCCATCACTATTACTTGTATAGGTTGGAACTGTCGCAGGAATTGCTGCATCAGCACCTGCTGTATACTCTCCTGATAAATTATCTACTCCGTTAAAATCAAAAACAATAGTATCTGTAGCTTCATAAACATTATCAGTCTCATCTGATCCTGAAGTAGCTTTACTCCACGTTGTTCCATCTGGAATTACTAATCGTGCTGCAACATAATCAGATTCTGTTCCTGCTACATCACCATTATCATATTTAAATTTTAAATCACCATCGAATCCTGAAATACCGGAAGATGCAACTTCCCAATAATATTGTAATACTTCGGTATCATCTACAACAGTTGGATGATGAGCATTAATACAATCTATTCGCACAGAACCTGCATCACTAGACACTATCTCAAGTATGGCCGGAGTATATTTTCCACTAATACCTAACGGAAAAATGATTGTATCCGCTACAGCCGGGAAACTTTTCTTAATACCATAATCACTAAACACTCCATTGGGTTCTATCATTTTTGTAGAACTAAATCCTGTACCTGTTGTATCAATAATATTTGCATCTTCACCTAATGTTAAAAGGTGTTGATTGATATTAAAAACTCCATCAGATAATAACAAATCCTGATTTAAGGTGATAGCATTTGATATTCTGGCACCATTTGGATTATATAGATTTAATCTCCCAAATGTACCGGTACCGGATATATCTTGTTCTAAAGTTCCATTTAATATTAAACCTCCATCATCTGCATCTCCAGAATGGATACCATTATTTACTATATCCCCAACTACAAAAATATCGTATGTACTGCTTACCAAGGTACCTGAATTTATTGAAAGGTCATTTGCTACGGTTACATCGTAATTGAATGTAAGTGATGTTGATGGTTCACACACCAAATTATAAAAATCGGTAACTGTTGTTCCTAAGATTGTTTGTATAGTGCCATCAAAAGTAGTGGTGTTTGTTCCCGGAGTATAAGTTCCATTATTAGTTAAATCTCCCTTTAATGTAACATCAATTCCATTGGCATAAAGCGTACTATTGGTGGTATTAATTGTTAAATCTCCATTCATAAGCAATGGATTTACCATTATTTGGAACGTATTCATACTTCCAACTCCATCCAACATAAGCGTATTCAACGGAATATTTGCATCAAATTTTATTGTTTGAGTACTACCCACATCAACTGAACCCAATGTGATTATTCCTCCAGTAGCTGAACCGGAAGCGGGACGTAAAAACAAATCGCCATAAGTTGTTCCTCCACCTCTGAGTATTGTAAAACTACCACCTGTCATATTAAATTCACTTCCAAAATTTATTACTTCAAATTTTGCACGAGTAGCACTCCCTCCTCGCCCATAAATAATAGTTGAAGTAGTTCCTGACTGATCAAATTTAAGCACACCATTTGTTTGTGATAATGATCTTCTTATTTGTGAATTAACTGTTAAGTTAGCGCTTTCTGTCAAAATTATTTCAGCCTTTCCTGATCCTGAATATTCAATATAACGGGTATCACCGGTTGAACCATCTCCTAAATTAATAGTAGAAGTACTATCAGCACTTAATAGACCATCTAAAAAGATGCCGGCATTTGATCCAATCACGTTTACAGAAGCCCCATCCTTTAATATCAATGCAGAAGTTTGTGGTATATTAAAAGCTCCACTACTAGATAGTTCTACATCGGTAGATGTGTTTTCCAATATTAAGGTACCATTTGATAATGTTAATGCTTTAGGAGAACTATTGGTTGTTCCGTTTAATGTAAAATCTTCAGATATTTTAACCGTATCTGTTAAATTGTCTTTATTAATAGTCAGTTTATTTAATATTATAGAACCCGTGCCATCTGGAATTACGGTGTTAAGTGAATCTAAAATACTTAATGTCCCATTTGCTATGTTAATAGCAGATGCTCCAACAATTACACTATCACCATAAAAATTAATTTTATGTGCAGCAGTTCCTGTATTTACACTTAAAATATTAGCAGAAGTTCCACTATCATCATAATCTAAGTCTAAATCACCGTAAATATTTAAATTTTGAATACTTGCTCCATCAAATTCCAAATTAGCCTCATTGTCTAATGCAACATCACCGTAAACAATTAGATCTCCACCAGCGTTATTAAAACGTAAAGTATTTCCTGTTGAAGCAGTGGATAAAACCAGTTCGTTTTGTACCAGAATACTGGCATTAGGCAATATTTTCACTCTATCCACAACATTAGAAGTAATATGCAAATTAGGATATACAGAGATTTCAGTAGGTATATCATAAGTACCGGTTGAATATTCAAAAATAGCTGTGTCATTATTGCAAAAATCACCAAAATCACCACTTGGTAAGTCATTATCATTTTGAACATAACGTCCTCCACCAGAAACAGATGTTAAATCCACACCAGTATTTCCAGCTGGATTATTAAGGGTAGGTGAAGTTCCTCCTATTCCGGTAGCTTCACTACTATAAATTTCGACACCTGCAATTGTTGCTAAACTGGTATTTATATCCACTATATGATTAACTCCTGCAGCTCCTCCAATAATAAATCTATCATAGGTCAATGGAGCTTTTGCTGCTTGCGCCCCTCCAAATGCTGTCTCAGACCATGTTGTTATTAAATGCCAATCATCGCTCGCTCTACTATATAAAATTCTTGGTTTATTAAATGCTGCTTGTTTACCAGCTGTAAAATCAGTAGAAAGAAACCCTAATCCTGTATTAAAAGTTATATCATCAGTAGTCTTACTAGCAGTACCATTAGCTGTAACCCATCCATCAACAGATTCATAATCTAAATAAGCAGCTTTCTGCTGATTGGATAATATTTGTCCAAAATAATCGAAATAGTATTGAAATCCATCAGCATCAGCTCCTGCAAAACCAGTAGCATCAACTTTCCAATAAAACTGAATAACATCAGATGTAGTCTTAACTGTAGGGTGATGTGAATTTACAGGTACTACATTTATTGTTCCTGTAGTTGTTCCCGGATCTCCCGGAGTTCTTAGTTCATAAGGATTATATTCATTTGTTCCACTATCATCTACCCCTATTGGAAATAAATAATTTGGAGAGCCTGCTCCTATTAATGAAATAGAAACTTTTAATCCTTTTGCACTAGATGCACCTGATGTAAGAACCATTTTATCGTCACCAAATGCTAAAGTACCAGAAGTCTGCACAACTCCTCCTGAAAGAGTTAATCTGGAATCCTGTATATCAAAAATACTAAGTCCACCTGTGTTTGCTGTCAAAGTTAAAGTAGAGGCTGTAAAATCAGAAATTAATTGTGCGCCAGGGTCGGTTCCATTACTTAATTCAAGATTTCCTAAAGTGGGTGAACTGAAAACTGAAGCTTCTAATGTTTGCGTACCTGTTCCATTTAAAAGGATTTTTCCTGTTCCTGTATGCTCACCAGCATTATAAATATGCCCTGCAAGATTTAATGTTTTTCCTCCATCATCTAATACTCCTCCATATATTTCAAGAGAATCCCTAATTGTATATGTAGCTGGAACACCATCAAATATCAAAGTGTCAGCTGATTTATTAATATTTAATTTATATAATCCGGATGTAATTGTACCATCACCTGTAAAAGTCTGATATCCTGAACCGTTAAATGTTGTTTTATTTAATCCGGGAGTATATGTACTTGTTGATGTCAGATCAAAATCACCAGCTACTTGCACTTCATAATTATTTGAATTTAAAGTGGCATTATTGGTGAAAGTAAGATCATTTGATATTGTTAAAGGAGGATTTAACCGTTCTGTTACATATACACCTTTAACAGGAATATTAGTTAGAATAACATCAAAAGTACCACTTGCATTAGAATCATCTATTGTTAGATTATAAATTGGTGCTGATGATGCAATATAATAATCATAATCAATATCTGTACCTGCAGTTGGTATTATTTGAACTTCACCACCGGATACACTATAATAAGCGGGCAGGCAGTTAACTTCATAAGCTCTACTAATACCTCCTGAAATTCCACAAACATCATATATTTTTATTATACCACCTGTCATTTCAAAAATATTATCATCTCTATCGATGTTGAATGTTCCGACAGCAGGTTGAATACCACCAGTGCTTTGCGTTGTACTTAATGGGACGGCTGTTAAATCTGCAACTGTACTTACTCCAGAAACATCATTTTTAATTCGACCTCTAAGATTAAATGTTCCTCCAGTCTGTCTATAAGCAGTTAATCCTCCGGAAGCATTGGCTGTTCTAAACTGTTTAGCATCTAATGTTCCTCCATTAATAATAAACTCTCCTGATGAACTTGCCCAATATATAAAACCTCCCGATTCTCTGGTGGAAATATAACCATCATCTATTTGGAATTTACCTAATATAGAAAATGAACTGCAACTTGCGCTTGAATTAACGCCCATTGCAGCATTATTGGGCCCTGTAGTACTATAAGCGGCATTAATTTCCGTATAATCATCTGCTGTTGTAAGTACAATAACATCTGGTCCATCAACAACTAGTGCTGCATTTGCCGGAATAAAATAGTCCGAATTGGGGCCAACAGGCGTACCCATACCCGCATCACAAGTTCCTTCTGAAAGAGATGGAATAACAACCTTACCAAACAATCTTAAAGTACCATTGCGTAGCCAAAGGGCTTTCTTTAATAAAGGATTATCGCTATTATCTTCTCCACCAGAAGTATTAGCTCCAAACAATCTAAAATAAGGATAATCTGAAGAGTTTACAGCTAATTGATAAGTTTGATCTGTACCTTTATCAACAACCAAATTATAAAAATCGGTTGTACTATTACATGTAAGTGTATTATCTGAAGCACCTAAAAAATATACGGTAGCAAAACCAGTTGTAATTCCTTCTGTTGTTGATGGGAAAGCATCATAAACTGGATATGTTAAATTTGTAAAACTTACGGTCCCATTGTTTGTAAAGTCACCATAAATAGCAACTCTGTGTGATTGAGCATCATAATAATCGATAAAGGGAGCCGTTCCTCCACTAATACCATATGGGTTTGTTGTTGTATTTGTAACTCCGGTTCCAACGGTTAAAGACGAACTACTATTAACTGTAACATTTCCATTAATCGTTAATTGCCTCCGGTTGGGCGATGCATCATTTATCTGGTATATCCCAACTTTAATAAGTAAATCTCCATTTAGCGTAATGTCACTCAATTGAGTAGCAATTATTGATGTTGTACTTAAATCCAGCGTAAGATTATTATATTCTGTTTGAGTTGCAAGTAAAGTAAAATTAGATGAGTTGTAGTATTCTGTTGTTCCACCACCTGTTTGTACAAATGTGTTAGTTGTTGCTGTTGGAAAATTTGCTGACGACAATCTTAATGTTCCTTCACCCCTAAGGGCAGTTAAGCCATCAGTAAAAGAATAATCTCCTATATCAAGAATACCTCCACTGTTAATTGTAATATCAAGAGTAGTTGTAGTAGTATCAGCAGTAAGCGTAACTGTTCTAGACATTAGAATAACAACATTATCTCCATCAGTTGGTAATGAATTCCCTACTAAAGTCGTTCCACCAGGATCAGTAGTCCAAGTATCTATATCATTCCATGTTCCCGATTTATATGAATAGTAAGTAGTTTGACTTTTTGCACTTGACATTATCAAAATCATTAGCAACAAAACAAACAATATTTTACCTAAAAAATAGTTGTGCTTTTTCATAAATTATTACTATTAAACATCTAAAGATCCAAAAAAACTATAAAACTAATAATAGTTTACCTTTAAAAGCTATTAAATGTTACATTTTCACCTATTTAATACACAAATTAATAAATTAAATTGATAAAAGGTCATTAAAGTTAAATTAATCTACAAAATCCACCTATTAAATTTATTAGCAAAAAGTAAACAAATATGATTGCTTTTTGTTAAAATTCAATTTATCAGCATTTTATAAAAAAAATTAATGTTAAAAAAAAACAGTTCATTTAAAGTGGTAATACTTTTTTTAAATAAAAAAACCCCGACGTTTGTCGAGGTTTTTGTGGGAGATACTGGATTCGAACCAGTGACCCCCTGCTTGTAAGGCAGGTGCTCTGAACCAGCTGAGCTAATCTCCCTTTTTCTGGTCTGCTTTGTTTTTTAAAGCGATGCAAATATAAGCCTCTTTTTTAATTTTTCAAAAATAAACTTCACTTTTTTTTATAAATTATATCACCTCTGCAACCACAAAGGTACTACCACCAATGAAAATCAAATCGTTAAGGCTTGCATTTTTTTTTGCTTTTTTTAATGCTTCTTGAACATTTTTATACTCATTCCCTAATAATCCATAACTATTAGCCTTTTCTTTTAATATTTTTTGATCCAAAGCACGAGGAATATTTGCTTTTGCAAAATAATATTTAGCATTAGTTGGTAAAATTTTTAAAATACTATCAATGTTTTTATCGTCGACTACTCCGAAAACAATATGCAGATTTTTATATGGAGTTTGTTTGATTTGATTTACTACCAAGGTAATTCCATCCAAATTATGCGCTGTATCGCAAACTATTGTTGGATTATCACCTAATAATTGCCATCGTCCTTGCAATCCTGTATTCTTTGATACATTTTCTAATCCCTTATATATTGATTTATTGGTAATCTTGTATTTTTTTTCAATTAGTAAATTGATGGAACGTAAAACCGTTAAAAGATTTTTTTTCTGATAAATCCCCAAAAGATCTAATTTTAAATCTTGATAAATTATTTTATCATCCTTTTTAATATTAAATATCTGCTTATTGTCAATTGATAGCATTCCATAATCGCAGAAATAATATTTATCTGCAAAATAAATTTCAGATTTATTCTCTTTTGCAAATTTCCTAAAAACAGCTTCTGTTTCAGAATGAGTTTCACCAATTACTACTGGTGTATCTTTTTTAATAATTCCTGCTTTTTCTTTTGCAATTTCGGAAAGTGAATTCCCCAAAAATGCTGTATGATCAAGTCCAATATTTGTAATAATGGAGATATCGGGTTCGATAATATTTGTTGAGTCCAAACGCCCTCCCATTCCAACTTCTACAATAGCAATATCAATGTTTTCTTTGGCAAAATAATCGAATGCCATTGAAACAGTCATCTCAAAAAACGATGGTTTCAATTCCTCAAACTTTAGGTGATGATCTTCGATAAACCTAAGCACAAAATCTTCACTGATCATTTGTCCGTTAATTCTGATTCTTTCTCTAAAATCTTTTAAATGAGGTGAAGTATATAATCCTACTTTATATCCTGACTCTTGCAAAACAGAAGCTAACATATGAGAAGTGGATCCTTTTCCGTTCGTTCCTGCCACATGGATACTTTTAAATTTTCGATGCGGATGATCGAAATATTTATCCAAATCCAAGGTATTATTTAAATCGGCTTTATAAGCAGCCTTACCCTGCCGCTGGTACATTGGTAATTGACTAAAAAGCCAATCGAGTGTTTCTTGATAGTTCATATTTTTTCAATAATGCCACAAAACTAAGCAAAATTACCATGCATTATAATGTATTCTTTCAGGTTTAAATCTTTCAGGCATTTCCTTTATTTCATCAGGATAACCTACAGATATTAAAGACAAAGGTTGTATTTTTACAGGTAAATTAAACAAGTGACGAATGGCATCTTTTCGCTCATCTCTTGGATGTATTCCCAACCAAACGGCTCCAAGACCTATACCATGTGCTGCCAATAAAATATTTTGTGTTGCAGCAGAACAGTCTACAACCCAATATCCCTTACTTAGCTCTAGATCTTGATCTCCACAAACCAAAATAGCTGCTTGTGCTTCATTTAGCATTCCTGCATAGGGATGTGAATTCTTCATTTTATCAAGCATATCTCTGTCGGTAACAACAATAAAATGCCATGGTTGCTGATTTCGAGCAGAAGGGGCATACATACCTGCTTTTAATAAAAGCTCAATTTGTTCTTTCGAAATTTTTTGATTCGTATATTTACGAATACTGCGTCGTGATAATATTCCTTCAATAATATCCATAATAAAAACTCTATTTGATTACTTTATTCAAAAATAAAAATATTATTTTAGTAGGAACTAAAATTAATCGTCATTTACCTGGCTTAAAAATAAAATCTATGAAAAAAAATAAGAAAGTATTTGTAATAGATACAAATGTAGTTCTTCACGATTTTAATTGTTTGTTTAAATTTCAGGAAAACGATGTTGTTTTACCAATCGTTGTTTTGGAAGAGTTAGATCACTTAAAAAAAGGCGATAATCAAATAAATTTTAATGCAAGAGAGTTTACCAGAGAGTTAGACAAACTATCAGGTGACTGTTTGTTTAATGGTGGGATTTCATTAGGTAAAGGTTTAGGCAAATTTTCAATTGAAACAGGTAAAGCTTATTCTGACAAATTAAAAGAATCGTTTCCTGAACCAACTCCTGATCATAGGATTTTAGCTATTGCAGAGGATGTAAAAACAAAGAAAAAAGACACTGAAGTAATTTTAGTTAGCAAGGATATTAACCTTAGAATGAAGGCTAAATCTCTTGGTATACTTGCTCAGGATTATAAAAATGATCAGATTGCTGATGTAGAAAAAATTCATAAAGACATTGAGACTTTTGATAATATTGATGATCAACTAATTTCTAAATTCTACGAATCACATGAAGGGATTCCAGCCAGTGAGTTTAAGCTAAAACCATTATCAAATCAATATTTTATTTTAAAAGGACTAAAATCTTCGGCACTAGCGCATTACAATCCTATAGGGAAACTTTTGGAAAGAGTAGAAAAACATAAAACCTATGGTATTGATCCTAGGAATGCGGAACAAACTTTTTCGCTAGATGCCCTATCAAATCCTGATATTCAACTTGTTGCTTTAACAGGTAAAGCCGGGACAGGAAAAACTTTACTGGCTTTGGCAGCAGCTTTACATCAGGAAAATAAATTTAATCAAATTCTTTTGGCAAGACCAATTGTTCCTCTTGCAAATAGAGATATTGGTTTTTTACCAGGTGATGTAAAAGAAAAGATTTTGCCTTACATGCAGCCATTATTTGACAACTTATCTGTTATCAAAAATCAGTTTAAGTTACAAAGTAAGGAGTACATGAAAATTGAAGAAATGCTAAGATCAGAAAAGCTAGTAATTAGTCCTTTAGCTTATATTCGCGGGAGAAGTTTATCTAATGTGTTTTTTATAGTTGACGAAGCTCAAAACTTAACGCCACACGAAGTTAAAACCATTATTACACGCGCAGGTGAAGGTACTAAAATGATCTTTACAGGAGATATTCATCAGATTGATTCACCATATCTGGATTCAAAATCGAATGGATTAAGTTTTTTAGCAGACAGAATGAAAGGACAGGATATTTTTGCTCATGTGAATCTGGTAAAAGGCGAAAGAAGCTTTTTAGCCGATTTAGCGAGTGATCTCTTATAAACGAAAAAATTAAAATGTATAAATACTTATTTATTGTTAGACACGGCCGTTCACCCGGAAGTCACAACGGAATCTATGATATAGATCGAACCTTAGATGGACAAGGAATAATTGATAGTCTTGTAATGTCTATGCGAATTTCAAATAATGGTAATTTGCCAGATAAAATTTTGTCTAGCCCTGCCATAAGAGCATTTCACTCTGCCTCAATTTTTGCACGAACGTTTAAATATTTGATTAACGATATTACGATTAACGATGAAATTTATTTGGCAGATAAAAATATCATGCTAAATATAATTAAACAAACAGATAATAATGTTCAAAACTTAATGATTTTCGGGCATAATCCTACTTTTACTGATTTAGCAAATCATTTTTTGAAAGATAAAATAAATAATATGCCACCTTCGGGAATTGTTGGTTTAAAATTTAAAGTAGAATCATGGTCTAAAATTGATCGTATGAAAGTTGTAGAATCATCTTTTGATCATCCCTAAATCAATCAATTAAAGTACGATTATCATTAAAAATGAATTAATCAAAATTAAAATCAATATAAATAATTTAACTTTGCATCCTGATAACGAGGATTTGATATGACGTACACAGGGGAAAAAGGAAAAAAAGTAGCATTCCATACTTTAGGATGTAAGCTTAATTTTTCAGAGACATCAACAATTTCAAGAGATTTTAAAGAAAAAGGATTTGAAGTGGTTAACTTCAATTCGGAAGCTGATATATATGTAATTAACACTTGCTCGGTAACTGAACAAGCTGACAAAAAGTGTAGGCAATCAATAAGGAAAATACAAAATAAAAATCCTGAAGCTTTTATTGCTGTTGTAGGTTGTTATGCTCAGTTAAAACCTGAAGAAATAGCAAAAAATCTTGGTGTTGATATTGTTCTGGGAACAAAAGAGAAATTCAATATTCTTGAATATTTGGATAACTTACAAAAAAAGGAAACTCCTGAAATTTACTCTTGTGAGATTGAAGAAATTGAGAATTTTGATTCTTCACACTCTGAAGCTGACAGGACAAGATCATTTCTGAAAGTTCAGGATGGTTGTGATTATTCTTGTTCTTATTGTACCATACCGTTGGCACGTGGAAAAAGTAGAAATAAAAAAATAGAAGATTTAATTATTGAGGCAGGAAAAATTGCTCAATCAGGAATAAAAGAGATCATTCTTACAGGTGTTAATATTGGTGATTTCGGGAAATCAACGGACGAATCCTTTTTTGATTTGATAAGATCTATTGAAAAAGTTAAAGGAATTGAGCGAATTAGAATTTCATCTATTGAACCAAATCTATTAACGAATGAAATTATTGAGTTAGTTTCTTTGTCGAACAAATTTCTACCTCACTTTCATATTCCTTTACAATCGGGATGCAACAAGATTCTTGCAAAAATGCAACGTCGGTATAGCCGAGAATTATTTAAATCAAGAGTTGATAAAATCAAACTTTTAATGCCCGATGCATTTATAGGTGTAGATGTAATTGTTGGTTTTCCAGATGAAACCGACGATGACTTTAACGAAACTTATCAATTTCTTGAAGAACTTGATGCATCTTTTTACCATGTTTTTTCATATTCAGAAAGACCAAACACAAAATCAGCTGGTTTTGAAAATAAAATTCCTAAAAATATTATTTCTTCAAGAAGTAAAAAGCTAAACGATTTAGCTACTAAAAAACAAACTAAATTCTACATTCAAAATCTTAGCAAAGAAAAGAATGTATTATTTGAAGCATATAAAAAGGATGATTTAATATATGGATTTACAGAAAATTACATAAAAGTTGAAACAAAATATAATAAATCCTTTGTGGGAACAATTAAAAAGGTGAAACTTGATGCTATTGCTCCTAGTGGCAATGTAAGTAGTCTTTGCAAAAAAACGCCAAATACTTCGTTACTCTCGTGTTGAAAACAGTCACTTACAAAAGCAAACTCCTTTGTTTCCAACAGTTTTTCGCTAAGGCTCAAGAGATCGCTAAGGCTAAGTTCGAAAGCCTTGTCTTTGACGCTTTCTTATCAAAGACTTGAAAAAAGGCAGTTTTCTTGCTGACATTAAGTATTAAAATGAGTTAAAAACATCTTTTAAACTAAGATTTACATTATATGGATTAGTATATTTGAAAAATAAAAAAAACAAGAATGGATCTTAAAAATATTTGTCAACAGGTAACGGATTTAACTAAAATAGTTGGACAGTTTATAGTAAGTGAAAGAAAAAACAATTCTAAACTAGATGTTGAAGTAAAAGGTTTGCACGACTTTGTTACGTACGTTGATAAAACTTCGGAACAGAAACTTGTTACAGAGTTAAAAAAGATTTTACCTGAAGCAGGTTTTATTGCTGAAGAAGGAACCTCAACCGAAAAAGGCGAAAAATACAATTGGATTATTGATCCGCTAGACGGAACAACAAATTTTATTCATGGAATAACACCATATGCAATAAGCATTGCATTAATGGAAAACGATAAAATAATTCTTGGAGTTGTACATGAATTAGGTCTCAATGAGTGTTTTTATGCATGGAAAGGCAGTCCTGCATTTTTAGATGGTGAAATAATTAATGTTTCCGATAAAAAAACTACTGAAGAAAGTTTAATAGCAACCGGATTTCCGTATAACGATTTTAAAAGAATAAATCCTTTCCTTAAATCATTAGAGTATTTTATAAAAAACTCTAATGGAGTGCGAAGACTTGGCTCTGCAGCAACAGACTTAGTTTATGTTGCCTGTGGTAGATTCGAAGCTTATTATGAGTACAGTTTAAGCCCCTGGGATGTTGCTGCCGGGGCTTTTATTGTTCAACAAGCAGGAGGAAAAGTTTCTGATTTTTCAGGAGATAATAATTACATTTTTGGCAAAGAAATTGTTGCTGGTAACAATTTTGTATTTGATAGTTTTTTGAATCGTGTAAAGCAATTCATGACTCTCTAAAATAATATTAAATGAAGAAAATAGGACATTTATTGTTTTCATCAGCAAGCTACCTTTTTGCTATACTTCCCGATTTTATTCTTTTTGGTATCGCAGATATTATTTATTTCATAACGTATTATATAATTGCGTATAGAAAAAGAGTTGTATTCAGAAATCTTAAAAATTCTTTTCCTGAAAAATCAGATATTGAATTAAAGCAAATAGCAAAAAAATTCTATCGACAGCTTGGCGATACAATAATTGAAACCGTTGCATTATTCAGTATGTCTAAGAAAAGGGTTCTGAAAAAAGTAGAATTTGAAGAAACAGATATTTTACAAGATCTTTACAAAAAAAACAAAAGCATAATAGGAGTTTCTGCACATCTTTATAATTGGGAATTAATGCTTGCAATACCTAAAGTTATACCTCATCAGGTTTTAGGTATTTACAAACCTTTAAACAATGCTTTTTTCGATGGACAAATCAATAAAATGCGTAGTAAATTTGGTGCTACTCCGGTAACAATGGAGGAATCTTATAAAGTTATTTTAAAAAATTATAAAGAACAAAAATTAAGTTTCATTGGTTTAATAGCAGATCAAAGACCCCAAAAAGCACATATTAGTTATTGGACAAGTCTATTAAATCAAGAAGCTCCATTTTATAATGGTCCTGAAAAAATAGCAAAAAAACTAAATGCCGCAGTAGTATTTTTATATTTAAAAAGAAGAAAAAGAGGAAGATATACGATTAAATTCAAATTATTGTTTGAGGATGTTTCGAAATGCAAAGATCATGAAATTACAGAGAAATATGTTCAAATTCTTGAAAAGACAATACAAGAGAACCCAGCCTATTGGTTGTGGTCTCATAAACGTTGGAAACATAAAGCTGAAAGTCGTTTGATCAATTAAAACAGATTGAATAATGAAACGAATCCAAAATATTTTTTCAGACCTGTTTTTTCTAATTTTAGCGAAAACACCAAAGTCAATATTATATATTATTTCTGATTTTATATACATAATAATATTCTTTTTAGTTAAATACAGAAGAAAAATAGTTTATAAGAATCTCAAGAATTCTTTCCCTGAAAAAGCAGAACGTGATATTCGGATAATAATGAAGAAGTTTTATCACCATCTCTGTGATTTAACCTTGGAAAATGCAGCTTTGGTAAAAATGTCTAAAAAGAAAGTGCTTTCTTTTGTTAATTTTAAAAATCCCGAAATACTAAAAGAATACTATAAGGATAATAGGAATGTTATAATTGTCTTTGCACATTACGGTAATTGGGAGTTATTATCGCCACTCCCATTATTTACCGATTACCCATTTTTACCTGTTTATAAAACGGTAAATAATGAGTTTCTTAATAATAAATTTTACAAAATGAGGTCTATATTTGGAGCTATTCCTATTAGGATGGAAGATACTCTAAAAAAAACATTGAAATATCATCAATCAAATAAGGCAATAGTATTAGGGTTAATTGCTGATCAAAGACCGGTTAAAAAGCACATTAAATACTACACTGATTTTCTAAATCAAGAAACACCTGTATTTTTGGGACCTGAAAGAATTGGTAAAAAAATTAATGCTGCAATAATTTATGTAAATATTAATAAAGAGAAAAAAGGATTATATAATATTGAGTTTTCAGTATTGTGTGATAAACCAATGGAGACAAAGGATTATGAAATAACCGAAATGTTTAATTCAAAATTAGAAAAAATTATAACTGAAAATCCTGAATTTTGGTTATGGTCTCAT
Source organism: Bacteroidales bacterium (assembly GCA_013138975.1). Lineage (GTDB taxonomy): Bacteria > Bacteroidota > Bacteroidia > Bacteroidales > UBA12077 > UBA12077. The sequence goes on from WTBR01000151.1 coordinate 21,732, forward strand.
GATAGGTGGAAGCATAAACGAAAAGAGAAACATATTTATTTAGGAGGTAATAAATGATAAAAACTGCAATCGTAATATTAAATTGGAATGGGAAAAGCTTTCTAGAAAAGTTTCTTCCAACCTTAATAAAAAATACTCCAAAAGATGATACAGAAATTATTATTGCAGATAATAATTCAACTGATAATTCAATCGATTTCCTAAATAAAAACTATCAGGATTTAAGGCAAATAATTTTTGATAAAAATTATGGCTATACTGGCGGTTATAATAAAGCTCTTGATCAAATCGATGCTCAATACTTTGTTTTATTAAATAGCGATATTGAAGTAAGCGAAAACTGGTTAAGTCCATTAATCGAGTTATTAGATTCAGACTCAGAAATTGCCGCTTGTCAACCAAAAATCAATTCATTCGACCAGAAAACTAATTTCGAGTATGCCGGTGCTGCTGGTGGTTTTATTGACAAATTTGGTTATCCATTCTGTCGCGGAAGAATTTTAGATAAAACGGAAACTGATACAAATCAATACAACGACATTCGTGATGTTTTTTGGGCAACTGGAGCTTGTTTGGTAATTCGTGCAGATCTCTTTAAAAAGGTAGGCGGACTTGATGATGACTTCTTTGCACACATGGAAGAAATAGATTTATGTTGGAGACTGAAAAATGCAGGGTATAGGATAGTCTGTAATCCTGAATCAATGGTTTACCATGTGGGTGGTGGAACTTTGCCCAATAATAGTCCTTTTAAGCTTTATCTTAATTTCAGGAATAATCTTTTTCTTTTATATAAAAATCTTCCTAAAGGGAAACTATTTTCAAGACTACTTCCAAGAATGATACTGGATGGTTTATCAGCAATTGTATTCTTATTAAAATTTCAATTCTCAAATTATTTTGCAGTTCTTAAAGCTCATATACATTTCTATATGTCAATCAAGAAACTTTATAAAAAAAGGAATGAAATTCTTTCTAACACAAAAGTAATTAATCATAAAGAAATATATTCGAGAAGTATAGTAATAGATTATTACGTTCGAAAAAAGAAGGTATTTAAGTCCTTAAATTTATAATAATCCTATTAGTTTTTCCAGTTTAATTCCTCTTGAACCTTTAATAAGGATATTGGAATCAGTGATTTTATTTATGCTTAACCAATCCTGTAAATCATTTACATCTTGAAATTGCAAATAGCTCTGATTTATTTCTAAGGAGGAATAAATTCTACCTACCAAAAGAACTTTTTCAACAGAAAGACTAACCAATAATTCTACAATCCGTTTATGTTCAACTTTTGACTCAGCTCCAAGTTCCAGCATATCACCCAGGATAATATATTTATTTTCGATCTTTAATGACATGAAATTCCTTACTGAGGCTTCAACACTTGTTGGATTTGCATTGTATGCATCTAAAAAAAGTCTGTTATTTTCTGTTTTAAGAAATTGAGATCGATTATTTGTAGGGATATAATTTTCAATTGAAGAAACAATAATTTCAGGTTCTATTTCATAATGATATCCTATACTTGCAGCCGCTTCAATATTTTCCTGGTTATAATCTCCAATTAATTGAGTTTTCAAAATCGTATTATAATTACCAATGTTAATTTTCAAGCTTAAAAATACATCTGTTGGTAAAATAGTACTATGAACTGTAAAGGTAATATTTCCAAATATTACCGAATTAATTTTCAGTTTTTTATTTAAATCTTGAAGTATTGAATTGTTTGAATTATAGAAAACCATGCCATTTTTGGATTGGATGTATTCATATAATTCACTTTTTGCTTTTATTATATTCTCGAATGATCCAAAACCTTCCAAATGTGCTTTTCCTATATTAGTAATTATTCCTAAATCAGGTTCTGCAATCTCACACAATTTTTCTATTTCACCTATGTGATTTGCTCCCATCTCAACAACTCCAATCTCAGTATCCTGATTCATTTCGAGCAATGTTAATGGAACACCGATATGATTATTAAAATTGCCTTGCGTGTAAGAAACATTGTATTTCTCTGTTAATACTGCTGCAACTAACTCTTTTGTTGTTGTTTTTCCATTGGTTCCAGTAATTGCTATTATTGGAATATTAAGTTGCTTTCTATGATAATTTCCTAACTGCTGTAATGCTTCTAAAACATTATTAACCAATATAAATTTGTCATTTAGAACAAAGTCAGGATTATCGACAACAGCATAAGAGCATCCTTTTTCTAAGGCTTTATTTGCATACTTATTGCCATCAAAATTTTCACCTTTGAGCGCAAAAAACAAAGAATTATGCTCTGCACTGCGGCTATCAGTTATTACTTTACTACAGTTTAGAAATATTTTATATAAACGATTAATTTCCATTTACAGATTAAATAAAAAAACCTCATAATAATAATGAGGTTTTTAATATATTAAATTTAAAATTTTCTTATTTACCGTTCTGACTACCAACACTAATCATTGCACATCTAAAGCCTAGGTCATCACGAGCTTCATCTTGATCTAAGAATCTTCGAGTTGCAGGATTTAACCAATAAACTCTATCTTTCCAAGACCCTCCTTTATAAACTCTAACTTTATCAGATACAAGTGAAGAAAAATCACCCCCCTCTTGCGCATACATTGCTCCTGTTGAAGCTGCTCCTCTTGATTCTTCTTGATTCTGAAAATCAGTTCTTGAGTTAATGTCTCCGTCATGGAAATTTCTGTAATCAGCTTTTTTATAATTCGTTCTTCCTGCAGCTTCTTCATCTGTTATAGGTCTGGTTTTTAATCTACCCAAGCTATCTTTTGCCGCGATACTACCATCTTCATTTCTCACAAGAGTTTCAAATACATTCCCGCGAAATGGGCGAAAATCATCAACATCATCATAAGAAAGAGGTCTATATACATCTAATACCCATTCGTTAACATTTCCAGCCATACAATATAATCCAAAATCATTTGCCCAAAAAGACGAAACAGGTACTGTGATTGCTCCATTATCATTTAAATCTCCAGCTGTACCCATCATATCACCACGACCACGTTTAAAGTTTGCCATCATAATACCGCGATTATTTCCTACAGAATTACGAACATTATGACCATCCCAAGGATACAGTCTTCTTTCATATAATCTTTCATCGTATGAATTTCCTATCAATGCTACTGCTGCATATTCCCATTCAGCTTCAGTAGGTAATCTATATTTTGGTAATATTATACCATCTTCCATTGAAACTCTACGAGTATCTTGATTCGGATCTAAAGAAGGTAGATTTTGTACTACAAGTCCTTCATATTGACCTGCTAAATATGCTCTGGTATTAAAATTTTCACGACCAACTTGGTTTGGATCCACATCAAGAATACCTTCATTTATTAACATCATTTCATTAACTCTATCTGTTCTCCACGCACAAAAATCATTAGCCTGTAACCAATCAACACCAACAACAGGATATTCATTATATGACGGATGTCTAAAATAATAGTCAACGTAAGGTTCGTTAAATGCCAACGGACTTCTCCACACCAATGTGTCAGGTAAAGCATTTTTATATACTTCTGGATATTCAACAAAAACTCTTCTTATCCAATGTAAATATTCTCTATAATCAACATTTCTAACTTCAGTTTGATCCATATAAAAAGAAGCAACAGTAACTCTACGTGGAATATTATTCCAATCATGTGTTATATCCTGTTCTGTTTGCCCCATTGTATAAGTACCTCCTTCAATAAGGACTAAACCTGGTCCAGCTTGTTCAATATAGTCTGTTTTTACTTCAAAACCTCCATTATCAGGATCATTATAAAACCAACCAGTAGTTTGAGATTCGCTTCCTGTTTGTGCTGCGTTGTTCCCACCGCCACCGAATAAGCTACATCCAGTAACAATTAGTAGGCTAATAAATACTAAAGGGAAAATGTTTAACTTAACGTTCATAGTAATTGTTATTTTTTATTTCAAATATAATGTTTTTTATAGTACTCTATGCAAGATTTTACATACAAATATAACTAAATTTTAGGACATTTTATTGCCTTCATTTTTTTTCTCTTTCTTTTATACATGAATTTATACAAAAAGGTTACCTCATGTCCCCCAGAAATTATACCACTTAAACCTCCTAAATAAAAAGGCACATCGTAGCTATAAGCAAATGTTGAATAATCAGTTATATAACCAAACATCAATACACAAGCTGTGAAATTAAAATCGGTATTTGTTTTCAACCAAATTCCACTTGTCAAATATTTTTTATTTAAATAAACTCCTAAATTTAATTTTGATGATGCCCCTTGCATCTGAAATATAAAATTTGGGGACATTGTCATATGAACTCTGTGTAAATTATTATAAATAGGTATTTCTATTCCGCCATGTATCGTATATTTTCTTCCAATTGGGCCCGGATCATCACTCCCTAACGATATTTGAGGTTTTGTAATATGATCTAATGTAAATCCCCCAAAATAATTATCATACCATGTTAACATTCCAAATGAAAAATCAAAATACATAGATTTTTGATAAATTTCACTTTCCATACCTGAATTTGATATACCATTGACTGGATCAATCATATCAGGATAAACCAAACCACTACTATTTAAGGTTTTTATATTATATCCTAATCGAAATCCTGTAGCTATCGACCATCTTTTTCTTAATTGTGCATGGTATGAATAAAAAAGACTAAACCCTAAATCATTAATGGCACCTTGAGCTTGCTTGTCGTTCATGATTTGAAACCCAACACCACCACTTAATCCTTCATAATATTTATCGAAAGATGCACTGTATGTACTGTAATCACCAAAAGCCGTAGGTAAAACTGTTTTATAATTTAATGATATCCGGGCATATTCATCTGATCCTGCAAATGCTGGATTTAAATATAAAGGATTTGCGTAATATTGTGAGAATTCAACATCCTGACAATATGACTCGTATACAAATAGTACCATTATTACAATTAAAAACTTTCTCATCTAAGAAAATGCTAAAACTATACTTACAATATTAAATAGTTTTATCTCGTTTTATTGGTTATACTTTAAAGTTAACGAATTTAAGAATTCATTATTACTTATAATAAAGTTTTGTTTCTTTGTATAAAATTATCAAACCTAATGAAAAAAATACTCATATTTAATCTATTATTTTTCATCATTTTATACACATTTGGTCAAAATAAGATATTAAATCGAAAAATAAACTGGGAAACGCCTAAATCAATTTCACATTATTATCAAATTAATCAGAAAAACATAAATAAAACTGATTTTCTCTTTTTTGATGATGCACATTATCATGATCAAAATACCATGTATCCATATTATTTTGAATTATTAAAGCTTAATTCTCAAGTTGATATAAAAATTATAAATATAAAATTCGAAAAGCTAACTGATAAAGAGCAATCTATTATAAAATACGGGGATCAAATCCCTAATAATATTTCATATAAAATTGAAATTAACTATAAGAGAAAACAAGCATATCTACAATTTAATTTATTGCCTTTAAGAAAGAATCAATTTAATGGACAATTAGAAAAAGTTATTTCATTTGACATGGAATTAATTCCTAAGAATAAACCTGTTTCCTCCATATTAAAATCATCGAACTTTAATTCTGAGTCTGTTCTAAAAAATGGGAATTGGAGTAAAATAAAAATCAATAATGATGGAATCTATAAAATATCATATTCTGAATTAATTGATATGGGATTTGCAAATCCAGAAAATGTAAAAGTTTTTGGAAATTCTTCAGGCATGTTACCTTTACTCAACTCTGACCCTTGTCAGGATGATTTAGAACAAAATTCAATTTATTTTAAAAAGGGAGAAGATAATATTTTTAATGAAGACGACTATATATTATTTTATGCAAAAGGCCCGGATAAACTTCAATATGATACCACCAATAATTTTTATTATTTAACTAAACATCAATATTCAAATTCGAATTATTTATTTCTGACCACAGATGTTGGTTTATTAAATACAATTAGTAAAATTGATGATCCTATAGGCAGTGTTATTGAATCTAACAATACTTTTATTGATTTTATACATCATGAAAATGAACTTGAGAATTTATTAGAATCGGGTCAATTATGGTTTGGCGAACATTTTGATATAAACACAAATTTTGATTTTGAATTTGAATTTCCAAATCTTGTAACAGATAAAAACATTAGACTAAGATCAGCTTTAGCTGCCAGATCATCTGCAAGTACTTCGTTTGACATCACTTCCAATTCAAAAATAATTAATCAAGAAATCGCAGCCGTAAATTTAAGTAATTATAACTCTACATATGCTTATAGAAATATCGCAAGTGGGACTTTTACCATTTCAAGTGATAATTTTATAATAAATATAAATTATAATAAATCATCGGCTTCTTCGGAAGGTTGGCTCGATTATATAACACTTAATGCAGACCGAGAATTGTCTATGAATGATGATCAGCTTATTTTTAGATATTATAATGCTGAATCGAACTCAAAAATTATTGAATTTAAAATTAGCACTCCAAATCCATTAACTAAAATTTGGGATGTAACAAATCCTAATCAAGCAAAGGATTTAAACTTATCATATAATAATGGTACTATTACAATAAAAGTAAATGTAAGTCCTGGATTAAACGAATTTATTGCTTTTAATTCTGAGAATTTCCTTACTACAGAATTAATTGGAAATGTAGAAAACCAAAACTTACATAGTGTTAATCATAGGGATATGTTAATTATAACTTATCCTGATTTTATTTCTCAAGCGAATGAAATAGCAAATATTCATATTCAGGAAGGTCTTTCGGTTGAAATTGTTACACCTGAACAAATATTTAATGAGTTCTCGTCTGGCACTCCTGATGCTACAGCGTTTAGGAATTTTGTTAGAATGATTTATAATCGCCCATCAGTTAGCGATACATTAAAATATTTACTTTTTATTGGCGATGGCTCATATGATCATAAATCAATTACAGCTAATAATATAAATTACATTTTAACATATCAATCTGTTAATTCACTCCAACCAACTGTATCTTTTGTTACTGATGATTTTTTCGGACTACTAGATCCAACTGATAATATTGAAAATGACAATTCAGGTTTAGTTGATATTGGCATTGGAAGACTTCCTGTTAAATCAACCGAAGAGGCTCAACAAATGGTAGAAAAAATAAAATCATATTTAAATCCTGAAAATAAAGGGAATTGGATTAACTCATTATGTTTTGTTGGCGATGACGAAGATAATAATGTACACATGCGAGATGCCGATCGTTTAGCAAGTTTTGTTGACACAACTTATCAGCATTTTTTTATAAATAAATTATATCTGGATGCATTTCCTCAAGAATCATCAGCAGTTGATGAAAGCTATCCTGAGGTTAACAGATTAATAAACGACGAAGTAAATAATGGTATTTTAATATTTAATTATACCGGACATGGAGGCGAAGCTGGCCTGGCACATGAACGAATATTATCTATTGATGATATAAATTCATGGATTAATACTGATAAACTTACAATTTTTATGACTGCTACATGCGAATTTAGCCGTTTCGACAATCATAAATACACATCGGCAGGAGAACAAGTATTACTGAACCCCAAAGGAGGTAGTATAGCTCTTTTCTCAACTACTAGACTGGTTTATTCAAGTCCGAATTATACCTTAAATCGTAATTTTTACAATTATGTTTTTGAAAAAGATTACAAAGGCAATTTTTTAGCCTTAGGTGACATCATTCGATTAGCAAAGAATGCTTCAGGATCCAATAACAACAAACGAAACTTTACTTTATTAGGTGATCCTGCGCTAAAAATGCCATTACCAAAATTTAATATTATAACAGATTCTTTAAATCATAATAGTATTAGTAATTATACGGACACCTTAAAAGCTTTATCAAAAGTAACTATTCATGGACATATTGAAAATGCGTCTGGAATTAACTTAACATCGTATAATGGTATAGTTTTTCCTTTAGTTTTAGATAAAAAAAGAACAATAACTACTCTTGGAAACGACGGTGGTACAACTATGGATTTTAAGATGCAAAATAATATCCTATACAAAGGAAAGGCAAGTATTATTAATGGTAAGTTTGAATTCAGCTTTGTTGTTCCAAAAGATATATCCTATAATTTTGATAATGGAAAAATCAGTTATTATGCATCAAACTCCGAAAACGAAGCTAAAGGTTATTTTGATAATTTTATTATTGGTGGCTCAAACGCTAATGCTGACATAGATAAAATTGGCCCAAGTGTACAAATATATATGAACGACGAAAATTTTGTAAGCGGTGGAGTTACTGATGAAAACCCAATACTTTATGCTTTACTAACAGATAGTAGCGGGATAAATACTGTTGGTAATGGAATAGGACACGATATTACAGCAATATTAGACAACAACAGTAATAATACGATTATATTAAATGATTATTATGAATCTGATATTGACGAATTTCAAAAAGGAAAAATAGAATACTTGTTTTCAGAATTGGAAAATGGTGATCATAATTTAAAATTAAAAGTTTGGGACGTTTACAATAACTCATCGGAAGAAAACTTAGACTTTATGGTTGCCGAATCTGAAAGTTTAGCAATAAAAAATTTATTTAATTACCCCAATCCTTTCACTGATCAAACATCGTTTTATTTCGATCATAACAGGTCTAACGAAGATTTAGAAGTTTTAATTCAAGTTTTTACAATATCAGGTAAACTTGTAAAAACAATAAATACTATAATAAATTCAAATGCATTTCGTTCTGAACCTATCAATTGGAATGGTCTCGATGATTTTGGAGATAAACTTGGAAGAGGTGTGTATATTTACCAATTAAAAGTCAGGACAGTTGAAGGAGAAACAGTTAAGAAAATTGAAAAGCTTGTTGTTTTAAAATAATTTTATGTTAATTAACAAATAATCCTATATTTGCTCTCTTATAAAATTTAAGTAATTTATGATGAAAAAAACTTGTACACTCGGAATACTTTTAACCTTTATTAGTTTTAATATTATTGGTCAAATTAACCAGGATGATTTAGCAGGATCAAATAACCCACTGGAATACTCTGCATCCTTTTTAACTATAGCTCCTGATTCGAGAGCTGGTGCAATGGGAGATGTTGGAGCTGCCACATCTGCCGACTATAATTCAATGCACTGGAATCCTGCAAAATATGCGTTTATAGAAAGTGATATGGGACTTGCAGTTTCATATACTCCTTGGTTAAGAAATTTAGTAAATGACATTAATTTAGGGTATATATCATTTTATAAACGCTTAGACAAAAAGCAAACAGTAGCTACGACATTGTTATATTTTGATTTAGGAGATATTCAGTTTACGAATGAATTCGGTGAAGCCAACGGGCAACATTCACCTTATGAATTATCACTTGATATGGCATATTCAAGAGCATTCTCTGAAAGGATTTCTGGAGGTATTGCATTCAGATATATCAGATCGGACATTACAGGAGGAACAAGTGTTTCAGGCACTGAAACAAAAGCTGGTAATGCTGTTGGGGCAGATGTATCTATGTACTATCTTAATGATGATTTAAAATTAGGTAAAAATGATTACACTTTTTCATTTGGTGTTAATATTTCTAATATCGGATCTAAAATTTCGTACACAGATGTACAAAAAGATTTTATACCAACCAATTTAAAAATTGGAGCTGCTATTAAATATGATTTAGATGACTATAATTCAATAACACTGGCATTAGATTTAAATAAATTTCTTGTTCCAACACCTGATGATAATGATACTATAGCAAGCGATATTTCTACACCAGAAGCAATGGTTCAGTCATTTTATGATGCACCAGGAGGATTTCAGGAAGAATTACATGAATTAAAATATTCTGTGGGTGCCGAATATTGGTATGCAAATCAATTTGCTGTTCGAGCCGGTTATTTTCATGAACATGAAACAAAAGGAAATAGAAAATATTTCACAGTTGGAGTTGGATTAAAATTAAATGTATTCAATATTGATTTTTCTTACCTCGTACCTGTTAAACAAAATAATCCATTAGCAAATACAATGCGATTTACACTTGGATTAGATTTTCAAGCTTTAAAAATGCAGAAAAAACAAAAAAAGGGATAATGAGTTTTAGAATTGGTCATGGGTATGATGTTCATAAATTAGAAGATGGTAGAAAATTATTCCTTGGTGGAATAAAAATACCTCACACAAAGGGTTGTATTGCACACTCTGATGGCGATGTGTTGATTCATGCAATTTGTGATGCTTTATTAGGAGCGGCAGCTTTACGAGATATTGGATATCATTTCCCAGACACAAATCAAGATTTTAAAAATATTGACAGTAAAATTCTATTAAAAAAAACTTTAGAACTAGTTTTATCTAAGGGCTATTCTTTAGTAAACATTGATTCTACAGTATGTTTACAAAAACCAAAAATTCAAGATTACATTCCAGAAATGACTAAAACATTAGCATCTGTTTTAAATACAAATCAAGATAATATTTCTGTGAAAGCAACTACTACAGAGAAGCTAGGATTTGTAGGAAGAGAAGAAGGGATATCTGCTCATGCGGTTGTGTTGATTCAAAAACAATCATAAATACCCCTTTTATTCTAAGCTAATTTTTCTTAACTTACAAATTGATTTGATTATGTATTATATACATAAATAATTACAAATCACAATATTGGCTTTTTATTTGTAATATAAATAGATATGAAAAAAACCCTTGTTTTAGGAGCTAGCCCAAATCCAATTAGGTTTTCGCATAAAGCAGTAAAAAGTTTAGTTCGTCATGGCTTTGATGTCGTACCTTTAGGAATAAGAAATGGTGATATCATGTGGCAAAAAATTGTTATTGGAAAACCTGTACTTAAAGATATTCACACGGTTACATTATACCTTAATCCGAATAATCAAAAGGAATATTATGATTATATTCTTGAACTAGCTCCTAAGCGCATTATTTTTAATCCGGGATCTGAAAATCAAGAATTGATTGAATTAGCAATGAAAAATAATATTGAAGTTTCAATTGCTTGCACATTAATTATGTTGAACGCAAATAAATACTAATGATTAGTTCAATTTCCTCAATCGAAAATTTTATTGATACTATTGAAAACAATCAAGCATGCCTCATTTATTTTTCACACGATAATTGTAATGTTTGTAAAGTTTTAAAACCAAAAATTCAAAAATTACTTGAAGCAGATTTCCCTAATATGAATATGTTTTATTCTGATACTGTCGAAAACCCGGAAATTGCTGCACAAAATTCAATTTTCACTGTTCCAACTATTCTAGTTTTCTTCGATGGCAAGGAATTTTTAAGAAAAAGTAGAAATATCGGAACAGTAGAACTGCAAAGAGATATTGAACGCCCTTATTCATTGTTGTTTGAACAATAAATTAATGTGTTTAATAAATTGCATTCATTTAATTTTTATCTGAAATAAATCCCTCCATTCTTTAATAATTTGTAACTTACATTTTTATAATGCACTAAAGTCATTTAAAAATGAAACTGAATATTAAAAAAATATTTAGTAAAAAGGCTGCAAATGAGAATCAGGATGAATTTGATTTTTCCAGATTTAAAAATATTGAAAGATTCTTAAATGAAATTGGTGGATTAAGTCGATTTGCCGGTAATTTCTTCTGTGAATTATTCCGACCTCCTTATGAACATAAAGAATTCCTAAAACAATCATACAATATTGGACTTAGTACGCTTCCTTTAATAGGGATTACAGCATTTATAATGGGTCTTGTTCTTACTTTACAATCAAGACCTGTTATGGTAGAATTTGGGGCTGAATCATGGTTGCCGGGGATGGTTTCTGTTTCGATTGTACGTGAAATAGGCCCTGTAATTACAGCTTTAATTTGCGCTGGAAAGATTGGTTCGGGAATAGGTGCAGAACTAGGTTCTATGCGCGTTACGGAGCAAATTGATGCAATGGATGTTTCGGGAACTAATCCAATGAATTATCTTGTTGTTACTCGAGTACTTGCAACAACTTTTATGATCCCAATATTGGTTTTTTATTCTGATGCTATTTCATTCTTTGGAACATATGTCGCAGTAAATTTGCATGGTTTTATTTCATTTCCATTATTTATAAATCAAGCTTTTGATTCATTACATTATTATGACTTATTTCCTGCAACTATTAAAACATATTTTTTTGGTTTTGCAATAGGTATTATAAGTTGCTATAAAGGTTATTATTCCGAAAATGGAACTGAAGGTGTTGGAAAAGCGGCAAATTCGGCAGTTGTAATTTCATCTTTAGCAATTTTTATAATTGATTTAATAGCTGTTCAGTTATCCGAAATTATCCATATTTTTTCAATGTAAAATGCTTAAACAAAAAATAAATATTAATAATGATATTGTCAACACTCAAGAAGCTGTTGTGCAAATAGAGCATTTAAAAAAATCATTTAATGGGAATTCAGTATTGAAAGACATTAACATGATTCTTAGCGAAGGTGAGAATGTAGTTATTTTAGGGAAATCGGGAATAGGAAAATCGGTTCTTATAAAATGTATTGTTGGTTTAATCTATCCTGATTCGGGTTCACTAAAAGTTTTTAACAAGGAAATAGCAGAAATGAATCCTAGAGAACTTAATACTCTCCGAACCAAAGTTGGCTTTATTTTTCAAGGAAATGCACTATATGATTCCATGACGGTAAAAGAAAATCTAGAATTTCCATTACGTCGTAATAAAACAATAACTGATTCACATATTATTGAAGGACTTATTGTTGAGGCTCTTGAAAATGTAGGATTAGTTGATGCTATTGATAAAATGCCTTCTGAACTTTCAGGAGGAATGAAAAAACGAATTGGTTTAGCAAGAACATTAATTCTTAAACCTGATATTATTCTGTATGATGAACCTACCACTGGTCTGGATCCTTTAACCTCAAGGGAAATTAGTTCTTTAATATTAAATATTCAGGGTAAATATAAAACCTCTTCTATTATAATATCTCATGATTTGAATTGTGCTAAAATCACATCAAATCGGATGTTAATATTACATGAAGGAGTAATTCGTGCAGAAGGAAAATTCGATGAACTTAAAAATTCTACTGATGAGTGGATTAGTTCATATTTTAAAACTGATTAAAATTACAGCTTATGTATAACACTAAAAAAAATAATCTAAAGCTTGGTTTCTTTGTAGCAATAGGAGTTATATTATTTATATTAGGCATTTATTACATAGGAAGCCAAGTCAATATATTTAGTAAAAAATTCCAAGTCAGTGCTGTATTTGCTGATATTAGTGGATTAAAAGTTGGAAATAATGCCCGATTCTCTGGCATTAATATTGGCACTGTATCAAAGGTTCAAATAATTAATGATTCTCTGGTTAAAGTAGATTTATCAATTCAGGAAAATGTAAGACAATTTATTCGTAAAGATTCTAAAATTGAAATCGGATCAGAGGGATTAATGGGTAATAAAATTATCAAAATCTACACTGGAAGTATTAATGCTCCAATTATTGAAGAAGGAGATTTCCTGGAAACAATCGAAGTTGTTCAAATCGATAAAATTCTTCGCCAACTTCATTCTTCGAGCACAAATACCGTTACCATTACAAAGAATGTTGCAGAAATTACTGATAAGATCAATCGAGGAGAAGGGGCTTTCGGCAAAATATTTGCTGATGAATCGCTTGCTAATAATTTAAGTTTGATTGCAAAAAGAACAGCCGTTTTAACAGAAAATTTTTCTGAAATTTCTAAAAAAATATCCAAAGAAGAAGGTACGATTGGAATGTTATTATCTGACACATTGTTTGCTAAAAAACTTTATCAGGTAGGAGAGAATCTTCAAAGATCTACCGAAAACTTAGCTATTTTAACTGATCAAGTAAATAATGGCAAAGGTTTATTAGGTGAATTATTTACTGATACAACATTCATTTCAGGACTTAATCGTGCAGGAAAAAATTTGGGATATACTACGGAACGAACAAAAATACTTTCTGATAATCTTGTAAATATAACTGATGAAATTACTGATGGTCAAGGCTTAATTACAAAGCTAATATATGATACAGCTTTTGCTGACAGTGTTGAAATTGCAGTTTACAACATTAATCAAGGAGCTAAAGAAGTTGAAGAAGCAGCTAGCGTTGTAAAACGCAATTGGTTAATAAGGCTGTTTTCAAAGAAGGATAAGAAAAAATAGTTTATTAATTAAGACAAAGAAAAATAAGATTTAGTATTATTTTTGTTATTCAAACTAATAAAATATTTATTGTTTACGTTTATTTGACTTATGAGTAAAAAGTATATTTCATTTCTAGTATTATTCTATATTTCAACAAATTTATTTTCTCAAACTTATGCAACTTTTGTCCGCTTAGATGAAAGATGGAACTTAATTTTTTTGAATGAGGAAAAAGTTTTTGAGAAAGATTTTTCGAATTTACATTCACCTTCTTTAGATTATTGGGTAGGATCAGTTGTTGAATCAATAATTCATCTGCCATCTAATAATGTCTTTAGACTAAAAGATAAAAATAAATATTGTTTTCTTGATTTAGAAGGGAATATAATAATAGATCGTGAATTTAATAATATTGGAGATTTTGTTAATGGCTACTCTATTGCTGAAGAGAAAATAGGTTATAGATATATTAATAAAACAGGAAAAAGAATTACAGAATTGTATTTTGATGAAGCTTATAATTTTTCTAATGGTTTAGCATTGGTTAAATATAAACATAAGTGGAATTTTATTGACACCTTAGGAGTTTTATTATCTGATAAAGGATTTCAAGATGCATTTTCTTTTAATGAAAGTATTGCCCGCATAAAATTTAAATCAAAATGGGGATTTATTGATACTAAAGGAAAATGGATTATTAATCCTAAATACAATAAACTAGGGGCATTATCGGAAGGAAGAGTTGCTTTTTATGAAAATAATAGATGGGGATTTATTAAGGTTAATGAAGATATGATTGCTCCTGCTATTTATGAAAAAGTAAAAAACTTTCAGAATGGAATGGCAGCCGTAATGAAGAATGACAAATGGGGTTTTATCAATAAAAATGGAGAAATAATAGTTAAATGTGAATACCATAAAATTAGGGACTATTCCGAAGACGTAGCTGTTGTTTTTAAAAATAAATTAGGAGGAATCGTTGATAAAAAAGGCAATCTAATTATAGCAATTGAATATAATAATATAAAGAGTTGTAAGGAAGGTATCTTAAGAATGAAAAAAAATCAATTCTGGGGATATTTGAAAAAAGACGGTTCCGTTTTTATTCCACCTACATATATTGCTGCTGAGGACTTTTCTGAGGGTTTTGCTCGTGTAAAATTAAAAGATAAATGGTTTTTTATTGATACAAATGGTTCAAATAGATTTAACAAAACTTTTGATGGAGCATATGATTTTATTAATGGATTTGCACGTGTGAAAGTTATTGATAAATGGGGATTAATTGATGAATCTGGAGAATTTATTATAGAACCTAAATATCGTAATATCTCGGATGTTTTTATACTCGAAGAATAGTATAAGACAGCCCAAAATAACTTTAAGGGCTGTCTTAATAAAGATTATATACTTTTAGAATAATTTTTCAATCATTTCATCATCGGCAATATTTGGAACAGTAACAATTAATTCAGGAGTACGTTCCATTTCACGTTTAATAGCAAATATAGCCTCATTGTTTCGGGCCCAACTTCTACGAGCAATACCATTGTTTACATCCCAATGTAACATCATACGTAATCTTCGGTCAGTATCTTCGCTTCCATCAAGTACCATTCCGAATCCACCGTTAATTACTTCGCCCCATCCTACTCCACCACCATTATGGATAGAAACCCATGTGGCTCCACGGAACGAATCTCCAATAACATTTTGGATTGCCATATCAGCTGTAAATTGTGATCCATCATAAATATTTGAAGTTTCACGGAAAGGTGAATCTGTACCGGAAACATCATGATGATCACGACCTAAAATAACCGGAGCGGATAATCGACCATCATTTACTGCTTTATTGAATGCTGCTGCAATTTTTGTTCTTCCTTCACAATCGGCATATAAAATACGTGCTTGTGAACCAACAACTAATTTATTCTTCTTTGCTTCGCTTATCCAACGAATATTATCTTTCATTTGTTGAGATATCTCAACTGGGGCAGTCTTTGCAATTTCTTCTAAAACATCCATTGCAATTTGATCTGTTAAGTCTAAATCTTCAGGTTTTGATGATGCGCAAACCCAACGGAATGGCCCAAATCCATAATCGAAACACATTGGCCCCATAATATCTTGAACGTACGATGGATATTTAAAAGTACCATCTTCTTTCATAATATCAGCCCCTGCTCTACTCGACTCTAATAAGAATGCATTTCCGTAATCAAAGAAATAAGTGCCTTGTGCAGTCATTTTATTAATTGCAGCAACCTGTCTACATAATGATTCCTGAACACATTTCTTAAATTCATCAGGATTTTCTGCCATCATTTTAACTGACTCTTCATAAGTTAATCCAACAGGATAATAACCACCTGCCCACGGATTATGCAATGATGTTTGATCAGATCCTAAATGTATATGAATTTTGCGCTCTGCTAGTCTTTCCCATAAGTCAACAATATTTCCTAAGAAAGCGATTGAATGAGCTTCTTTCTTTTCGCTATAAGCTAAAGCTGTTTCAATAACTTTATCTACATCTTCAATAACTTCATCAACCCATCCTTGTTCTTGACGTTTATATGCAGCTTTAGGGTTAATCTCTCCTGTAATACTTACAACTCCCGCTATATTTCCAGCTTTTGGCTGAGCACCACTCATTCCACCTAAACCTGAGGTAACAAATATTTTCCCTTCTGCACCTTCACCTGGTTTAGAGATTTTTCTACATGCATTTAATACTGTAATGGTTGTTCCATGTACAATACCTTGTGGCCCAATATACATAAAAGAACCTGCGGTCATTTGTCCGTATTGTGTAACACCTAAAGCATTAAATTTTTCCAAATCGTCAGGTTTAGAATAATTAGATACCATCATTCCGTTTGTAACAACTACGCGCGGAGCATCTTTATGAGATGGAAATACTCCCATTGGATGACCTGAATACAAAACAGTAGTTTGCTCATCGGTCATTGTAGCCAGATACTTCATGGTTAATAAATACTGTGCCCAGTTTTGAAAAACAGCACCATTGCCACCATAAGTAATTAACTCGTGGGGATGCTGAGCAACAGCATGATCTAAGTTATTACTTAGCATTAACATGATTGCTTGTGCCTGGCGTGATTTTGCAGGAAAATCGTCTATTGATCGTGCATATATTTTATAATCGGGACGAAAACGATGCATATAAATTCGTCCGTAATCTTTTAATTCTTGAGCAAATTCTTTTGCTAATACTTCGTGATGTTTTTTATCGAAATAACGCAATGCATTTTTAATTGCTAATTTTTTCTCATTTACTGTTAATATCTCCTTACGTTTTGGAGCATGATTAATTTCCGTATCGTATGATTTCGGAGAAGGCAATTCTGCTGGAATTCCTTGTAAAACAACTTTTTGAAATTCTTCTCTTGTCATTATTATATTTATTTATGAATTTTAATCTTTGATTGAATATTAAATTGAAATGTCTTTGAACAATTTTCGTTCATTAGTCAAATTGAGGCTTTGAGAATACGTTTCTTTCTCTTAAGAGATTCTTCGCAAGCTCAGAATGACATACAATGTATCACTATGGATACCTTATTCGCAATACATTATTGCTTAAAAGAAAATTACAATATTTCCAATTTTTAATCATCTTTTAAAATGCTATTTTATTTATCAGTAATGCCAAAAATACAAATTATGAGTTTATTAAGAAAGATAAATATCATGAATTGGCAAAATATCATGACATATCTTCTAAAACAATAATATAATATTTGATACAAACTGAGATATAATTAAATTTGATGAAATTTTAGAATTTACAAAAATGAAAGAAAGTACAATTACAATACTTATTATATTAGGATTCCTATTTCTAAGTGTAATGAAAACAATATCGTGGATGAACAGCACCTATGATAAAGCAATTATTTATCAAGAAGATGTTGATAAAAGCTTGGGTGATGTAGTTACTCAGAATCAAATAAGTGTTGACCTAATTTCTAAGCTTGTAAATAATGTGAAAGGATATGTAGCACATGAGCAAGAAACATTAATTGGAGTTATTGAAGCCAGGGCAAAAGCGACATCAACAACATTAAATTCTGGTAATTTAAATGCAGAGAATATTCAATCTTTCCAAGAAGCACAAAGTGGATTGAGTTCGGCTTTATCAAAATTAATGCTTGTAGTGGAACAATATCCTGTTTTAAAAGCCAATCAAAATTTTTCTGAATTACAAGCTCAATTAGAAGATGCAGAAAATAGAATCTCAGTAAGCAAGATGAAATACAATGAAAGTGTAAACATTTACAACTTCCATATTAGAGGAAAGTTTAGAAAATGGGCTTTAAATATAATCGGTGAAGATGATGAATTTCCGAAGAAAGAAATGTTTGAAGCTGTATCTGAGAATGCGGAAGTAAGACCTAAAGTAGAATTTTAATTATATAAGATCTAAGCCCTGAATCTCATAATAGAGATGTCGTTTCATAGATGTTCACGAGCGAATAGTGAAAAGGGATTGTGGTGTGTGAGTAACAATAGAAGCCATGGTGGGTGCTTTGGTGGCGGAGATGGTTTTGGCAGCGCCGGTGGAAGCTGGTAATTCTTAGTATCAAGATAAGGGTATTGAGATTTAAGCTAAATTTTAAATCATAATATTCAATTGAGGATATCTTATTGAGTGAAGAGAAATATCTCTAGATTAATTCAGACTCTTCAGTTCACCTGTCTATTTACAGACAGATTCAGAAAGACAATATTAATATTAGATAAATAATAATAAAACGAGATCCTACAGTTTTACTGTGGGATCTCGTTTTATATGAATGTTTTAGAGCATAAGTGCTAAAACCTGATTTTTCTCCTTTTTTTTAGATAAAAAAACATCTAATTATGCAATTACATTTTAGTGAAATAAATAACAAAATAATTAACTAATAATAAATTACAGATATGTTAAACAAATTAATCGCAGCTATGCTTCCATTCTTTCCTAAGAAGTTTGTATGGCTATTTGCAAAGCCCTATGTGTCAGGCAAGACTGTTGATGATGCAATTAAAGCATCAAAAGATCTAAACTCTAAGGGTTGTATGGTTACACTCGATATTTTAGGTGAATTTATTAAAACTTTAGAAGAAGCTGAAGCTAATACTAAAGAATATATTGATCTAATTGAAAAAGCTGAAAAAGAAGGTGTCGATGGAAATTACTCTGTAAAACCAACAATGTTTGGGTTATTAATTGACAAAGATGCTTGTTATAATCACATTCGTACGATTGTAGCAAAAGCAGCTGAGTATAACAATTTTATTCGTGTTGACATGGAAGATTCTCCATGTACAGATATGACTATAGAAATGTACAGAAAATTAAAAGCTGAGTTCCCTAAAAATGTAGGACTAGTTCTTCAGGCTTATATGAAACGTACACTTAGTGACCTTGAAAACTTAATGGATATTCACACAGAAGAAGTTCCATTAAATTACAGACTATGTAAAGGTATTTATATTGAACCTGCTGAGATAGCTTACAAAAAATACGATGAGGTTAATGAGCATTTCATTGAAGATATTGATTTCTGCTTAAAAAATGGTGTATATCCAGCTATTGCAACTCATGACAAACCTGTTATTGAAGGTGCATATAAATTATTAGAGAAATACAATCCCTCTAAAGAAAAATATGAATTCCAAATGTTATATGGTGTTACTCCTAAATTACGTCAATCTATTATTGATAATGGACACCGTATGAGAGTTTATGTACCATATGGAGAAAAGTGGTTTGGATATACAACTCGAAGATTAAAAGAAAATCCTAAGATGGCTAATGCTATTATAAAAGCTATTTTCTTTAAAGGATAATCTTTCAAGATAAAAGTAAAAAGTTTAAAGATAAAAGAAAAGCCCGAATCGATTGATTTGGGCTTTTCTTTTAAATATTATCTTGATGAATTTTTCTATCTATAGAATTTATGATAGTTTTATAAAGTACTAATAGATGAAAAATTATTATGAGGATTATTAATTTGATTATTATTTTACTTGCATGTTTTAGCCTTAATATTTATGGTCAAAAATCAAAATCTGAAATTGTAACTCTAAAACAATTACACTTGCCCTTACACCCATTATCAAATCAAATAAGAACTTATGCTTTAGACTGTAGTAGTGATTATGAACTAATTCCGAACTACAGTGAACCTTCACTGGAAATTAAAGGATACGAACGTACTTCAATTGAAAATGCTGATGTTGTAGTCAGACTAAAAATACTTAATGGTAATTCATTTCCTAAATCGATTACAAAAGTTAAAAGGTCTAATAATAAAATAATAGAAGTTAAAATGAATATTCCGATAGACTCAGAAATTGCAATAGGATGTGTGTTAGTAGATAAAGAAGGATATAATATTCACAATGTACATTATCCTAATTATGAAGATATTACACAAACAACATACACAACATTAGTAACTACATCAACAGATATTGAAACAGCTTTTAAAGAGTACAGTGATAATGCAATTAACCATGCATTAAAAATCACTTTAAATAAAGTTAGAAATGCTACTCAAGAATATTTAAATAAACATTTTTCATATTATACAGAAGAAATTGAATTTAAAATCTTCACAGGTAAAAGTAACAAGTTTGACTATTCTGATTTAGATGAGGCTTTAATAAATTTCCAAAAAGCTGCAAAACTCTATTCTGAAAATGAATTAACCAGCGAGGTTAAAATAATATTAGACGAATGTATTACAACTTGGAATATGGCTATAAATGAGTATAAACCCAATATTAAAAAAGCTAGAATCTCTAATAAAAACATAGCCCAAATTTATCATAATTTATCGGTAGCTTATTATTTATTAGATCAATTTGATGATGCCCTTAAAAGTGCTGAAAAGGAAATTATATATGGAGCAGAAGACACATTAATTGATAGAATAATTGAAAGAAAGAATGCAGTTAACATGACAAATAAAGTCAATATCTAATACAATATTTAAAGCCCCTTGTTTATTAATCATTTATACCTTTTCTACTTTACAAGCTGTAAGTTTAAATGCAGCAATCTTTCGGCCTTTTATTTTATACCAATTAAAGGCCTAGATAAGCTATATAATTGGTTTCATTTCACTTATATTTCTTCAAAAAATATTTCAAATTAGTTAAATAGTCGTGCCACGGAGTCTCTTCAGAAAGAGCAAAACCCTTTATTACTGCATAACAGCCATTACCCCATTTGCTTAATAATTATAAAATCCATGTCACGACTTGCTAAATGATCTTGGTAAAAAATAATTCAAATTATTTATAGATCATTTTGAAATTTAATTGGTATATAACCTGAAATTATAAAGATAAAAGTAAAAAGTTTAAAGATAAAAGTAAAGCCCGAATCGATTGATTCGGGCTTTTATTATTTAAAGTAAAAAGAAAGACTACTTTATAATAATTTCTCTACTTTACAAGCCGTAAGTTTAAATGCTGCTATTTTTGAGAAAGGATCTAAGTCGCTTCGTGTTAATCTGTTTACAGGGGATTCTGAGAAATGCCACGGCATAAATAATTCTCCTTCTGCAACTTGATCACTTGACTTTAATGTGGTTTGCAACTCTCCTTGTTTGGATGTTACTTTAACTTTTGTTCCATCTATAAATCCAAATTTAACAACATCTCCATGATTCATTAATACGTACGATTCATTAGCAAAATCCGTTAAGGATTTATTTTTACGCGACATGGTTGCTGAATGATAATGATAAAGTATCCGCCCTGAGTTCAAAATAAACGGGTATTCTTTTGAGGCTTTTTCTTTTTGTGAGACATGCTCCACTGGATTAAGAATTCCTTTCCCATTTGGGGTATTAAATTTATCTAAAAATAAAGTGCTTGTTCCCGGATGATCTTTTGTTGGACAGGGCCATTGTATTCCCTGATGATCGATTCTATCGTAAGAAATACCAGACATAATTGGAGTGGCCAGTGCTATCTCATCGAATATTTCTGAAGCATTTTTATAGTTTCCTATATTTACTCCCATTCTTTCGGCAATACTCAAAATAATTTTCCAGTCTTCACGAGCTTCTCCCGGAGATTCTACTGCTTTGCGCACACGTAATACTCTGCGGTCACTATTTACAAATGTTCCGTCTTTTTCGGCAAAGGATGCTGCCGGTAAAATTACATCGGCATAAGGAGTTGTTTCTGTATGGAAAATATCCTGAACAACTATAAAATCCATTTTCTTTAAGGCTTTTTCGGTATGATTTAAGTTTGGATCGGTTACCATAGGATTCTCGCCCATAATAAATAAACCTTTTACTTTTTCGTCGTAAGCGGCATGCATTATTTCAACGGTTGTTAATCCGGGCTTTCCTGATAGACTCTCGTAATCAACATTCCATATCTTAGCAACACGTTTTCTGTTTTCGTTATTTGTTATTGGTATGTATCCGGGATAAACAATTGGTGAACATCCAACATCGGTGGCTCCCTGTACATTATTTTGTCCTCGTGGTGGATCGATACCGGCACGTTCTTTTCCAATCTGTCCGGTAATCATCATCATGTTAATTAGTGAGAATACATTATTTGTTCCGGTAACTTGCTGACTCAGTCCCATACCTGTTGCAATCATTGCCGTTTTAGCATTAGCATACATTCTTGCTGCGGTAATTATTTTCTCTTTTGGTACAGATGTTATTTCTTCTGTTTTTTCGGGTGTATATTTTTCAGTGAGTTGTTTTAGTTCATTAAATGCTTCGAAGCCTCGATCTACACGTTTCTCAATAAAATCCCGATCGATTAAATCTTCCTTGATGATTACGTGAATCATTCCATTCAATAAAGCTACATCGGCACCTAATCGTGGTTGCAACCATATATCGGCATATTTAACCATTGGTGTCCATTTTGGATCACAAACAATTAATTTTTGTCCGTTTTTCTTTCCTTGCTTTACATATGTTGCTGTTACAGGATGTGTTTCTATAATATTATTCCCGGTAACGAATAAACAATCTGTTGTTTCAAAATCCTCAATAGAATTAGTTCCTGCACCATCGCCAATTGATTTTAGCATTGCTGTAACGGTAGATGCGTGACATAGCCTGGTGCAATAATCAATGTTGTTTGTGCCAAAAACTACCCGAATAAACTTCTGAAACAAATAATTATCTTCGTTGGTGCATTTTGCCGAAGCATAACCTGCCAGGGCATCATTCCCATATTTTCCTTTTATTTCTGAAAATTTACTTGCAATTAAATCTAATGTTTCATCCCATTCTGCTTCTACAAACTTGTCATTTTTCTTAATTAATGGTTTTGTTAATCGCTCAGGACTCTGCACATAATCAATGCCAAAACGGCCTTTGACGCATAATCTGCCATCATTTGGAAGTATGCCTTCTGCACCTTCTGAACGAACTATTTTACCATCTTGAATTGATAAATCTAGCTGACAACCTACTCCACAATATGGGCATGTTGTAATTACATTTTTTTCAACTTTTTCTATTTTAATTTCTTTTCGGTGTGGTTTTTCAACCAAAGCTCCTGTTGGACACAATTGAACACATTCGCCACATCCATCGCACTCTGATTCGTTCCACTTATCAAATCCTGCAATAATATGCGATGTAATTCCTCGCTCCGAAAATGACAATACATTTTTCCCTTGTACCTCATCACATCCCTTTATGCAACGAAAACATTTTATACATTTTGATGCATCGTAAGATAAAACCGGCGATGTGTCATCAATCTTATAAGCTAAGGCTTTACTAATATTTGGATATTTTCGATTTTCGGGTTTGTCTAAACCATACTGAATTACAAGATCTCTAAATTCATCCTTATACGTGCCGTCGTGGATATCATTATGCTCTGCCAATAAATAATCTAATGTATGTTTTCGTGTTTCTTCTATTTCATTATCAAATGCAATTATTTCCATACCATCAGTTACACTTACGGTACAAGACATTAACAATCCTTTTTGCCCTTTTATTTTTGTGACACATAATCGGCATGCACCAGTGGGTGTAAGTTTTTTATGATAGCATAAACTTGGAATATTTATGCCATTATCTTTTGCTACTTGAAGTAGGTTTGCTCCCTCAAGTGTTGCAATTTGTTTTCCATCAATACTTATACTAATATTCTTCGGCATGAAATTTAATTTTAAAACTGATCGTTAAAATATCTTTTAAGACTTTGTAAAGGCAAAATTGGTGATTGCCCTAAAGGACAGAGTGATGTTTTAGCCATATATTCAGCTTCATAAATCATATCATCAAGCCCGGATTCACCTTTGTAGTTACCATCGTTAATTTCATTTATCATTCGTGCTAAACGATCTGTACCAACTCTGCATGGAACGCATTTTCCACACGATTCATGTTTAAAAAACTCAAGAATTGATCGTGTAACATCTGGTATAGATTTATCTTCGCCTAAAACTATAATTGCTCCTGATCCAAGTGTTGCTCCTTTCTCTTTTAATGAATCAAAGCCTGTGGGTGTGTCAAGTACTGATTCATCAACAAAAGTTCCTGCAGCACCGCCCAAAAGGATTGCTTTTAGTTTTTTATCGCCTTTCATTCCTCCTGCTAATCCAAAAATTAAGTCTCTTAAAGTAGTTCCTAATTCTACCTCAAAGAATCCGGGTTTTGCAACATCTCCACTTATGGTAAAAATTTTTGTTCCGGGCGATTCTTTTGTTCCTAATTTTGTGTACCACTCAGAACCTTTTCCGACAATTGTGGGAATAGTCGCTAATGTTTCGACATTATTTACCAGTGTTGGATATCCGAAAAGACCTTTTTCTGCAGGGAATGGTGGTTTAATTCTAGGGTAACCTCTTTTTCCTTCAAGTGATTCCAAAAGTGTTAGTTCCTCGCCACAAAGGTATGATCCTGCTCCTAGTCTTATTTCTACATCAACTGAAAATACGGAACCGAAAATATTTTTTCCAATAAATCCTTTCTGACGAGCCGAATCTATTGCTTTTTGAACCATCTCTATTGATTTATAATATTCACCCCTGATATAAACATATGCTTTTGAAGCTCCTATTCCATATGCTGCTATAAGCATTCCTTCTAATAACAGATGTGGATCGCTCTCCATTATAATCCGGTCTTTAAAAGTTCCGGGCTCTCCCTCATCTGCATTACAAATCAAATATTTCTGTTCACATCTAAGGCATGATTCACTTGTGAATTTCTCTTTTAAACCTGCCGAAAACCCTGCTCCTCCTCTACCTCTTAGCGATGAATTTAACATTTCATCAATAATTTCAACATGATGACGACTTACTGAATTCTCAAGTACTTTATATCCTCCGGCATCAATATAATCTTCAATGCTTTCAGGATTTATCTTTCCTAAGTTTTTTAAACTTATTCTTGTTTCTTTTACCACTTATTGATTATTTGAAACTATTAATATTAAATTACAATTGCCACAGATTCTCAGATTACTTAATGATTAAAAAATATTCAGAAAAATAATATAAAATCTGTGAATCTGTTGCTTTCATTCATTAGTACTTTTTTAATTCAAAAGTGTCTGTAAAAGTATATGGACTAAAGTCCATTAATATGTTACGTTCTAGACCCCCAGCCTAAAGGCTGGAGTTAGTAAAGCTCATAACCAATTGGGCTTCTACCCTTTTATTTAATCTTATTTCGGACACTAATGTTTTTTATTTAAAATTTGTGAATCTGTGGCATTCATTCATTATTACTATTTTATTTATATTGTTCAAATATTGATTTTAAATCAGCCTTATGTAAATTACCATAAACGTCTTCGTTTATCATCATACTTGGTGCTATATCGCATTGACCAAGGCATTCTGATAATTCAATACTAAAACGCTTATCCTTGCTTATTTCTCCAATATCAATTGAAAGCATGTTTTTGATTTTATCGATAATATCGGGTGATTTTTCCATATTACACACTGGCGAGTTACAAAGACGAATAATATATTTTCCTCTAGGTTTTAAGCTAAACATAGTATAATATGTTGCTACTCCGTAAATATGACTATATGTTATATTTAAATGAGTAGCTACGGCTTTTAAGTCATCTTTTTCTAGGTAATTCTGTGGATTATTATTTTGTAATGCATGAAGGATGTTTATAAGATTTTCTTCTTCCTTTTTATATTGCTGAAGTAAGCCTTGTCTTTCCATAATAATGCTATGTTTTTAACTAGTTGAAGTTAATAATTTGTTTGCGAAACTCCAAAAAGTAAAAGGATTCAAGTGTTCTGTTTTTTTTTTTCTTTTGGCCTTCGAGAATCTTTTCTTTCTAGCATTGACAGTAGCCTTCGAGAGCCTCAGGCTACGCGCAGTAATATACACCTTAGCCAGGCGTTTCTCCTTGCCACCGCTCCTAAGAAATAATCGGCTTATTTAATTTTATTTCAAAGGTATTAAATACGATATACTCACGTATTAATACTTAATTTTTCTAACGGTAATTCTATCCAATTCCTTTAAACCTTTAGGTAGATTATTTATATAAAGCCCCGGGTAATCATTTGACTTCACCCAATCTTTCATTGTAGTGCCTAATACTTCCGAAGCTTTTTTTGAGGCGGAATACAATGCTATATCATAACTTTGAGGTGGTCCTCCTAAACAACATGAAACCGACCATCTCCCATTAGATTTATTAACTGGTCTACCATTTAGGGCATCATCAGATTGTGGCCATCCTTTGTTCCCTCCTTTTTCTGGCCAGATAATTAACCATAAATCCTCATCAATCTTTTTATAGTTACCTTTAACTACAATAATGCTTTCAACGACCCCATTATCTTGGGGTATAGTTATACAATTATCACATTTATGGATTTTATTTGCATCAGTCACTAAATTCAATGAAGGTTGGATAATACCAATTGTTAAGAGTGAAAGTCCAATAATAAAAACTAATACTCTTGCCCAGATACTATTAATGAATACTTGTCCATCTTTATATCTAATGCTACCAGCTATCCCTATTAAAATAAATAAGGCACCAATACTTATTAATATAGTGTCTTTGCTCATAATTTATATTTTAAGTTTAAAAAATAATTTACTTTCCCACTTTAGAGTCAATCCGATTAACTATAAATGTTACAATACATCATTTTATTAATATTTAAATAAAAGTAAAAAAACAATAAATTATTTCAAATTAAATAGAAGCATAAATTAAATCCATTCCAGGAAATTACAATTTAACCGTTTACTATAATCTTTCCGTGTTACAGTATGAGTATTCAGCGATATGCATTGACATTTTCACAGTGTCATATGAATCGTCCAAAAAGAAACAAAAAAATCTAGGATAAACGATCCCTCTGCCGGCGTTTCTCCTTGCCACCGCTCCTAAGAATTAATCGGGCTTCTTTTATTTTATTTCAAAGGTATTAAATACGAAATACTAATGTATTGATACTTGTGTTTCCTTTACTTATAACAAATAGCTACAAGCTATAAAAAATAAACGGATGTTTTACACTTCGTTAAACTACGCCCAACGGAGCCTAATCATTTAGAAATATAAAAAATATCTCTTGCTAAGCGGAATTTGCAATTCCGCTTTACTCTTTGCATTGTCAAATTATCAATTTTTATAAAATACTACCATATTTTGCAGAATTACAAATTCAGTAAAAATAAGAAAGCGGCAATACAATTGCCGCTTAGCTTCTTCGATTTATTTTATATGTCGCTCATCGGGGGCGTTTCTCCTTGCCACCGCTCCTAAGAAATAAACGGAGGTTTTACCACTTTGCTTTGCCTGGTAGAGTAGAGCCTGATAGCCTACTCAAATTGTTGAACATAAAAGTAACAATTTTAAGTAAACTATCAGCACCCCCTTCATCAAACCGTACGTGAAGTTTTCCCTCATACGGCTTACCGATAGATTTCTTCATTGAGCTTTCGCAAGGGTCTTCAGGCGCGCATACTTTTCCATGTCTAACAATCCTTTATTTGTAACCAAAGTCTTGTACGGTTGCTGGCGTAGCAACTTGTGCGCCTTTCGTCCTTTACTTTTCAACCATTTAAACAACTTATAATCCAGATGCCTTACTATTACCTTTATGGTATCCCAAATATGCGTAACCTTACTGATTGAAAAATAATTCAACCAGCCAATTAGCAATGAATTCAGTCTATAAACCATTGGTTCTATTTTCCAATGACGTCGTTTAACTAACAGCTCTCGAATGGCTGCAAATAGCTTTGACCTTGACTTCATACTGGGTCGCACACAGGTGTATTTCTTAGTATTCCATGAAAATTTGGAACGTGTCACTAGAAATTCAAAACCGAGAAAATGCAGACTCTTTTTATGAATATGCAGTATTGTGGTTTTAGCCTTATTAATGGTTAAACCCATGCGTTTCATAATAGAGTCTAAATAACTCAGTATTTCTCGACTGTAATAATAAGTCCCCATCAACACAAAATCATCAGCATAGCGTACAATACGAATATTGGCTTTGCTAAATTTACTGTTGGGATTGGTTACTATTCGGTCAAAAGCATGCAGATAGATATTAGACAACAGTGGTGAGATAACTCCTCCTTGTGGTGTACCCGATTCTGTTTTTATTAGCTCTCCGTTTTTCATTTGTTTCGGAGCGGTTAACCACTGCCTAATAAGATTCAGAATATTCTTATCTGTAATGCGTTCTTTCAACATTACAAAGAGTTTATCATGAGGGATAGTGTCGAAATATTTCGACAAATCTGCATCATAAATAAAGTAATGCCCTTCGTAGATATTCTTCTTGATTTGCTTGATTGCATCTTGCGCTCCTCGCTTTGGGCGGAATCCATAAGAGGTATCTTTGAAATCAGATTCCCATAACGGTTCTATTAGCATCTTTACTGCCATTTGAACCACTCTGTCTTTGATGGTAGGAATACCCAACATCCTGAATTCACCTTTCTTTTCTTTTGGTATTTCTACTCGTCTGACCGGAGCACTCTGATAGGTATTAGTTCGTAATTCGGTTTGTAGTTCTGTCAGAAATTTATGTAATCCATATTTCTCAATATCTGAAAAACTAACTTTATCAACCCCTGTACCTTTTGAATAATTCTGACGTACTCTGCGATAAGATTCCACTAACACATAGTCTATACATAATTTATCGTGCAAACTATAGGCTTTGAAGTTCTTATCTTGCTTGGCTCTAATGTATAGCTTCCTCTGAAAAACACGAACTTGCTCATCGGTCATTGCTGACGATGGACTTACTAATAGACTTGCGTCAATATAGGTCGTTCTGTTTTTCATATAAGCATATCTAAAGTAAAGCCCCTTCCCTATCAAAGGTTTTGTTGTCCTTTGAGTCACTGGTAATATGGGCTTCTCCGACTTCTCTTGTTTCCATTTTGAATTTCGCTATGCTTATATCAAATTGTTTATGATTGCCAACCATTAAAACAAGAGATCTCCCACGTTTCGTAATAATCCATCTATATTCACGCCACCCCTATGACTCCGGTAGTTTACTGAACTTCATACGACTATTATCTGTTCAGTATGGCAGGGTTCGAGACCGTCAAAACTCTCCCCAAATCTACAAATACACTTTTCGAAGCTACTATGAGTTCACGCTTGCGCATTACGGCTTGAATATTTGAAAGAACAAAGCTTCAGCGAAACCCTCACGAGTTTAACTGTCTGTTTTTCTTCAAGGTGAATAGTCAATTACCTTGGTAGGATTTTCACCTACTGGATTACCACAACTTCGTGGCACACTAACGGTAAATTGTATGAGTAGTGGCAGATTGCGTGGTATTTGCCTGCCATTACTTATACAAAATATTAGGCTTCATTTTTTGTTATTATCAGGTCATTACTGATAGCACTTTCAAACATTTCACTTGTGCCACGAGCTTTATTACCAATCAAGTTGACAATATATTTTGAACGAGTAATTGCTACATACATTCTATTATGCCAAGAATATTTAATGAAATGACTTGTTTCACTATTAAAATTTGAAACAGCTGGCACCCTTCCTTTATCAACACCACAAATTATAACAGCATCAAACTCTAAACCTCCAACAAAGTCAATACCACCAATTACAAATCGATTAGTATGGTCTGCTTTTTTCATTAATTCAGTATCACCTCTCCTTTTTAACACTTCTACAGGTTTATTTTTACTTTTTGAAAATTTATCTAAGTCATTCAATAGTGTTGGAGTCGTTGCAATTATGAGAATATTTGAACGTGAAATGCTTTTGGTTTGTTTGATGGATTCGGCAAGTTCAAAAGCTTTTTTCACCATCAACTCGTCATTTAGCTCAAAATAATACTCTGGTAATTCAGCTTTCTTTTCTTCTTGTTGCGTAAACGAGTAATTTACTTTTTCGAGTGGATTTTCTAAATTCACAAATAAAGATGCTCCGCTTGACAGAATATTAAAAGCAAGACTTACGATTTGAGGAGCGCTTCTAAAAACAGTTTTAAGCTGTGACTCTTCAGATTTATCAATAATACCTAATGAAGAATTAAGAACTTTATCATCAAGACCTCTGTCACCGACAGCTTGAGACTTATCTAATACAAATATGATGTTATTTTTGACAGCATCTTTTAACAAATGATGAAACACTGAAATCTCATTAATGTTAAACAAATGAGTTTCATCAATGAAAATACAATCTAAACCATCTTTTTGCTTTCTTCTTCTCCAAATTGGAGTATTTAATTGTTGTAAAGTTGTAATTGCAATATCATCGCTATCAAACTGATTTACTACCTGTAAACTTTTTCTATAGCTTTCGTAAATTAAGAATAAAAAATTTAAGTCACCTTCGTGAGTTTTACTAACAGGAATCGTGTGTTCAATTCTAGGCAAGAGCATATAAGTATCAAAATCCTCCTGTGCTCTACCTTTAATTGTAACAGCTATTTCATGTTGCAATAATTCAAGAAGCTCTTCTTTATCTTTGGCATACGTTTCTGTAAAATACTCCACAAATCGAGGGGAACATATTTCTTTATAACTTTCAAAATCATTTTTTATAGTATTATCCAAGGATTGTTCAATATACATTAGCTGTAATTCTTTGCTGTCTTGTGCATCAATATCCAAGTATTCGGAACTATCAATACTTCCTCCTAAAAAAGACAAACACCACTCCTGTAAAGTCGTGACAGATATTGTTTGGTTTGAATATGCTTTGTCTTTATATTGCACATATTCTGGCAGGTTAGTAGCAAATACATCTTCAATTTGATTCTTTGTGGCAACTGAGTGGGTGAGATAAAGAATGTTAATCTCCTTCTTTTTTACATCATAGTTCTTTAGCAAATTGATACATCGTAATATCATGGATAATGTTTTACCAGTACCTGCTGCACCTTGAAGTCTTTCTGTGCCATTTATGTCTTTTTCAACAAATTCTCTTTGCTTGTTTGTTAAAAGGAACTTCCAGTTATCAAATCCAAGATGAGAGTTAATTGACTTAAACTCACCATTTGAAACTAAATTTGACACTTGTAATGCCGCCTCAGATTCGCCCTCCGGTTGCTTTTCATTCTCAACAATACTGCAAACATCTTTAGCTTCTTCGAAAGCTTTTTTAAAATGAGTTAAAGAGGGGGAATAAGATTTACTATCATAACCATCTGAGTATACTAGTAAAAAATCTAAGCCTCTAGAGTTCTGCTTTTTTTCATCTGCTTTTTTGTCAATAAGAACCCTATAAGTTTCGCCAGTAGTAAATGGAAAGGGATAAACTAAAGAGTGGTTTGTATCTAGAATATTTTTCTCACAAGAAGATAATGGATTATTATTCCAGTGCTTCATTGCATACTTTAGTGTTTTTTGAAGAATTGTAATTTTCTCTTCTCCCTTGAATTTTTCGTTTTGAAATGCGTTGAAATTTTCAAAGTCAAATATTACTCCTTTTTTACTTTGAACACCAGAGTATATGAATCCACCCCGGGTTGTTTTTTCTAGGACGATATTATGATACTTATGATTTTGTATTTTACATGATAGAAAATCAATTAGTATTACACTGTCATTAAATTCATAACTCTGGAATCTTCTTTCAGAGATAATCTTTTCAATCGCATTATAATCTATATATAAATAATCCATAAAGTTTTTTAGTTTGAATAGCTGTTAAATAAATGATTTGTTAATTCTGAGAAATGGTCTTGAACCCCAATTTTACTAAAATTGCTAGTAAAACGCTGGATTAGATGTTCAACAAAAGGAGATTTTAATACTTTTTCAATATAAAGCAATTCACTTTGAACATTAATATCATTCCTATTTAGCTGTTCTTTATCTAATCCGGCAACCTCTATTCCTTTGTGTAAATTCAGTCCAATATTATATGATATTTTACGGATTTCGCGTAATAGAATAACATTATATTTTCCATTTTCAGACCACGATTCTATGATATGGAAATTTGGATTTCTATTATTATTGATTTCTGTTAAAATAGTTTTTGCCTGTTTTTCATAACTTTTCATAATCGCTTTGACATCTTCAATTTTAGGACTGTCATGAATCTTTGATATTTCTACTATCCCATTTATAAGCTCTTGGAATTTGCTGTTTTCTTTTGCTTTAACAAAATACTTGTCATATTTTTTAAGAATAAGTTCAGGACTAAATTTATCAATTATGCTAGGACTGAGATTTTTATTTTGAAAGTAAGATTTAAGATTATTATTTAATGATTTCAATATAGTTTCTTTAAAAATTTCCCAGAAATCATTTATTATCCAAGCTTCAAAAGGTACTACAGGAAGGTAGTTAAAGTGATTTACTTTATTATTAGATATGTCACACCTTGGTGTAATGATAATTCCATATAATTCTGTATTTGGGTAATTTTCAGATAAAGCTCCGTAAAAAATAGCTCCTTGTTCTAAATCGTTAATCTTTGTATTTGTGAATATATCTCTCTGCATATATTATGATTACTCCTTTAATTCAATGTTTATTTAATTGCTAACGTCTTGTTTTTAAAATGAAGCCTAACAAAATTACATCCACCATAGTGGCACATATCCTATTAATATTCTATAAACTGTTTTTTATAAAAATATAATTATTAAACAACAATACAAAGCTTGTGATTCTAGTATTCTTCAATCTATCCTATTCTCATGAGAAATTGCTGATAGAATTCTGTTGGACAATGTCGTCCGTTATTATGGGCAGGAAAGGCTTTTGGAACGATACTTAGGTGTTATCGCCTTTTCTTCTCTTTTTTTATCAACTCATTTTCAAGCTCTTCGATTGATGGAAGCTTGGTCTTAATATTTTCAGGAATTGCATCAGTAAGTTTATATTCTGTGATTCCCATTGGTTTGTTGATATCTCTGAGAGCGTATTCTGCCTCTATTTTATCTTTCTTTTTACAAAGAAGAATTCCAATTGATTGATTATCCCCATCTCTTTTAAGTTGACTATCAACTGCTGATAAATAGAAGTTCAGTTTTCCAGCGAACTCTGGTTTAAATTTGCCTGCTTTCAGCTCAATAACTATATAAGACTTGAGTTCCATGTGATAGAAAAGCATGTCGATGAAATAATCATTTTCACTTACTTCAATTTTATATTGTCTTCCAAGAAATGCAAACCCTTTTCCCAGTTCTAATAAAAACTTGGTTATATTTTTAACTAATTCATTTTCAATTGCGATTTCCAACGCATCGTCATGTAATCCAAGAAAATCGAAATTATATGGGTCTTTTAATGTTTCTGAAGCAAGCTTTGATTGTTCGACAGGAAGCGTTTGTGAGATATTATTATCAGCTAAACCAAGTCTATTATAAAGTTTGTTTTCTATCTGAATTTCTAAAGTGTCCCTGTCCCAACCATTTTTGATTGTTTCATTACAATAAAATTCGGCTTCGTCAATATCTTTTATTTTTGTGATAATTAAACGATTATGTCCCCATGGTAATTGTGCCACGCTCTGTGGCACAAATTGATATTTTGTAGAATAAAATTTATACCATTGTCGGATTGCATAAATATTTCTACGTGAAAACCCTTTGATTTCAGGAAATTCGTGTTTCAATTCAAGAGCAATTTGTTCGATGAATTTGCTTCCCCATTCTGATTTTTCTTGCTTTCCTGAGATATCTTTTCCAATTTCCCAATACATTTCGACAAGCTGAGAATTAATAGAGTAGGCAATTTTTCGTTTTGCCGAATGAATTTTGGATTTTAATTCTTCAATCCACTTTTTATATTCAGATGTGTTCAGTTCAGTATTCATTTCTCAAAGATAAAACATCCATTGATTAGTCCAGTTTTTTTTCCAAAATTGGCGATAACAACAGGCTGTATAAAAACTAAAATTAACCTGTCAAGAATTTAATATCTATTTCATTTTATGTATAATCATGCCTTTAATTCATTCTATAAAATAAGTTATTAGACATCTGACGTAATAGCATTCTATCAACTGTTTTTATAAAAATATAATTATTAAACAACAATACAAAGCTTGCGATTCTAGTATACTTCAATCCATCTTATTCCCACTAGAAACTGTTGATGGAATTCTGTTGGACAATACCGTCCGTTACTATGGGCAGGAAAGGCTTTTGAAAACTAAAAGGCAAAAGTCTAAAAAATCAATTCCACAATATATAAAGTACTCTTTTTAAATCGGGCTTAGTTCATCATAAAGCACATATTCGGCAATGCCGAATACGATGCTTAATTGGTAGCACACGTTAACATTCTATTTTTTGGAAATTATCTCATTTTTTTCCACTCATTCTAACGCAGATAACGTCCTTATTGTTCTGTATTTTAAACTGTACGAATTCAAACATGCGCAAACAAAATGAATTAGATATAAGCAAATCAAGAAATGGTTTCTACCAATTATTAGATATCAAACCAATCAATTACAGTGCCGTTACATTTGGGAGTATTGGGACAGCTTATATACTCTACACCCGATTCATCTGCAAAAACTTTATAATTCCCAACTATTATTTCAGAATCACAATGTATACATTTCTTTCTATCCGCTAATTCTGGAATTTCAGAAAAGGGATAATTCTTGATTAAATAATTTTGTTTGTCCTTAATTACTATTTCTTTCATGGCTAAAAATTGTTAAATTTAAAATTTTAATAGTATGCACTTTTCTGTTCATTTCAATGCTTTCCAAAATAAAGTACCTGTTTCTTTATCCTCTATTAACTGCCATGTAACACCAGTATTCACATTTATTAGGAATGTATATCTTATGCCTAAACTTGAAGTGAAGATCTGATAGTTAACCTGATCTATTTTTTTTCATCAAAATCTTGAATTTCAGCCTCAATAAGTTGCCATGTTACCCCTGACTTACTCTCTACTAATTGAAAAATACTGCCCTATTTTGCTGAATTACAAATTCAGTAAAAATAAGAAAACGGTAATACAATTGCCGCTTAACTTCTTCGATCTATTTTATATGTCGCTCATCGGGGTATTGTTTGTGACGGTCTTATATAAGAGCCGTTTTAATGATTTTTATTGTTAGACACTGGTTTCAACTGATCCCGTTTGGTCCAATAATATACGGCAAAACCAATAGTAACGATTGGCACCACTATTCCAAACTCATCAATATAATAAGCTGTGTTTCCTGTATCAGATGTTAAAGGTGTAAAAATGGTTTGTATATATAAGTTATGTGCAGCGTGAAGTATAACAGCTGTCCATAAACTGCCGGATTTCATACGAAACCAAGTATAAATAAAACTCATACCAACAACCATTACCATGAAACAAGTCATTGCATACCACGAAGGAGTACCACTATTATAATCGGCAAACAATAAAATTGGCATATGCCATATACCCCAAATAATACCAGTAATGAACGATGTTTTTGTAAATCCTTGAGATTTGAATAGTTCAGGAACCAAAAATCCACGCCATCCAATTTCTTCACCCAGAGCGCTAGCAGCACTTCCTATGATACCTAAAGTCCCTGTAAGGATCACATAAATTGCAATGGTAAATCCATCTCCCATTGGCCCCAGACCAAGAGACTTTCCAAATGCTTCTAC
This sequence comes from Bacteroidales bacterium, assembly GCA_013138975.1. Taxonomy (GTDB): domain Bacteria; phylum Bacteroidota; class Bacteroidia; order Bacteroidales; family UBA12077; genus UBA12077. The sequence continues at coordinate 58,067 of WTBR01000151.1, forward strand.
AAATTTATGGTTATAGAATCCTCCCCATCCAAACAACCAAATAATAAGATATGCAACTAAGCCATATAATATAGGAATCAAGTAACTCCCTATTTGATACTTTGAATCACCCCACTTCCAACCAAGTTCAGAAATATCCCTCTTCAATATTTTCATTGTTATGAGTGCCGAAATTCCCGGGCACCACATAATTCCCATGGCATATTTTCCCCATCCTCCACGTATCGTTCCGGAATAAATGATTAGAAAATAAAAAAGTGAACTCAACGCCAAAGTAATCGAGAGAAAAATGGCAATTGGCCTTAAACTTAGTTTTGTTAAATCATTCATTTTTAGATATTTTTGGTTATTTATTTCAACTTTTGGCTAAAACTTTATATCATCGCCTTTCACCAAAAAAGGTGTGTTATTACTTATATGTACTTTTTTAGTACTGCATGAAGATAGCAAAAAAAACATAAATGTTAAAGTGTTTAAAGCATTAATTAAACAAAATACAATATCGATTTTATTGTGAGCATGTTTTTGATAGGTTTGAAATAAATTGCACATTAATTGCACAATGAACAAAGTAATTATAAATTAAAACCTATCAAAGAGGATGTCTTTGATAAGGTATTTTGAATGAAATTTAATAGAAAAAGTAGCAGTTAATAAAGAACTGAGCTAAACTAAACTTGATGCTTACAATTGAATTAATCTATGATTTAGTTTTTTGCAAATATAAATATTGCTTACAATTAGCAAATAATCTCAGTAAGGATCTAATTACGAATTTTTATCAAGAAGAAAGAATAACATTAATTTAAAATTATAAAGAGAAACTTTTATCAAATAATGAATTTATTAAAGAATATCATGACTACGATATTCTAAATACCTGTGTTGATAAAGAGCGATATCATCAGATAAATGCAGAGTTTAAGAGTCTCAACATTTGTCTGAGTATAGGTTTATTAGAATTTGATAAGAACAAAGCAATTTTGTTAACACTTGTTTTTATTCATCCATTCCCAAAGATTTCAATAGCACATAAAGAGTTTTGTCAAACATTAAGCTTTTTATTATCGAAGACACTATCCTGAAAACTGTGTAAACTAAAAATCTACTGGTTCGATAACAAAAATTTATTTTGTATCTGTATTATCTGTTTTTATCTTTTTATTAAGTGTTTGTCGTGAAATACCTAATATTTTAGCTGCAATACTTTGATTTCCTTCCGATCTGTGCAGTGCTTCCTGAATTAACTGATCTTCTACTTCTTTTATTGAAGGTAAATTATCGTAAGTATGAAAGTAGTTTAAGCAGGCTTCATTATTTGTTTCGTTTGAAATTATATCTTTTACATTTTTATTGATAACTTCACTAATTGTGCTCAATGACATCACCTTTGATTTATGTTGTGAAACTGCATCGTATATCATAGATCGTAGCTCTCTGACATTTCCGGGAAAACTATATGTTCCAAGTAGACAATAGAGTTCCTTGGTAGGTGTAGGTTTATTTTTGTTCATACTTTTTGCTGCTTCATAAAGAAAATGATCTGCTAACAAGGTAATGTCATCCAGGCGTTTCCTGAGAGGTGGTATCTGGATATTATGAACTGATAGTCGGTAGAAAAGGTCTTTTCTAAAAGAGCCATCTTCCATTTGTTCCATGAGATTAGTATTCGTAGCCACAATGATTCTACAATTCGACTTTCGCAGAACATCTGCTCCCAATTGATAATATTCTTTTTCCTGTATCAATCTTAAAATTTTCACTTGAGATAATGTGGACAAATCCCCAATTTCATCTAAAAACAATACTCCATTGTCCGCTTGATCAACAAGTCCTCCTCTGGAAGATGAAGCTCCTGTGTATGCTCCACTAACATGCCCAAACAGGGTGTCGGTAAACATTGTATCGTCGAGACCGGCAACATTAACAGATACGTACTTTCCTTTGTAATCATTTAAATTATATATTGCCTTGGCAAAAAGTTCTTTTCCAGTTCCTGTTTCTCCATTAATAAGAACGGGTTCGTGCGATTTTCCAATTGCTTCCATATATTTAAATATGGATTTCATTGTTTTATTTTGTGTGATAATATGCTTGAATGCTTTTGTATTTTCAATACTATCGCTAAGCATGTGTCGCTTTAAAAGAGAGTACTGTCGTTTGAGTTCTCTTAATTCAACTACTTTTTTAATGGATGATAACAAACGATTCCGCTCTACCGGTTTAAGTAAATAATCTATTGCGCCGAGTTTCATGCACGAAACAGCCATTTTAACATCGTTTAAACCTGTAATAATAACTATTGGTATTTCGGGGAAATCTGCATTTATCATTTCTAATAATTTATCTCCTGAAATTACCGGCATTGTAATATCTAAAAGAATAAGCTCAACAGGATTATTCTCTACAAATTTCATTACTAGTTCGCTGTTTTGTATGCAAACAATATTTGTATATCCATTTGATCTGAATGTAAATTCCATACTATTCAGTATGGCTTTTTCATCATCAACAATTAAAATTGGATGGATGGGTGTTTTTATTTCCATTTTATCTTTTTATTATCGGCAACTGCAACTTCACTTTAGTTCCATATTCTATTTCGGAAGAAAAATTAATGGTTCCGTTATGTTCTTTAATAATTCCCAAAGATACCGAAAGTCCTAAACCTGTGCCTCCTTTATCTCTTTTGGTTGTAAAAAAAGGATCGAAGATTTGTTTTATATTTTCTTCTGAAATTCCGCATCCCTGATCAATAATTACAATATTAACAAAATCCTCTCCTTCTTTGTATGATGTAAAAACCCTTATTTCATCATCTTTGCTTTTAAGCGAATGACATGCATTCTGAAGAAGATTCACAAAAACCTGTTCTAATCGTCTAAAATTACCTTTTACAAGCGGAATCTCTTGTCCTAATTCCAAATTTAAGTTATAAGTGTATTTCATTAATTGGCTGGAAATTAGCTTAATTGAAGATTTAACCACGTCGTTAATATTAACATTATCACTCGTACTTCCTGTATCGGGTTTGGCGAAGTTTTTTAAGTCTTCGACAATGGTTTTAATTTTTTCAGAACTTTCCTGAACATCATCTAAAATATCATCGTAAAAACTCTTAAAATAAGAATATGGCATTCCTGCCATAACAAAATCGCCATTTTCAATTTTATATTTTTCTAAAATTGGTTTTGTCGATTCCCAAGCTTGCTTTATGATCGGATTACTAAGCATTATTGAGTTGTTTGGATTGTTAATTTCATGTGCAACCCCGGATACCAATGTTCCTAAAGCGACAAGCTTGTCAGTTTGTACAAGTTGTTCGTTATGTCTTCTTTTTTCTTCTTCATTTTTTTTACGTTCAGTAATATCACGAACAAAAATAAAATCTTCAGGTTCTCCCTCGTAATTAATAATACCTGCATTTACTTCAACATCTATCAATTGCCCATCAGATGAAAGAAGTCTTGTTTCAATAATATTTTTTGTTGTTTTGCCTTTTAATCGGTTTTCATGATTTTTCAGAACGAATACTTTGTCGTCTTTTGAAATTATTTGTTCAAAAGGCATTTCGAAAAGTTCTTGTTCTTTATAATTTAAAAGGGTTCCCATTTTTTTATTGGCAAAACTTATTTTTTTATCACGGATAAGCATTATACCATCATTAGCTCTTTCTATAAGGCTTCTGTATTTATCTTCACTTTCAGTTAATGCTAAGGCTATTTTATCTTTTTCTTTGATATAGTTTCTAAGTTGAATATTTGTTTCTGTGATTTCTTTGGTTCTTTCTTCAACTTTTTGATTTAGATGATCCCGGTCTTCTTTTAATTTACGTTTCGAAGTAATTCGCTCTGTAATATCTCTGGCAAAACCCATAACAGAGTAATCTTTATCGGTTTCGATAAGAAAAAGTCTAAATTCGACAAATGTTCTTTTAGCATTAATGAATAATTCGGTTTCTAATACTTGATGTTTTGTTTGAATAATTTTTTTTAATATTTCAAAATATTCATTTTCCCTGTTTTTATCAAATAGAGTTGAAGGAGTATTGTTGAGCAGATCTGTATTTTTACATTGAAATAAGTTTAAGAATACACTATTGGCCTTCGTAAAATTTTCAGGTTCGCCATTATTTCCAATTTTATGAATAAAAATACCATCATTCCCTTTTTCAAATAAGAGTTTAAAATTACGTTGGCTTTCGATTAAATTTCTTTCTGCAGCTTCAAGTTTAAACATATCTAAATAACCAATAATAAATATGATTAGCGTTAAAATTATCATGCTAATCATTAGAATATTGTTTCGAATACGAATGGTATCTTCAATTAGTTCATTTTCATTTAAGGAAGTATTAATTATCCAACCGGTTTCTTTTGACTGTCTGAAAGCCATTAATTTATTTTCATTTTTAAACCGATATTCCTGAAAACCATTTTTTTCAGCAATCATTTTTTTCATCCATGGATAGTCTGACATACCTTTAAGTGTGAGCGATATATCTCTATGTCCAATATTCCTTCCGGATGTATCCGTAATGGCAAAATATCCTGTTTCTCCTACTTTTGCAGGGATAATGAATTTTTTAATAAACTTATCCCAATTAATGGTAAATCCGACAAAACCTAAAAGCTCATTTTCCGAAGAAAAAACTCCTTTTAGCAAAATGAAATTTAATTTACCCGTTGTATGCGATCTTGAAATATAGGTGTCTAAATAAATTTGATAATTACTATTTTTAAATTTGTCCCATATTTCTAATTGATTAACGTGGGTAAATTCATTATCGGAATCCAGTGATCCTTTTATTATTTCACCTTCCAAGGTTGCTATAAATATATTTTCTAAATTTTCGTAATGTTTTATTACAAGCTCAAGGCGCGAGCTCATATCTACCGTTTTATCGATAAAAGCATCTTTTATCTCCGGCATTTCGGAAATAAATGTCAGCATTTTTTTCTTTTCTTCTATCCAAGAATCTACAGTTTTGGCAACTCCGTCGGTAACAGCAGTTAAATATTTCGATGCCATTTTTCTTGAATTTGAAATATCAAGAGTTGAGAAAAAAACAACAAAGGCTCCAATTGAAATGAAAATAAAAATACTTACAATTATGAACGTTTTTTTATTTCCTCCTATTTTAGAAAATTTTAGCATTTTGGACTATTTAAATGTAAAAATAGATTATTTGCAAAGGTTTATTAAAATTTGGTAAAACAATAAACCAAAACATTTTAGGGGATAATCGAGTAGGTAGGAGGATTACTCCTCCGTCCTCTCACACCACCACGCATGCTCTCGCACGTGGCGGTTTCAGTTAATAGTTCAACCTTTCGTAATTTAATGACAAATTAAACAAGTTTTGCTC
>WTBR01000220.1 GCA_013138975.1 Bacteroidales bacterium
CTTTTTGTGAGCTACTAAATCAACAATTGATTCATCTTTATCGTGACCTATACCCGTTAAAACTGGTAATGGAAACTGAGCTATATTTGCAGATAATAAGTAATTATTAAAACAGCTAAGATCCGACTGAGATCCTCCTCCTCGAATAATTACAACTGCATCAAAAAAATCTTCATACTCATAGATTTTTTCTAAAGAGTTTATGATCGAATTTTCAGCTTGTAAACCCTGCATAACTGCAGGGAACAATTTGGTATAGAACTTATATTTAAAACTATTATTTGTAAGTTGATTTATAAAGTCTTGATAACCTGCTGCCGTATCGGAAGATATTATGGCGATTTTTTGAGGAATGGAGGAGAGGCTAATCTCTTTATTCATATGAAGAACACCTTCTTCTTCTAGCTTTTTTAATATTTCTGCTTTTTTCTGAGCCAAATCTCCTAAAGTGTAATTAGGATCTATATCTGTAATATTTAGGCTTAAACCATAAAGTTCATGAAATTCGACGTTTGCTTGAACTAAGATTTTTATACCGGAACTTAATTTATGACCAGTAGCATTTTCAAAGTATGGATTAAGCATTCGATAAGTAAAAGCCCATATTGTTGCTCTTGATTTAGAAATTATATTGTCTGTTATAATATCTTTTTCAATTAATTCAAGATAACAATGTCCATTTCTATTAACATTTAACTCACTTATTTCTGCAATTACCCAAACAGCATTTGAATAATTCAATTTAATTTTTTCTTGAATATCCTTATTTAATTCAAGCAAAGTGAATTTCTGAATCATATTAATTTATTTTGATGATTCTTTCTTGAAATGTTTCATTCCCAATTTCAATTTTAATCAAATAAATTCCTGTAGATAAATCTTCTAAATTATATAGTTCGATGTTTGTTTGTCCCATTAAAGGCTTTTGGATTTCCATTATTTTTTTACCAATAATACTGTATAATTCAACAGTAACAGTTTCATTTGATTTTTGAAGTAATTCAATATTAATGTAACTATAAAATGGATTTGGATATATTTTTAAAAATGTTTTTTCAGTAAAGGAATGTATATCTGTATTTATCAAGTTTGCTGCTTTACCAAAATCGGGAATTCCATATCCAAGTTTATAATCTGGATTTGAATACTGATGTGCGCTTTCTTCAATTTTTTGAATTAGTTCCATATTATTTAGTTCTGGAAAATATTGCCATAAACATGCAGCCATTCCTGCCATTATAGGAGTTGAAAAAGATGTGCCATTTGCTACAGTTATTGATCCATCGACACCTTGAACAGTAGTTTGATAACCCATTGCTGCAACATTTGGTTTTATACGTCCATCGAATGTTGGGCCAACTCCGCTGAAATATGCATATGTCGCAAAAGCATCAACTGCACCAACAGTAAGTACACTATCACCATCACCCGGAGCAGAAATATATTTCCATGGATCGTCTCCCTGATTTCCTGCACTATTTAAAACTAGTATCCCTTTTGAAGCAGCAAAATCAGCTGCTTTAGTAATAAATGTAGTATTACCATCCATGTCAGAATATGTATAGTCCTGTGAAGAATCGTCAAATTCAGAATAGCCTAATGAAGATGTTATGATGTCAGCTCCAACGCTATCAGCAAATTCTGCAGCAGCAGCCCAATTATCTTCTTCAATTGAATATTCGGTAGAAGCTTCTTCGCTGCGCAATAGCCAATAATTTGCTTTTGGTGCAGTGCCTATTAATTCTCCGGGAATATTTCCACCCATAGTTGATAATACTTTCATCCCATGACTTGAATTTGAAGTGTCGAAAACATGTTCATCTCCATCAACAAAATCTTTGGTTCCCAAGATTTGATGATTAGTTCTGAGACTCTCAAATGCAGGTAACAAATCAACATCTAGAAATCCGGCATCGATAACTGCAATTGTAATACCTTGCCCTTTATAACCATTTTGATGCAGAACATGCCCATTAAGCATACTTATTTGACTTGTTGCATATCCATAATCTAAAGGATCATCATTTTTTGATAAAATTGTTAAGTCTTTTTTTTCGAAAGATGTTTTATATGAATTTTGCTTAAGAAAAGAGCTTGTTTTTTGTTTTGATTTTATAAAGCCAATTTTAGTAATTGTATCAATTAAATCTTGATTATTAGTTTGAACCACAACTGTATTTAACCATTTTGATTTATTGAGAATAACTAAACCTAGATTTTTAAGGCTGTCAAGATAGAATTTTGATATTGGCAAGTCATTTAATTTAATATCGATATCTTGCTTAAGTCTCCTGTTTATTGCTTGTTGAGAAAGAAAATCTTCAGGATTATCAACAGAATATGTGTTATTATTTTTATCAGTCAAATATAAACGATAACTATTGCTTGCAACTTGAGCAAATGAAATATTTACTATAACTATTGCAAATATTAATAATTGTAATCTTTTCATAATTATATGTACAAAAAAATAAATTTATTGTTTCATTAACTCATAAACAATATTGGCGAGATGCAATTTTCAACTCGATTTCTTTTAAGATTAATTAAGAGATTTTATCTAGGAGGAATCGCATTATACATATTTTCCGCAGGTTTCTGAATTTTACCCTTGTTTTTTTCAAGTAATTCTAATTGTTCTCTTTCTAATCGATCCAATTCCTCCTGGTTATCAGCAATTCCGTTAGTATAATTTATTTCACTTTCAACATGTCCATTCTCTTTATAATACATCCATTTACCGTCGCGCTTATTGTTTTTGTACTGACCTTGAATAGTAACTTTCTCGTTTGAATCAAAAACATTGTATTCTCCGTTCAAAATACCGTTTGAGTATAAAATTCGCATCATAATATTTCCAGATTCATAATAGCGAATTGTTAATCCATTATTAACTCCATTTGTCCATTCTGACATTTCTGATAAATTACCACTTCCATAGTATTTTCGTTCAGTGCCATGTTTTTTATTATTTAGATACATGACTTCGTTTATTTTTAATCCATCTATTGAATAATAACTCCAAGTACTATCTTTTAGTTTTTCTATATAAACGCCTTCAGAATGTATAGACGTATTTGGATAATAAAATTCCGAATATACTTTGTTAGAATTTTCTCGGTATGTCATAATAACTTTCAATACACCATCTTTAGTATATCTTTTAAATTGTCCAACTGGTTTGTTGTTAATGAAACTTCCAGAGTATTGGATAGCTCCATTTGGATTATGTTTTTCCCAGTAACCTTGTTTTAAACCATCTTGATCTACTTTGTTGATAGTTTCTTGGTTTTGAGCTATAACAGCAGTAGTTGCTGAAAATAAAAGTAAAAAAAGAATTCTGCTTATATGTTTCATAGTTTTTGATTTTATACAAATGTAAAAAAGAATTATAAAATTTAAAGTTTATGTATATATAATAAAAAAGAGTTCTCAATTGAGAACTCTTTTTTATTGATTGTAAGAAGTTATGTTATTTTACTTCTTCGAAGTCTACATCTGTTACTTCACCATCATCTTTACCAGCAGAAGCCTGTTGTCCTGGATCCTGAGGTCCTTCTTGACCTGGTTGTGCTCCAGCTTCTTGACTTGCTTTGTACATTTCTTCTGAAGCTTCTTTCCAAGCATTATTTAGAGCTTCTGTTTTTGCTTCAAGATTTTCTAAGTCTTCTTTTTTATGAGCCTCTTTTAGTTCCTCTAAAGCTTTTTCTATAACAGCTTTTTTATCTGCTGAAAGTTTGTCACCGAATTCTTTAAGTTGTTTTTCTGTAGAGAAAATCAAGCTATCGGCTGCATTTACTTTATCAACTTTTTCACGAACTTCTTTGTCAGCTTCTTCATTTGCTTTAGCCTCATCACGCATTTTTTTAATCTCTTCTTCAGTTAAACCTGATGAAGATTCAATACGAATACTTTGTTCTTTATTTGTTGCTTTATCTTTAGCTGTTACGTGAATTATTCCATTAGCATCAATATCAAAAATAACTTCAACTTGTGGCACTCCACGAGGTGCAGGTGGTAATCCATCTAAATGGAATTTTCCAATGGTTTTATTATCCTTAGCCATTGGTCTTTCACCCTGTAAAACATGAATCTCAACTGAAGGCTGATTATCTGCCGCTGTTGTAAACGTTTCTGATTTTTTTGTTGGGATTGTAGTATTTGCATCAATTAATTTTGTAAACACACTGCCCATAGTTTCAATTCCTAAAGAAAGTGGAGTAACGTCTAATAATAATACATCTTTAACATCACCAGTTAAAACACCACCTTGAATAGCGGCACCTACAGCAACAACCTCATCAGGATTTACACCTTTAGAAGGCTTTTTGCCGAAGAATTTCTCAACAATTTCTTGAATAGCAGGCATACGTGTTGAACCACCAACTAAGATTACTTCATCAATGTCAGATGGTTGCATGTTTGCATCCTTAAGTGCTTTTTTACAAGGAGCTAATGTTGCTTGAATTAATTTATCAGCTAGTTGTTCAAATTTAGCTCTTGATAAAGTTTTAACTAAATGTTTTGGAACACCATCAACAGGCATTATATAAGGTAGGTTAATTTCTGTGCTTGTTGAGCTTGATAATTCAATTTTAGCTTTTTCTCCAGCTTCTTTTAATCTTTGAAGAGCCATAGGATCTTTTCTAAGATCAATTCCTTCATCTTTTAAGAATTCTTCAGCTAACCAATCAATAATTACCTCATCAAAATCATCACCACCTAAATGTGTATCACCATTTGTTGATTTTACTTCAAAAACACCTTCACCTAGTTCAAGAACAGAAATATCGAAAGTACCACCACCTAAGTCAAATACCGCAATGGTAATTTCTTTATTTTTTTTATCCATACCATATGCTAAAGCAGCAGCGGTTGGTTCATTAATTATTCTTTTTACTTCTAAACCTGCAATTTCTCCAGCTTCTTTTGTTGCTTGACGCTGAGAATCGCTAAAATAAGCAGGTACAGTAATAACAGCTTCTGTTACTTCTTGTCCAAGATAATCTTCTGCTGTTTTCTTCATTTTTTGAAGAACCATTGCAGAAATTTCTTGTGGAGAATATTGTCTGTCATCTATTTGAACTCTTGCAGTATTATTTTCGCCTTTTACAACTTTATATGATACTCGATTTATTTCTTTACTCATCTTATCATATGTTTCTCCCATAAATCGTTTAATAGAAGAAATTGTTTTTGTAGAATTCGTAATGGCTTGACGTTTTGCAGGGTCACCAACTTTACGTTCTCCATTTTCTATAAAAGCAACAATTGAAGGAGTTGTTCTTTTACCTTCGCTATTAGGAATTACAACTGGTTCACTACCTTCCATTACAGAAACACATGAGTTTGTAGTTCCTAAATCAATTCCGATTATTTTACCCATTTTAATATTTATTTAATGTTATTATATATTTGTTTTTTAAAATATCATTTACGATTATCATTTTATCAATCTTTATGCCATTTAAGAAATGTTAATTTTTAATGTAAATCTGACATTTATTAAATACAAAGGAGGAATGATTCGACATATTTCGTGACAAAAAGACATAGTGTCATGTTTTAACTTTTTAATCAGAATTTTGTTTCTATTAAAAATAATAAACAATTGAATTGTATTATTTGTAGCTTTGTATCGTTGAAATAAATTAAAAAATATGTCAGTTCATCAGAAAATTAAGCGCGTAACAACTCATGTTTTACATGAGATGAAACATAGAAACGAAAAGATTGCAATGTTAACTGCTTATGATTATTCAATGGCAAGGATACTTGATCAAGCAGAAATAGATGTAATACTTGTTGGGGATTCTGCATCTAATGTAATGGCAGGTAATGAATCAACGTTGCCTATTACAATGGATGAAATGATTTATCATGCAAAATCAGTTGTTAGAGCTGTCGAAAGGGCTTTAGTAGTTGTTGATTTACCTTTTGGATCATACCAGGGAAATTCTAAAGAGGCATTAACAAATGCAATTCGAATGATGAAAGAGACAGGAGGACATGCAGTTAAGCTTGAAGGTGGACAGGAGATTATTGAATCAGTTCAAAGAATATTATCAGCAGGAATTCCTGTTATGGGACATTTGGGTTTAACACCTCAATCTATTCATAAATTTGGGACATACGTTGTTAGAGCTCGAGAAGATGAAGAGGCAAATAAATTAATAGAAGATGCTCATAAATTACAAGAAGCAGGTTGTTTTGCTATAGTTTTAGAGAAAATTCCAGCAAAACTAGCAGAAAGAGTGGCAAAAGAATTAATTATTCCAATTATTGGTATAGGTGCTGGTAGTGGCGTTGATGGTCAAGTTCTGGTTATTCATGATATGCTTGGTATAACACAAGAATTTTCGCCACGTTTTTTACGTAGATATCATAACTTATCTGAAGAAATAAAAGGTTCAGTAAAGTCGTATATTTCTGATGTAAAAACTGAGGATTTCCCAAATGAAAAGGAACAATATTAAAATTGAGTGGATTTTTAAATAAAAAAGAGGAATATTGTAAATGGAAATTCTTTATGAAGATAATCATATTGTAGCTGTTAATAAGAATAATTCAGATATAGTTCAGGGTGATAAAACTGGTGATGAACCTTTATCAGAAAAAGTAAAAACATACATTAAAGAAAAATATGAAAAACCGGGTGCGGTTTTTTTGGGAGTAATTCATAGGCTTGATAGGCCTGTTAGTGGAGCTTTGCTTTTTGCAAAAACGAGTAAGGCATTAACTAGAATGAACAATATGTTTTCTGAAAAAGAAGTAACAAAAACATATTGGGCAATTGTAAAAGAAAGACCTCTTAAAGAGTCGGATACATTAAATCATTATATTGTAAGAGACCAGAAAAAAAACAAATCTTTTGCATATGATAAAGAAAAAAAGGATTCAAAACTGGCAAGTTTATCGTATAAGTTAGTTGCTTATTCAGATAATTATAGTTTGCTTGAAGTCGATTTACACACAGGTCGGCATCATCAGATAAGATGTCAATTAGCAAAAATAGGTTGTTCTATTAAAGGTGATTTGAAGTATGGTTTTCCAAGATCCAATCCTGATGGAGGAATAAGTTTACATTCAAGAAAAATTGAGTTTATTCATCCTGTAAAAAAAGAAAAAGTAACTGTAGTAGCAGATCCTCCAAAGGATTCTTTATGGGATTATTTCATGTCGACGCTTTCATAATTTAAAGTTTTGATTGATTTTAGATCAATCAATTTCAGGAATGTATTATTAAAGCAAATAATTGAAAAAAATATTATAATTTAGTACAATTAAAAATATTACGATTTGTTATGTTGGATTTTTTAAAGAAACCATACCCTTTTAACGACGATTTAAAATATAATAGTAAACTTATTTTTTTTATAAGTTTAGGTGTATTGGTATTTTTATATTTATTCCAACCATTCGATGTAAGTACAATGGCTAATAAACAGAGAATATATGTAGCTATAGGATTAGGTGTAGTAACTTTTCTTTCGTTAAGCCTAAATTTGTTGATCTTGCCAAGTTTGTTTTCAAGGATTTTTTTTAAACGTATTTGGAATATTAAAAAGGAAATTATTTGGAATATTTGGATCTTATCAACAATTTCAGTTGGTTATTTTCTTTATTATAAAGCCTTGGGCATATTTGAAATTGACTTTAATATGATTGTTGGATTAATTCTTATTGCTATTATTCCAATAACCGGGTTAATTACAGTAAATCAAAATAGAAAGTTACGTTCATATCTTAAACTTGCTGAGGGAATTAACAAAAAACTAAAAGATAATAAATCTATTGAGGAAAAGTTGGTGCATTTTGAATCGGATTATGTAAAAGACAATTTGTCGATAAAAGTTAGTCTTTTATTATTGATTAGAGCAGCAAACAATTATATAGAAGTTTTTTGGAAAGAAGGAGAAAGAGTTAAAAGTCAGATGATTCGAACGAGTTTACTTAAAGCAGAATTGTTATTACAAGAACATAAATTTATTTTTAAATGTCATCGGTCTTATATGGTGAATATAAATTTTATTGATAAAATTGAAGGAAACATTCAAGGATATAAATTATTTTTTGAAAATGTTGATTTTTCAATTCCTGTATCAAAAAATTTCGCATATGAATTAAAAGAACTGATTTAATTCACGTCAAAATTCACTTTATTCGTCCCCGAATAAAGAATTTTCATCCCTAAACCGTGTTTTTTAAACCTATCTTAAATCATTTAAACCTATTTTTTTATAAAAACAGTCATTAGTTGTAGTTTTGGGCAATTATTAAAAATTGATTTTAATTATGAATGCATTAAATATTGGTAATCTAAGAGTAAATCTACCTGTAATTCAAGGTGGAATGGGAGTTGCTATATCTTTATCAGGATTGGCTTCGGCAGTTGCAAATGCAGGAGGAATTGGTGTTATTTCCGCTGTAGCAATTGGAATGACAGAGCCTGATTATATGAAAAATTATCGTGAAGCAAATAAAAGAGCTTTGCGTAAAGAGATTAGAAAAGCTAGAAGCATGACAAATGGTGTTCTAGGTGTGAATTTGATGATTGCTGTAACAGATTACGAAGAGTTATTTACTGTTGCACTTGAAGAAAAAATTGATGTAATAATCTTAGGAGCAGGATTGCCTCTTAAACTGCCTAAATATGTAGCAGATAAAGGAATTGAAAATATTCATACAAAATTCATAACCAAAGTATCATCAGCAAAAGCTGCTAAAGTGATTTTTTCTTATTGGGCAAAGAATTTTAATTTTATTCCTGATGCAGTTGTCGTTGAAGGTCCAATGGCAGGTGGTCATCTTGGATTTAAAAGAGACGATTTAGACGGAGAACTTGTTCCTTTAGGTGATATAGTTGAGGAAACTGTAGCTGAATTAAAACATTTTGAAAAAGAGTTTGATAAAGAAGTTCCTGTAATTGCTGGAGGAGGAATATATTCTGGCACTGATATGTATGAAATTATGCAAAGGGGAGCCAAAGGAGTTAAAATGGGTACTCGCTTTGTTACAACAAATGAATGTGATGCATCAGAAAAGTTTAAACAGACATATATAGACTGTAAAGAAGAGGATATTAAAATTATTAAAAGTCCTGTTGGATTACCAGGACGAGCAATAAGAAGTAATTTTATGGATAAAGTGAATTCCGGTAATCCAGAACCGTTTAAATGCTATTGGAAGTGCTTAAAATCGTGTGATTCTAAAAATGTTCCTTATTGCATAGCTCAGGCATTGCATAATGCTTCAAAAGGAGATATGGATAAAGGCTTTGCTTTTGCAGGTTCAAAAGCTTATCTGGCAACTAAAATACAGCCGGTTTCTCAGGTGGTTATGGAGTTGAAGGTTGAGTTTTATAGAAAGAAATATTTGGAGTACTTAAAAAACTTCCTTGGTCAAAGATTTATTCCCGAACGAATTAATATTCCGAACGTTATACCATACATTAATATTAGGATGGCATAAATAACTAAAAAAGAGGTTTTATCTGATTTTTTTTTTAGTTGTATTAATATATGCTTACCTTAGTATTAAACTTTAAAAATATATTATGAATAAAGGAACAGTAAAATTTTTTAATGAATCAAAAGGTTATGGATTCATAAAGGACACAGAAACAGAAAAAGAGTACTTTGTACACGTATCTGGATTAATTGATGAAGTTAACGAAAACGATGAAGTTACTTTCGAACTACAAGAAGGTAAAAAAGGATTAAATGCAGTAAATGTGAAATTAGCTTAGTCTAAAGATATTTAGTGCTTATTTAAAATTGAAGTCTTGCTGATAATAGTAAGACTTTTTTGTTTATTTGTAATTCACATTAAACTATTTTAAAAAATACTTATCAAAAGATAGCATCAGAATTTATATTTAATAACAAAAATAAATAGAAAAATGAAAAAACTTTTATTCATCCTAATTGCATTAAGTATAACTATTACTTCATGCGATAAAAAAGAGAATCTTAATAATAATCCTTTATTGGCAGAATATAACACACCTTTTGATGTTCCTCCTTTTGAAGACATAAAACTTGAACATTTTGTACCTGCTTTTGAAGAAGCTATGAAGCAACATAAAGCTGAAATAGAGGTAATTTTAACAAATACAGAAGAAGCAACTTTTGAAAATACCGTTGAAGCTTCATTTTATGCAGGAGAATTGCTAGGAAAGGTAAATACTGTTTTTGGCACTGTTAATAGTGTAAATATTAGTCCTGAGATTCAGACTTTAGCTCAAGA
Organism: Bacteroidales bacterium; assembly: GCA_013138975.1. GTDB lineage: Bacteria > Bacteroidota > Bacteroidia > Bacteroidales > UBA12077 > UBA12077. Next base: position 10,249 of record WTBR01000220.1, read on the forward strand.
AATTTACCCAAAACTTTCTACTCATGTTGATGAAATTACGCTAGACCCAAGATATTTTGAAAGAGTAAAAAGTGTTTATGAGAATAAAGAAAAATTTAATTTGAATGCTGAACAGCTTTTTTTACTTGAAGATCAGTATAAAGAATTTATTAGAAATGGAGCTGATTTAGCTGAAGATGACAAAGAAATCTTAATGAAGATAAATCAAGAATTATCGTCATTAACTTTAAAGTTTAGTCAGAATGTACTGGCTGAGGTAAATAATTTCAAACTAGTAGTAACGGATGAAGCTAATTTAGCTGGACTTCCTGAAGGTTCTATTCAAGCTGCTGCTGAACTTGCTGCAAAAGATAGTATTGAAGGATGGATATTTACAATTAATAAGCCAAGTATGATTCCTTTTATACAATATGCTGATAATCGCGAATTGAGAAAAGAAATTTATGATGCATATGTAAATCAAGGAAATCATGATGATGAATTTGATAACAAAGAAATTTTTGCTAAAATTATAAATCTAAGAGTTAAAAAAGCAAAATTATTAGGTTATGAGTCACATGCTGCGATTAAAACTGAAAATAGAATGGCTCAAAATCCTGAACGTGTATTTGATTTATTAAATAAATTATGGGATGGGATTTTACCAAAAGTAAAAGAAGAAAGAACAGCATTACAAGAAATGATTAATAATGAGGGTAGTACATTTAAGTTAGAGCCACATGATTGGTTCTATTATACCGAAAAACTTCGTAAAGAAAAATTTGATCTTGATGAAAGTGAAGTAAGACCTTATTTTGAGTTAGAAAATGTACGTAACGGAATTTTTGCTGTTGCTAAAAAATTATATGGAATTTCATTTACTGCAATTGAAGGTATTCCTGTTCCACATCCTGAAACTACAGTTTATGAGGTTAAAGAAGAAGATGGAACGCATTTAGGATTGTTTTTCATGGATATGCATCCAAGAGCTAGTAAAAGTGGTGGAGCTTGGTGTGGTTCATTCCAAGATCATTCTTTCACAAAAGAGGGAAAAGAGATAACTCCTTTAGTAAATAATGTTTGTAATTTTACTCGCCCAACAGGTGATACTCCTGCTCTTTTAAGTGCTGATGAGGTAAGTACTATGTTTCATGAATTTGGACATGGACTTGATGCATTGTTTTCTGAAGCATCGTATAACGCAAGCAGTATAGCTTGGGATTTTGTAGAACTACCTTCACAAATTATGGAGCATTGGGCTTTTGAACCAGAAGTGCTTAAAATGTATGCAATGCATTATGAAACAGGAGAAGTAATTCCTGATGAATTAATTAAGAAATTGAAAGCAAGTGCTAATTTTAACCAAGGTTTTGGTAAAACTGAAATTTTGGCAGCTTCATTACTTGATATGAAATTCCATATGATGACAGAAGAAGATCCAAACTTGCAAGTAATGGATTTTGAAAAGGATTATATGAATGAAATTGGTTTGATTCCTGAAATCTATTCAAGATACAGACCAACATATTTCCGCCATATGATGGGTGGATATGATGCTGGGTACTATTCATATACTTGGGCAAGTGTTCTTGATAATGATGCTTATGATGCATTTAATGAGACAAATATATTCGATCAGGCAACTGCAAAATCTTTTAGAGATAATGTTTTAGCTATGAATGGTATTAAAGATGCAATGGAAATGTATGTAGCATTTAGAGGTCGCGAACCACAAATTGATGCTTTATTAAAAAGTTTAGGAATAGAGAAATAAACTATATTTATTATATTTCATGAGCCGTTCTGAAAAGGACGGCTTTTTTATTGAAATAAACATTTCAGGTATAGTTTATGTCATTTGATGCAATTATTTCAAAATTTACAATGCTGCCTGCCTATTTTTGGTGTCAATAATTCTTAAATATTGAAATTATGCAAAAATGGGTAAATGTCAAATTAGCAATACATTCGATTTCTGTATTAATTCTTTCTTTCATTCTGATCTATTTTATAGATATAAACACGAATTGGTTAATAGTAATCATTTCATCTTTATTAATTACCTTAGTTATAAATCAAACTACATTTCTTTCTTTAAAAAATGAACAGTTAGTTGTAATTAAAAAAGTTTTGATTTTTATACCTGTTTTTAAACGAAGGATAAAATTGCCTGAAATAAATGAATTGTCATTTTATAAAAATGTGATGAACGATGTAGATTTTGAAGGAGCAATAATTTCAAAAATTATTATTGGATCTTATTTTTATGAATCCAATTATGGATTTTTTGTTAAATATAATAACAAGGCTTACGAAAGTGATATTCATTTATCTGAAAGTAAGATTGAAAGTTTAAAATCTGAGTTAAAAAACAAACTTGGGGATAATATTATTTCATAGTTATAAGAATATAAATAAGGATTAAAATCTCCCGAATAGGGAGATTTTTTTGTTTTGGTATATAGATATTTCATTTAAAGATATCATCAACTTCATTTCGCGAACCGAATAAATCACTTCATGAACTTATTTTAAATTAACATGACCTTGTATTGTAGTTTTGGATAAAAATAAATTATAAAACACAAAGCAATGAATTTGAAAAGAGTATTCTACAGTTTAGTAATGGTTAGCTTGATTTTTACAATTTCTTGTAAAAACGATACTAAGGTTCAAGAAGAGGTAGTAAAGTTGGTTAAAGTAGAAATGATTTCCGATCAACAAAATGTTGAGTATTTATCTTTTAATGGAAAAGTTAAGGAGAAAAGTTTAACGCTATTATCTTTTAGAGTTGGAGGTCCATTAGTTAGTGTAAATGTAAATGCAGGAGATTATGTTAATTCAGGTGATCTTATTGCTCAAATTGATAAACGAGATTATCAGATACAGTTAGACAATGCCAAAGCTCAGTATTTTCAAATAAAAGGCGAATATGAAAGATATAAAGAGCTTTACAATAAAGATAAAATTCCTGCTAATACATATGAGAAAATAGAGTCAGGCTATTTAATGGCTAAGGCTGGGTATGAAAACGCTACAAATCAATTAAATGACACTGAGTTGAAAGCTCCTATTTCAGGATACATTCATGAGAAGATGGTAGAGAATTTCAATACCGTAGGGCCAGGACAGCCAATTTTTTCAATAATAGATATGTCAGAGTTAGAGGTTATTATTAGTGTTCCTGAAAATCATGTATTAGAAATGAAATCATGTCAAGAGAATTACTTGTCTGTAAAAAATGCAGATGTTTTTGAAATTCCAATTAAGTTGAAAAGTGTGAACGAAAAAACGGGCAAAGATGGAATGTACGAAGTTCGATTTATAATGAAAAATAAGGATAACTATAATATTTACCCTGGAATGTCAGCTGAAGTTAAAGTTGTTTGTGAAGGAACAGGAAATGAAATTTACTTGTCATCAGATGTAGTATTTATGGATAATAATAAGACTTGTGTTTGGGTTTATAATCCAGTTAAACAATTGGTAAGAAAGCAAGAAGTCGTTCTAGCCAGCTTGCATCCTGGTGGTGAATTAGAAATCATTAAGGGATTAAAAGCAGGTGATTTTATTGTTACTGCAGGAGTACATTCATTAAGCGATGCACAAAAAGTTAGACCGATTAAGATGGGATCTGCTTCAAATGTTGGAGGATTATTATAATGTTCGAAAAGATATTAAGTCAAAAGGCATTACTAAACACAATTCTATTTGCAGTTTTAATAGGTGGCTTGTTTGCCTATCTCAAAGTTGGGAAATTGGAAGATGCCGAAATACCAATTAAGTCGGCAGTAGTAGTTACAATTTACCCTGGAGCAACGGCACACGAAGTGGAGTTAGAAGTTACAGATGTACTTGAAAAAGCAATTCAGAAACTTGAAAATGTAGATAATATATCGTCGAGATCTTTACCGGGTTATTCAGAGATAACAATAAATATTGAGCAAAGTGTTGTTTCCAAAGACGTACCGCAATTGTGGGATCATTTAAGAAGGAAAGTAGATGCGGCAAAAATGAGTTTACCGCAAGCTTCTCATGATCCAATTGTAAATGATGATTTTGGAGATGTATATGGAATTTTTGTTGCTGTAACAGCAGATGGTTATGAGTATTCTGAATTTAACGATTATGTTGATTTTTTACGAAGAGAGTTCTTAGAAATTGAAGGAGTTAAACGTATAGAATTATTTGGAACACAAACAGAGTCGGTTGATATTTCTTTCTCATCTGAAAAATTAGCAGGTTTAAGCATAAATCCAATGATGATTGTTCAAGCAATGAATGATCAGGGAAGTATTGTAAATCCCGGAAGTATAATATCTGGTACAGAAAGAATAAGATTGAGCGTTGGTCAGAAATTCTCAACCATTGATGAAATAGAAAATGTTTTAGTTCAAGTGCCAGGTGGTGGTAGTTTTAGTTTAGGTGATATTGCTGAAGTTAATCGCTCTTTTTATGAGCCTAAGCGAGAAGGTTTAATTTATAATGGTGATCGGGCGATTAGTATGGCGATGTCGATGGAGAGTGGAGTAAATGTAATTGATGTTGGAAGTTTATTTGATGAGAAATTAGCAAGCTTAGATAAAGAATTGCCGGTAGGAATAGAAATTCACAGTGTTTATTCTCAACCTGAAAGAGTTCAGGAGTCTATTAATGGATTTATAATTAATTTAATAGAATCGGTACTAATTGTAATTGTTATCTTATTAATTGCAATGGGAATGCGTTCCGGTTTATTAATTGCAAGTGGCTTAGTGTTTACAATTTTAGCAACTTTTATTGTAATGCTTGTAGCAGGACTTGAATTGCAAAGAATTTCTTTAGGTGCAATAATTGTTGCTATGGGAATGCTTGTTGATAATTCAATAGTAATAGCAGATGGAATCCTTATAGATCTTAAGCGCGGTGTCGATCGTAAAAAAGCATTTACAGCTTCAGCTAAAAGAACAGCTTTGCCTTTGCTTGGTGCAACGGTAATTGCAATATTAGCTTTCTTACCATTAGCAATGTCTCCGGGTGGGGCAGGTGAATATATGAAATCATTGTTTTATGTATTGGCAATTTCATTATTTTTAAGTTGGATATTCGCTATGATCCAAACACCATTTATGGCAGCCAATTTTTATAAGAATGGGATTAAAAAATCTAAAAATGGAGAATCAAAAGATCCATATGATTCAAAATTCTACAAGATGTTTAAGCAACTAATGCAATATGTATTAATGCATAAAAGAGCTTTTACAATAGGAAGTGTTCTTGTTTTATTTTTATCTCTATACAGCTTTAAGTTTGTGAAATTTCAATTCATGCCTTTCTTAGATAATAATCAATTTATTATTGAGTATAAATTACCAAAGGGAAGCGATATTAATTCAGTTGAGAAAGATCTTACTACAATAAGTAAAGAAATTATTCAATGGGGTGAAATTGATCAGGTTACCGGAGCAGTGGGAAGAACTCCTGCCCGATATAGCCTTATGAGACCAATGGCAACACAGGATAATTCATATGGTGAGTTAATAGTTGATTCAAAAGATTATGAAACTTCATTGATTGCAGGCGATAAAATCCTGGACTATATAAGCAAGAATTATCCACATGCTAACATTCGTAAAAGAGTTTATGGGCCAATTTTTACTGAGTATGAGATAGAAGTAATGTTTTCCGGCCCGGATCCGGATGTTTTAAGAAATCTTGCAGAGCAGGCTAAAACCATAATGAGAAATGAACCCACGGCTATAGCAGTAAACGATAATTGGAAAAATAAAGTAAAAGTGCTTACTCCTCAATATTCGGTTGAACAAGCCAGACAGGTTGGGATTTCAAGAAGCGATATGGCAAATGCAATGGCGATTGGTAGCGAAGGATTAATTGTTGGTGCAATGATGGAAGGAAATGTGACTTTACCAATTAAGTTAAAACTGAATGAATCGATTAGTGAAAATATTGAGAAGTTAACAAGTTTACCTATATGGGGAATGTATAGTCAATCGAGTGTTCCATTAGGACAGGTTGCCGAAGAAATCGAAATAAAATGGGAAAATGACGAAGTGTACCGATATGATGGAGAAAGAGCCATTAGAGCGCAATGCGACCCGGTTCAAGGAGTTTTAACTACCGATGTTGAAGCAAAGTTAAAACCTGAAATTGATCAAATAGAATTGCCACATGGATATACAATGGAGTGGAAGGGAAGCAGTGAATCAAGCTCGGAAGCACAATCAAATTTATTAATGTTTCTACCCTTGGCTCTTGGATTAATGCTAATGATTATTTTGGCACTTTTTAATAATCTGAAACAATCATTAATCATATTTATAATATTCCCTTTTGCATTAATTGGTATTGTAATAGGTTTTATTACAACTGGAGCAACATTTACATTTATTGGAATTATTGGAGCTTTAGGTTTGATTGGCATGATGATAAAGAACGCCATTGTATTAATAGATGAGATTAATCGAAATTTGAAAAGCGGTAAAACACAATTAAAATCTATTATAATGGCTACAATTTCAAGATTAAGACCTGTTGTAATGGCATCAGCAACAACAATTTTAGGAATGATTCCATTATTATTTGATGTGATGTACCAATCCTTGGCAATTGTAATTGTTTTTGGGCTTTTGTTTGGAACAGTTATTACGCTGTTAGTTATTCCTGTTATATACGCTATAATGTTTAAAGTAGATATCTCACCAATATTAAAAACAAGATTGTTAAAGAGTTAACTCTAATTTATATAATTCATTCCTTGTCGGGTAATTCTCGACAGGGATTTAAGAAAAAAATAAGATGAAAAGGATAATAATATTTATATCAATTTTGGTTTTTGGTTCCCAGATATTTGCACAAACAGCAATGACATTAGAAGAATGCAGAAAGATTGCAGTAGAGCATAATAAGGAACTAAAAAACGCAGATTATCAAAAACAGGAAGCACGCGCCAATCAGAAAACAGCTCGAACAGCTTATTTACCAGGTTTTAGTGCAAGTGCAAATGCAATGTATTTACCCGATGTTGAGGGTTTCTCAATTCCCGGTGGATTTTTACCAACAGCAGCAAGCGAAGAAGCTGCATTAAATGGAGAGTTTACCGGACTTAGTAATGTGTGGTCTCCGGGAATGGGTATAGAGATGGATAATCTTTCTGTAATTTATGGCTCAGTTACTGTTACCCAGCCATTATATGTTGGTGGAAAAATACGATATGCAAATAAACAAGCAGATGCCGGACTTGAGATTTTTGATCATAACTATAATTTAAAATATTCTGAGATAATTGAGAAAACAGATAATATTTATTGGAATATTGCTTCAATATCTGCAAATGTTAAGTTAGCTGAGAAATATATTGAAATGCTCACAGAATTGGAAGAGCAAATGGTTCAGATGTACGATTTGGGTTTAACTCCTGCTAGTGAAAAACTAAAAGTTAGTGTTCAGAAGAACGAAGCAGAATTAAACTTATTAAAAGCTAAAAATGGACTAAGATTTTCAAAAATGTATATGAATCAAATCTTGGGACAGGATTTAAACTCAGAAATACAAATTTTAGATTCATTAACATATGATATTAAAATGCTAGATGTCCAAAATGGAGTTAGTAGAGCATTGTCAAACAGAGATGAACTAGCTATTTTAGAAAAACAGGTGGAGATTACAAAATACGATAAGAAAATTGCTTTGGCAGATTATTTACCACAAGTTGGTATAAGTGCAGGTTATTCTTCTTATTATGTTAAAGACTTAGTTGAAGATCCAAGTTTTAGTCCATCATTTGCAGGTCAAATTTCCATTCCAATTTTTCAATGGGGACAAGGGAAACACAAACAAGATGCAGCTGAATTAAGAATAAAGCAAGCCCAAATGAGCTTAGAAAATACAAATGACTTAATAAGTCTGGAAGTACAGCAAGTAAAAATTCAGCTTGAAGAAGCATATGAATCTATTTTGATTGCAAAGAAAAATATAGCAGAAGCACAGGAAAGCCTGGAAGAAACAAAAGCAAGTTTCGAAGTAGGATTAAATACAACAACTGATGTGTTAAATGCTCAAGCAGGATGGCAAAGTGCAAATTCTCAATTAATTAATGCATTGGCTAAATTCGAAATTTTACAAACAACTTGGCAAAAGGTTACCGGGAATTTAAAATTGTAAATCGCAGAGTAATTTTTATAAATTGCGAGTTAAATGTAATTTTGGAGAAAATCGAAGTATATGAAAGACAGCAAAAAAAAATTTCTAAATAAAGAATTTGTTACAAAATTACCGAGTTATAGTCCACTGTCAATGTTAATTAGATTTGCAGTGGTAAGTCTAGCAGGAATTTTAGCCATTCGATTTATAATGCTTGTTGTAGATCCGCTGCCAGAACTTGACGAGATGAGGCCCCGTTTAAAAGATTATCTATTTATCATTTTTGCATTTAATTTATTAGGCGAGGCGAATATAATTTTTGATATGATACTTGAAAAGTTCTTGCCAATTCCAGAGAAAATAAAGCTTCGATTGGCGACACATTCATTTGCAGGTATTACATTAATTGTTGCTGTTTTTCAACTTACAAAATTACTTTTCCCTGAATACGAGCAGGTAGGCAAAGCACCATTCTTGTTAGCAGTGGCTATGGGATTAATTTTTGTTAATATGATGACTACAAGTTTAATCTTAATAAGATTTATGGATAAGTGGGTTTATGCACAGAAGAGAATTGATGCTATGAAAGAGGAGAAATTACGTATGGATTATACAGTTCTTCAAGATCAAATAAACCCACACTTTTTATTTAATAATTTAAGTGTTCTAAAATCATTGATAATATATGATCAAGAAACCGCAGTAAGCTTTACTCAAAATTTCACCGATGTTTATCGCTATGTATTAAAAAGTAAAGATAAAGTATTGGTTGAATTTAAAGATGAATTACAATTTATTGATAGTTATATAGCCCTTCATAAAGAAAGATTAGGAAACGGAATTGATGTTCAATTTATGATAGACAAAGAGGGCATAGAAAAAAACATTGCTCCTTTAAGCTTACAGTTATTGGTAGAAAATGCAATAAAACATAATATTGTAAGTAAGGAGAATCCCCTGTTGCTTGAAATATCTTCCGATAATAATTATGTAATTGTTAAGAATAATCTTCAATTAAAAGAGTCGTCATATTCTACAAAAACAGGATTAAGTAATTTAGTAAAACGTTACGAATTGTTGGAAAGTGAAGATGTTATTGTTGAGCAAGGAGATGATTATTTCATGGTGAAAGTGCCATTATTGTAATTACAAAAACAAAAGAAATGAGAGTAGTTATAATTGAAGATGAACAGCATAATTATAAAATGCTAAAAGGGATGATTAACAAACTTCGTCCTGATTGGGAAATAGCTGGAGCCCTGGAAAGTGTAAAACAGTCCATTGAATGGTTTGAAAAAAATGAACAACCTGAGTTGATCTTTATGGATATTCAGCTTACTGATGGTATATGTTTTTCAATTTTTGAAAAAGTAAAGATTGAAAGTATGATCATTTTTACTACTGCTTACGACGAATATGCTATACAAGCTTTTAAGGTAAATAGTATTGATTATTTACTAAAACCAATAAGTGAAGAGAAATTGTCAGGAGCAATTAAAAAATCTGAAAAAATACTTGATTATTTTGAGATAGAACGAAATGATAAACCGGATTATGAAACTTTGTTAAAGGCCTTAAAAAGTGGAGAAAAAAATTACAGAAAAAGATTTTTGATCACAGGATCATCATCTTTCTTTAAGATAGAAACAAAAGACATAGCATATTTCTATACAATAAATCGAATAACATTTGCTGTAACTTTTGATGCAAAAGAACACATTCTGGATTTAACAATGGAAAAGTTAGAAGAACAGCTTGATCCTGAAATATTTTTTAGAGCCAACCGAAGTCAGATAATAAATATTGAATCCATTCAAAAATTCGAATCATTTTTCGGAGGAAAACTTAGTGTTCGTTTAGTTAATCCCTTTAAAGATTCAGTGCTTATTAGTCGCTTAAAAGCAACTGAATTTAAAAATTGGTTAGACGATAATTATTAAGCAATAATTTAAATACTTATGGAAAATATTGCAATTCAAAATAAACTTGAAGGACGCCAAATTCATTTCCCTGTACTTAATCCTACGGAAGATTTTGAATATTGGAATTTTAATATCAAGACGGAAAATGGAGAATTTGTAAAAATAAAATTTTCTGTAAATGAAACATTTACAGTACCTGTAGAGTCTGGTGTTGAAATTAAATTTATCGATAAAGATGGTAGCGAAATTAGTAATTCATTATTAGCAGGCAGTGAAAAAGTTTCGTTTGATACTGAAAATTGTAATATTGAAATTGATGGGAATTGGTGTAAAAACAGAGGTGATTATTATGAGTTATTTGTAAAAATAAATAACAAGGGTGTACACTTAAAATTATTTCCTTTATTCCCGGATTGGTCAAACGGAGAAAATGGAATTATAAATAAAAATATTATTGGAACTCGTTTTATAGCTTGGAACTTCCCGATAAGCCATGCTCGCGTTGAAGGCATATTTTATAAAAACGGAATAGAAGAAAATATAAACGGTGTTGGCACTTTAGATCACTCATGGGGTAACGAGTATTTAGGAGTAGATTTTAAACAATTTTTATCAGGAAACTGTTTTTTAAATGAAAGCGTTTGGTTTTACTATATTGCTTTATTAAGAGATGGAACAATGGAAACTAAATTGATTAATATCGATAAGGATGGCGTAAAATTCAATTATTTGAATGATTTTAATAATAGAGATATTGATCTTGAAATTTCCGGGAAAATTGATGAAAATGATATTTATCCCAATATACCACAACTAATAAGCTTAAAAATAAGAAATAGGAACATAGATTTTAGAATAAATATTACAAAGCAAATTTCTAAAGATTTAAATATTAATAATGGTAGGGAAAGAACTAATTTTACATCAGAAATTAATTTAACGTTAAAAGACATTAGCTTAAAAAAGATTTTTAAAACAACTTCTATAACAGAGTTTTACACGTTTTTATAATTGCAAAATAAAATGAAAAAGATATATATCATAATAATTATTGTTTTAATATTAAGCAATTCGGTACGCATAAACGCACAAGGAAAAGATAGTATTCAAACTCCGAAAATCGGATTGGTATTAAGTGGAGGAGGAGCAAAAGGATTGGCTCATATTGGAGTATTAAAGGTTTTAGAGGAAGCTGGAATTCGTCCCGATTATATTACAGGAACAAGTATGGGAAGTATTATCGGTGGATTATATGCCTTAGGATATTCGGCCGATGAATTATCAGAAATGAATGCCAACGCAGATTGGGAAAAGTTGTTATCTGATCGTATCTCTTTGAACAAGATTGTTATGGAGGAGAAATATGAGTCAAAAAGATATCTTTTTAAATTCCCAATTCGAAATTATCAGTTTAAGTTACCCTCTGGTTTAATTGAAGGACAGCAACTGGAATCTTTCTTTGGAGATATGGTATGGCCATTACCAGAGCAAGAAAGTTTTGATGATTTTCCAATCCCCTTTCATTGTATGGCAGTTGATATGATAAGTGGAGAAACAATAGAATTTGATTCGGGGAATCTTGCGGAAACTATTCGAGCAAGCATGTCAATCCCAAGTATTTTTGCACCAAAAGATATTGATACACTTTTATTGGTTGATGGCGGGGTAACAAAGAATTTTCCTGTTGAAGAAGTTCGTAAAATGGGCGCCGATTATGTAATTGGAGTTTATGTGGGATTTAATGAAGAAGTTACAGCCGAGGATTTATTTTCACTTACAGATTTACTTTCAAGAGCCACTTCTTTAAGTGGTATAAACGATGCGAAAATTCAACTACAAGATGTAGATTTATTAATTGTACCCGATTTGGAAGGCTTTGGAGCTTCAGATTTCTTAAAAGCAAAAAAGATTGAATTAAAAGGGGAAGAAGCTGCGCGATTGAAAGAAGCGGAACTAAAAAGTTTAGCAGAGAAATTTGCCATAGAATATAAACCAGTAAGTAAAATTGAATTGCCCGAGAAGATATTAATAAACAAGATCGAGGTGGAGAACACTCGATTTATGCAAAAGGATTTTGTTTTAGGGCAATCAGGACTGGTAAAAGGAAATTACATTAGTAATGAAGAGTTAAACGAAGCAATTGATAAGATTTATGGTACTCAATATTTTGAGAAAGTAACTTATCGTTTAATAAAGAACCCTGACAATAGTTACGATGTAATTTTTAAGTTAAAAGAAAAAACAAGAGCCTTTCTAAATTTAGCTCCAAGTTTCGATAATATGTTGGGCGTTGGAGTAGCAACAAACTTAACACTTCGAAATTTTGTAATTCCTTCGACACATCTTATAGCAACACTTAATATTGCCGAAAACCCAGGTGCAAGGTTCGAAATAAATAAATACTTTGGAGCAAATCAACGATTAATAATTAATACTTTCTTTAATTGGAACTTGACCGAGTTGCCGTTTTATGTTAATAGCTTCGATATGGGACAATACGATCGTACAACTACCGATGTTGGTTTTGGAATTAAATACTCAATAGGATTAAACAGGCAAATAGGTACAAGTCTATCGTACGAATACAATAGGTTTAAGCCATACGAAAATCTTAAATCATTTATATCCGAAGAAAAATTAGAGTATTATCAGGTTTCGGCATATGCGTATAACGCTTATTATAAGGTAAATACTACTGATGATTTGTATTTTCCAAAAAAAGGATTAAAACTCGATATTCAGTACAAGTATGGTTTTAATCAAATCGCCGAATATAATAATGGAATTGACTATACCATTGATGAGAGTATTTTTCCTGTTAACCTCAAAGATTTTAATTCATTATATTTAAATCTTGATTTTTATATAAATCCAATAAAACAAGTAGTTGTTAATATGGGTACTACAATGGGAACAACTTCTAGCGAAAAGAATTTATCCGGATTGTATATGCTTGGTGGATCTCATTTCGATAGCAGATACAATTTTATTCCCTTTGCAGGATTAAGTTACGGAGAAATAATGGCACAAAATGTTGCAATAATTCGCTCAGGTGTAGATATAGAGGTGTTTTCTAAAATTCATTTCGTCGTTAATGCTAATATTGGCATAGATTCTGATACTGCCGATGGAATTTATGAATATGTAAAAGAAAGTTCTTTTAAATCATATATGAAGGGAGTTAGTGCCGGACTTAAATTGGATTTACTTATTGGCCCGGTTCAATTAATGCTTGCCGATAATGACTTTGATAACACCTTGAGATGGTACTTTAGTTTAGGCTTTCCTTTTTAAGAATTTTTAAACGTTTAAAAAAGTTAACAATTACTAATTTTAATTAAGAGATTAGTGTTATATATTTCTTATTTATATTTTCGTTTTTAGATAATCAAAAAACAGAACATATGAAAAAGAACCTAATTCTTATAGCCCTTTATGCATTGCTGACACTTATGTTTAAAAATGCTAATGCTCAAACCGAAACAAATCCTTTAAGTGATAAAATTTTAATTGTTGTGCATATGCAAGAGCCTGTAGATCAAAAATCTAAAGAATCCAGCGCTAATATTATTGAAAAAATTAATCAATTAATTGAAGAAACAGAACCTGAAAATGTAATTTATGCTAAATCTATCTCAAAATTCTTAAATGTTTCCTTCAAAAAGATTTGTGTAGATAAAATAGATACCCCATTCGATAGTAGGCTGAAAATCGTAAATCAAAATGTTTTTACAGATGAAAGTGGCGATGTTTTTGAATCGGATGAATTGAATGAATTTATAAAAACGAAAAAGATTAATCAAATAGTAATAGTTGGACGTGTGGCAGAAGGGTGTATCACAAAAACTATTCTTAGTGGAAAAAAGATAGGATATGAGATGTTTATGATACCAGAAGCTATTGCTGGTAGAGCTCAGGAAAGCAAAACAAAAGCATTAAACAAGTTAGAAAAAAAGGAAATTAAGAAACTCGATATATAATTTACTTCACTAAGGGGCTACCCAAAAAGTTAAAATTCGTCTATACTTCGACAAGCTCAGTATGACAACTTTCTATTAATTTGCTTGTCACACTGAGCTTGTCGAAGTGTTTTTGCTTTACAAGCAGCTTTTTGGACAGCCTCTTTATCAATTGGAAAAATCTGCAAATTTTAATTCTTAGAAAATTAATAATGACAAACATTATATTGAATTACAAATACAATCAATATAAAAAGCGTCATTATAAATGACGCCTTAGCCGGGAGTAAATTCTTATTGCCGGTAATGACAATATTAGGTTGGATATAAACTTTTTGGTAAGCCTTAGGTTGTGTGTTGGGCAAGCGTAGGCGTACCAATATGTTTGTAATAGGGTTTTGGCATAATCCATTTTGCAAATTGACAAGTGCAGTTAAGTAAGAACAAATAATTTTTAATTACCAACAGTTTGTTTGATGATTTTGCTTTAGAAGCTCAAAAAAAGTTAGTTAGCAATATAGATAGCCTTTCAGGGCAAACAAAAATGTTTGTAACAAAAGATTTAGGTCATTCCTTCGCCGAAAATTTCACAGGATTATTAGATGAGTATTTAAGATGGGTAATTGAATAAAAAATGAAAATCTAAGTTTGCAAATATCGCACAGTTACCGTTCAGTATTAATACACTTACTTTCTGTATTTTTAATAATAGAAAATTGTATTATCCTTATAATGTGTAAATTACAGCCTGCGGCATAAAGCTTGTAAATACATATTCCAATTAATAAACACAATTAAAAGATATCCATTTTTTAACCAATAAAATAGTAAGACTAGATTAATAAAAAGATTATAACTAAAATTATAAACAGTATGAAAAAAGTAATTATTTTATCCTTATTCATTTCAATATCATTCAGTACATTATTTGCTCAAAACGAGAATCAAATAATTATAGGAAGCATCGATAGTCTTTATTCAAACATCTTAGGAGAACAAAGAAAAATATGGGTTCATATCCCCCAAAGTGCTGAAAGATCAAGTTTGGAGAAATATCCTGTTTTATATTTATTGGATGGCAATGGTCATTTTTACTCGGTTACAGGTATGATTAGACAATTAAGCATAATAAATAGCAATTGGATTTGCCCTGAAATGATTGTTGTTGGTATTCCAAATACCGATAGAAATAGGGATTTAACACCGTCCTATACAGGAGATAGTATTAATACTTCCGGTGGAGGTGAAAAATTTACAGCTTTTCTAGAGAAAGAATTAATTCCCTATGTGGATAGTAATTATCCAACAGAACCATATCGTACCTTGGTAGGTCATTCACGTGGAGGTTTATTTGTTGTAAATACCTTAATTAATCATCCAACTATTTTTAATAATTACGTGGCTATTGATCCTAGTCTTCGGTGGGATGATCAGAAACTAGTGAAACAGGCTGCTATAGCTTTGGAACAAGAAAAATTTGAAGATAAATCACTTTATGTTGCTATTGCCAGCGCAAGGAATGGAATGGATACTACAACAGTACAAAAAGATACAACTCGTGCTACATTACATATTCGATCAATATTACAGTTTTCTAAAATCGCAGCTGCAAATAATAAAAATGGATTAAATTTTGCTTGGAAATATTATAATGATGAAAACCACGGAAGTATTCCACTTATAGCAGAATATGATGCACTGCATTTCATGTTTTCATGGTTAAAGTTTAATGATTGGGACAAGTTTTATGATCCTGAATCAAATTCCACAGCACAAGAATTAGTCGATTTATTAACTTCTCATTATGAAGAAGTCTCGAATAAATTTGGATATAAGGTTCTTTATAAGAAATATATAATAAATAACTTAGCTTATAGGTTTATGAACAATAAAGCTTACGATAAATCCTACGCTCTTTTTAATTTAAACATTAAAAATTTTCCTAATAGTGCCAATGCTTATGATTCCATGGGCGATTATTATATTTCTCAATCCGATACTATCAAAGCAATTGAATATTTATCAAAAGCAGTTGAAATTGAAGCCAATCCAGTATCTGTAACAAAATTAGAAAAATTGAATATTGGAAATTGACAATAAAAAAGCTTGTCAACAAAGGCACTGGGAAAATACGTGGTTTGTTGGATATCGGAATATAACTACAAATAATTGGGTCGTCCTAAAATAGCTTGACAGATTTTAAAATAAATCACTTAAAACCGGAGAAGCATGCTTTTCCGGTTTTTTGATGCATAAAGTTAGGGGTTTTCATATTTAAACTTCGCTAAGCGGAATTTGCCATTCCTCTTTATCAATTGGAAAAATCTACAAATTTTAATTCTTAGAAAACTTATAATGCCAAACATTATATTGAATAACAATTACAATAAATAAAAAAAGCGCCATTACAAATTCTCTCATGAGCGATAGCGAGTAAATGTCGCTTAGCTGGGGCATGTTTTACAATATGCACTATTAGCCTATGACAAATATTTTCCTGTAGATAGAAAGATTAATTTGGAGTCTAAATTTATTCAAATAATTCTCAATATGCTCGTGATGTATCCATGAATAAGTTGCTCTAAAACTTGATTTGAGCTGATGTAATATTGTATGCATTTGCTTCGTAAATTTTTAATCAAAAAAAACAATACGGTAATCCCGAAATTTGATAAGAAAACACTCAAAAACGATACGAAAATTGCTTTTTGACCTTTTTTTGAAAAATCTAACATAGCATGGATTCTACTTAATCTATTTTTAAGTTTTAAATTGAGCTTAATGGCGGATACCGAAAAGCCTTAAATAGAGTAGGTAACTTAAAATAAATTTATTATGAAAAAGAAAAGTTTAAACAGCAAATTAGTTTTAAACAAAAAAACAATTACTAATTTAAACCTGAGTAACGTAAAAGGAGGTGTCAATACAACAAATTGCTTAGATTCAATAGTTAATATTTCTTGTATGCAGGTTTGTATATTCACTGAAGGAGAAGAATGTCAATCAATTACAATTCATTAGTTAAAATAATTACTGTAGAATAGTTGCAGATTAAGTAAGTGCTTTCTTTTAAACAAAGAAAGTACTTATATTTGTATGTCGGGCATGGTAATAAGCTGGCAGAATGCAAGTTTCTGCATGTGCCGAGTTGATAGGAAACATTAGCAATTGGCAAGGGTGTCCAGAGCGATTTGGAATCTGAAAGAAGCCATTAG
>WTBR01000073.1 GCA_013138975.1 Bacteroidales bacterium
TAAGCTAACTTTGCCAAAGTTCTTAATTAGATTATGCAAATAGTTATGGCACGACTATTTAACCAAATTGAATTATTTTTTGAAGAAATATAAGTGAATAAAGACCGTTTCCTTGCTGTCGTTATAAGGAGCATTTTAATGTTTAATTGGTATTTATTCTATCAACTGTTTATATAAAAATAGAATTATTAAATAGCAATACAAGGCTTTTGATTCCAGTATTCTTCAATCCCTCCTATCCCACTAGAAATTGTTGATAGAATTCTGTTGGACAATGCCATCCCTTGCTATGGGTATTCAATCTTGAACGGATAATTTGTGGATGTTTAATTAAAATAGTTTTGTTAAAAAAATTGCTTGTTTTCTACATAATAAATTGAAAAGTAACCATTTTTTGCCAGATTGCCGCCTGTTCAAAAGCTACGTATATGAAACACAAGGGACTTTGAAACACTTATGTTTTATAATACATGCTTAGTACACGTTTGTTCTATTTAGTATCAATTTTAGCCGTTCTTTCTTTATGCTTTTCAACGTTCCATGTTATATTCCAATGTTTTGCATATTCTTCAATTGAAAGATGTAAACCAACATCTTTGCGTCTTTGATTAACATTTTCGGGTTCAATTAAAGGTCTTACAAAATATTCTCCTTTTTCATCTCTCCCAATCTGACTTCCGTAAATCTGCCTTTTTCCTTGCCTTAAGGATACTCTATCTTCAAGTAATGCTAAATTATTTGAGAGTGCATTACCATTTACTACAGCTTCTCGCATCATTGGAAGATATTTTACCTGAGTTTCAAGATCAGAATGTTGGATAACCAAAAATAAGGTTTTGTTTCCTTGTTTACTTATAATATCTGCACCCAACCAACCTCTTTCATCAAGTATCTTTTCTATTATGATTAAATTCATTGAGTCTTTTTCACTAATCATTTTCCAATGAGCTTTTATTTCGTCAGAATCTTTACCGTATTTTTTCTCTACAGCTTTGATTTGTCTTCTCAAACCTTGGTCTTCTTGGTATATTGTGTCTAAGATTGCAACGAGTGGCTTGTCCAAATTAGCTTCTTCCTTTTCAATATTTGCTTTTATTAAATTAAGAACTTCATCCCAACGTTTGTCCGAATGCAAAATTGACAAATCGGTGTCCGCTGTTAAATGACTAAGATTTGTGTAATTCCCATTTTCAGCAATCTGAAATAATTGAACAAATGAAGAATCATTTTTATTAACCAAAGCCCAAGAACAAGCTGCGTTATACCTGTCAGTTGTATTTTTTCTATAATCCAATGAGTTAAAAGCTTCTGAATATTTTTGACCAGATTTTAAGTATTCATTATTGTCATAAAAATTCTTAGCTTCTTTTACTAATAAAGAATACTTTTCTTGGTCTTGTCCAAAAGTTAGGTTAATAGTTAAAAGTCCTAATAAAACTAAAACTGTCGTTCTGTGCATTTTCATTGTTTTAAAATGTGTACTAAGGTATTCGAATTCTATCAAGCTATAAAAATAAATTATTAAACAAGAATACAAGGCTTTTGATTCCAGTATTCTTCAATCCCTCCTATCCCACTAGAAATTGTTGATAGAATTCTGTTGGACATGCCGTCCGTTGCTATGGGCATTCAATCTTGAACGGATAATTTGGGGATGTTTATTAAAAGCAGTTTTGTTAAAAAAAATACTTGTTTTCTACATAGAATTCGTTGGAAAAAGTTGAAGATAGCAATAAGTTTGAAAACCACCAAGCTACCCACTTAAATTTGAATCGCTGTTATAAACTGTAGCCAAAGTACTAATCACAATATTTTCTAAGATGTTTTTTTGCTTTTGCATTATTTGATGATTTTGAAATAGCCTTTCTAAAATAAGAACATGCTTTACTTGTATCTTTTTGCATCAAATATTCTATCCCTAATTCAACATATGTTTCAGACAATTTCTTTTTGATTTCTTCAGTTTTTTCAATTAAATATGACCTATTATAATATGTTATTGCCGAAGCAAAATCTCTTACTTGAAAGCTTTTATCTCCTAACTCAATTGCATTTTCATAAGTGAGACTTTTAAAAACAGGCAATAATATATCGTACTGAAGTCTAATATTAACATTTTCTTCCCTGATTTTTCCAGGTATCCATGGTGAAGATACCTTTATTACTTCTTTAACTTTCCTACAAAATGATTCATCATTTATTTTCTTTATTTCAATATTTCCTACTGATCCATCTTTCATAATATCAATTATAACTATGAAATATTTCTCGTCACCATTATAATCCAAATTTTGATCTAAATATTCATAAAATGTCATTGATTCAATAGGGAAAATTGGTTTGTCTTCTAATACAAAAAATATCGTCTCACTGGAATCAATATTCTCTTGTGCGAATAGATTAATTGCAAAAGCAATAATAAAAAATGAACTTATCAGAGTTGTCTTCATGGCTATTGTTTAAAACGGCATGCGGGTTTTCGCCCTATTTCGCTACCCCCCGTTGGAAAAAGTTGAAGATAGTACTAAGTATGCAAAACACCAAAACTCGAATGCTTTATGACCCGATGTTGAACTAAACCCCGCCGAAGCGGGGTAGCTTTTGAGCAGTGCTACTAAAAAGCAGTAATGCTCGTATTATTAATTGAAAAATTAAATAATATGAGTAAAAATACAATTTATTCTGAAGCTTGC
>WTBR01000115.1 GCA_013138975.1 Bacteroidales bacterium
CAAATTGGGCATTTAGAATTGATTTCCATATCAAGTTGGTAATTCGTTATCCACGAAGAACAAAACAAATTTGTTAAGGGAGGGGAGTATTATCTACACATACATAGAGCAAACACGATAAATTTTATCCTGTACCCATATTACAATACTTTAATTAAATGTTTAATACTATTTTATTAGAATTGTATTCTTTAATAATTTGTATAAGATCCTTAAATCTATACGAATTAGTTCTAATTCTATTAATTAATTCTTGATCATCGTTTAAATATTCACACATTGTTTCTATAAACTGTTTATTCGCTTGAGGGATACAATTCAATTTACTATCTTTTGTAAAATAATATACAGAATACATTGTTTTTGAGATTAAATTATCAATAAATACAACCGTTGAACCAGCTATATACGAATGGCTATTCACATTCTCATAGTTCAAATATAATGAAATTGAACCTGTAACAACTCTTTCGAGAAAATATATATTATCACGATGATCAATATAAAAAGATTCCATGTCTCTCTTTTTATCATAATCGCCAAAGCCTTTTATTTTTGAAGCTGTAAATTTGTTTTTATTTCCATTCGCATCGATGAATTTTAGGTATAAATAACTTTTATAATTGACAAAACCTTTAATTGTATCTGCATTTAAAGTAACAATATATCCATGATTATACTTTTTCAGAATTTTTGTTGTATCCAGTTCCGATGAATAGGTATAATGACAAATAAGTGAAAAAGTTAGACTTACAATTATACTAGATATTTTTACTCTCATAATATTTATTGAAATTATTAAAGAAGTATTTTAAAGCTTCAATTTGATATGCGAATGTATTTGTTTTAAAAATAAATACAAGCAAGTAATTAAAAAAAGTTTTAGTTTTTCATATCATTAAAATATCTATTTTAATAATTAGTCTAGAGCAAAAGCGGGCTGGCAAACAAACATCCGCTACCTGTATTTATGTAGCAAATGCTACCAAAAATAGAACGACGAAGTAATGTCCGATAACTATCGGAATGCCGAGCCGCTTCGATTTATAACCTACGCTCATCTGGGGAATATATTACTCCTATTTTATAAGTTAGCACCGAGGCTGTCGCATCCTTAAAAAAACGATTACTTCATAATTCAATCTAGTTCTTGTTGCACCCTAGTAAAAGCCTTAGTAACTTTGCGACATGAGTACACAAGAGCAATTATTAGAAAACCTTAGCCCAGAAAAACTGCTTCAAAAACATTTTGGTTACAGCACCTTCAGACCGCAACAAAAAGAAATAATACAGCACGTTATTGATGGTAAGGATGCAGTGGTGTTAATGCCTACTGGTGGGGGTAAATCTATGTGCTATCAGTTACCCGCTCTTATGCGAAGAGGACTTACAGTGGTAATATCTCCTTTAATCGCATTAATGAAAGACCAGGTGCAGGCCTTACAATCAAATGGGATTAAGGCTGCTTATCTGAATTCGTCAATGCTTGCCAACGAAGAGAGTCTGGTTAAGGAAGAATTGCAGAAGGGAAGTATTAAGTTATTATATGTTTCTCCGGAACGCCTTTTCTCACGAAATTTTTTGGATTATATAGGACAACTCAATGTAGGGCTATTTGCCATTGACGAAGCGCATTGTGTAAGCAGCTGGGGGCACCACTTCAGACCTGAATACAAGAAATTATCGATATTAAAGCAGGTTTTTAAGTCTGTGCCAGTAGTCGCATTAACTGCCACAGCCGACAGAGCAGTTCGGGGTGATATAAGCCTTTTATTGAATTTAAACGAGGCAAAATATTTTATTTCCTCTTTTGATAGGCCTAACCTTTCTCTGGCCGTTCTTCCTGGACAAAATAAATGGAAGCAAATTGAGAAAATACTCCATAGATATCAGAATAAATGCGGAATTATATACTGTAGTAGTAGAGCTGGAACCGAAAAATTAGCTCAGCAGATTCATTCATTAGGCTTCTCAGCTAAAGCCTATCATGCTGGAATGAAAAGTGATGAGCGTAGCAAGACCCAAGACGAATTTATTCAGGGCAATTTAAAAATAGTTTGTGCCACACTGGCTTTCGGAATGGGTATCGATAAATCGAATGTGCGTTTTGTTATTCATCATAACATGCCCGGTAATCTGGAAAGCTATTATCAAGAAGTTGGTCGTGCTGGAAGAGATGGACAACCTGCTGAAGCTATTCTTTTTTATAGCTACCGCGATGTGCAAACGCACTTAGGATTTATTAGTAAAGTTAAAGATCAGGGCTATGCTAAAATTCAAAAGGCGAAATTAAATAGAATGCAAGAATATGCTGAAGCCCAGGTTTGCAGGAGAAAAATATTATTAAGCTATTTTAGTGAATTACCTGAACACGATTGTGAAAATTGCGATGTGTGTGCCAACCCACCTAAGTATTTCGATGGGACTAAAGAAGCACAGATGGCGCTATCTGCTGTATATAGAACAGAAGAGACTATAAGTGTTAGCACATTAATAGATGTATTAAAAGGCACGCATTCTACAAGCGTATTAGAGCACAAGCTTGAGACTATAAAGACTTTTGGTGCTGGAAAACAAATTACTCTTTTCAGTTGGCAATTGTTTATTCAGCAGTTAATACAGCAGGGTTACCTCGAAATTGATTACAAAGAACATTACAATTTAAAGTTGAATCTATTAAGCAGGCAAGTACTATTTGATAGTCGATCAGTGCGTTTAGTTTCGCCAGAAACCATTAAAGACAGGCAAGAGAAACTGAAGGAAAAGCCTAAAGGCATTATGAATAATGTTAAAGTAGATGAATCTCTTTTTGAGCATTTAAAATCCTTGCGAAAAGAAATAGCCGATAAAATAAAAAAACCAGCCTTTGTTGTTTTTGGTAACGCTTCATTATTAGATATGTGCGAGATACTCCCAGTCACTTATGACGAATTCCTCAACGTAACAGGAGTAGGTGAACACAAAGCAAATTTATATGCAGGGATATTTACCGAGGCCATTAAAAAATTTACGAGTGGCAAAACACAAGGTGATACTTACAAAGAAACTATGCCTTTGTACTCCTCATGAAAAATCATTTCTGAAATAGCCATAATAAGGGGAATGCAGGAAATAACAATTTATTCTCATCTTGCACATTTAATAAGCAATGGCTATCAGCTTAATATTCGGGAATTAGTAAGTGAGGAAGACTTGGATTACATGAAAAAAACAATTAAAGAATTAGGTTATATGACGGCTTTAAAAACCCTGCTCGGCTTAACATCCGATACCTGCAATTATGTAGCAAATGCTACAAAAAATAGAACGACGAAGTAATGTCCGATAACTATCGGAATGCCGAGCCGCTTCGATTTATTATCTACGCTCATCTGGGAATCCATATTACCCGATAGGGCAAATTATTGACAGTCCTTCTTAACTTAATGCCTTTTTTACCTTTAACTTTTTCACTTCTTCAAGTGAAAGCCCTGTTGATTGTGATATGGTTTCTTCATCAACACCCTTTCGTTTTAGTCGTTTGGCTATTTCAATCTTTTCTTTTTGTTTGGCAATTTCCGCAGCTTCTTTCTTTATCCTTTGCTCAAGAACATAATTTGGAACATACTTGGTACTCTTTTTTAGTTCGTCCAAAATGCCTGTATCTTCAAAACTGAGGTAGCTTTTGTCTGATATTATTAAATGGTCGAGTACTTGTGTTTCTACAATTATGCCTACTTGTATTAGCCTGTCTGTAATATCTTTGTCACTGGCGGACGGTTTTAATTCTCCGCTGGGGTGGTTATGAACCAACATTATCCTAACAGCTCTTTTTTGTAAAGCAAGGCTAAAAACTTCCATTGGTTCAACAAGTGTTTTGTTAATAGTTCCTTTACTAATAAGTTCTACAAACAAAAGCCTGTTGTTATTTGCTAATCCTATTACCCAAAAATGTTCTCTATCTTGGTCAATTTTGTTTTCCCTTAAAAGAACACGTTGCATAATACTGTATATATCATCTGAGTTCAGAATTTTTATCTTGTCGGCTTCGGAAAGTTGTACATTCATTGTTTCAGCAAATATTTAATATTTCTATTCAAAAGTAATAAAAAGTTCTGGTTTGTTTTTGTTATGTAGGAATTATATAATGTATCAAAAAGGTAGAATTCAAGTTTAGCTTAAAAGAATGTCTTCATAATACTTAATTAATTTATTCGTATAATCAGGAGTCCAAGATTCACCTTGATAACATCTTTTATCCGTCCTGCAGAATGTTTTAGTATAAATTTCTAGAAGCTCATAATCTTTTGGTAATAAATATTTCTTAACAATATTCATATCAGCAGAGTTATTAACATCAATTACTGATTTCATAAGAAATCTTACTACATTATCATTAGATGCAAGTAGGTGTTCTTCATTAATACCTTTATTTTGTAATCTTCTATAATATTGAATCATAAAATATAAATCCCAAGTCATATTATTAATCTGCTTTTGCTTTTTTTCAGGTGTAGCTGATGACTTGTACTTCATCATTCCTTTTTTTCTTGAATCACTGAACATTAATAGCGCATAAAAAATACCGATCATTGAATATCTAAAATCTCGATATGACCAATCCCCTGCTCGGCATTTCCGATAACCATCGGAACCTCGCTACGTCGCATTTATTCTTGTAGTTTTCAAAACTATTATTAGTATGTTTTCCATCTTCTGCAAACTTGTATCACCTTTAAAATAGCTTCATTTTTTAACATAATGAAATTTAGTCTTCGAGAGTACTTCGATATAGCTCAGTTATCACCTCAAGCTACGTGCAATTATGTAGCAAATGCTACCAAAAATAGAACGACGAAGTAATGTCCAATAACTATCGGAATGCCGAACTGCTTCGATTTATAATTTACAGTCATCTGGGGATAACATAATTTGAATAATAACCATAAAAACCCCGCATACTGTAAGACCCAATGTTACAAATTGGGCATTTAGAATTGATTTCCATATCAAGTTGGTAATTCGTTATCCACGAAGAACAAAACAAATTTGTTAAGGGAGGGGAGTATTATCTACACATACATAGAGCAAACACGATAAATTTTA
>WTBR01000216.1 GCA_013138975.1 Bacteroidales bacterium
AAAGAGGGGATTATCAATTAAATCGAGATCGTTGTCTCATTGGTATTAAAAACCTTATTCCTCTTTTTGTTCTTTCCTTAATTTGTACTAAAATATAATAATTTGCTAACTTAGGTTGGTATTACTAAACGATTGAGAATTATTCTCATAAATTACATCAATTTCTACACTG
This sequence comes from Bacteroidales bacterium, assembly GCA_013138975.1. Lineage (GTDB taxonomy): Bacteria > Bacteroidota > Bacteroidia > Bacteroidales > UBA12077 > UBA12077. The sequence goes on from WTBR01000216.1 coordinate 173, forward strand.
TAATCATAATTTGATAATAATGCATCAACAGGGTCAATAATCAAACTCATATACTTATTAGTATATTTATTATTGTTTCATTATTTTACATGAAATGGTGGATTTATCATCTATTTTAAACAATACAATATAGAAACCACTTTGAAGTGTCGAAATATTAATATTTGATTTGTTGTCTTCTACATATTGCTTTAATACCACTTGACCTTGCTGATTAATTATTTCTATATCAGTAATCCGCAAATCTTCTTTCATCGATTTAAAATACAGTTTATTAGATACAGGATTTGGAAATATCTTCACGTCGGAATTGTCATTTTCAAAATCAATACCCGTAGTTTCAATAATGTTTAATGAACCATTTACAAATTCAAAATTATATTTATCGCTACTAACGACTGAAAGTACAATAGGATAAATCCCTGGTGAACTCGTTGATGTTGCTTCTGTAGCAATTTCAGGTTTTGTAATATTTTCCTCTGAATCCTCATCAACAAAACCTTCGAATATCATAGTTAATTCAGGAATAGCATCTCCTTCATTCATTTCTTTATCTTCTGCTATCACTTTTAATGTTGCTTTTTCTACTTTAAACTGATTTGCAATAGAGTTTGCAATAGAATCATCAAAATTGATAAAGCATTCAGGAACGATTAATTTATATTGCATTCCATGTATTAATTCTTCGGATGGTACAATATTTATCGTACGATTATTCGAATTAACTTCTAAACTGAATGGAACAGGTTCGTTATCAATTGTTACCAGTTTTATTGAATCTTTAAATACAGCAGTACTAATTAATGTAGAATCATATGCATACATAATATCTGTAAAAAGTAAATGCATCTTATAATCAACAGGAACATTAACAGAACTATGCGAAGGAGCCCCGAATAATACAGGTGTCTCAGGAGTATATAGACCTAAGATGCGTTCGCGTGCATCTGCAATTAAAGTATCATGAATCTCATTTGATTTTAGCCAGCTTGTTAAGTGTCCATCTGCTAATTGCCTATAATAATCAATTTTACTATTCGATCCCAAACTGAAATCAGCATTTCCAGAAAATTCTTCAATTACACCGACTAATTTTTCTAATGATTCAGCATTAATTGATGATCCAGCAATCTTGCCTACATCTTTTGTTGTTTCAACTTCATCAAAACTATTTTGCTCAAAAAAACCTGTTTGTGCTCCTTTAAAAATATTTTTATCATGCTTATTTTGACCTAATACATTAAGCTTAGGCTCAGTTTTGATAAATCCTCCTGAATTACTAAATTCTCTAAACAAATAACTTAATGCTTCCATTCGCATCTCGGCTTCTTCCCATGTTTCTATAGGGAAATCTGTATTTGTTCCTAGAATCTTTTTAGATGCTTTATATAAACTATCCGAAGTGGTATCATCAATACTGCTGTTATACCATAAATAGAATTCCAATAATGCTTGATGTCTTTTAGGTTTAACACTCTCATGTAAATTTGAAAACTCACTTATGCCCAAAAGATTCTCAAAAAGATCTAAATACTCGCTTGTTTTGCTTGGTTCATTATAAATTTCGTAAATTAAATAGCGGAAAGCATCTATACGAGCCAATTCTGAAAATTCGTTTTCCTTGTTTATTTGCTCCCATTTCCCTACATATTTATACAGTATATTCGTGGTATAGTCCAAGATGTCAGGATCAGAAGGATACATTCGCAAAAATCCATTAAGAGCCATAAATCTCATATATATTCCTTCATCACTCAAAGTGTTAAAATCTTCTGGCACACCAATTAATCGTTCTGCTGCTAAATCTAAAGTATCTGCATATTCAAAATTAAGTAACATACTTTCGATTAGTGATCCGATAGCATAAAATCGTGACTGATCGGGAATAGATGAAAACTGCTCGTTAGTTCCTAAATATTTTTCCGCAAGCATTGTTAAAGTATCACAATAACTTGGTTGACGACTAATAGCTTTAAATAACATTTCAATAGCTCTTACTCTTCCTTCGTGAATATAATTTGTAAAAGATGAATAATCATTATGGATTCCCAATAATGTATCCATGGCTAATTCCTGTTTTTTCCATATTCCTGGCTGACGAGCAATTGATTCAAATGCAGATCCGTATACGTACATCCCGTAAGAAAGTGCTCTTTCCGGTAATTTTCCTACTTGTTCTGCAGAACCACAATAATGAATAGCCTTACTTATTAAAGTATCTGAAACTTCGGGCTGCCTGGCCATAGACTCAAAAAGTGAAGCAAGCCCCTTTATTCTTCCTTCTTTTCCAAAATTACTTAAAGCAGAAAAATCTTCAGGTATACCCATCAAGGTATCAACCATACTGCACATTATCTCTGAAGCTTCAGGTTGACGAGCTATGCCTTGCCATAAATTTCTTAATGAATACATCCTCATTGATTCAGAAATTGAATCTAAAGGATTCAGATCGGTATAAGATCCCATATAGCGAACGGCCTGCTGGAGCATTGCGTCTGCCATTTCCGGTTGCCTTGCTGAGGCATCAAATATTAAAGCCAAAGCTTGCATTCGCATGGCTAAAACCTGATCGTCAAATTGTGTAAAATCATCAGGAACACCTAAAAGAGTATCTGCTGCAAGTATTAAACTATCTAAGGCTTCCGGTTGACGTGCAATTGCACTAAACATATAAGCAAAAGATCGCATTCTCGCTCCTTCAGCTTCTGAGCTTGTATTGCCCAATAATTGTATTGCTCCATGATAACGTAGCCCCTGATTTAGGATTGTGCGAAAGGCTTCAGGTTGGCGTGCAATTGCATCAAAAATCATGCTTAATGACTGCATTCTTGTTACTTTGGCTTTGTCGCTTAGTGTTGAGAAATCTTCGGGAATACCCAATAGTTTATCCGCTAAAAGATTTAAGGTATCTGCAATTTCAGGCTGGCGTGATGTTGCCATAAAAAGATATGCTAGAGATATCATACGCTCAGCTTCGGCTTCTGCTGATAAGGTTCCTATTTCATCAATCAAACCAAGTGAGTTGATCGATTGAGCTAGTATTTCTTCTTGCAATTCTGGCTTACGCGCCATAACATCAAAAATAGGTGCTATAGCTCTCATCCTTGCAGCCTGATTTGATCCCAGATTTAAAAAGGATAAATTCTCAGGAAGTAGATATGACTCCAATTTAGTTAATGTGTCAATTGGGTATAATCCATTGGCAAAACTTGATATTAAATTACCAAAAGAAGTCATATACGCAGTTTCAACAGTTTGTTCTTGTGTATATCTATTAATATTAAACCTGCATTGAAAAGACTCCGTAAGTTCGCCACTTTCTTTGAATTTAAGAGGGCTTACACTAATGTTATATATTTGACCTCCAAGCATATCGTTATGTGGGATAATCGTAAGCTGGTTTGGCTTATCGTTAAACGCTGAGAAGGCAACTGCGTTCTCTTCCGTTTCAAATACAATGTATTTGGAAAGATTAATAACATTTAAATCTAGTCCACTGGTATCTGTTATTTCCGAAGGATAAATAATTGTTATTGGCTTATTTGAAGGAATATTTTGCGAATTATCGCAGCTGTAATATAAGGCTTCAATTTGAGCAAAAGTGAAACAACTAAATGTTAACAGAAGTGTAAATGTAATTAAGGTAATTTTGATTCTCATTGGATTTTTTAGGCTTAATGCTTATGAAAAATTAGAATTGCTAATGTATGTATTTAAAATAAGAATTAGTCATCAAATATATGCTATAGTAAAAAAATAAAACACTGATAAAACCACTGTGATTCAAAAAATTAATATGATTGTTGAATGTTTTCGACAACAAAATTCTCTTTTACATGTTTTTTGGAAGCGCATTTGTAATTTTTCTTGCATTTGCCTACAATTCAATTCCCAAAGGGCTTGTAAGATCATCCGTTTTTTGCCCTTTGGGCGATAAAAATTCCATCCCTAAAAAAATGTTTTTTAGTTTTTCATAGTTAACTTATTTACAAACTTGACAAGACTTATCGTTTGTGCCCAATTTGTAAGATCACATCACCAGTAATATTGGGGTTGATGGCGGTTTGACTATGTTTTGCTATTTTCGGTTTCAATTATTGGTCTCACAATTTAGAGCTCTGGAAACCCAAACCACATGGTGTGTGACGACTGTTATGTGCAAATATAGCAGACGACACAGTAAAATGCTTGAATGAGAATGATACACGAAAATACTTTCAAGCATATAATCGATTTATTAACGAAGAAATAAAATATTCTGCTTGATACATTCTAATAATACAGCACTTTTCTATTTTAACTTTACCATGCAATTCCTTAGTTATTGTTTGATGAACGGCGTTTAAATATAGACAAACGACAATTATTGACCCATAAAAAACAATTTGCTTAGAAAATGGATTTTTTACAAGGGATTTTAAACATGTTTTTTGCTATACTTAAAAATTATAAGCGAACTGCATAAACATATTGAATTCGCCAAGCCGCTTGAAGCGGTTAGGCAAATAAAATTTAATGTTCTTATATGGACTTGTTAGGTCTGAGAAGCGGCTAGGCGAATAAGATAAATTCCTGGTGCTCTTAATCGGGGTAACAATATTTGCTATCTCTCTCTCTTTTAACAATACCACAGAATTAAACAAAACCCCTTGATGTTTTTATTTTCAAGCAAAAGCTTTATCAAAGGGATGTTTTATTTACAAGTATGTGTTTTTAATTTTCAAATATATGTAGTAGTTTTGATAGGTCTAATTTAAACAATATGGGAAAAATTAAGCATTTAGTTCTACTTTAAGACTTTATATTTTTTTTAACTAAAAATTAACAAACCCAAGGTTGTTTTGTGGATTAATAATCTTAAATTGCGAAACAAAACATTTTTTTAATAAAACTTATGCATACTTCCATTACAAAAGAACAGCTTGTTAATTTCGTTTTTAACGATGTTAATGAAGAAGAACGTAAAAATATTACCGAAGCAATTAATACAAATCCGGTAACGAAAGAGAGATATTTATACGAAAAGAGAAAAATCGATGTAGAAAGGTATGTTAATGATGAAATGGATATTGGGGAAAGTTGCGAGATTGAAGAACTAATAAAAATGGATTCAAGATTATATGATCATTTTGAGTTGAATACCGAACCAATTGATGAAGTAGAAAAAGATGTATCAATAAACTTTTTGCAAATCGCCATTACAAATGAACAGCTTGTTAATTTTATTTTAAACGATGTTTATGAAAAAGAATATAAAAAGATAAGCGAAGCAATTAATACAAACTCCTTAACTAAAGAGAGATATTTATTTGAAAAGAGAAAATTCGATGTGGAAAGGTATCTTGATGATAAAATGGATTTTGGGGAAAGTTGCGAAATTGAAGAACTTTTAAAAATAAATTCAAGGTTATATGAATATTGTGAGTCGATTAAAGATCTTAATGACAAAGAACAAAATGTATCAATAAACCTTAAGCATTTCGCCATTACAGAAGAACAGCTTGTTAATTTTGTTTTAAACGATGTTAATGACCAAGAACGTAAAAAGATAAGCGAAGCAATTAATACAAAAACAGCTATTAAAGAGAGATATTTATTTGAAAAGAGAAAACACGATGTAGAAAAGTATATTGATGATAAAATGGATATTGGGGAACGTTGCGAAACTGAAGAGCGTTTAAAAATGGATTCAAGATTATTTGACCATTTTGAGTTGAATGATGGTGTTATTGAAGAAGAACAAGATGAATCAATAAGCCTAAAGCAAATCCCAATTACAAATGAACAGCTTGTTAATTTCGTTTTAAACGATCTTACTGAAGAAGAACATAAAAAGATAAGCGAAGCAATAAATACAAACCCGGTAACTAAAGAGAGATATTTATTTGAAAAAAGAAAATACGATGTAGAAAGGTATATTGATGATGAAATGGATATTGGGGAACGTTGCGAAATAGAAGAACTAATAAAAATGGATTCAAGGTTATACGAACATTTTGAATTGAATAAAGATGTTATCGAGTTTCTAGAAATAGGTCTTAAGAAACAAATTAATGATATACATGCTGAACTTTATGATGCTATTCATAATGATGAAGCCGATAGAATAGAAGATGAAGTAAGCTCGATTAAGGATGTTGCACCAGTAATAAAATTGAAACCCGGTATATTGAGTATTGGCAAATGGGTAGCTGCTGCATCAATTATTATTACAATTGGTTTAAGTGGGGTAAATACATATTTGAACAATAGGGGTTCATTGGAAAACAGACTGTATGCAAAATACTTTGAACCCTTCAATAATGATGATGATCAATATTATAGCAATTCTGTACTTTTTGATGCAAAAAAACAATATTCAAATAAAAAGTACGACTTAGTATTAATGCTATTAGATGATTCCTCAAACTCTGTAACAATAGAATCTGAAAAGTTACTGTACCAAGGATTAGCATTAATGGAATTAGAAAGGTGCGATGAAGCTATTGAGAAACTTAAACAGCTTCAAAATGCTAAAACATATAAATCTATTCAATTTATAAACAATTGGTATTTGAGCCTTTGTTATTTGAAGACAGGTAAAAATGAACAAGCTATTGAACAGTTAGAAAAAATCACCAATAATAACACTTATTTTTATAAGGAAGCAAAAGAGCTTTTGAAAAAATTAAAAAAATAGAATAGCACATCCCGAAGTAAATAATTATTATACATGGCTAAAAAAGAAGTTGAGAGATAAAATCTTAACTTCTTTTTTTTATGCATTGCTAAGGCATATTCAATGTATTATTTACTTATACCAATTATACCAATTGTATATTTAAATGCGCTGAAAGTGCTTTTAAATATTTACAATAGCCTGGTTCGAATTTACTTCGGGAGTTAATGCCGATACTTTATCAAGTTGTTTTATGTATAAAGCGTATTTTGATAAGTAAACGGTATTAGTATTCATTAAAAATCTGAGAATCTGTGGCAATTATTAGTTTAAGTCACACTGATTAGTTACATATTATTTACTTAAAAATAGGATTGGAAATCTTATCTTTTGGCTTTAAATTTCTTCCAAAACAGAAATACACTTGCTAATACCAATAAAATAATAATGGAAAACCAGATTATCTTTTTTGCAATAAAACCTTTGTATATGGGTTCTTGATTCCCGTAAACGACTAGACTTGACCAATATTTCGGACTTGCTCCAAGAAGATAACTTGATTCAAGATAGTTCAATTTAGCCATGCGCATTGCTTCATCTTTACGTTTGCCCATGACCAAATATTTGTAAAATTCTTTTAATTCATACAAGGATGGCTTATAGTAAGCTAACCATAATGACATTACTATGGATTTATTGCCTGAATTCATAAAATTGCGCCCAATACTTAAAACACCCTCTCCTTTACTTATATTACCTGAACCTGAATGGCAGGAAGCCAACACAATAAGTTCTGAATTTAATTCCAGTTCATCTATTTCATATGCATGTAAATAGCCATCTTCTATGGTATCATCTTTGTACGACAAGTACATTTTTGATAAACCGGGATTCTTTATGTTTTCGCTTCCATGTGCGTATAAATGAATAATACCATAGTTTTTTGCATGTTTTTTCAAGTTATACTCAGTGGCTTTTTCCTTGGTAAATATTTTTCCTAAGCTTATCCACGATATTTTTCTTAAATTTTTTGACACCGAGGGCAAATAATCAAATTGGTCTCTCGAATTTTTATAATCTGGTGCAAATGCAAGAAACTTTGGATTCCATTTTTTCTTTTTTTGTTTTGAATCAACATAAAGAGTCGCAGAATAGGCATAACCAATAGGAAATTTTCTAATTAAATAGGGTTCTGTTTTGTCATCAGTACCATTATTTTCAGAATATGGTTTTTCTATTAAAGATTCAAACGCCATTAATGACAAATCATTATTAGGGATTATTAATAAGTTTTTATCTTTTATAAAAGGGATCATTGGCTGAATTAGCATTCTATATAATTCAAACGATGCCTTTTTAAAATTGACATAATTATTTAAGTATTCGCCATGTAGCAATTCTGTATAGGTATTCAACCAGAAATAAAAGGAACTGTCGATTTTTACCCCCGATAAGTTATAATCGTTTCTTGTGATTAAAAAGGTATATAATGTGCTGTCGCTTATTTCGTAGCTAATTACAGCTTCTTTATCTAAAATATTCTGTTGGAGTTCGCCAATATCAACAACTTTATTTTCGTACTTACGCTTATAGTATTCCGGGTAATTTTGTTCAAACTTCCCAATTATTTTCTCTCGTGATTGTGTTAAGCGAAAAAGCTTTTCTTTTAATTCATTTTGTTTAAAGCTGTCGGGGTTTACAAGCTTGTTTTCGTTTTCTATCTGTAACCTGATATTACCGATTTGTTCTTTTATTTCTTCCTCTTGTTTTTGGATATTTTCAGGAATGGAAGCAATATTTCTGGCTGATTCTTCATTAATAGACTCCCTTAATATGGCATATTTGCTACGCTCAGAATATTTAAAGGCAACATTAATATAATCCTTATTCCCGGTAATGTTTAAAAGTTCGTAAGCAATTTTAATAATAGACATATAGGTTTCATATTCCTTTTCTGCCAATACCAGTTTCGAATTTTCATATAAATATCCCATCCTGAGTTGCTCAATAAAACCAATCGTAAGTTCAAGGGTAGAAAGTGCTGCTTTAAGGTTGCTTTCCTTGTTTTGCTGTGTTGCCAACATTTCTAAGGCATGGGCTTTTCCTTTTAAAACATCGAGCAAATCGAGATCGGGAAATACATTCGTACTTGGATTTGCGTAGATAGAATTATCGTTAAAATTGTTAATTTTTGATGCCAGTGATTTTTGGTAATAGTTTAATGCTTCCTTATAATTTTCTTTTTTAACGTATAATTCACCTATATTTAAAAGGCAATATGAAGTGTGCAAGTGTTTCTTTCCCACGCTATTAATAAAAATTTCATATGCTTTTAAGTAAAGTTGTTCGCTTTTATTAAATTCTCCAATTTCAGCATAAAAAAGTGCATGATTCATATATGCCATTGCTGTCATGTAATGATTTTTGTTATAATTACGAATGTAAGTATTTATAGCTTCCTTAAAGTAGAAATCAGCTTTGCTTAAACTATCCAATGCCTGATAAGCAAGACCACAATTATTAAATTTATTTCCACTAACATTAATTTGATTTTCTTCTGCAATTTGTATACTCTTTAGGAATTTTTCCAAAGCCAATTTTATTTGGTCTGAATTTAGATAAGCAAGTCCCTGATTATTGTAATTATCAACAATGTCAATGTATTTTCTTTCATTGTCGCTTTTTCCTAATATAGCTAAAGAGTTTTCTAAATAATAAATCGCCTTAGTATAATCGCCAGTTAAAGAATAAATAATTGCAATATTGTCATTCATATATGTTTTATTATACTCATCAGTAGTATTTTCTAATGCATACCGAAAATATTCAATTGCTTTTTGTAGATTCCCCTGCTTGCTATAAACTGATCCTAAACGATTATAAACCTTAAAGTATTCAGGTTCTGTATCAATATGCATTTTATTCTTTAATAAAAGAATTTCATTTAAATCTTTTACGGCTCTATCAAAATCACCTGCAGTATACAAAACTTTAGCATTAACGTATAAAATTTTAACATCATTAGTATCTGCAAGCAATTGAGCTTTTATTGTTGGGGAAACTAAAAACATAAGTAACAGCAAAGGACAGCTTTTGAAAATCAGGGCTTTAAATTGTATTTTTACCATGTTCATACTATTTTATAAAGGTAAAGGTATGAGAAAACTTATAAATCTAATTTTTTAATTTAAATCTCACAAGTTATGAAAACAAGAAAACAAAACAAGCAGAAAAAAAATCAAAAATTTATCAAAATTCAAAAACTTCAACTTAACGAATTATTGCAAATCAGAGGTGGACAAGGAATTCCAGATTATAAAGATTTTGATTAGTACTCCATTTTATTAATATTAAATTTAACCTAAGCCGAACATTTTGAAAACAAAAGTTCTAACGTTTTAAAGAAATATGAACTTATTCAAATTTAAGGTGATATTGATGATTTAAAAAAGAAAAATATTTAAATCTACAGGTAAATACTTATTTAAATGCTCTAATGTATTTTCCCTCTTTTTATCAATAACATGTGATAAAAGATACTCCTGATAGTTTAATTATCAGGAGTTTTTTAATATTTAGCAGGCCTTAAGGTTTTTAAAACCTTAAGGCCTGAAATGTTATTCTATTAAAAAATTACGAATACATTCAAATTCATGATTTTGTTTATGATAATCGATAAAATTACCTGTAGAATCGAAAAATCCTATTAG
>WTBR01000221.1 GCA_013138975.1 Bacteroidales bacterium
GATAATGTAACAACCAAAGATTTCCCGGTACCTGAATACTGAGTAATTCCTCCAATTGGGCCTGAAGAAATTATAATCTCATTTTCAGGATCATCCCACTTGGTTTCAGGTGTTGTAGCATCCCACAACAACTTCAAGCCATAACCTTTTCCTCCAATAAATTTCTCTTTCATTAAAGGCGTAACAGCTTTTTCTTTAATTACATTATCAGATAAATTAACATACAAAGTTTTATCTGTAGCACCCCTGTCTAATGGAGTAATATCGTATTTATACTCCTTTAACAATTTATGCTTCTTTTTCATTTCGTTAATATCCATATCTATTCTTCTTAAAGTTTACTTCGATTTTTAGCGATTCAAAAGTATAAAAATATAGTGTGTAGTAAAAGTATAATATGACTTAAATCAATATGTTAAGTTATGCATATCGCAATGATTATTAAGTGTTTTATTACATCTTTGAATATGAGAGTCTTATAGTATTAAAACTTTGAAAATAATAATTGTAAATTTGTTAAATATTTTAGCATTTAATAAATTTAGAATATGCAAGAACCTATTGAACACTTTTTCGAAGAATATGGAATTGATTTACAGAGTATAAATCAAATTGTTTGTGGAGAAAAATATGTAGCAGTTTTATTGAAAAATGACCAAGTTGGTGTTTGTGCTACACTCGACAATTATGTTAATGTTGACATCAAAGATTTAAGATTCCCTGATTTAAAAAATTTACAGCATCGAATTGTTTTAAATGCATATTATAATGCTTCTTTCAATTATAATAATCAATATGATTCTACTATAGATATTTTTGATAAGATTGATTTCAAAAAATACAAAAAAATTGTAATGATTGGATTTTTTCAATCATTAGTTAAGAAGTTTGAAACAGAAAAAATTAATTTGAAAATATTTGATAAAGCTGTTCAGGATGACAAATTAACAGACATGTCAAAGCAGTTATCAGAAATTGCTAAAGCTGATGCTTTAATATTATCATCAACTTCAGTATTTAATAATACTTTTTTAGATATAATAAACGCAACTAAAGACAATTGCGATATATATACTTTAGGACCATCTACTATTTTAAATGAAGAAATGTTCCAATATCGTAATATTAAATTCCTTTTTGGTTCTATCTTTGAACACAATGATGTTAACACAATTAAAATTATTGAGCATGGTGGAGGCACAAAACAGTTTTTACCATTTATGAATAAAGTTTTTTTGAATTGCGAATGACAAATTTAGAATTACGAATTATGACATTTGAAGAAATTAAATCTAAATTAAAAAATTATACTGTTGGGATTGCAGGTGTAGGCGGATTAGGATCTAATTGTGCTGTTGCATTGGCAAGAACCGGAATCGGAACATTGATAATATCTGATTTTGATATCGTTTATGAATCAAATCTGAACCGTCAGTATTTCTTTAAAGACCAGATAGGAATGAAAAAAGTGGATGCTTTAAAAGAAAATATTCAAAGAATTAATCCGGAAATAAATATTATTGATAATTTCATTAAGCTTAATGAAACAAATATTGTTGATTTATACAAAGATTGTGATGTTATTGTAGAAGCATTTGATTTAGCCGAAATGAAAAAAATGCTAATAGAAACTTGTTTGTCTGAATTACCGGAAAAGCCAATTGTGTTGGGCTTAGGTATGGCTGGTTGGGGACAAAATAATATCATAAAGTATCGCCAATCCGAAAATTTATATATTTGTGGCGACGAAATATCAGAAGTTGCTGATGAAAACCCTCCTTTGGCACCCAGAGTTGGAATGGTTGCGAATATGCAAGCCAATACTGTTTTAGAAATTTTATTAAGTGAAAAGTTATAGGTGCTTAGCGGGTTTATTAAAAAGCAGCTCATAAAAATAGATGATTATCACAATCTAATATTTTGAGCCGCTTAGCACATTTTAATAATAACAAAGAGGCTTTAGTCCATAAATAGCAAAAGCAAAGAATATTAAATTATGAATATTACATTAAATAACAGACCAGAATCTTTTACTCAAAAAATAATTACAATTTCACAACTGCTTGAAATTAAAAACTTCACCTTTAAGATGCTGGTTATAAAAGTGAACGGGAAATTAGTAAAAAAAGATGAATACTCTAGTTTTGAAATAAATGAGGGTGATGATGTTACAGTTCTTCATTTGGTAAGCGGAGGGTAATTTAATTAATAATGGCAAAAAATAATTATTCACATTCTTAAACCTTTCAAATCTAAACTTTCAACTTCTAACTAATTATTGTTAATACTTTCCTTATCGTATTTTTTGCTAAATATCTAAATTCACTTAATATTGCAGAATGAGTACGTCATTAAAAATATGGAAGAAAATGCTTCCCTATGTAAAGAATAAATTTATTCTTACAATACTCATTTTTATCATTTGGCTTTTATTTTTCGATCACAATAATCTTATTGACAGGGCAAAGGAACTAAGACATCTTCGCCAATTAGAAAAAGATAAATGTTACTACATTGAACGAATCGACAAGGATTCGAAACGACTTGAACAACTTAAAACCAATAATAAAAATATGGAAAAATTTGCTCGCGAGCAGTATCTTATGAAAAAAGATAACGAAGATATTTTTGTTATTGTTGAAGTGGATTAAAATTGTCTTTCTAACTTTCGAAACAGCTCCAAATAATTTTTATATGTTTTTATATTATCATTCTTAAGGTTAAGCAATTCTACAAACTTTTCAGCTTCAGTCAACAAAGCTTGCTTCTGATAATAACTTTCGTGTGCAAAATTTAAATATTTCAGTATTCGAAACGCATTAAACCAGTCGAAAAGCCGTTTTGTAAAGGTTTCAATTTTGGAACTGTTATTATTTATTTCTTGTATCGCATTAAAAAAATCATTCTTCTTTAAAAATTCTCTAATACATTCAGGTAGTGTTTTCAAGAGTACATCAAACTCTTCCAAGGATATTTTAAATAAATCATCACTTAGCTTAAATAAGCTTTTAAGCTCTAAAAAAGAATCTATATTATATGTTAAAAAAACTTCCTCGGTTGATTCAATTATTGATTTAACCATTGGTCCTGTTCCAAAAGGAACTCTATCGGATGTTCTTGGTGATGGATAAACACATGTTGTATTAATCTCGTAATAATGCCCCAAGGGAAAAACCTTATGCAATAAATAAAAATCCTCTCCCGCTTTTTTCCTGTTCATACCACCTTGCTTAGCATAAGCCATTGCATTAATTGCAAAACAAGAGCCTACTGTATGCATTGAATATGGAAACCCTGTATATTTTAACGCTTGTTTGTAATATCTCAGATACAATTCATATGTAATGATTGCTTCATAAATTACCTGTTCAAATTCATTACCCTCAATTGGATGTTCAAAATAAATTGTTGCAGCATTCGTTTTTGGGAATTGTTCGAAGTGCTTTTCTAATTCAGTGAAGTAATTTTCTTTTATTATCGAATCAGCATCAAGTGAAATGACAATACCTCTATCCTGATTTAATGTGTTAAACCGCCATACAGCTTGATCCATTCCAATTTTCCGAGCTAAACCCGCACCTGCAAATTTTCTGGGTAAATTTACTTCGTTTAAAACAAAAAAACGAAGTAAAGAATCTTCATGCTGAGCAATCCAATTCTTTACTTCGTTATATGTTTTTTTATTTTGTTCGAATACCTTCTCTTCGCAATCTTCTGATGAATTTATTATAATAACTACTTCTACAGAAGATTTCGGCCTTTCGCTATTCCATATTGATTCTAATGTTGCTATTATATCAAACTCATAATAACATGGAATAACTACAATATATTTAAGATCGTTATTGGGTTTGACTTCAATTTTTACTTGAATATCCTTTTGTCTTTCAAAGTAAAAATCAGCAAATCCCATTTTAAGAGAAATTTATTCTTTGTCTTTTACGTAAGTTTCATTTAAGCCAATAAGAACATCATTCGTAATATTCAGGCTTTTATCTGTATACAATAACTGACCTCCAAAAGAATTACTAAAAATATACTTATAGTTATATTCTGTATTGTATTCTTCAAGATAATCCATTACTTCACTAAGCACCTGACGATACATTACCTGCTCTTCTTCAGATAATTGCCTCGCTAAATTATCTCTCATAGCATATAACTGTTGCTCTTTTTGACCTAGTTCTTGTTGTAACTGCTGAGCTTTAGTTCTGGTAATTAAACCTTTACCAACTTTATCTTGAAAATCACGAACTTCTTTTTCAAAACTTTTTGACTGAATTTGCAACTCAGCTTCCGATTCATTTCTCTTTTGAGTTAAGTCCTCATTTCTATCAATAAATAAATTATAATTTATAACTAATGTATCAATATTTACATATGCTATGGCATAATCTCTATCAATTTCCTGTTCTACTCCATCTTCACTAACTTCGTGTTTAGTTGTTTTATTTCCGGTAAAATGCAAGAAATAAATTCCTGCAACAGCAATGATCAAAACAACATTTAACCAAAGAGATAATTTTTTCATAGTAATTTAATTTAATTTTTACTCTATTATTTTAACAAAGCAAATATAATTGAATATAGTATATCCCAAAAGAAAATTAACTTTTTTTAGTAATTGATAATCTAACAAGCTGAAATCGGTCATTTAATCATATAAATATTGTTTATTTAGATTAAGTATTAAACGGTTATTTATTGCCTATCATACTGCGACTAGCTCAGTATAATCATTACTTAAAACAATAATATTGGAACTTGAAAATAAACTAACCCACCGCAAGCGGAGGGGTATCAGCTAAGGAATTATTCTTAAATCGCCCCAAGGGGCGGGGAATAAAACCCAATAGATCCCTCTACTGCATTTCGACAAGCTCAATGGAGTCCACTTCGACAAGCTCAGTGGAGCCTGCTCGGGAGCAGTTCGACTATATGATTTCAGTTCACTATCTTTCCTAAAATCATAGTCTCACGATTTAATACTTTGTACTAAAATGTAGGACAAGGAATGCTTCGTCTTCTTTCTCGACTTGTAACTCCTTTATTAAATAAATAATTGATTGAAATTTCATGTGTACCACCTGTAAAACCAACCAACTTTGATATAGTTATGTCATAACTATACCCGATACTAAACTGATCAATTTTAAAACCTAATAAGAAAGCCAATGCATCGGTGCTTTGCAATTCCTTAAATACTGGGATACCTCTATACCAAACACCCAATACTAATGGCATTTGATACCAATATAAACCTAAGTCTAATTGAGTATATTGATCTTGCATTTTAAATAAGAATGAGGGTGATAAACTCTGACCACTTGCCCAATTATATTTGTCAAATATTTTAAACTTCGTTCCACCGAAAATTGAAAATTTATATGGATCTTCTATAACGTCACCTGTTAGAGATCGGTTAGGTTTCATTATTCGATCCCAAGTAAAACCTAACCATAAATATTTATTATAGCTTAACATTGAAAAAGAAGCATCTATATCTACTTTTTTTTCTAAAATTTGTAATTCTCCTGTTCCAATTGTCTGATCACTTCTTAACTCATCTTCAAACAGTAAATTGCCAAAATCCACGTTTCGTTGAGTATAAAAAAAGCTTAAACCGGGAGAAATTCGCCAACCACTTCGGAATTTAAATTTATAAGAATAGGCTATGCCTAAATTCGTAGTAGAAAGACTACTTGAGCCTGCTTGTTCTCTAAACAACAACAATCCAAAACCACTTTTCATATGTGGGGAATAATGATCATAAGATAGAGAATATGTTTGAAAAGACTGGGAAATTGAAGGCCACTGATTTCGATAATTTATTGCTATTCTGTCACCCTCGGATGATCCGGCAAAAGAAGGAGCCAGATATAAGGGGCTAGCATAAAATTGGGAAAATTGTGAATCCTGCCCAAATCCAATTTTTAAAAAACCAATGCTAATTAATATAAGTAAAAAATATTTTCTTTTCACAGTTGTTTTTTTACTTTAATATGGGAAATACAGTACCCATATAACGAATAATTTATAATTTTAATTGTAAGGTAAAAATATTTTCAAATGTTACACTAAATTACTTATTAACATTTGTTAACAAAACTTATTATAATAAATCCTTATCTGATTAATGTAATATCTCCAGCTAACTCAAATGATCTTCCATTTGTAAATTTACCTTCTGCCTTCCATACATATACATCTGGTTTTGCATAATCTCCATTCATTTTACCGTTCCAGCCAGCATCTAGATCTTTAGTTGTAAAGATTAATTCACCCCATCGATTATAAATGTACATTTCATAGCTAATTACTCCCTTAGAAACTGGTTTGAAAGTATCGTTCAGTCCATCCCCATTCGGTGTAAATGCATTTGGAAACTTAATATCTCCTTCTCCAATTATTGAAACCTCATCTTCTAATAATATTGAATCTTTACAACCACTTGCAGTAGTAACTAATAATGAAACATCATATACACCAATTTCTGTATAATAGTGTGTTACATCTTTTGATATTGCTGTACTTCCATCTCCAAAATCCCACACATATGAACAACCTGAAGTATCGCTACATTCCGATAAATTAAAGAATTCTACCCGTGCTTCAAGGTCTGAATTTAACATTGAAATTTTTGGTGAAACTTCGATATTTGCTATAGGGTTAGCATAAATCCTAACAGGTTTATACACGAAATCTTCCTCATCTTCTCTTCCAATTTCTGTACTTCTCGCTACAAGCTTTATAAAAAACAATCCTGCAGAATTGTACGTATGATAAACAACTTCTCCTGTTTCCGTTCCTGTATCATCTCCAAAATCCCATTCATATTCATACTCATCACCATATACAATTACAGGAAATGCCGTAAATGTAATTTCTTCATTATCATTTAAGCAGGTCGCTTCAATATCCATTGTAAAATCAGCATTTACCAAAGGAGGCAAAATTAAAAGCGTATCAATGTATGTATCTGTACAATTACCATCAGAGGTACTATTTACTTCCAAACTAATAATCTTTTCTCCCCAATGCTCATACTCAAAGGTATTTGGTTGGTCTAAGGCAGAAGAACTATTATTAAGATTACCAAAACTCCAGTTATACTCAAAAGGGCCAAAATTTGTTAAATTAGTAAGATTCACAACATTATTTGGATATACCATTAATTTAGGATTTATATAAAACTCTGCATCTGGTTGAACATAAACTGTAATTTGTTGACTTGTATCATCCCAGCAATCATATTCCGTTGAAGCTCTTAGATACACATTATAAGATCGATCATTAGAGCCAATATTTATAAAATCGTGCGATGGACTTTTCAAATTTGAAGCAGTTCCATCTCCAAAAGTCCAGAAAAACTGTGTTGCAGGAGATGAAGATGTATTAGTAAAATTCACCCCCTCTAATGGACTACAGCCGACAGCATTATCAATTAAAAAATCAGCGGTTACTCTAGGGAATACAGTCAAATCAAGCGATGTACTATCTACACAATTACGATCTGTTCCTACCCATAATTCTAAGTTGTAAGTTTTAATATTATTTATGTCCGTATTATCCCATGAATAGGTGAGATTTGCTTCAGTTGTATTATTGGGTTTTAGATCTCCAAAACGCCACTCAAATGAATCTTCACCTAAGGATTCCTTTATCAATGCTGATTCTAAAAGCGGGCATGATGATGTCCTATCAATAAAAAATTTAGCCAAAGGATTATGATAAATGGTTACTTGCATACTTGTATTATTCTCACAAAAATTAGGTGACTCAACTGATAAATAAACAGTTCGACTAATACTATCTGTTCGGCTTGTATTAAAAAAATCATGAGACGGTTCAACATCACCGGAAGATGCTCCATCATTAAAATCCCATGAATAAATGGTTCCGACAGGAACTAACGAATTATCAGTAAATTGAGCTTCTAAAGGATTGCAATCTTTATCTATATCTATACTAAAATCTGCCTCAACATATTCATAAACATTAATTACATCTGAAATTTCGGAAGTACATCCATGCGAATTATATGCAAGCAAACGTATAGGGTAAGGTCTAACATTTAAATGATCTGTATTGTCATATGTTCGGATAAAATCACCGGTTCCAATGATTGTTTGATCCGGCGTTGCACTATTATCGACATACCACTCATATTTATTTAAATTGTCACCAAACGAATTATTCACTATTACAGCATTCTCAAATGGAGGACATTTTGCTGTAAGTGGTATTGAAAAATCGGCTACGACTTTCGAATAAACAGTAACATCTTCTGTATAAAAGCTAGTGCAACCTCTTGGTGATTCAACTGTAAGACCTACATGATAATCATAATCAATGGTTTTTCCATTAGAAAAAGTTTTAATAAAACTACTGGCTGTAGTTGTACTAAAAGAACCATCGTTAAAATCCCAACTATAATTATATCCCCCAACTGCGGGAATAGTAATATCAGTAAATGTAACGTCAGAATCCACACATGAATCTGGTTGGTTAAATGTAAAACCAGCAATTAAGGAAGAATAAACTGTTATATCTCTTGAAATAGAATCTTTACAACCTAGGCCATTATCAACAACTAATTTTATAGTATATGTACTATCTACTCCGGTACTATTATAAAATTCCTTAAAAAATGAGGTTCCTATAATACTATCAGGTGTTACACTATTATCATCCCAATACCATTTATAATTTACTCCAATTGAATTATCTGTAAACTGAACTTCTAATGGGGAACATTCAGCAGAAATATCTATATCAAAATCTGCAACCACTTGAGGTAAAACAGAAATTTGTGCAATAGTATTATCAGTACAACCATCTTTTGAAACAACATCTAAACTAACATTAAATGGTTGTGTTCCTGCTGTAGCATTTATAAAAGTATGAGTTGTATCATTTAAAGACGATGAAGTGCCGTCTCCAAAATTCCAATACCAACTATCAACATTAAGTGTAGATTGATCTGTAAATGTAACTTCAAAAGGATTACAATCTATAACACCTTGAGGTATATAGTCTGCTACTATTTCAGGAAATACAGTAATTAAAACTGAATCACTATCAGTACATACTCCTGCAGAACCTACTACATCTAAACGAAGATAATATTCAGCATCTCCACCCACAGCTGGAAATGGTTCATATGAATTATTTGATGAATAAGGATAAGGTGGAGGATTATCATTAGTAATAGTGCTACCATCACCATAATCCCAATTATAGAAATTAATCCCGAGAAAAGTTTGTGCGATTGCATCTACAGTTATTGGGGAACATCCTGAAGCTTGATCAATAAAAATAGTTGATCTAACCATTGGATTAACTGTAATTATAGCATCATGTTCATCAAAACATCCTAAATCGGTTTCAACCCTCAGGCTTACTGAATAAGGTTTCGCTGTTGAACTTAATAAGTTTTTATAAACATGTTGAGGATTTGGCTCTGAAGATGAACTCCCATCTCCAAAATCCCAAATAGTATCAATGGGTAATAAAGGATTTCCCAGAACTGGAGTAAAGTCTACAACCAATGAATCGCAGCTTAGTCCTGTTGTGTCGTCAAAAGTAAAAGTAACTTCTGGACTTGAATAAACTATAATATAAATACTATCTCTTGTACTACAACCAAGAGTTCCAGTAACCTCTAATACTAATTTATTGGTGTCGTTTTCAAATCCGGTATTATTATATGTATATGGGAAAGGATCTTCAACATTATCAGTTTGTAATCCATCATCGTAATAATCCCAATACCACCCTCCTGCACCAATATTATCACCAATTGATATATTATTTACAGCAACTACTAATGGAGAACAGCCCTCGTTATTATTAACTGTAAAATCAGCATATGCACGATACATGTCAATTACTCCAGTTATTTCATCAGTACAACCATAAATAGATCTTGCTGTTAATCTGAAGTTATACGTTTTATCAGCTGAAGTAGTATTATTATAAAATTTATCTATTGTATTGTTAGTTGTATCCATGCTTGAACCATCATCGAAATCCCAAAGATATCGCGATGCAAGATGAATTCCATCAATTGTATTATTAATAAACGTAACCGTATCCGAATTACAATCGTTATATGGATCAATTGTGTAATCAGCAATAAATTCAGGAAATACAATTATAGTATCCCTATCTATAAACTCACAACCTTCATCATTTTTAACACGCATGACAATTGTATTAGTATCAACCTCATCAATACCATCATTATTCATATACCAATGATTTACAGAAGAATATGGCGGTGTTAATGTGTCAATTTGACCATCACCGTATTCAAGGAATATACTATCTGCTCCCGAAGATATATTTTCTATTCTAACATCATATGGTGAACAACCCTCGTCATCATCTATTGTAAAGCCACCTTCAAGATAAGGAAAAACAGATATTGTAGCAATTGCAGTATCTTTACAAAAATATGGTGATGTAACAACTAACTCTACATCATAATCCCTTGTATCATTTATAAAAACATGTTTATATTCATGATCTGGACTAGGAATTGTTTCTTGACCTCCATCCCCAAAAGTCCATTTATACTTATCTAAATTACCTGATGAAGTATCTGTAAATTGAACCAATAATGGATTACATCCTATTAAATTATCTTGATCAAAACCAGCATAAATTTCCGGTTTAACATGAATTTGATTAAAAAATGTATCAACACATGGATTCCCTGTTTGCCTTGTTAACAATCTTATATTAAATGTAGTATCAGTATTTGTATTATTATAAAACCAATGTGTAATTGTATCGACAGGATCTGATGTTACTAAATCAAACACAAAAGGATTGTTATCATAATTAAAGTTCCAGTTCTGTTGAGTACTAACTAAATCACTATTGTTATACAACTCAAGGTTAAAAGGAGCACAAACCGAATAATCAGATAAAGTGAATGATGCATTTGGCACTGGAATTGAGTTAATACTCATATTAAGGATTGTATCACCCGTACAAGGTCTTTCAATGGTAACTTTATAACTATGAGGCCCTGCAGGTAGAGTCGCCCATGGTGTTGCACTAGTGGGGTCATCCAGATAATCTACAGGAAACCATGAGTAAGATTTCCCACCACTAGCAAAAAGCTGCAATGGATTATTTTCACAGACCTCTCCAAAAGCACTTGAACTCTGCACAACCTTGCCAGAAACAGTTTCCTGAACAAAATCAGAGAAATATCCGTACTTAAACGTTGTGTTTGTTTTACCATTAAGGACACCCATATGAAAAACATCTTTGGTATTAATGATTTTTGTGGCCTGTCCTTGTGGAAAACCACCTCCAAGTGCGTTGGCAAACTTATAATTAGCATTTTTAAGCACCATCCATCCTGTTGTTCCTATAGCTGTAAACCATGTAGATGGAAGATTAAAACTTGAACCATCAGCATATTCAAAAACAAAACTATCCTCATTACCAGCTTTTGTCATTAGAAATAACCAAAAATCATTCGTATTTGATCTATAGTATGTTACCTGAAGAGAGCCAGTGCAACCATCTATTGTTGGAAGTAATGCACCTCCTATTTCGCATGACATTCCTGAAACATGAAACACATAAAGTGATGTATCACCCTTTATGTGAATTGCTTCTGATCCTAATGGAATTACTACAACCGCCGGATTCAAAATATCATAGAATCCTATTGACACTCCATTTACTTCTATTTCTGTATTATCATCTATCGGATATATAAAGGCACGTTCAGTAGTGGGTAAAGGACCTCTCATTATAATATATTCCTTTCCTGTCACATCTGTAGGTACAATCTGATCCCCAACAGCATCCCTGCAAGTACCAACATCATTAAAAACTGAATCATCATCGATTGTAACCGCAATGTCGCCGCCAGCAATAACTTCAATAATAGTTCCTCCAAGGTGACCTGCTGCTGCTGCAACATTAGCCTTAACAACATAAGTTTCCCCTTCATCCAAAAATATATCAAAGACATCACTAGCTACATGCCCCTCCATATCAGCATTGCTCAATGTAATTCTAATTTGAGTTGCATCTTGGGTAGCTACTATATTTATTGTTGACAATGGATCCGGATCATACCCCGCCCAGTCATTTCTATACATATTTTGAAATGGGGCAATAAATTTCTTTCCGAGAGCATTTTTCCCTTTTAAAGCAAAAATTTCCTGATTATAAAATGAATCAAATTCATAATATGCCGAAATAAGATTTGTAGATGTTATATGTATTCCTGTTTCGTAGGGAAGTGGATTAATAGGATGGGTTGTTTCTATTAATGCTTTAATTGCAGATAAATCAATTGAATAGTAATCTTGAATACCCATTGTAAATTCTTCAATAAGATAACCTGCTCCACCATTATACGCCGGCAATTCAACTCTAACAGTTGCTTCAACATCAAAAGTGGCAAATCGAAGATAAATAGGCTCATCCCCAGGGCAAGTTCCGCCAGCACAATGTCCACTAGTAAAATCAGGTGCTGCAAACCAAAATTCACGATCTGTTTGACATAAAATTTCATTTGATAAAACAAAGGTAAATATCAAAAAAATTGTGTATTTTAGTGTTATTTTATAAATTTTCGTCAACATTTTGTTTGTTTTTACGTACAAATTTGTACCGATTATCAAATTAAACGAAAAAAAACATGATTAGGTTATATATATTTTATTAAAAATAATAAATTATGAAACTCAAATATACATTTTTTTTCTTGATTTTTCTAACGCTAAATGCGATAGGACAAGGTGATATTTATTATTACGAAAATTTCGACTCAACATTTATTCCAGCTGATTGGAGTTATGATTATGAAATAGGTGCAATTGATTGGAAATTTCAAAGCGGTGGGTATAATTTAACCGGAACGCCCGGTGGAGGTGAACCTCCGTTCGCTTATCAAGGACAGAATAATGCAGTATTTAATTATGTAAGTTTAACTGGAGAAACAACAAAATTAATTAGCCCGAATTATAATATGGAGTTTGGCATTAAACCAGAATTGCGTTTTTGGCATGCTCAAGCTACAAAATTGTTTGGTGGTACTGACAACTTAAAAGTATATTACAAAAACGATACGAGTAATTGGATATTATTAAAAGAGTATGTAGTTGAAATTACCGATTGGATTGAACATGTAATACAACTTCCGGACTCTACATTAACAGATAATTATTTTATCGCCTTTGAAGGCATTACAAATAACGGCTTTGGAACCTGTATAGATAGTATGGTTATTATCGAAACAGGAATTATTGGAAAAACAATTGAATCTGTAAATGTTAGGCAATCTAGCATTGATGAAGTACCATCTACATCTAACAATAATAAGATATTAAGAGTCGATTTTAAGGTGAAAGGAAATGATGGAATCATGAAGCTAGATTCTATTTCCTTTAAATCTTTAAATACAAATGATGATAACATTTCTACGGATGGTGTAAGATTGTACTATGCAGAGGATACTCTTTTTATTAATAGCTCTCAGTTAGGAACTGGAGGAAATTTTATTAATGAGAAAGTTTCTTTTTATGGTTTAAATTTAATACTACCAACGGGATATTCTTCAATATGGTTGTTGTATGATGTTAAGGATGATGCAGACCATAATATGCAAAATAATATTTTGGATGCATATATTCCTGAAAATGGAATAAAAATAAATAATTATTATTATCCTTTTATCGATAGGTCTCCTGAAGGTGAGAGAATAATTGTTGAGTCTATATTTAATGATGATTTTGAAACAGATAAAAACTGGACTATAACTTCTGAGTTCGAAAGAGATACTCCACAAGGTAAAGGAGGGACACAAAATATTGGGAGTGTTGGTAAGGCAGATCCTACTTATGCAACTTCTGGTTCATATGTTTTAGGTACAGATCTTACTGACAATGGCGATTATGAAAATAATTTATTTAATAGAGAGTATACTGCTGTAACCCCTACTGTTAATGCCAAGTATTATAAAAACACAAAAATATTTTTTAAGAGGTGGTTAAATGCTCAAATAACTGATACGGTATTAATTGATTTAAGTATTGATAATGGAAGCTCATGGCTTAACATATGGCAAAACGATGATGACTATACAGAAGGACAATGGAATTTACAAGAATATGAAATTGAGAATTATGGAGATAGGGTAATTGAATTAAAAGTTCAGTTTGCACTTGGAGGAACGAATGATGCTTTTCCAATGAGTGGATGGAACATAGATGACTTTTTTATTACTGGAGATTATATATCAAAAGATGTCGGCATAACAAATTGGATTGCACCTGTAAGTGGATGTGGACATACGGATGAAGAATATGTTGAAGTAACAATTCAAAACTATGCAGGAGATGTACTCACAGATCCCCTAGTAATTAGCTACTCTTTCGACGGTGGAGCAACAATAAAATATGATACAATCCAAAATCCAAATTTAGCAGTTGATGCTTCTTTAAATTATACAATTGACAAACCAACTAATTTAACAAGTCCTGGCTGGTATAAAAATGCATATGCAACCACTAATCTTGCAGGTGATGAGGATAATACAAATAACAAATTTAATAAATCTATATTTATAGCCCCAACTTACAGTTTACCTTATTTTGAAAACTTTGAAAGTAATTTCGGATATTACTTTGATGATGGCACTAATTCAAGCTGGGAATATGGAGAACCATCTGCTACTCTTATTGATGCAGCTGCATCTGGAGCAAAAGCATGGGTAACAAACTTAAGTGGTAACTATTCAAACGATGACTCATCTTATATCGAGAGCCCCTGTTTTGACTTTACAGGTATTGATTCTGTCATTTTCGAATTTAAATGCAAAGGGGTATCAGAAGATCAAGTGGACGGTCTTGCTGTTGTGTACTCTTTAGACCAAGGACAATCTTGGGATTTAGTCCCTAACGACCATGATTTTTATTGGAATTGGTATAATGAAACTAATATTAGTGAACTTGAAACAGCAGGCTTTGATGAAACAGGAAGTGAATGGCTTACTGCACGTCAGTTGCTTCCACCAGTTTTCAGTGATGAAAGCTCTGTGAAATTCAGATTTCTTTTTAAAAGTAACGTTTCTGCAATTTATGAAGGATTTGGTATTGATGATATTAGAATCTTTGAAGCTCCTTACGACGTTGGAATTAGCACTTTAACTTACCCTGCAACACAATGTGAACTTAGCGATACAACGCATGTTAAAGTTGTTATCGAAAATTCTGGTGTAGTTGATGTTAAAGCAGGAACAAAAATTCCATTAGTATTAAATTTCAATTCTGAATTAACCAATGATACTTTAACTCTTGCAAGTGATTTTTTAGTTGGAAATTCAATACTATTTACTTTCAACTCAACCGTTGATATGTCTTATGCCGGAGATTTTGACTTTATTATCAATACAAATTTTGAATCGGATTCTTATTTTTATAATGAGACTATAAGTAACGATACTGTTTCCGCAACAATTACTGTACAAGGAATGCCTAATTATGATATAGGTTGGATTGTGGGTTCAGATGATGTAGATACATTACTTGATGCAACAACTGGATATGCAGCCTATTCGTGGTATTACTTAGGCTCTGAAATATCAACAAGTCAAACTTATAGAGCGACTGCTGCCGGAACTTATTATGTAACTGTTACTAACGCAAATGCATGTCAGGCAAATGATTCTTTAAAAGTAGTTCCTTCATTAGTTGATGTAAAAATGGATAGCATTTTAACTGAGTTAGAAGATTCTTGTGAGAGATTTGAACTAACAGAAATAAGGGTTGCAATTTCAAATAAAGGTCAAGATCTTATAGATGGAGTTAATGATACCATCCCCTTTGGATACCAAATAAATAATTTACCTGAAGTTTATGACACACTAATACTAGATCGGGATTTAACCACTGCAACCGATCCTGCAACTGATACTTTAAACTTTACATTTACAAATAAATGCGATTTAACTGAAATTGGGGAATATACCATAAGTGTTTTTACTAATTTCGCATTTGATTTGAATCGCACTGATGATACAATTACAACAGTAATAAACACTTGGGGACTACCGGATGTAAATTTGGCACACGATACAATTAATTCGTCACAGGCTGATACCTTAACTCTTGATGCAGGTTCTGGCTTCTTAACTTATAATTGGAATTCTGGAAGTTCTGTGCAAACAGAAACACCAAATAATATATCATACTATTATAGAGTTACAGTTACAGATATAAATTCATGCGGAAGTGACAAAGACTCTACTTATATAGAAACTCATGATTTAGGGATTTCAGAAGTTACATCGCCTGCAAATATTTGTGAAGATTTGGCTTCAGCAGCAACAAATATTAACGTAGAAGTAACCAATTATAGCGATATTGTCTATAGTAGTCCGACAGCTGTTAAAATCTTTTATAACTATGATAATGGAGGTTGGATAGAAGTAAATCCTGAATTAAACGTTGGAGCATCTGGGTCTGTAACTTTAAACAATATTGGTGCGATTGACGCCACTTCTGTTGGTGTTCATACCTTAAAAATATACACTTCATCAGATATTGATGCAAATCACACAAATGATACTCTTGAATATTCATTTGAAACCTGGCCTTTACCGGATGCAAACTTAGCATTTGATACAATTTATACTACCAAAGCAGATACAGTATTATTAATTGCACAAGATGGTTTTGCATCTTACAGCTGGAACGATGGATCCAGTAATGATACATTAGTTGTGAGTAGAAAATACTCACGAAAATATATCGTATCTGTTACAGATGATCATGCATGTGGTAATGATAAAGATTCAACTCAAATTATAACTTATAATGTTGGAATAGCGTCACTTGTTTCTCCTTTAAGTGCATGTGAGCATACTAGTTCTGAAAATGTAACTATTTCTGTTAAAAATTTCAGTAATGATACTCTTAAGGCAGGAACGCTTATTCCTGTCGGATATATATTAGAAGGATCTGCAGCTGTTAATGAAAATTACGTATTGATTTCGGATTTAAATCCACTTAAATCTGTAAATTACACATTTACTAACAAAGTAGATGTTGCAACAATAAACACTTATAGATTTAATCTCTTTACTAATTTTGGTTTAGATGTAGCTACAAGTAATGATACATTAATTGATGTAATTAAAACATTTGGATATCCTTCGATTGAATTAGGTAGTGATATTTTCACTAAACAAGCGGATACTGTTGTTATTGTTGCAGCGCCAGGATTCCAGGGGTATTTTTGGGATGATGGTTCTAAAAATGATTCATTAGTTATTGTATACCCTGCTTCAAGAAAGTATTCTATTACAGTAAATGACATAAACGGTTGCGTTGCATCTGATGATATCAATGTATTTACATACGATATTGCCGCTTCTGAACTCAATACTCCATTTAGTCAATGTGAACTAACAAGTACTGAAACTGTAAATATTGATATAATTAACAATAGTTTAGACACTCTATTAATAGGAGAATTAATTGATGTTAGCTATATATTAAATTCGGGATCACCTGTAAATGCGTCATTCAACTTAACTGAGGATTTATATCCTGACAGTATTGTGAACTACACATTTTCTCAAACGGCTGATTTATCAAACAATCAGGTTCACGAACTTGAATTATATGCAGAACTTGCAAGTATCGATGTTGAACCTAACGATATAATAACTCGAAATGTAGATTACCAAAAACCTACATTTGATCTTGGGTCAGATGTAAATATAGGAACCACACAATATACTTTAGATGCCGGAGCTGTTTATTCATCATACTTATGGTTTGACGACTCAAATGAAAGAACATATCTTGTTGATATAAATGATCAGAATCCAAATAATTACTATGCCGTTACAGTAACAAATAGTTATGGGTGTAGTGCTGATGATTCAATTCAAGTTATTTTTACAACAACTCCAGATCTTGCAATTACCGCAATGCTTACACCGGAGTCCGGATGTTGGAATGCAACAGAAACCTATCCTGTTAGTATTGAAATAACAAATTCTGGTGTGGTTAATTTAAATCCCGGAGATAATTTCATTGTGGGTTATAAAATTGATGGCGGTAATGATGTTACAGAAACTTTTAACTTAACAACAGCAATGAATACCAATGATACAAGAGAATATACATTCCCAACTGAAATTCCTTTTGCTTCTGCTAAAATTTATTTATTTAAACCTTTTGTAAAACATTCAGAAGATGGAAACGTGAATAATGACACTTTAACTACTGGTACAATTGTAGAAATCACTGCTCCCGAAGTAATTTTAGGTGCAAACGATACTATATCAACACCAAGTACTTCATATGTGATACAACTTTCGGAAGGTTACAGTACTTATTTGTGGAGTGATGCAAATAACTCAACCACACCAACACTTACAGTTACTGAAACAGGTTTATATTCTGTAACTATTACTGATGAGTATGAATGTTCAGGAGAAGGAAGTATATATATTAACTTTTTAACAGATATCGACAATTTAATTCAAGGTGATGGATATAAATTAACTTTTTTCCCTAACCCTGTATCTGAACAATTAATGATTCAATTCGAAAATAAAAAGTCGAAAGATGTTTTTATTGAAATTGTTAGCTCTAATGGTCAAGTCGTTTACAACAAGAAAATAAGCAATATAGAAAACTCAATAGAGAAAATCGATGTCACACCTTTCTCTAATGGAGTTTATTATATAAGATTTAATATTAATAATGAGTTTTATATACGAAAAATTATTATTCAATAAAGTTTTTTTAATGAAATAAAAAAGTGTTTTAAAAATAAAACACTTTTTTATTCCCAACACCATTCAAAATCACTGCATTTTAATACTTTAGCATCTTTTTATCCTTTTGTTTTCGTATCTTTTTATTCTATATTCGTAATCATATTATGTATTTTCGTATATACATATGCGATTTTCGCATTAATATATTATGTTTATAAGATGTGATATTTTGTTTAAACAATGTATTCAATTAATGTGTATTAGATTAAACAATAAATTAAATTTGTAAATACATAAAGTTAAAATTATTAAAAAACCTTTAAAAATATATTTATGAAACACACAAAATTTTATTTTATTTGGCTAACTGTTCTCCTATTATTATCAGGAAGCACATATAGTCAACAAAGTAAATTTAAAGCCATTATAGTTTATAATTTTACGAAGTATATAGAATGGCCTAATATCACAAATAATGAATTTGTGATCTCAATTCTTGATAACAAAGAATTATCTAAAGAGTTAAAATTCATAGCAGAAAAGAAAAAAATTGGCATGAACAAGTTAGTCATTAAAGATATAAGTCAAATTGAAGATATAGGTAATAGTCAGATTGTTTATATTCCCAATAAAAGATTAAAAGATTTGCCAGAATGCCTTACTAAATCTCAAAATGAAAACATTCTCATTGTAACCGAATTTGATAACGGTTGTCAGAAAGGAGCAGGTATTAACATGCTCTCAGATGGAGGAAAACTAAGCTTTGAAATTAAAAAGAATAATATCACAAGTAAAGGTCTTACTTTGAGTAGCTATTTAGTTGACATGGGAAAAGAAATAAATTAATATCACTTTGATAAATTATTACAAAATGAAAAGAATTATATTAAACTTATTAATCGTATCTATTACATTCTATAATGTAATGGCACAAAACGATTCAATAGATATAAAAAATATTTCGAGATCAGAAATCATCAATTTAGATTATATTGATTTATTAGAACTTCCTTTTGAAGATTTAATGATTCTGGCAAATAAACTTGGAATATCTATCGATGAATTATTAAATATGAGCATGACTGTTTCTTCAAAAACAAGTCTTACTCCAAGAGAAACTCCTGGAATTGTCTCCGTTATTACAGAAGAAGATATAGAAATAAGTGGGGCTAGAGATTTGATCGATATCTTACAAACTGTACCGGGATTTAATTTTGGTTATGATGTGGATGGAATAGTTGGCATATCATCACGTGGAAATTGGGGACAGGAAGGTAAGATCCTTGTTTTAGTAGATGGACAGGAAATTAACGAAGGAATGTATTCTAGTGTGCAATTTGGGAATCACATTGCAGTAGATCAAATTGAAAAAATTGAAATTATTCGTGGACCAGGATCATCAATATACGGAGGTTTTGCCGAATTAGGTGTAATTAATATAACTACTAAATCGGCTAAATCAATTAATGGACTTGAAATTTATGGTACTGGTGGTGCATATTCTGATATGATAAGCAGAACTTCAGCAGGAATAAATTTTGGTAAAAAGATTAATGATTTTGAAGTTGATTTTAAATCATTCTATGCAAATGGCACTAGATCAAATACGAATTTTACAGACCTATTTGGTGACACTTATGATATGTCAGATGGTCACTCTGATTACCAAACTGTAAACCTAAACTTAGGATTAAAATTCAAAGATCTTTCAACCAGATTCATATTTGATGACTTTATTCCTATCGCTACCGGTTATGATAATCCAGTACGAAACCGTTTTCATAATTTGTATGGGGAAGTTAAATACGACATAGAAGCAGGTGATAAACTTCACATTACACCAAGCATAAATTATAAGAACCAAATGCCTTGGTGGTATGTGACAGAGGATTGGTTTTACAAAAAATCATATTCACAAATAAAAGCCGGAGTTGATTTAGTTTATCAACCTACAAAGAAAATTGATATTATTGGAGGTATAGGATATAAATATGATAATGCAGAAGATCTGAATCCTGATCCTGAAGCAACTTTTTATAACGGTAAAAAGAATGTTTCTTTTAATACTTTTTCATTTTATGTTCAAGCTAACTTAAAAACAAAATTTACGAATTTCTTTATTGGTTCCCGATTTGATAATCATTCGGAAGTTGGCTCAAGTTTATCACCACGTATAGGAGTTACAAAGGTATATGATAAATTCCATTACAAATTATTATATAGTAATGCATTTAGAACTCCTTCGTTTGAAAACATTAACTTAAACGAAGATATTAAACCTGAAAAAACAAATGTATTAGAACTTGAATTAGGATATAAATTAAATAATAATATGTTTATTACAGCTAATTTATTCAATATTGTAATTAACGATCCAATAATCTATGTTTGGGATATTGATGCTGATGAAGAGTTTTATTATAATCAAGATAAAACAGGTTCAAAAGGACTGGAATTTGAATATATGGTCAAATATTTCAAATGGTCCATGAATTTAGGATATTCATTCTATACTGCGAAAAATATTAATAATGTAACTTCTTACCAAGTAGAGTATCCACTAGGAATAAATAAAGAGAATTTAATGAAGGGAAGCCCTCAGCACAAGCTTTCGCTTAAGGGCTCATACAATTTTACTGAGAGAATATCAATTGCACCTTCTTTAGTTTATATGAGTGATACATACGGATTTACCACAAGTGACTTGGAACAATCAAAACAAGATCCTGTTCTTTTAGCCAATGCGTTTCTTCTTTTTAGAAATATCGGAATAAAAAATCTTGATTTAGGAATCGGTGTTTACAATTTACTTAATACCGAATATGGTTATATTCAACCTTATGGAGATTATGAATTGGCAGAAGCTTTATATCCTGCTTCGCCAAGAGAATTTACGTTAAAATTAAATTACAAATTCTAAGTTCATATTTTCTTTCCCAAAGCCTATGGTTTTAGGAAAGAATTAATGGTTTAAAATTAATCCAATAAAAAGGAAAAGGCCGAGATTTCTCTCAGCCTTTTCCTTTTTTACTACAAAAAATTTATTGTTTTTTAAATCTCCCAACTATACCTATATCAAATTCAGCAGTATAATATTCGCCTTCCTTTTTTAAAGTAACAGTTCCATCTGTGTTTACTAAAGTTATTGTATTACTATCAACTCTAGTCCATGTTCCTACCTCATTTATAACATCATCACCCAAAACGCCAATCGCAGTATATACTCCAGTAGTAAAAACCACAGTCATGTTTGAATTCACTTCTGATGGGGAGTTTGTCGTTGTTGTACCTTCAACGGTTACATCTACCTCATAAAGCATCCATGTACCAATAATTGGATCAACATCACTATCTTCATCTTCACATCCTGTTGTTACCATTAAAGTCATAGTAATCATCAACAGAAATAATACTTTAAATAAATTATTTGTTAATTTTTTCATAAGTAAAGTTTTTGTTAATACTAATTGATTGAATTCCAAGTTAGTAACTTTTCTTATAAAAGTCAATTTCTTAATAAAATATATGGCTTTATACAGGTAAAATTAAATCGTTTATAGATCGCTTAGGCACATGATGAACCTGCTTTTCATCACGATAATATTTTATATCGTCATTAATAACTTCTTCGATTAATACTTCTTCTTTAGGTTTTCCTAAAGCTATTACTAGTAAAACATCAAAGTGATCTTCCAGATTCAATAATTCCTTTAGTTTATCTCTTTTTATTGAAGCAAAAATACATCCTCCAAGTCCTTTTTCTACAGCCCCCAGAAGCATGCTCTGCGAAACAATTCCATGGTCGCATAAAAAATTATTAGTCAGTCGTGTGTCACCAAGTATAATTATATAACCGGAAGGTTTTTCTCCCTCCGTTGGACCATCCCAATCTTTCAAATAACCAGCCCAGGCCAAAGTAGAAAATATTTTTTCGTTAGTTTCTGTATCCGATGATAAAAAATATTTTAAAGGCTGTAAATTTCTTCCTGATGGAGACAAACGTGCTAATTCAACTAAATCTTTTAATTCATCTATTGAAATTTTGTGATCTTGATAAAACCTTCGGTAACTCCTATTCTTTAATATTAAATCTTTAATCATAATTAATAATTTTTGGATAAGATACAAAAAAAGTTGTCAATGCTTGAACAAACTCAGCATGACAACTTTTTATAATAAATTTTAATTAATAAATTATATTATCTTGAACTTTGTCGAAGAATACTAATTTACTAACCTTATGTTTTTTGTGAGCTAGTAATTTGTCTGCTCAATTTCAAAATATGCCTCTGGATGACCACAAATAGGACAGTTTTTTAGCGCCTTTGCACTTTCATGAACGTGTCCACACTTTCGACATACCCATTTTACTTTTTCTTCTCTTTCAAAAACTTTTCCAGTTTCTAAATTCGCTAATAACTTGCGATATCTTTTCTCATGCTCTGCTTCTACTTTAGCAATCAATTTATATGCAGTAGCAATTTTTTTAAATCCTTCTTCCTCAGCAATTCTAGCAAATTCAGGATAAAGATCAGCCCATTCTTCATTCTCACCTTCAGCTGCAGCTTTTAAATTTTCAGCAGTTGTTGCAATAACACCTGCAGGATATGAAGCAGTTATTTCAACAACTCCTCCTTCCATAAATTTAAAAAACTCTTTGGCATGTTGTTGTTCTTGCATTGCAGTTTCTGCAAAAAACGCAGATATTTGCTCGTAACCTTCTTTCTTAGCTACTTTAGCAAAAAATTCATATCTGTTTTTTGCCTGCGATTCTCCAGCAAATGATTTTAATAAATTTTGTTCGGTACGTGTTCCTTTTATAGAGCTCATAAATTATTTTTTAATTGTTTGTTTAACGACAAACAGATTTAATAAAGATTTAAATAGTGCTCGAAGATATAAATTTCGATTCACTCAATCAGGTATCTCACTACCTAATTAGATAATTTAAAATGATTATAAATACCTTTATTAATATCTATCTGAAACTATTTCCCAATCAATTATTTTCCAAAAATTAGACACGTAATCGGGTCGTTTGTTTTGATAATCGAGATAATAGGCATGTTCCCATACATCACAAGTTAAAATAGGAATTAAACCTTCAGTTAATGGATTTGCAGCGTTTGAAGTTTGGACAATATCCAAGCTTCCATCTGGTTTTTTAACTAACCAAGCCCAACCCGATCCGAATTGTGTTTTAGCTGCTGTTGAAAATTTCTCTTTAAATTCATCAAATGAACCAAAACTAGCATTAATTGCAATTAACAATTGACCACTTAGTTTTTCAATTTTATTTTTTCCAAACTGATCAAAATAAAATGTATGATTCCATACCTGAGCAGCATTATTAAACATACCACCCTTTGCTTTCATTATAATATCAACAATGTCAGCGTTTTCAAACTCAGTTCCCTTAATTAAATTATTTAAATTATTTACATAAGCAGCATGATGCTTATCATGATGGAATTCAAGGGTGTTCTTAGAAATCACTGGTTCTAATGCATCGTATGCATACGGTAATCTAGGTAGTTCTATAGCCATAATAATATGATTTTAAGATTAATTCGATGTTTAACAAAGTTAAAATAATTCCTTAACGATTTCAATCAAAACTTAATCTTAAATATTATAAAATTGTGCTCTATATAATAATAAGTTTAATTCCTTACTCAATAAGCCATGTATCTAACATTTCCATAGCTATTGAATAATAAGTATCATAGTCATTTGTTGAAGATGTGTACATCCATGCATAATATAGTTGATTATCGTACCTTGGTAGTATGACTAGTACTTGTTTGAAATTTTGATTTTGTCGATAATATTTTATTTCATATACACTTCCGAGCATATTTCTCCCCCCGGATTGAAACTCAAATTGTTCTGGATTCGAGAAATATACGTTCTGAGCTCCTGCATATAACTGATTCTTAAAATGATTGGCCACATCATTAATTGAATTAAAACTACCACCTAATGAGGCAGATGCTAAATTCTGTATATTTATTGTACTATAGTATGCCGAAGTTCCTTGCTTGCCGCTAAAAATAACAATATGAGGTTTAGTTTTAATAAAAGTCCAATTTGCAGGATAGTTTATTCGATAACCCAAGCTAGCATCACGAAAAGTATTTACAAGTCCATATGAATTACCTGACATGATTGTAAATGTATTAGTAATTGCATCCGATTCATTTATTTTGGAATCAAAAAGATGAATAGGTGTTAAACTCCACACTATGTATGCAATTCCATTTTGGATAGTATAAAATGCAGCTGCTCCAACCCTGTTCCCATTATAAACACCTCTGTAAGCTCCAATTTTTCCATTATAACCATTTACATTATCATTTATTAAAGCTAATTGTTCGCATTCACCTAAAATATTTGTTCTAAACAAAGATTCTACTAATTCTAAGCTTACATTTGAATTAACTTCAAATGCTCGAATTCGAATGGCAAGATTTTCATCAGGACTCAAAAATACATGTACTCTATCTGTTCCATCATTAAATGAATTCTTTTGCCAGGTAAAAGGAACATTGATTTTAAATTTAAACTGAGAATCCTGAACCCAGTCTGCATAAATAGTATGACCTGAAAGCAAAAACACGAACAATAATCCAATAAGCTTTTTCATTATATATATTTTAAATTAGAATAACCCAATTAATTATAATATGCATGAAATTTAACCAATTGATAAATTCAAAATTAAATATTTCCATAAACAGCCATCAAAATTTGATTAACAAAACGAATTAAAAGACTAAACGAAATAAAAAAGCCGAATAATAAATCTTGGACTTTCCTAATCATCAATTACAATCAAACAAATCTATATTCTCCTACAAGTAAAGAACAGAATCAAAAACTAAATTAAACGCCTATTAACCTTATCCCAATTTATTACAATCCGAAAAGTTTCTAAATATTCTGGTCTTTTATTCTGATATTTTAAATGATATGCTTGTTCCCACACTTCAAGTCCCAATATTGGTGTTCCTTTTACTTCGACTAAATCCATTAATGTATTATCCTTGGTTTGGAGTTGAAGAAATAACTAACTTCCCACCTTGATTTACTAACCAAGCCCAACCTGAACCAAATCGAGTAGCAGTGGCTTTGTTAAATCGATCCTTAAATTCTGCAAATGATCCAAAACTTCCGTTTATTACATTTAACAATTCACCAGTAGTTGCTCCTCCACCATTAGGAGACATACTCTCTCAAAACATTTTGTTATTATAAAATCCTCCCTGACATTTCTAACTGCAACAGAATTATTTGAAATATTACCTAATAAATTTTCAATAGATTTATTTTCTAATTCGGTATCCTTAATTGCATTATATAAATTATTTACATAACTTGTATGACGCTTATTTTGATGTATTTCCATTGTTTGCGCATCAATATAAGGTTTTAATGCATTGTATACATACTGTAATTTTAGTAATTTGAAAGTTGCAATTATTTTGTTTTAAGTTAATAATTCTAACAAGGTTTAGTTATAAACTATATATATTTTAAAGTCCATTAAAAAAACGATGAATTTTGTTTCATAACGATTAATTGCAAAAACAGAACGATAATTTCTAATACACACACGTTAAAACATTTACAAAAAACAATTCAACTGAATAATATAGCTTTGTTTGATTATTTTCAATAGGTAAAATTGAATAATTTCATTTAAAAAGATATTAAATACTTATAAATTTAACAATTAAATTATGAAACATTTATTTAGCAAACTATTTCTAAGAAGAGCATTCACACATATTCTTTTTTTAGGAATTATATACTTAGCTTTTGCAGGCAAAACAATTGCACAGGAAAGTGGAAGTGGTTCTTCTTTACTAGAAAACATGTATTATGGAGGTAAGTTTGGGACTACAATTAGTCAGTTTACAAACCAACAACCACACACCTCAGTAAAACAAGGAATTACAGCAGGAGGGTTTGCCGGATTTAATTTTAATGATAAAATGGCTGTTCAGCTTGAATTAAATTATTTACAGGAAGGAGGCCAATTATTAAGTATTGAACACTCATGGGATTTAAGTAATTCTTCGTGGATAGAAATAAAAACAGATAACCAGAATGTAACTCTTCATAATTTGGATATTCCGTTAATGTTTAAATATTCATACCCATTGGGTACATCTAAAATATTTGCTGTTGTTGGCCCTGCCCTTGGAATAAATTTTCATTCGGGAATAAAACATGAAACAACAATCCTCACAGAAATAGGAAATGTTAGCACATACACCGGTGAAGAAAATATAACAAGCAAAATTGAACGATATAATGTTGGAATTACTGCAGGTATTGGATTTGAAGTTCCTGTATTTACCGATAATTATCTTCTTTTTGATTTACGTTATCGATATGGAATGATGCCGGTTTATAAAGGATATAGTTATAGAGGATTACCACAAATTACAGGAGATCTTCAAAATAATACTATGTATATTACAATTGGATTTGGATTTTAATAAAAAATAAATAATAAATAATAATTGTTTAATCTTAATTAATTTAAAATTATGAAAAATATTTTTAAAATTTTTGCATTTGCTTTAATAGCAGGACTTTCATTTAATTCCTGTGAAGAAGACACATTCACTGAAGAAGATGCTATGCAAGCACTACAAAAAGTAGATCTTATTATAGCTGTAACTGATAAATCGAACTATGATCAAGCCGTAGATGGAGCAACTGTTAGTACTGTTATTGATGGTATAAACGTTGAAAAAACAACAGACGCTACAGGTCTTGTTACTTTTGAAGATGTTAGTATTGGTGGTAATCTTAATATTTATGTAACTAAAGTAGACTATACCACGACTTTTACTACAGTTAATACAACACCATCTGATTACAGACAAGCTACAGTTTCAGCCAGCGTTTCTGTATATTCTTTAGCCGACGAAAGTCTTGTTACCGTTAAAGGACTATTAACAATTGAAACTAACCTTACAAACAGAACTAAAGAAGTTGTTGCAGGAGCTGAAGTGAAAGTATATAATCAGTATTTACCAAACGGTGGTGCTAAGGCTTTTATTGGGATGTCAGATGCTGAAGGTAAATATGAAATTAAAGTACCTGTTAATTCAACTGGTAATGATTATATAAATGTTCGTTTTCAATCTTTAGATACTGTTTCAAGAACTGTTGGATTAAATGTAAACAATAATTACTCTGTTGTAACGCAAAATGCCTTTTATGACATTGAAGGAAACAACAATCCAACAGATATTCCATCAGTTCCAAGTGCCCTTATAACTATTGGTGCTCCGGCTGCATTAGGAACAGGATTTATGATTTCTACAGAAATTGATACTTCAACATCTCGATTAACAGATGCAACAGGTAACTATTGGAATATGAATATGCTTCATACAGGATCTGGTTATTTTCCAAATATTACCGGAAGTGATACAACAGTTTGGGTTTTCTTTTCTCTAGACACGAAAGAACTTGACACTGCACGTGTTCAGTTAACTTTTGAAAAGAATGGTGGACTTGTTAGTATTGATGGCATGTTAGATTATGGTACTTGGAATGGTCGTTATGCAAAATATTCTGCAAAACCTACAATTGATCTTAATATTGGTGGTGGTACAGGTGCTGAGATTCATTATAATTTTAGACTATATTACAACATATTAATTAGCAACAATGGTTCAGGATATATCACTTTACCTACTGTTAAAAAAACGTATATTTCATTAGGCGTAGAGAGTATTAACACTTATAGTTTATCATCTTACGCATTTATTAATAGTGGAAGTATTTATTCTAATAGTGCTAGTAAACTTTCAATGGAAGGTAGATATGATAGCGCTCCAACATTTACTATTGTAGTTGATGAAAGTTCACAAGCAAACGCTTATTTTATTCCATCATGGATGAACTCTGACAGCACATTAGATGCAGGCGACTACAGTTGGATTTCTCAAGGTAATAATTACGAGCCGAGCAACCCTCCAACTGTAACTATTACTTCATTAGCGGGATATGGATCAGGTGCTGAATTCAGGGCTGAAGTGCTTTCAACTGGAGTTATTAATAACTTGGAATTAATTAATACTGGTCAGGGTTATGCAAGAAATATAAATGATTTCAGAAACAGTGGAACTACAGGTAATTACTCTGGTGATTATAGTTCATATTCAAATTCAAATTTATATAATGTTCTTCCAGGGGACTCATACACAGTAAATGCATACTATGGAACAGGTCAGGTAACCGATTTATAACAATTTAAATAAAAAATTGCTTATAGAAATAATTAAGCCTTTTTATATAATACTATAATATATTTAAGCCTCCATTTTTTTTAATTTGGAGGCTTTTTTTATAAATGAAATTAATTATATCAAAAAAAGCCGAAGAATTAATCTCCGGCTTTCCTAAAACCCAAATTACAATCAAACTAATCTGTACTTTACTAAAAGTAAAGAACAGACCCAAAAACTAAATTAAACGCCCATTAACCTTATCCCAATTTATTACATTCCAAAAAGCTTCTATATATTCTGGTCTTTTATTCTGATACTTTAAATAATATGCATGTTCCCACACATCAAGTCCCAATATTGGTGTTCCCTTTACTTCAGCTAAATCCATTAGTGGATTATCCTGGTTTGGAGTTGAAGAAATAACTATTTTCCCTCCTTGATTTACTAACCAAGCCCAACCTGAACCAAATCGAGTGGCAGCAGCTTTGTTAAATAATTCTTTAAACACTGCAAATGATCCAAAACTTCCGTTTATTGCATTTAACAGTTCTCCTTTTGGTTCTCCTCCTCCATTAGGAGACATGCTCTCCCAAAACATTTTGTGGTTATAAAATCCGCCACCGTTATTTCTAACTGCAACAGAATAATTTGAAATATTACCTAATAAATCTTCAATAGATTTATTTTCTAATTCGGTATCCTTAATTGCATTATTTAAATTATTTGTATATCCAGCATGATGCTTACTGTAATGGATTTCCATTGTTTGCGCATCAATATATGGTTCTAATGCATTGTAGTCATAATTTAATGTTGGTAATTCAAAAGCCATAATTATATTTTATTTAGATTATTATTGCATTATTTAGATTCATTCTAATTAACTATTTCTATAACAAACAATGTTTCTAATTGTTTACTATTTTTTTAAAATATATTTTCGCAACATTAAAAATTGAATTTTGAATAAGAAAATACTAAATATTGCCATACCGAATATTATAAGTAATATCACTATTCCCTTACTTGGAATAGTTGATTTAGCTTTGGTAGGGCATCTTGATTCAAAAGTTTATATAGGAGCTATTGCTATTGGCAGCATGATCTTTAATTTTATTTATTGGGGATTTAGCTTCTTAAGAATGGGGACTAGTGGTTTTGCTGCACAATCGTATGGCAAAAAAGATTTCAGTGAGAGCTTCTATATTCTTTACCGAGCACTTTTTGTCGGACTAATTGGCGCTGGTTTTTTACTTATTATTCAGAAACCAATTGATTTATTTAGTTTTTATATCTTAAATGGAAGTGATGAAGTTGAATTTTTTGCCCGACAATATTTTTATATACGTATTTGGGCAGCACCGGCAACACTTGCTATTTATTCAATTTCCGGATGGTATATTGGCATGCAAAATGCTAAAATCCCTATGATTATTGCTATTACAATTAATCTGTTAAATATAGGATTCAATATTTTATTTATAAAAGTATTTGGAATGAAATCGGATGGAGTTGCTCTTGGCACTGTATTAGCTCAATATTCAGGATTATTTGTTGGAATATTTTTTCTACTAAAGAAGTCAAATCGCTTAAAATTACATTTCAATATAAAAGAAATATTGCAAACTGATGCCTTAAAAAGGTTCTTTAATGTAAATAAAGATATTTTTATTCGCACCATGAGCTTAGTTTTAGCTTTATCATTTTTTACTGCTAAATCTGCAAAAGATGGAGACACTTTAC
The DNA here is from genome assembly GCA_013138975.1 of Bacteroidales bacterium. Taxonomy (GTDB): domain Bacteria; phylum Bacteroidota; class Bacteroidia; order Bacteroidales; family UBA12077; genus UBA12077. The sequence continues at coordinate 30,772 of WTBR01000221.1, forward strand.
TGGCAGTAAATACATTACTATTGCAATTCTTTATGATTTATGCTTATATAGTTGATGGATTTGCATTTGCAGGTGAAGCTTTAGCTGGAAAATATTTTGGTGCTAAGGATAGAAAAAATCTGATAAAATTAATAAAACACCTTTTTTATTGGGGATTATCATTGGCAGGGGTTTTTACTATTGCGTATTACTTTGGAGACAATCAACTTTTAAAAGTTTTAACTAACAATACTGAAGTAATTGAAAACATTCAGCCCTATTTATTCTGGGTTTATTTAATTCCTATTTTAACTTTTGGAGCTTTTATTTGGGATGGAATTTTTATAGGGGTAACGGCATCTGCCAGTATGCGAAATGCAATGCTTATTTCTACTTTTTTAATTTTCTTACCTTCGTACTTTATATTACATCATTACTATCATAACCATGGATTATGGGCTGCATTTATGATTTTTATGATTGCCAGATTTGTTACTTTGAGTATTTATGCACCAAAAGCAATATTCAATAAATTGACCTAAATTTTTATTGAACATTTTTCTCCTATAAATGTCTTTGTATAAAAAATGTTAAAATGATAATTACAAAGAAAATTACTATAGAAGATTTAGTTGAATCTGTTCCGGATTCAGTAAAGTATTTAATGGACAAAGGAATTAAATGTATAGCATGTGGAGAACCAATTTGGGGAACTTTAGAGGATGCTGCTAAAGAAAAAGGATTTGAGTCTGGTGATATCGATAAATTTATTAAAGAACTTCAAGAGTTTTAATTTTTCAAATCACAGTTGTCATCCCCAACTTGATTGCGGATCTATAGATGTTTTTAGGATTAGTATAGAGATACCCTTTTTCACGGGAATGACAGTCGATAACTAATTATATATATTCTCAATCAAATAATTCTTTACATAATCCTCAACACCTTCTTCCAAGTCTGTAAAAGGTTTATCGTAACCTATTGATCGAAGTTTACTCATATTAGCTTCGGTAAAATATTGATATTTGTCTCTAATATCTTCAGGTGTATCAACAAATGAAATATTTTCATTTACTTCCATTCCTTTAAAAGTGTTTTTTGTTAAATCAAGAAATGTTCTACCTTTTCCGGTTCCAATATTATATAAACCTGAATCTTTTCTATGGTTCATCAAGAAAAACATTATTTCGCTTAAATCCTTAACATAAACAAAATCACGAGTTTGACCTCCATCAGGAAAATCAGGATTATGAGATTTAAACAGTTTCATCTCATTAGTTTTTTTAATTTGTTTATAAGCGTGAAGAATTACCGATGCCATGCGACCTTTATGATATTCGTTTGGCCCGTATACATTAAAGAATTTTAATCCTGCCCAGAAAAATGGTTTCTGTTCTTGCGCTAATGCCCATTTATCAAAATCATTTTTCGATTCACCGTATAAATTAAGAGGTTTTAATCTCTCAACAATTTCGTGATTATCTTCGTATCCATATTCTCCTAATCCGTAAGTAGCCGCTGAAGATGCATAAACCATAGGCAAACCATACTTTACGCATTTTTCCCAAACCGCTTTCGAATAATCAAGATTTAAAGCATCGTAAACTTCTTTTGGAAAACCAGTAGTTGCAGATCGAGCGCCCATGTGAAATATAAATTGTACAAATCGTTGATTTTCTTCTAACCATTCAATAAAATCATTACGATGAACTCTTTGTGAATAGGTTTTCCCCTCTAGATTTTTGTTTTTTTCGAGCTGCGAAAAATCATCAACCACCACAATATCTTTAAAGCCTTCGCTATTAAGTTTACTTACCAAATTACTTCCAATAAATCCTGCGGCTCCTGTAACTATAATCATTTTTTGATATTTATTTTTTTATATTTAATGATACAAAATTATAAAATATATTCATCTTAACTAGTAGAAGAAGGACTCAAAGTGTCGAGAATAAAGGAAAAAGGAAAAAGATAAAAGTAAAAAGTATAAAGACAAAAGATAGAAAAATTATTAATATGTAATTATGTTAGAAATAAATCATTCTTCATTTTGGGTAAAACTCCCAGAGAGATTGCTTTTTCGTAAAGAACTTTGATTGCTTCTCTCCCATCTTTGCCTAAATCTTTTGTAAAATCATTTACATAAAGCTCAATATGTTTGTACATTACTTCTTCTTCCATCTCTTGAGCGTATTCTTTTATATAAGGATAAGCCGATTTAGGATTTTCAAAAGCAAACTCTACACTTCGCTTTAATACTCTGTTAATTTTTAATTGTAGTTCCTGATCTAAATTCCGATTTACAGCAATTCCTCCTAATGGAATCGGCAATCCGGTTTCTTGCTCCCAATATTCTCCCAAATCAATTATCTTTTTCAAACCTTTCTGTTCATAGGTAAATCTATTTTCGTGAATTATTAAGCCTGCATCAATCTCATTGCTTAAAACTGCCTCTTCAATATCCGAAAAAAGATATTCCTTTTTATTTTTAGCATCAGGGAAAGCAATACTAAAAAGCAAGTTCGCTGTAGTATTTAACCCAGGGATAGCAATTTTTACATCATGCAATTCATCGGGATAAATTTTACGTTTGCTAATTAATAAAGGTCCATTTTTATAACCTAATGCACTACCTGAATCTAATAATAAATAATTATCAGCTATTTTCGAAAATGCATGATAACTGATTTTTGTAACATCCAATTCGTTATTTAATGCTTTATTATTCAATTCTTCTACATCGCCTAATACAACTTCAAAGTCTAAGTTCTCAGTATCTATTTTATGATGCACCATTGCATCGAAAATAAATGTATCGTTTGGACAGGTTGAAAAACCTAATGTTATTTTTTGCATGATTTAATTCTACTGTTTATTTACTACAACATCAATAATATCTAAAAGTTGTTCTGTGAGGTTTTTAATCGCTAATGGAATATTCCAATTGGCTTTATTACGTTCCTCCACATAATTCGAAATTGTTCTGATTTGAAAGAATTTTACACCTTCGTTTAAACAAACATAAAAAAATGCCGCTCCTTCCATAGTCTCAATATCAGCATTAAATTTATTTTTAAATAAATCGATATTCTTTTTTGTACCATGCGTTGTATTTACTGTTATTGCTGAAACTTTATTTAAACCAAAATTTAATTTATAAGAATTCTCCAATAAAGCATTTTTAAATGGGAATTGATTTTCAGGTATAAAACCTTTTTCAAAAACAGTAAATAACTCATCTTTATCCTCAATTCCTAAATCTGCGAATTGATCTGTTTGAACAAAAACTGTTTCTCCTATTGCTAACTCAGGATTAAAGCTGCCAGCAATTCCCACATTAATAACTACATCGTATTTTTTTACCGAAAGTGCTTTTAATAAATGATAAGAAGTTAAAACACCTCCAATTCCTGTTACCAAAAAATCAACAATAAAATTCTTTATTACTGTATATTTTTTAATACATAAAGCGGAATCTTTCTTATTCAGATTCTTTTTTAAAAGAAGTACTTCGTTTTCCGTAGCAGAAACAATTAATATTTTCATGTTTTACCAATTCTTTTTAAAATGTTATTTCATTAATAATGTTTTAATTTGGTTAATGCAGTTATTTAACCAACCCTTTTTTGTTTTTCATTAATTAAACATTTTGAATAATAAACGGTATTAATTCATACTTTTATCAATTCAAAGATATTGCTTTTATGTTAAAGTTGTTTTTTATATATATTTGCAAAAGTAAATTCATGAGTTATCAATTACACAAACTATTTAAAACATGATTTATGTAACTCGCAGAGAGCGCTTTAGTGCAGCACATCGGTTATTCAGAGATGATTGGACTGATGAGCAAAATTTAGAGATTTTTGATAAATGCTCGTATCCTAACTGGCATGGACATAATTATGTGCTATATGTTACCGTGAAGGGTGATTTAAATCCTGAGACAGGATTCGTTGTAAATATTAAACGGTTAAGCAAAATAATAAAGGAAAAAATTACAGTTAAGCTAGATCATCGTAACCTAAATATTGATGTTGATTTTTTAAAAGGTAAGATGGCATCGACAGAAAATCTGGCAATTGGAATTTGGGATGAACTGGAACCAACAATTAATGCTTTGGGTATTTATTTGCATTGCATTAAAATTGAAGAAACAGAAAATAATTTTGTAGAATATTTTGGAAATTAATTTATTATGGAAATTATAAATAACGGAGTAAAAACTATAGATGATAGCGGATATTCACGCATTGATAAATGGGATGATGAAAAAACTGCCAAAATTGCCGAACATTATAAAGCAATTTTAGATTTATTAGGTGAAAAAACAGATAGAGAAGGACTATTGGATACTCCGGTTCGGGTTTCAAAAGCAATGCAATTTCTAACAAAAGGATACAGTATTGACCCAAAAGATATTTTAAAATCAGCCATTTTTAGAGAAGATTATAAACAAATGGTTATTGTTAAAGATATTGAACTTTATTCAATGTGCGAACATCATATGATTCCTTTTTATGGCAAAGCACATGTAGCATACATTCCTAATGAACATATTACAGGCTTAAGTAAAATAGCTCATGTTGTTGAAGCTTATGCAAGAAGATTACAAATACAAGAACGTTTAACTATGCAGATTCGTGATTGTCTTCAAGATACACTTGATCCTATGGGAGTTGCTGTTGTTATTGAAGCATCGCACATGTGTATGCAAATGCGAGGGGTTCAAAAGCAGAATTCGGTTACTACAACCTCAGCTTTTACAGGAGCATTTTTACGCGATACTAAAACCCGTGAAGAATTTATTCATTTAATTTCTACGAAGCTTAGCTAAGCTAAAAAAACAAAATTTAAAATACCATTTCGATTAATTTTGACTCGTAAATGGTATTTTCTTATTTTTGATAAAATTTAATAGTAAATCATTTTTCATTAAATATTAACTAATAATTAATAATATGAGAGCATATGTATTCCCGGGTCAGGGAGCTCAATTTGTTGGAATGGGTAAAGATCTTTATGATAACTTTCCTGTTGCTAAAGAATTATTCGAAAAAGCGAATGAAATATTAGGTTTCAGAATTACTGACTTAATGTTCGAAGGTACAGATGAAGATTTAAAACAAACAAAAGTTACACAACCTGCTATCTTTTTACATTCAGTAATTTTAGCTAAAACTATCGAAGATTTCAAGCCAGAAATGGTTGCTGGTCATTCTTTAGGTGAATTTTCTGCCTTGGTAGCAAATGGAGCTTTATCTTTCGAAGATGGTTTAACTCTTGTTTATAAACGTGCTTTGGCAATGCAAAAAGCATGCGAATTAGAACAATCAACAATGGCAGCAATCATTGGATTAGAAGACAATGTAGTAGTAGAAATTTGCGCTTCTATTGATGATATAGTTGTACCTGCAAACTATAACAGCCCCGGACAATTAGTTATTTCAGGATCAATGAAAGGTATTGAAATTGCTTGCGAAAAGCTTAAAGAAGCTGGTGCAAAACGTGCTTTGCCTTTAAAAGTGGGTGGTGCTTTTCATTCTCCATTAATGGAACCTGCACGAGTAGAATTAGCTGATGCTATAAATTCTACCAATTTTAATACTCCTGTTTGCCCAATATACCAAAATGTAGATGCAAAACCTTATACAGATGCTGCACAAATTAAGGAAAACCTTATAAAACAATTAACATCTCCTGTAAAATGGACTTATATTATGCAAAATATGATTGCTGATAAAATGAGTTCTTATACAGAAGTTGGGCCAGGGAAAGTTCTTCAAGGTTTACTTAAAAAAGTAGATAGACAAATTCCTACCCATAAGGCATAAAGAAACTGTTAGATAATAGATATTTGCCGTTAGCCTTTAGTAAATCAGAATTAAATTATTCTGAAGCTAAAGGCTAATTTTTATAAGTCAATTTGCTAAGCTTTCTGTAAATTCTATTGAAATACTTACTTACGTCTCTTATTCTTTAATTATTTTATAGGTTTTGGATTTTAAATTTGAGCTCAACTTTATAAAATAAACTCCACTTTCTCCAGAGATTTCCACAGCAAAGCTCGATTCATTAGAATTTATTTCTTTGTGTAAAAGAATCTTTCCGGTTACATCAAAAATACTTATTTCAATTTGCTCATTATTTTCAGTTAAATCAATATTTATTGTACCGGATGTAGGATTCGGATACAGTTTAATAACTCCTTCTAAGTCATCATTAAAACTAATATCTGTTACATCGCTTATTGTTATTGTAATATTATCGGTTTCAGTACAATCATTTTCATCGGTAACCAGCACATTAAAAGTGTACGAACCAACTCCATATGAGCTATCGACTAATATTGTTTGGGATATTTCTTCGGTGTTCCAATAATAAGCTTCAAAATTTTCGCCGGCATTTAAAATAACGGTATCATTTATTTCAATCGTTTTATCCCACCCCAGGTCTACATCGATTTCTATAACTGTTAAATCAAGATTTATCAATGAATCGCACCCATATTGATTTGTTAATGTAACACCATATAATCCCGGACTTGATAAAATAGCATAACCCAATTGAAAGGTTTCACCTTCACAAATTGTTTCATTTAAATAGGTCACGTCTCCT
>WTBR01000202.1 GCA_013138975.1 Bacteroidales bacterium
GAAGTACACACAAAGTCGCACAAAGAATAAGAATTTGTATTGTGAATTAAATAATTATAAGCAGAATAAATGCCTTTAATATAAAAAAGCACTTAGATTATTTCTTAGGTGTGTTGGCAAGGAGAAAGGCCCGGCTGAGAGATCGTTTGTCCTAGACACGCAGCCTGAGGCTCTCGAAGGCTATTTTGCAGGGCAATGCCAAAAAGAAAAAGAAATTCATGTAGCCAGAGGTGCTTACTGAGCTCTATTGAAGTACTCTCGAAGGCTATTTTAAAAGTAAAAGAATAACTAAATAATGAATAATGTTAAGGTGTTGAACACCGACACTTTTAGTTAACAGAAATGGGTTTGCTTTATTTGCATAATCCTGGTTTATTCTTAATTGACTGCATTTTCTTATTTTTTTGTTGGACATTCCTAGTGCGTGTGTAAAACAAACATTTTTATTATATTTGTTATAATTAACAAGTTAGGTAAATTAAAAAATTAAGCATTATGAATAGAAAAATCGGAAATATTACAAATTATTTAGCAGCACTTATTCTTATAATTATGGGTTTAATTTACCTTTTCAAGAATAGCTTTATGCCTTATCATAGTGAGGCAGTTTCAATGGATTGGAGCGAAGTTGAGAGTAATTTACAACATTTACTTGTGGCTTTTATGCGAGCCGTGTCTGGTGGATTTTTGGCTGTCGCAATTTCAATAATTCTACTCCAAAGAAAGTTCTCGATGAATAAAACATCTTGGATTCCATTAATTATATTAATAACCGGTCTTGTTGTAAATTTGTCAGCTTTATACGCAACAATGATTGTTAGATTCAATACACCGGGTAATCCTCCTACTACTTTGGCAATTGTAGGTTTTTTACTTCTAATAATTGCTTATATATTTAATAGAATGTCGCTAAAAGAGAATTAAATACTTTGCCAAATATTTTGTATAAGGAATGGTAGGTAAATTAATAAATATCAAAGTTTATGGCTCTTATTAAGCTTAGTTTGATATTCTTTGTGTTTACATAAAACTTAAATTTTTGTTATAATAACAAGTACGCAATAATTAGTGCTAAAACTGTTGTAATATGGAATTTTCAAATGGAATTGCAATAATAATTGGAACTATAATAGGAGGTTCAATATCATTAATAGGTATCTACTTTCAACAGAAATGGCACTTTAGAAGAGATTTAATAAAAACTGCTTATGAGTTAGCCTTAAACGATTTTAACACAGTGAAAGATAACGTTAAAAAAGAAGGCGGTATAGTAGCTCCTTTAGAATCATTTGTAACATATTATATCGAATATCTGAAAATCAGCACAAAGAGAAACTTTAAAATTTCAGATTTAAGCAAAATTCGTCTATTTAGATCTGAATTAAATGAGTTTTATGAGAAAGAAGTTAAATAACTTTAGTAACGGTAAAAATTAATAACTAGTTCAACTTAAATTATAAACTATAAAAACCTAACGTAGTATAACGATTAAATAAAACTTAATGTAATGATCTATTTTACTAATCATACCGTTGGAACGTTATTCTTTATTCTAACTCCAATTTATCAATACTATAATTATTAAAAATAATTGCGATTGCAATTTTTAGCATAAAAGTAAATAGTAAAGCACCGGCAGAAAATATCAATACAGTAATTCTTATTTCATCTATGGATGGAGTATAAACATGTATTTGTCCTAATACATCAGGAGTAAAGCCAGGAATAATTAATGCTAATCCTTTTTCAATATAAACACTAAAATAGATAAGTACAGCACCAATGTTAAGTGTTATAATGTTTTTACGCGTGCGAGGAATTAAAAACAAAATAAATGCTGTAGTACCCATAAAAATGGATAACCAACTATAAGGTACCAGTTCTTTATTCTCCCCAATACCAAAAAGTAAATATTTCCAAAAAACAAGATGTTCAGTATCAGAATAAAACTCCTTAAAAAATTCTGCTATCGTGAAAAATAAATAAATAAACATAGCGTATACCATAAGTTCAGCAATAGTCCATATGGCTTCTTTTTTAATCTCAAATTTCGTAGTTTTTTGAAGTACTTGGAAAAGGATAATAAGAATAGCAGGCCCAGAGCAAAAGGCTGAGGCTAAGAATCTGGGAGCCAGTAAAGCACTATTCCAGAAAGGCCTTGCAGGAATTGCATTAAAAAGGAAGGCAGTTATTGTGTGAATGGCAATTGCTGCCGGTATGCTCAATAAAATTAAGGGTAAAACAATGGATTTATTATACTCTTTTTTAATAAACAAACTGTACAATAAATAAGTAGCAACAAAAAGGTTGATGAGAAAATAGATTCCTAATACAAAAAAGTCCCATGCAAGGATAGAATCAGGGAAATTCATTGTGCCAATAATTGGTAGCATATGCCAGAATTTAACAGGAGAGCCGATATCTACTACGATAAAACCAATACACATAACTACTGCTGTAATGGCTAAAAGTTCGCCAAAAATCACAATTTCCTTTATTGGTTTCCAATTATAAATATAAGCAGGTATCACCAGCATTATTGCTGCTGCGGCTACACCCACCAAAAAGGTAAAATTCCCAATATAAAAAGCCCATGAAACAGAATCGCTCATATTGGTTACACCTAGTCCATCTTGCAACTGATTGATATAACCTCCAAGTCCCCATATTAAGATTAAAATAAGAAAGACAATCCATGAATAGTATCCTTTTCCACCTTTAAAGATAATTTTGATACTGCCTAAAAAGAAATGAAATAATTTCATGTATTTTTTATTAAAATAGATTTAATAATATAATTGTCGCATTACACACCAAAGAAATAATAAAAGTTCGGCTGTGTGTTAAGTTCTGCTTTCAAAACAAGAACACGTTTATTTTCCAAAATATATCGGATTTCACTTTCGGGATCTAGCATATTACCAAATTTCCTTGACCCGGTTGGGCAAATTTCTACACAGGATGGATATTTCCCTTCTCTTACACGCTGAATACAAAAAGTACATTTTTCCACTACACCTTTTGGGCGTGGTCTGTTACCAAGATAATGGCTTATAGGATTCATTTCTTCATCGGGTACAATAGGTTCGCTCCAGTTAAAATGTCGCGCACCATAAGGACATGCAGCCATGCAGTAACGGCAACCAATACACCAATTGTAATCTACAACCACAATTCCGTCAGGCTCTTGCCATGTTGCTGTTGCCGGACAAACCTTTACGCAGGGAGGGTTTGCACATTGCTGACAGGCAACCGGCACATAAAAATGCCCTTCTTCCGGCACTAATTCAGGATTATAATGAATATCAGAATGCATATAATCAATTCCCTTTTCTTTATCCATCTGTAGTACAGTGATCCAATGTATTTGAGGATCGCGCGATTGATTATTTTCATCTACACATGCATAAACGCATCTTCGGCATCCAATACACCTGGAAAGATCAAGGGCATATCCAAACAAAGTATTATCAATTGCAGGTTCGGCAGATACACTAAATTTCTTTCCATACTTTTCGGAGTATTTCTTTTCAAGATTCAATATAATTTCGTCAATATCTTCTTTGGATAAAGTCTTGAAATTTTTTTGTAAGAAATCATCAAAATCAGGACTGTTGCACGCTGAAAGGGCAACAGCAGATCCTCCTATCCCTAAGGATAACTTCTTTAAAAAATCTCTTCGCGAATTATTTTTCCCCTTTTGCATAATAATCGGTTAAATTTCATTTGTTTGTAAACGTTCTGATGTTTGCTGAAATTTTGGTGGCGACTCTGGTTTGATCTTCATTACCTCGGAGAAATGCAATTTACTTATGTGAGTGTTTGCTTCAGTTTTAGATAAGGATTTAAAGCCGGGTTTAATAAACCCTTGAAGTTTCTGAAAGCTAAAAGTAGCCAATCCAAGTCCAAACACAGAAACAAAAGCCATTGTTAGTTTCTTTAAAAAAGTACTTCGTGAGTTGTTATTTTCTTTAGCCATAGTATTAAAACTTAATTCGATTATTTACTCTATAGAATCAATATCTTCTTCCTTTACAGGTGGTGGGTCAGGCTTAAGTTTCTTGAAATGTGGGGAATGGGGATCGTGGCAATGTACGCATAGTAAATATTGTTTTTTTCCATTCCAATCGCCGGATCGTTTACCATGAACTCCAACTTTCCAGTCACGGAGTTTATCGCCATGGCACTGTCCACAAAGCTTATAGGATTTTTTAAAATCCAATAATTTTCCGCTTGCAAGTCTTAACGAATCTCTTGTATTGGCATCATGACAAGCAAGACACCAGCGGTTTTCGCTATCATGATTATAAGATTCAACAATTTCTTCGTGCATTTCCAATATTCTTGGCTCGATATTCACTTCCATATCAGCATGACATTCGGAACATGGGAATATATATTCATCGCTAAAAGGTGGTCGTGAAACTGCAATTTCAACATTTTGCTTGTCCTCTAAATGTGATATTACAGGATTTTGCAAATCATTTTCAATAGATGTGTTGTTATTGCACCCAATAAATAAATTTAGAATTATTAAACAATTAAAAAATATTATTTTTTGAGCTGTGGAGTTAAAATCTTTCATAATAAACATCTTAAAATGTTTAAACTTAAGAATTTCTATAACCAAATATAAAAATTAATATTCATAATTCCTTTTTTAAACAGCTTGTAATTTTGTTATATCAGATAAAATGATTGTATTATTTTTTTAATTTCGATGGAGTTGCGGAATTTAGGATCTGTTAGTCTTATTTATTTTAAATCTAAATATTGCTAAAAAGAATTATTAATATCTGTATTAACACTTAAAATTTTAAAGATCGCAGATGAAAAAGGTTCACCAAACTTGCGAAATTTGCATAAAACGATTAAATAATCGGTGAAAAATGTTGCGAACCCTCTTAAAAAATCCGTGCAAATCAGCGTTTTCAGTATTTGCCGAAATCCGTATTATCAGCGTTCATTATTTTAGGTAAACAAACGAATAAATTCATTCGTGTTCCTTGTTGAACAAAAGGTTTTTGTTAACTGTTCTCTTATTATTAATTGACAAATCGAATCATATATTTATGTATATTTGTTAATCTAATAAATAGCATACAAAACAATTAATCATCATAAAATTCTTTTTATTATGAAATCAGACATAGAAATTGCTCAAGGAACGAAAATCCAAGCTATTGTTAATATTGCGAAACAATTAAATATTCAAGAAGATGACCTTGAATTATACGGAAAATATAAAGCGAAACTACCATTAAAATTAATTGATGAAGAAAAGCTGAAAAAGTCGAAATTAATATTAGTTACTGCAATAACTCCGACACCTGCAGGTGAAGGAAAAACTACTACATCAATAGGATTAACACAAGCATTAAATAAAATTGGAAAGAAAACTACGGTTGTGTTAAGAGAACCATCATTGGGCCCTGTATTCGGAATTAAAGGTGGAGCCGCTGGTGGAGGACATTCACAAGTAATTCCTATGGAAGATATTAACCTGCATTTTACAGGAGATTTATCGGCAGTTGAGAAGGCACATAATTTATTAGCTGCACTTATTGATAATAACCTTCAACTCAAAAAAGGAAATTTAGGTATTGATCCAAGAACCGTAGAGTGGAAGCGAGTAATGGATATGAACGAACGTGCTTTGCGAAATACTGTTATTGGATTAGGAGGCCCTAAGCAAGGCGTTCCAAGAGAAACCGGATTTTATATAACAGCTGCTTCAGAGGTAATGGCTACTTTATGTATGGCCAAAGATTTACAAGATCTTAAGAAGCGATTGGGAAACATCTTTGTTGGTTATACTTATGATGATAAGCCAATTTTTGCTCGTGATTTAAAAGCTCAAGGAGCAATGACCGTATTATTAAAAGATGCAATAAAACCGAATTTAGTTCAAACTTTAGAAGGAAATCCAGCAATTATTCATGGAGGCCCGTTTGCAAATATTGCACAAGGTACAAATACAATTATTGCCACTAAAATGGGATTGACATTAAGCGATTATGTTGTTACAGAGGCAGGATTTGCTAGTGAATTAGGTGCGGAGAAATTCTTTAACATTAAATGTCAATTGGGTAAATTAAACCCACATGCAGTTGTTATAGTAGCTACAATTAGAGCTTTGAAATATCATGGAGGTAATAAATTAGCTGATTTGCAAAACGAAGATTTAGCTGCTTTAGAGAAAGGATTTGAAAACTTAGATAAGCATATTGAGAATATGAAGCATTATGGTTTTAATCCTGTTGTTGCTATAAATAAGTTTTCAAGTGATACAGATGCTGAAGTTGCATTATTAGATAAACATTGTGCAAGTCAAGGTATTGTTGTTGCTTTAAACGATTCGTGGGCAAAAGGAGGAGACGGAGCAACTGAATTGGCAGAAAAAGTGGTTGCTGCTATAGATGAATGTAATTTTTGTTTCAAACCCCTTTATGATCTGGAATGGAGTTTTGAAGATAAAATTCATACAATTGCTACAAAAATGTATGGAGCAAAAAATGTTGAATATACCGTTTTGGCAAAAAATAAACTTAAGAAAATCACTGAACTTGGTTTCGGAAATTTAGCTGTTTGTATTGCAAAAACACAAAAATCATTGTCGGATGATGCTCATAAGAAAGGTCGCCCGAGTGATTTTACGGTTAAAATTAGAGATGTAGAGTTATCATCGGGTGCAGGATTTATCGTTCCTATAGCAGGAACAATTATGCGTATGCCTGGTTTGCCAAGTAAACCTTCTGCCGAAAAAATCGATATTGATGATAATGGAAATATAACAGGATTGTTCTAAAATTAGATAATTAATCTTTTATTATTGGTCCATGCTCTTAGAGTGTGGACTTTTTTTATATTTGTTTTTGAATCAATAATATTTTGTTATGAAAACATTAAAGCTTGTGATTATTTTTTCTGTACTTATTGTTTTTAGTGCGTGTAAGCATAATAATAAACCAGAAGAATTAAATATTAGACAGATTGTTGATACAATTGGGTTTGCTCAATACGATTGGCAAATGGATAGTATCATGAATCGATTAGAAATATCCGTAGAATCTGATATAAAATGGCGAGTAGTTATAAGCCCACATGATGATTACGCCTATGTTGGAAATTTATATCCCGAAGCTTTAAACGGCATAAAAGCTAAAACAGTAATTCTTTTTGGTGTTGCACATAAAGCACGAAATTATGATCTTGAGAATAAAATAATTTTTGATTCGTATGATGAATGGTCGGCGCCATATGGGAGTGTTAAGGTTTCGGATATTAGAAATGATTTGATATCAAATTTGCCCGATAGTTTAATTATTGTACATGATGAAATGCAAAGTGTAGAACACTCTTTGGAAGCTATAATTCCATTTTTACAATATAATAATAGAGAATTGGAAATTATTCCAATTCTGGTTCCATATATGTCGTTCGAAAAAATGCAACAAATTTCTATATCATTATCAAAGAGTTTATCAAGTGTGATGGATGATAGAAATCTTAGTTGGGGAGATGATATAGCCATGGTGATTACTACAGATGCTGTGCATTATGGTGATGAAGATTGGGGTGGTAAAAACTATGCGCCTTATGGGACAGATAGTGTAGGTTTGAAAAATGCACGAAATCACGAAATGGATATTATTAATAATTGTTTAATTGATGATTTAAGCATTGATAAAGTACAAAGCTTTGTTAATTATACAGTTCAGGAATCGGATTATAAAGAGTATAAATGGACATGGTGTGGACGTTATTCTGTGCCATTAGGTTTGTTAACAGCTTACGAATTGAATAAATTAAGAAACGGAACAGGTTTATCAGGATCTTTTATTGCTTATGCAAATAGTATTGATCATCCTGTATTAAAAGTTGATGATTTAAAAATGGGAACAACTGCCCCAGCAAATAATAGACATTGGGTTGGTTATCCTGCTGTTGGTTATAAATAAAAGATGCTGTCCAAAAAAAAGTCTTAAAGCAAAAGTACTTCGATATGCTCAGTGTGACAAACTGATAAGTAGAAAGTTGTCACACTGAGCTTGTCGAAGTATATATAATTTTTGGACTTTCTTTTTTATTAATAATTGTATTTATTTATCTAATTCGTATCCCATTGTTTTTCCTTTTTCAGTTGCTGGAATACCTTTAGTCATCCACATAGGAGCAGGTTCATCTTTTAAATAATGATCGAAAAACTGCATCATTCTTTTACTTAAATCTTTACTGTTTGGACTTTTACGTTTTTCATTGTGTGGCTGACCATTGTAGTTAAGCATCCAAACAGGTTTATTTAATCTTCGTAATGCAACAAAATATTCAATTTCTTGATACCATGGAACTGAACCGTCATGGTCGTTATGGCGAATCATTACCGGTGTGTTAATTTTGGGTGCATAAAATACAGGAGAATTCTCTATGTAATGTAATGGTTTTTCCCATAAAGTGCCACCAATTCTACTTTGATATTTTTCGTATTGAAACATTCTACTCATTCCTGTTTTCCAGCGTATTCCACCGTATGCACTGGTCATATTTGAAACTGGAGCACCAATAGATGCTGCTGCAAATAAATCAGTTCGTGTAATAATAAATCCTGCCTGGTATCCACCCCAACTTTGACCTTGTAATCCAATGTGATCTTTATCTAAATACGATCTTTCAGTTAATAAAGCTAACGTACCACTAACAATATAGTTTGTGGCACTTTCGCCCGGATAACCTTCTTTATATCTTATGTTTGGCATAAATACAAAATATCCGTTACTTACATACATTGTAGGGTTTATAACTGAGCGACTAGGTTTTGGTGCAGAATGAGAATGTAGTTCATCTGAATGTAAACGATAGAAATAAACTACCATTGGATATTTCTTATTAGGGTCAAAGTTTTCTGGTTTATACAATAAACCTTCCTCTTCGGTTCCATCAGGAGTTATCCATTTTACTAATTCCACATCGCCCCATAAATAATCATTTTGTTGAGGATTTTCATTAGATATTTTCTCTGAATTTTTAAAATCCAACGTACTTGTCCATAAATCATAATACTCTTTATAATTTGATTTTTGCCAAATAATTCTTTCTGAGTCTTTGGCTTTACGAGGTCTTGTAAATTCATAATCCTCCATAGTTATTTTCTGAGGATCAGAATTAGTTTTTAATGTAGTTTTATAAAAACCAGATTGTTTATTGGCGTGATTAAACGCACTTAATAATAATTCTTCCTTTGCATCTATATAATTTTGTTCGTCATCAAGTTTAATATAATCGAAAGATAAATTATTCTTTCGACCCAAATTATTAGTTAAGCATATTGGTTCTTTATTCATTGTAGGGTCAATTTTCCAAATGTCGAATCGATCCTTTATAAGGATATATTCATCATTTTTTACCCAAGCACAAATGCCATAAGGATATGCTAACATAGGGTAGTCATTTTCCTCGTCATAGAAATTAACTGAAAGTTTTTCTGTTAAGTTTTTGCTTGTTTTATTTTTTATTGAATAAGCAAACCACGACTTTAATTCAAATTCGTACCAATAAATATATTTCCCGTCAGGAGAGATTGTAGATTCAGCTCTTATTTTTTCTTTAAATAATGTTTCTTCGCCGGTTTCAATATTTACAAGGTATATATCATAATATTCAGGAATCTCCCATGATGATATTTTTTCATACTTTTTATAATCATATCCTATTGCATTAACACCATTTCCTTCTTGACTTAACTCAATATCACTAAGTTTTTCATTTTCAAGTTGAATTAAAATATTTTTGTCTATGTGGTAAACGGCTAAATATGATCTTTTCAGATCATCATCGAGTTCACTTAACTGCTGTGGCTGCAATCTTGCATCTGTCCAACTCCAAACGTCTAAAACTATCTTTTCTTCGTCGAGTAATGTGTCCTCCTTTTCAGGTTCCGGCATATACGAAGTTCCAAAGAAGATTCGATTGTCGTTGTCTGAAAAATAAATTTCACCATTTTCATTTACAGTCCATTTTTCAGGAATAGATGAAGTTAATGTGTCTACGATTCTTATAAGAGAGCCCGTGTTGGTATTCAAATAATAAAGACTAAATACTTTTGTTTCAATAGTGTCCTTACTTTGGATATATGCAATTTGATTTCCTTTGTGGTCGGAACTTATTTTTTTGGTTAAACCTAAAACGGGAGCTAAGCTATCTAATTTTTCACTTACAGTATTAAATATATATATAGTTGATTTTAGTAATGTGTCGTTTTGTTGTTTTATAAAACTTACTAGTTTACCATTTTCTGAAAATGAATATTCTGTTATATTCCGAAACTCATATTTTTTATTATTTACAGGATTTGAAATTACAAAATCGTATTCCTTTGGAGCTTCTTTGTCGAATTTTTTATCTTTCTTTTTATCATCCTTTTTTGTTGTGTCTTTAGGAATTTCCTGTGTATATAAATAGGCTAACCAAGACGATTCCTTTTCAGGGATATCAAATGATTTTATATTTTCAACTTTTAGTATTTCAGTATTTCCCAAAATTAGAATACCCAATGAATCTTTTGGCAATTTATCTTTGTCGGTCTTTTTTAGTTTTAAAGCCCTTAAAGTATCCGTGTTTGGATAAATCTTGAATGCAATAAAGTCTGAATTAGCAGAAATTTTAGCAATGCTTGCTCTTTTAATTTCTATTATTTGCTTGTTTGTTGAATTGTAAATTACAGTTTTACCATCACCTTTGTAAGGATTCGATTCATATAGTATCCACTCTCCATCATTTGAAATAGCTTTAGATTCAATATATTTCCAATCGTCGTAAACAGAAAAATCTAAAGGCTTTTTAGAGTTTTGACAAAATGTAATTAATGATATAAATAATAGGGGTAGTAATAAGAGATTTTTTTTCATGTTAATTTTTTTTATGTTAAGTTATATCACCAATATAATTTAGATTAAAGAAATTTAATAAGTATAATTGTTTTAAACTTAGAATAGATTTTAATCAAAACGTTTAATGTAAATCTATTACTTCAAGTGTTTTGTATAGAGTCAATATGTTTTTACAATTAAATTTATTAATGGATCTTTTATTATATTAGTTGTTTGTAAATTTAAAAAAATGGTTTCTTGTTAGATATCGAATTTACCCGGGATTGCTAACGATTAAGTGCAACAGCTTTTCGTTATTCTTTATTTAATTTGTTTTTTTTACGATTTTTTCAATTCTGGTCTTTTATTTTTTCATAAAACTATTTTGTGTTTTTAATATTGTTTGCAAATTCTATTTATTATGATCTAGATCTATTTAAATTACTTTTATAAGTTATAATCCTCTTAATATCAGCACTTGTGAGATGAGAATTAAGATTAAAGATTCCAATACCATTAGCCTTAAGGTTAGTGCCTTTACGTTTTTTTCTTTACTTTCTGTTTTTTTATTATAGCTTTGAATAGTTATACGCAACAAATATACTAATATATTATTATAAAACACTAATATATTCTACTAAATCATGAAAATTACCGACAGAATATTAATTGTTCTTGAAAATAAGGGAATTACAAAGTATAAATTTTGTAAGGATTTGAGCTTCTCAAATGGTTTCTTGGATAAAAGCAGGGAAATTAGTACTGATAAGTATGCGAATATATTATCTTATTTTGATGATATTAATCCAACATGGCTTTTAACCGGCAAGGGCGAGATGCTTAATGATGGTAATTCAAATGATAATCTGAATAAAAAAATCGTAGACACTGAAATTGATAAATACGAAATTCGAAATAAACTTTTATCTGTAAATGAAAAAAGCTCCAAATACAATACAGTATGCGAGTCGTGTATAGAAAAGGAGCGAGTAATAAAGGCTCTTACAAATCAAATAGAACTTCTAACACAAAATGTAAAAGATTTACGCTTAGATAAGGAAGATTATAAAGAAATGCTGAAAGCTGCTACACTTAAAAATTGCACAGATAAGGATTCAAGTAATACCAATTAAATTTCAAAACGAACACTAAATAATTTGAATTATTTTTTGCTAAGATCATTAGCAAGTCGTGGTACGGAATTTATAATTATTAACAAATTACTCCAAAGTCTTTATTAAGAAATTCAATATCTGTAAGACTTTTATATCCTGTAGGACTTGTACTCCTTTCCCATCCTGCCGGAATAGGGTCAGGAGTATTTTTATCTTCTGAACAACAAACAAAAGAAATAATAATTAATATTGCTATAAATAATTTTATTGAATAACTCATTATAAATTATTCTTTCCTTAATATAACACCACCATTCCCAACAGCTACAATTTTATTATCAGGCGTTTTTGCTATAGACACGAGCACAAAAGACTCATTCTTATAATCCCAGTTCCATGTTATTCCTCCGTCAGTAGTTTTAAGAATACCCCAATATGCAGCTCCATATCCTTCTTCCTTTGAAAGAAATATAATATCGTTTATAAAGTGCGGAAGTTTGTCACATCGTTTATCCCACGTAATCCCCCCATCTTGTGTTATATAAATTTCCCGATTAAAATTAGCTATAAAGCCTGTATCTTCACTTATAAAATTCATTGCCATAATCTCCCAATTATATATTTCCTCTGTCATTCCTAAATTTGTCCAGTTATTACCTCCATCAATTGTTTTATGTAATTCCCCATAAGACATACCATCCCAACTTGCTCCTCCAGCAAGATACCCAATTTTATCAGAAACGAATTGCATTTTATCGCAAAACCCGCCCTCATATACTTCTTCCCAATTTTGGCCACCATCATTTGTTTTAAAAACTCTACCACTTTTATAAATTAAGCCATTATCTGAATCAAAAAAATGAATTTCAAAAATAGTTGCTCCAAAACTACTTAAATCACCAATTTCAATAAAGTTACGTCCTCCATTATTTGTTTTATATAGTCCATGCCTTGAAATAAAAAACTCATTTTCGTTTAATATAAATACTTTCATAAATGAATAACTTACTCCGACATTAAGAATTTGCCAATCCAATCCTCCGTTTTCTGTTTTTAAAACAGCCCCATCTGCACCACAAATAACACCAAAATCATTGTTATAAAATTCAATATCTGTAAGACTTTTATATCCTGTAGGACTTGTACTCCTTTCCCATCCTGCCGGAATAGGGTCAGGAGTATTATTATCTTCTGAACAACAAACAAAAGAAATAATAATTAATATTGCT
>WTBR01000135.1 GCA_013138975.1 Bacteroidales bacterium
TAAAACCATTATTTGATCTTCTTTCACAAAAGTCACGCAGTGTAATACCAATGGCTAAAAAGATTTTGGCATTCAATGAAAAGAAAACATTACATCGTCCACTTAATGACTTAATGGGAAGTTACATTCATATGCTTATGAATAGATTATTCAAATCTAAGCAACGAACACATGAAATGGTGATTTATGATTTTCTATATAGGTATTACAAATCAGAGATTGCTAAAAGAAAGTATAAACCTCAATTGCAAAAAGCAGGATAGTAATTCGATACAAATCTATGTGAAAAAAGATATACTTCCGGTGAGGGTATTTATACCCTTCGAATTTTGAAGTTGCTGAAGTTATTAGAAATAGCAACATAAGAGTATCTGATTTATTTAAATATTTGAAGGAACTTGCCATCAAAGGATAGTTTTTAACAGATTTTAATCAGTTTTTTTTGCTTTTCGTATATTTCTGCTACCTGAAAATAGTGATCAGTTACACTGTCATATTTAAAAGTTTCATATAGTTCAGTTATTTTTTAATTCAAATGCCATACTTCAGTAGCATTTGTTTGTTGGCTATATATTAAAATGTTACAAAATGTAACATAGCATAGAAAATAATTAAAAATTTCATAGTTAAAGCCTATATTTTAAACAATAGTATAAAATAATATAGTTATGTTAAAGCATATCCCCTAAACAGGTGATTGAAAAATACTATGATTAGAAGATTGTTTTATAAGAAAAGAATGTTTAAGATTGCAATGTGTAACGTTTATGTATTTACATATAAAAATCAAACAAAAAAAATAGTACGCATATTTATATTTATTTTAAGTTATACATATAAAAACTAATATTTTGAAAAATTCATTAATTTATTTATTAAAAAGTCTTCTTAAAGAAAATAAGATTAAAGTCGATGAAAAAGAATTGGAATTTCAATTTCAAAGCCATCCTTCGTATCCAAGTTTACATTCTTTAACAGGAGTTTTAAGTCACTTTAAGATAAATCATCTTGCGTTAGAAATTCCAAAAAATATTGAAACTTTAAATCAATTACCTAAATCTTTTATAGCTTACATTAAAGATAAGGAGAATGATGATTTGGCATTAGTTACAATAAAAGCTTCTAACATTCAATTAATTTTTGATAAAAACAAGGAGCGTTTTTTATCAATAGATGAATTCCTGGAGGCTTGGACTGGTGTTATTGTTGCAATTGAGAAAGATGAAGAAATAGTTACAAAAACTAAAGCAACTGATTATATAAAAGTATTTGCACCAATAACGGTACTTGTATTACTTGCATTATTCTTTACTTTTAAACCAACATTATTTCAATCTATTCATTTTGTATTATCTTTTATTGGATTTGGAATAAGTATTGTTATAGTAAAACATGAACTAGGATTTCATTCTACAATTGCAGATAAATTTTGTTCAGGAAATATAGAAAAAATTAATTGCGATGATGTACTGAATTCCAAGGCTGCCAGTTTTTTCGGAGCTTTTAAATTAAGCGATGTCGGGATTATTTATTTTATAGCAGTTATCCTTTCCTGGTTACTATTAATTGTTAATAATGCCAATTACGATCCTTTAATTGTAATAACAGCTTTAGCTATACCTTTTACTTTTTACTCAATTATATATCAATATTTTGTTGTTAAAAAATGGTGTTTGCTTTGCCTGAGTATTGTTTTAACATTATGGTTGCAAGGTGCTTCGCTATATTTTATGGATTTGGGAATAGCCAATTTATCTATTAACATAAACAGTATTGTATTAATAGCATTTAGTTTCTTACTTATTACTAGTTTATGGCAATTTATATTACCAAAGCTGAAAAAGGAACAAGAGTTAAAAAAACTAAAAATTGAACATTTTAAATTTAAACGAAACTTCGGCATTTTTGATGCACTAATATTACGATCCGTTCCGGTTAATACAGTAATCGAAGGAACAAATGAAATTGTATTTGGCAATAAGAACAGCAATGCTCTGCTTAAAATAGTTGTTATTACTAACCCATTATGTGGTCATTGTAAAAGTGCACATAAAGTAGTTGAACAATTATTAAAATTAAAAGAAGATAATATTCAAATAAGCATACGCTTCAATGTCAATACTAAAGATAAAGAAAGTATTGCTATTAAAATAGCTTTAAAATTATTAGAACTATACAATACAAAGGGCGAACAGCAATGTATGATAGCCATGCATGATGCTTATGGTATATTTTCAGCTACGAATTGGTTAGAAAAATGGGGCGAAGCAAAAGATCAAAAAAACATAGAAGTTTTAGATGCAGAAATGCAGTGGTGCCAACAAAACAACATAAATTTTACTCCAGAGATATTGGTAAATGGAAGGTCGTTCCCTAACGAATATGAAAGAAGTGACCTATTGTATTTTGTTGATGATATAATTGAAGAAGAAGAGCAAAAAACAGAAAAAAACAGCTCTTGAATTAGAGCTTACAACATAAGGAGGGTAATTTCCATAAAATGTCATTCCCTTGAACTTCTATCACGAGCAGGACGAGTAAAAAGGGAATCTTTAAAAGTATTACGATGAATAACAAGATCCTCAATCACCTGCCTGCAGGTGAGAGTGACAGAGAATGTTTTTCGACACCCTCTTAGAACAATATTTTTTCGCGAAAAATAAACTGAAATCTTGACGGTTTTAAAATGTTCAAGGTAAATTAATATTAAAATTTATTATAATGAAAGATTTAAAAAATTTAAAAGGTGCAAAAATGCTTAGCAAAATGGAACAAAAAGCTGTTAAAGGTGGAATCAAAATTTGTGGTTTGATTGATAATATTTTCTACGAATGTACTGGAGATGATTGTTGTGTAAATAATGTTTGTTATGGTCTACCTTCTGGAATGTGTGCTTAAAATATTTAAGATTAGCGCTTTAGACTTCGTGAGCTTACCTGAATTTTTCAGGTAAGCTCTTGTATAATGTTTTATGTAAAATCAAAAGCTTTATTAAACTTTAAATAATAAAATGAAAGATTTAAAAAATTTAAAAGGTGCTAAAATGCTTAGCAAAATGGAACAAAAGGCTATTAGTGGTGGAGTAAGACCGGGTGATAACCCTATTACTTGTGGTGGAGTTGTTTGTTCATTGATGGCAAATTGTTGTGTTCCGGAAACAAATGAGTGTGGTGTATCTTCTACACCTACATGTTTTCCTTATTAATAACAGAATTTAATTATTAAGTTAAATAGAAGTTATCTGTATTTTTTCCAGATAACTTCCTTTTTGTAATTTAAGAAAATCCTCAGTTTATAAGACTTTATTAAAGCTACTAAAATTTTGGATTTTGTTAATTGGACATACAATTTATACAGTTTCAAATGCTTAATTGGTGATTAATAATTATTAATATAGAAATTATAAATCATA
This sequence comes from Bacteroidales bacterium, assembly GCA_013138975.1. Taxonomy (GTDB): domain Bacteria; phylum Bacteroidota; class Bacteroidia; order Bacteroidales; family UBA12077; genus UBA12077. Next base: position 3,413 of record WTBR01000135.1, read on the forward strand.
GATTACAAAAAGCATATATAAACCTTAATCGTAAAGCAGAAATAGTAATATCAAAATTTTCAGAATTAATAATAAATTCCTAATTTAGGCAATCCATTAAAAAATTAAACAAGAAAATGCCTTTTCCCTATTATAAACAACTCGATGCCATGGATTGCGGTCCTACCTGTTTACGGATGATTGCAAAGTACTATGGCAAATCATATTCATTGCAAAATTTACGTGATAAAAGTTACATAACCCGCGAAGGTGTTTCTATGCTTGGAATTAGCGATGCTTCTGAGGCTATTGGTTTCCGCAGTATGGGTGTGCGAATAACTTTTGACCAATTAATGAGTGAAGCTCCTACACCTTTTGTAGCACATTGGAATCAAAATCATTTTGTGGTTGTTTATAAAATTACTAAAAATCGTAATGGTAAAATATTAGTATATGTTGCAGATCCCGGACGAGGATTAATAAAATTTACTAAAGAAGAATTCATGTCGGGTTGGGCAACTACAAAAGAAGGAGGAGAGGAAAAAGGCCTTTGTTTATTGCTCGAAACTACTCCCGATTTTTACCAGGCCGAAGATGAGAAAATAAATAAATCAGGTTTTAAATTCCTGTTTTCATATTTACGACCTTATAAAGACATTATAACGCAATTATTCCTGGGTTTATTATTAGGTAGTTTATTGCAATTGGTATTTCCGTTTTTAACGCAAAGCATTGTTGATAAAGGTATTAATAATCAAAATTTAAGTTTTGTAACATTAATTATTATTGCACAGCTGGTATTAATATTTTCTCGAACTATAGTTGAATTTATTCGTAGTTGGATTCTATTGCACTTAGGAACCAGGATTAATATTTCATTAATTTCAGATTTCCTGATAAAATTAATGAAACTTCCGGTTTCGTTTTTCGATACCAAAATGATAGGTGATTTAATTCAACGTATCGGTGATCATAAACGTATCGAAACTTTTCTTACATCATCAACCTTAAATATTTTATTTTCTTTTATCAACTTAATAATTTTTGGAATTGTTTTGTTGTATTATAATGTTGATATTTTCTTAATATTTCTTGTTGGGAGTGTCCTATATACATCATGGGTGTATCTTTTTATGAAAAAACGTCGTGATTTGGATAATCGTCGTTTTGCTCAAATGTCCGATAATCAGAGTAATGTTATTCAGCTCATAACCGGAATGCAGGAGATAAAACTAAATAACTGTGAAAAACAAAAACGATGGGAATGGGAAAGTATCCAAGCCAAGTTATTTAAAGTTAATATGGCAAGTTTATCATTGAGTCAATATCAAAATGCAGGGGGTGTTTTTATAAATGAAATAAAAAATGTAATCATAACATTTATAGCTGCAAAATCGGTGATAGATGGCGATATGACGCTGGGGATGATGATGGCGGTGCAATACATCGCAGGGCAGTTAAATAGTCCGATTACTCAAATGATTGGCTTTTTGCAATCCACGCAAGATGCAAAAATTAGTTTAGAGCGTTTGGGAGAGATTCATAATAAGGATAATGAAGAATCGGACGAAGAACCTAAAATTGACATTTTACCTGAAAATCGGGATTTGAATTTGAATAACTTATCTTTCCAATATGAAGGACCACATTCGCCATTTGTTTTAGATGACGTTAATTTAAATATCCCAGAAAAGAAAATAACTGCTATTGTAGGAACAAGTGGCAGTGGGAAAACTACACTTATTAAGTTATTATTGGGTTTCTATAATCCAACAAAAGGAAAAATTAACCTTGGAGATATATATTTAAATAACGTGAGTAATCGAATGTGGAGAGGTAAATGTGGCGTTGTAATGCAGGATGGTTTTATCTTTTCAGAATCAATAGCAGATAATATTGCCGTATCTGACGAATATCCTGACCGCAAAAAATTATTAAATGCTGTTAAGGTTGCCAATATTCAGGAGTTTATAGAATCATTACCTTTGGGTTACAATACAAAAATAGGACAAAACGGAGTGGGTGTAAGTCAGGGGCAAAAACAGCGAATTCTAATAGCTCGAGCAGTTTATAAAAATCCGGAATTTATATTTTTAGATGAGGCTACCAATGCTCTCGATGCCAACAATGAAAAAGTTATAATGGAAAATCTGGATCAGTTTTTTAAAGGTAAAACGGTTGTTGTTGTTGCGCATAGATTAAGTACGGTAAAGAATGCGGATCAGATTGTAGTTCTGGAAAAGGGAAAGATTGTTGAAAGAGGAACGCATGTAGAACTAACTAAGCTTAAAGGTGCATATTTTGAGTTGGTGAAAAATCAGCTTGAACTTGGGAATTAAACTGTAGCTTAAAAATTAAAAAATGGAAGAATATAATAATATAGAATTAAGGTCAGAGAGTGTTCAGGAAATTTTAAGCCGTCCCCCAAAATGGATCACGAGATGGGGAATTACAATAGTCTTTATTGTTGTGATTACGCTTCTTGTTGGTAGTTGGTTTTTTCAATATCCCGATATTGTTTCAGCTGAAATAACGTTGACTACAGAAAACCCTCCGGCTCCTGTATTAGCAAAAACAATGGGCAAAATTCAAAATTTATATGTTTCTGATAAAGATTTGGTTACAAAGAATGACGTAGTTGGTGTAATTGAGAATCCCGGAAGTTATGAATCTGTAGAAAGTTTAAGTAAAAGTCTGGATAGTTTTATAGAAACGTTCCAGCACGGAGAAATCTATAATTTATCAAAAAACACTTACGTACTAGGAGAAATTCAATCTTATTATTCAAATTTTCATAAGAATATCGACGAATACAATAAAACAATAAAGCTAAATTATCATTACAGAAAGATTGAATTGAGTAATAAAGAACTAAAGAAATATGATCATTATTTGCGTAGTTTAAAAAGTCAGGCAAGAATTGTTAAGGAAGAATTCCAAATAATAGAAAAACAGTATAATAGAGATTCAATTTTATTTAATCAAGATTTATTATCTCAATCGGAATTTGAAAAATCGAAATCGGCTTTACTTTCTAAATTGTATAATTTCGAGCAAAGTAAAATGTCAATTACAAATACTGAGATCCAAATTGGGAATTTAAACCAAAACATTCTCGAACTTAAATTACAGCAAGAGAAACTAATTTCAGATCAAATAATTTACATTCAGGAATCATACGAAAATTTAATTACATCCATTGATATGTGGAAATATCGATATGTTTTAATCGCACCAACAACCGGAATGGTTACTTTTAATAGTTTTTGGAACGAAAACCAAACGGTAAAAGCAGGAGAAACAATTTTAACCGTAATTCCTCAAATTGAAGGAGAGTTGATAGGTAAAATGCAATTGTCATTTCAAGGTGCAGGTAAAGTAAAAGAAGGACAGATTGCGAATATTCAATTTTCAAATTATCCATTTATGGAGTATGGTATGGTAAAAGGAATTGTAAAATCCATATCACTTGCTCCTAGTAATAATTATTATACAGCCGAAATGGAATTGCCTGAAGGATTAAATACTTTTTATGGTTTTAAGTTAGATTTTAAACAAGAAATGAAGGGCAATGCTGAGATAATTACTGAAGACATTCGTTTACTTGAAAGAATGGTTCGTCCACTTAAGCATATTTTAAGTAAAAATACTAAATTGGGAAACGTAAAGAAAAAATAGTTGTGTTAAAACATCCGTTTGGAAAATATAACTTTATAATAAAATCATACGATTCAGATCAAAAAGGAAAATTAACCTTACCTGCATTATTTCATTTTTTACAGGAAAGCGCATGGGATAATGCACGGTTAAACGATTTTGGATATGAGTTTTTAAAAAGTAAAAATGCATTTTGGGTTTTGTCACGAATCATTGTTAAAATGGATGAATATCCTGAATGGAAAGATGAAATTGAAATAAAAACATGGCCAAAAGGAACGGATGGTTTTTTTGCTCTTCGTGATTTTGAAGTTTGTTCCAAAGAAAGAATTATTGGAAGAGTTACAAGTTCGTGGTTAATTTTGGATAGAGATACTAAACGCCCACGAAAACCCGAAAGCTTTAATTTTATTCATGAGAACTTTATTAGTGATCATGCAATTGAACGAAAACTCGACAAAATTATTTATAGAGGAGTAACAGAAGAGTTAGAACAAAGAAAAGTCTATTCTAGCGATTTAGATGTAAATAAGCATGTAAATAATGCAACATATGTGCGATGGATTTTAGATTCATTTTTCTCAAATGAGATCAAAGGTGAAATTACAGAGTTTGAAATTAATTTTCTTTTGGAATTATCATTAAATGATAAATTTACAATTCATACAATTAATGATGAAAATGAAACCTATTTTATTTTAAGAAACCCCAACGGGAGAGAAGTCTGTAAGGCTAAAATTAGATATTAAAAACCCGAAGCTTTCAACTTCGGGTTTTTAATATAATATTAGAAAGGGAAATCATCATGGAGGTATACCATCCAACGATGCAGGAGGAGGTAAGTTTGACCCTTCAGATCCCAGATTTTGAGTGGTTTCTATTCTCCAAGTATCTACTCATGTAATAATCTATTTTCCTGTCCCATTCCTATTTATTTCCTCTGATCTTGAAAAACTCTTTTGATGCGATACTGATTTTCGCCATTAAGTTTACATTTAATATAATATCCTGACCTGCCAATTCTTGCACCAACCGGGCAACTATCCCAAATTACAAAAAAAAATAGAATAAATCTGTGGAAAGTTAACTAGTTATAATATCCTTCTTTTGATAATTTAACAAAATTTTCAAATGTAACAGGAGCATCTTTATCAAAGAATTCTACTTTCATAGTTCCTTATTTCTATAAAAATATTTGATGTTATTACAATTAAAAAAACAAACGCTATATTTCAAACGCTTGTTTATGTAATTATATAATTTTTACTAATTAACTTTTTGCACCGGAGTTTTTATTTCAAAAAGTTCCACGTCAAATATTAATGTCATATTAGGTTGAACGACTCCTCTAGTTCCTCTTGCTCCATATGCAAGTTCAGTTGGAATATAAAATTTATATTTTGATCCCTCTTTCATTAACTGAACACCTTCAGTCCAACCTGGAATAACTTTATCTAATCCAAATTCAGCATGTTCGCCTCTATCAACAGAACTATCAAATACTGTTCCATCTAACAATGTACCGTGATAATGACAATTAACTATATCAGTTGCACTTGGAGATTTCCCTGTTCCTTCAGTTATTATTTCATATTGCAGACCACTTTCTGTAGTAATTATTCCTTCTCGATTCTTGTTTTCTTCTAAAAATGCAATTCCATCCTCTAAGTTTTTGGCATTCCTTTTAATTTGTATATCTGCGAAGAACTTATTAATAAATGGTTTAACCTTTTCTTTTTCTACTTTTATATCTTTGTCTTCAAATCCAGCAATTAATCCATTTATAAACGCATCATAATTTACTTCTTCTAATGCAGCATTTTTTAGATTGCCACCTAAATCAACTCCCATATAAAAACTTAAGGTATCAATTTCAGAATTTAATTTTACGTTGTCATTTATTTTTTGATCGCAGGAAGAGAATATTATTACCATACCTGTAATACTTAAAAGTAAGTTCCTAATTTTCATAGTATTTATTTAAAGTTTAATAATTTCTAAATGATTTGCAAATTTGATGAAATTATTTGCAAAAAACCGAAGCTTTAGCTTCGGTTTTTAATATGTTTTTAGAACGGTAAATCATCATTATCATTTTCAGGAGGTATATCATCCAACGATGGAGGAGGAGTCATACCTGACCCTTCAGATCCCAGATTTTGAGCTTTCTCTATCCTCCAGGCATCCAGATTCGTAAAATAATTTACTTTTCCGTCTCGTTCCCACTTATTTCCTCTGATATTAAAATTTACTTTAACTTCTTCGTTTAAACTAATGTTATCAGCCAGATTGCATCTGTCTTGAGTTAATTGAAACTTAATGTTATCTGTAAATTCCATTCCATTATTTGATTCTGTTCTCTCAAGAACAAATTCACGTTTTTTAAAACGGTCGTTTACTTGAATTGTATTGTAAATCTCAATTACTTTTCCTGTAATTTCAAAACTCATTTTTAATGTTTTATGCTTCGTTAATTATTATTTTTTCAATAACATCACCTTGACTGATAGTATCAATAATCTCTAAACCTTCAATCACTTTTCCAAATACAGTATGATTTCTATCTAAATGAGAAGTGTTATCTCGGCTATGACAGATAAAGAATTGTGATCCACCTGTATCTCTTCCAGCGTGAGCCATTGAAAGTACGCCTTTGTCGTGATACTGATTTTCGCCGTCAAGCTCACATTTAATATTGTATCCTGGTCCACCCATTCCTGTACCATCCGGGCAACCACCCTGAATTACAAAATTTGGAATCACCCTGTGGAAAGTTAATCCGTCATAATATCCTTCTTTTGATAATTTAACAAAATTTTCAACAGTACCTGGAGCATCTTTATCAAAGAACTCTACTTTCATAGTACCTTTTCCTGTAATAATATCTGCTGTTATCATAATTTTTTTAAGATAAAAAAACAAGCGCTATATTTCAAACGCTTGTTTATATAATTAAATAATTTATACTAGTTAGCTTTTTGCTCTGAAGTTCTTACTTCAAAAAGTTCCACTTCAAAAATTAATGCCATATTTTGTTCAATAACTCCACCAGGACGAACTCTTGTACCATAAGCAAGACCGGTTGGAATATAAAATTTGTATTTTGCACCTTCTTTCATTAAAGTTATTCCTTCAACCCAACCAGGAAGAACTCTATTTAGAGCTGTTTTAAATTTTTCTCCTTTATCAATCGAGCTGTCAAAAACATCACCGTCTAATGTTGTTCCATGATAATGACAAATTATTGTGTCAGTCTCAGTAGGAGAATTTCCTGCACCTTCTTTAATTATTTCATATTGTAATCCACTTTCTGTAGTTATAACTCCTTCTTTTTTCTTATTTTCTTCTAAAAATGCAATTCCTTTTTTAAGGTTTTCTATACCTTTTGCATTTGATATTTCAGTTTGCTTAGCTTGTAATTCTTTAAAAAACTTCTGTATGTAAGGCTTAATTTCTTTTTCGTCTATTTTCAAGTCTTTCTTTTCGAAAGCGTCCGCTATACCGTTAATAAAGTTGCTGTAATTAATTTCTTCTAATGAAGCATTATTTAGATTATTGCCAATATCAACACCAATCATATAACTTACTGAATCTATATCAGATTCTAGTTTGGTGTTATCAGTCATTTTTTGATCAGAAAACATTTTGTGATCAGAAGACAATTTTTGATCAGAAGACTTTTTTTGATCACATGAAGACAATAATATTGCTGTACCTGCAATAAGTAAGAATAAATTTTTAATTTTCATAGTATTTATTTTAGAGTTTATTAATTTAAGAATGAAATGCAAATTTGCTGATTTTATTTGTAAAAGAAAAGTTAAGTATTTTAAAAAATGTTAAATCTTTTTATATTAAAGTTTTTGTGCTCTTAGTATATGTCTCTTACCTTTTGGTCCATCTAATCTTGTTACTTTAAATCCAGCTTTTCTCAAATTATTCTTTACAATACCTTTGCTGCTATATGTGGTTAATATTCCTTTGTTATTTAGAGTGTCATATAGTTTAGCGAAATTTTTATCACTCCACATGCTAGGTTGTTTATCGGGAGCAAATGCATCAAAGTAAATTAAATCATACTTTTCATTAAAAATATAATTATTAAAATCATATTTTATTTTCTGAAAAGTAAAGTTCTCTGATATTTTTATTTTTTTATTCCACTTACAGTTATGAAGTTTTTTATAAACTAATTTTTGATCGTTTGAAATGAATTCAAAATAATTAAGTTGATTTATTGTTTCAATATTAATAGGAAATAATTCAATTGTATGATATTCAATGTTAATATTTTTCTTAAACCCTTCTATAAATGTTAAAATGGCATTTAAACCTGTTCCAAATCCAACCTCAAAAATTTTTAAGGAGTTTTGTTCGCAATAATTTAGACCAGTTTGTATATATATAAATAGGGATTCTTGTAAAGCCCCAAATGTTGAATGGTATTGGTCGTTAAATGTGTTGGAATAAAGCGTGTTGGATCCGTCGTCTGTTTTTATAATAGATGTCATTTTTTAAAAATATTAGAAATAGAGGTCGCAAATCGTTATAAATATATGATATTTCAAGACTACAAAAATAGGAATGTATAACAATATAATTCGATAAAATACTTATTTAAACAAAAAATATAGTATATATATAGAATCATTAATATATTTTTGCAGGCTAATGCAAGTTTATTTATTGCAAATATTAGCACAGTAAATACGAATATAAAATAAATCAGTACGCATATAAATAACTAATAGGATAAAGGTATATTAATATGCAAAAATACATTATTAAAAAAAATACTTTCTGTGTCAATAAAATTGTTATTTTTGTTGAATGTTTTTTTAAAACATTGTTTAATATTAATTTTACATGTATATTTTGAACTATTACAAATAAATTTTGTTGTATAGTTTAAGAAACATTATAAACAAAGAACTTATGGCTAGTTATTCAATAAAAGAGTTAGAAAATTTATCGGGGATAAAAGCTCACACCATTAGAATTTGGGAGAAACGTTATAATATAATTGTTCCGGCTCGAACCGAAACAAATATACGTTATTATAACGATGATAATTTAAAGAGGTTACTAAATATTGCTATTCTTAACAGACATGGAATGCGTATTTCTACCATATCTAAACTTTCCGATACTGAGATGTCAGAAAAGGTAATAAATGTATCTTCTGATACTTCGAATTCAGATACGAATATTGAAAATTTGGTGGTTGCAATGGTTGAAATGGATGAGTCTAAAATAGATCGGATTTTTTCCCGATATATTATGCACGAAGGCTTTGAAAAATCAGTTACACACTTGATCTTCCCATTTTTTGAAAAGATTGGACTTTTATGGCAAACAGGTTCAATAAATCCTGCACATGAACATTTTGTTTCGAATATATTTCGGCAAAAGTTAATGGTTGCAATTGATAATGTTGTTATACCTGAAAATAAAAATAATAAGAAATTTATTCTTTTCTTGCCTGAAGGTGAGTTTCACGAGTTAGCATTACTATATTATAATTATTTAATTAAAAAATCAGGTAAGAAAGCTTATTATTTAGGAAATTCTGTTCCTTATCAAGATTTGCAGGAAGCAAATCAAAGAGTAAATGCTGATTATCTTTTTACTTCATTAACGTCTTCTTTAAATTCAGCTGAAGTTAAGGAATATCTAATAATGTTAACTCAAACATTCTCTACACAGAAAATATTCGTTACTGGTTTACAAATTAAAAATAACTTAACAGATTTGCCAAAAAACGTTATTAAAGTATCATCAACTATTGATTTTATTGAAAAATTAAAGAAATTGTAAAATCAGATTTTCTTACATACTTACTATCCTGCTTATGTTTAAGCAGGATTTTTTGTTTAAGTAAGCGTTATTTTATTAACACAGTTGTTTAATAAAAAAATGCAACTAATGTTTAATTTAGAAGTTAGATGCAATATGGTAGTCCAATACTTAATTAACAGCACTTTTGGCGTTATTCTTATTTAGAATAGTGCTGCTATTTGGTTGTTGGTGAGGTTTAAAATTTGCTTTTTGCTTACTCCACTATGTATATTTGTTTAAGAATTAAATATATATATATAACTATGACAGCAATAGAATTTAACCACCAACTTATCGATTTAGAAAAGAAACTTTCTAGATTTGCTATGAGCTTAACTATGAATAGGGAAGCTGCGCAAGACCTTTTGCAAGAAACTTATCTAAAAGCTTTATCTCATAGAGATAAATTTATTGGATATTCAAATTTAAAGGCTTGGGCATTTACGATAATGAAAAATACATTTATTAATAATTATCGTAAACAACAAAAAGAGAATACTCATAATGACACAACAAAAAATTTGTATTTTTTGAATATGTCAAAAGAACAGTCTCCAACCAGACCTGATATGGAGTATACTACATCAGAAATTGTTAAGGAGATTGATGCTTTATCTGAAGAATTTAAACAACCATTTACCATGTTCTTGTCTGGCTACAAATACAAAGAAATAGCGGATGCATTAGGCTTGAAAATTGGAACTGTAAAAAGTAGAATTTTCTTTACTCGTAAAAAGTTAATGGAAAATTTAAAGGAATTCAAATAATTTGTTTCTTGATGAATTCAAGATAATAATATTGCTACATTAAAAATAACCTCAAGGGACTTTTTGGAACTTTAATAGAACCGAAAAGTCCTTTTATTTTTAGCTCCTCAGAATTATTACTTTTGATAAATATTTTTATTCAAAAGAGTTTAGAAATTCATTTAGTATGATTTTGGCTTTTTCGAGATTATTACTGAATACAAAAATACTTGATTCGGCTTCTACGTATCCTCCCCCAAAACCTGCAGTTAAACCTGATTTTAAGTCATTTTTAATTAAAGACGTAATTTGATTGTCATCTAGTATTTCTTTTAAAATATTTACATTGATTTCTGATCCGGTATATAGCCGTTTTAAATCTTCGTTTTTTGTCATAATTTTTAATTTATTTTAGCTTAGTGAAAAGATAATGAATTTTGTGATATTTTAATTATTTATGGCAATAATATTCTGATTATAATTTAAAATCGATGTTCTTTATATTTATTAGTTCTTGAGTATGCAGATTAAATGCAGTTAAGGTTCCTAAATTCTTGCGATTTGTAAATATACATCCTGAATCTATATTTATTATATCAGTAATTTTATTGTTAATATTTGATTTTATTTGTTTAAAAGAAATTGGTGTATGTCCGTGAATAATTATTTTTTCTTTTGTAAATTTAAATTTATTTTCTTCTTTTCTTGTCCATAACATAGTTTTAGTATCAGAAAATGGATCTTTAGAATTAAAATTAAAACCAGCGTGAACTATAATATAGTCGTTTAGTGCGATAAAATAAGGTAACGAATGTAAAAATGTATAATACTTTTCAGGGATTAGTTCTTTAGTTGGTAAATTCAAATCGGCAATTGGGTTTAAGCTTCTTATTGTATTTGGAGCACCATTAGAATTCCAATTTGTATCAGTTACTTTAAAACTGTTTTCATACGAATATAACAACATTTCCTCATGATTTCCACGTACAGAATTTATTTTTAGACCTTTATTTTTTAAATTTATAATTAAATCAATTACTGCTTTTGAGTTTGAACCCCGATCGATTAAATCTCCTACAAAATAAAGCTCGGGATTTTTATCAAGCACACATATTTGACAGATTAGTTTATTAAATGTATAATAACATCCATGTATGTCGCCAATGCAATATCTCATGTCACTGCATATTTTATAAAATACATATTAAGTTTACATTTATCAAGCTTTTGTGTAATTTTTAATTAATAAGGCTTAGAATGAAATATCTGAATATTATATTATTGCTTTTTGTTCTTATTTTTTCATGAGATGAGAAGTACGATGAAATTTTTCACGAATCTTATAAAAGTGCTATTGGATTTATTGACCAAAATGAGATGAAATTTATTAATGAGCTTGGATCTAATTATTAAATAAGGCTTGAGAAGATTTCAATTATTTTTCCAGAATTGCTTAAATATTCAAGATATAAAGATACTTTGGAGACTAAAGTGCTTGAACTTATTTATATAAACTATGGAAAGGAGTAAGCTGATTTTTCTATTGGATATTTTCAGATGAAGCCCTCTTTTATAAAAAATTTCGAATATAAAATCATACAGAATAGTTATTTAAATCAAAAGTATAATAACCTTATTGATTTAAATGATTCTTGCATTAAAAGTAAAAGAAAGGAGAGGATTTTTAGATTACAAAACCTTGATTGGCAACTGAAGTATTTAAATTGTTTTTATGATTACTTATTTAATAAGTAAAGCAAGGTTGAATGGAAAAATAAATAAAGTAAAATACAGTTTTTTGCTACCTCATATAATTACGATTTTAAAGCTGAAAAAAAAGAAATTGAGAAATGGATTGACAAAAAAACATTTCCATATGGTTCAGTTATAGGAAAACAGCAATATGCTTATAGCGATATTGCTGTTTTTTATTTTAAAAATTATAAATTACTTTAGAAATATAGATATCGTTTAATCTTTTGGGTTGCTGTTTTTTCAAAAGGAGTAACATGAGGAACTACTGTATATATCTTTGAGAATTTGTTAACTCTGGAGTTAACATATTCTTGTAATTCTTTTTTCAGTTCTTCGGCTTTTTTCTTTGCAAAGGTAACCGCTTCATCTTTTGCATGCTGAAATTGTTTTTCCAGTTCCTCATAATTGAAGTGAACAAGAGCAACTAGCTTTCCTTTCTTTTCTACTACAATTGATTCAAGAACATATTTAAAATTGTTTATAACAGATTCAATTTCTTCAGGATAAATATTTTCTCCACTTGAACCAACAATCATATTTTTCATTCTTCCCTTTAGAAATAGGAAGTTGTCTTTATCAAAATAACCTAAATCTCCAGTTTTTAACCAACCATCATGTGTTAGGACTTCCTTTGTTAATTCAGGCTCTTTATAATACCCTTTCATGATATTAGCGCCTTTTGCCCATACTTCGCCTTCACCAGTTTCAGGATTTGGGTTATTTATTTTTATGCTAACTCCTTCCATAACTGGTCCTGTTGCCCTATATTTTACCACTTGTGGATTTGAACCTGAAATTAAAGGTGCGGATTCTGTTAATCCATATCCAATAGCGTAAGGGAATTTTGCTTCGCGCAGGAATTTTTCAACAACAGGATCTAATGCAGCACCGCCAATTCCAAAAAACTCAAGCTTACCACCAAATGTTTGAAATAATTTTTTGCCAGCTAATTTGTTTAATATTTTTCGAATGGGTGGGATTTTGTATAAAACGGAGATTATCGGACTTTTTGTGAAATTAGGCAATACTTTATTTCTGTAAATTTTTTCAATTACCATTGGTACACTTAAAATATGTGTAGGTTGTACTTTTTCCATTGCAGGAATTAGAGCACTGGGAGTAGGAGGCTTTTCAAGATAATATACCGAAGCTCCTTGAAGAATAGGTAATACTAAACCTAATGTATTTTCGTAAGTATGTGATAATGGTAAAATAGAAAGGAAACGATGTCTCGCTTTTACATGTTCTATAGTTAATACTTTGATAGCATCAAACACAATGTTTTTATGCGTTAACATTACTCCTTTTGATTTTCCTGTAGTACCTGATGTGTAAATTATTGAAGCTAAATCAGATTCATTAACAATTGGTTTTGTAATTATTTCATCTGATTTTGTAATTGTATTTCCTTTTTTAATTGTAAAATCATCAGAATAAATAATTGTTTTGAGTAAGTTTTCTGATTTTTGTTCAATTTTAGAAAACATTAATTTGGATACAAATAATGTTTTGGTTTCCGAATGTTCCAATATATTTTGAATTTCATTGTCGTGAAAATCAGGTAACAATGGAACAACTACAGCACCAATAGAGCTAATTGCAAAAAATGCAATTCCCCAATTAGGCATATTTCTACTTAAAATAGCAACTTTGTCACCTTTCTTAACTCCTTGACCTAGAAGCATATCTTTAATATTTTCAACTTTATTTTGGAGATCGATATAAGAAAGTGATTTCTCATTAACATATGATAATGCCACATTCTTTCCATATAGATTAATGCTATTTTCTAATAAGGAGGGTAAGGTTTTATTTTTCAATTTAATCATAGCTTATTTAATATGAAGTAAGTTATACCATAATGGTTATAAATATTGCTTATTTATATGGTTTGATGTGACCAAAAATAGTATTTAATCTGAATAATTGAAATTATATGATGATTAAATACAAACAATATATATGTAATATTGTTTCATTACACATATATTGTAAGGTTTGCTATTATATTGTTTTATAAAAAATTACTTAATAGTAATTTGGTTTTTTCCATAAAAAAATTGTCCATTTGAGTTATACCCTTTAACAACTATATCATATGTTCCTTTCCTATCGGTAGCATTAAATTGAATATCCTTAGCTTCATTAGACAATTCTAATTGAGGATTCCAATATAATGTAGTTCTAAAGTTTGGAATTTTTTTCGAGGAATCTGTTTTATTCTCATTTAAAAACGAAGAATTACTTTTGTTTTCAAGAGTTTGATATTCTAAGAACGTTGCAGATTCTGGTAATTTAATATCAGCAAAATTATCAGTATTGGTTGTTATCATAATTACACCATTAATCGTATGTGAACCAAGAATATAGGTTTTGTATATGATTTCAATTTTTTTAATTTGAGATGGATCAAGTTCAACTACTTTATTTGGATCGAAAATTGGAATTCTATCTACTATAACTAGAGGAGTACCCACTAACATATAATCATTTTCATCTAATACCTTAAAATAGTATTGATCTTTTAATTTTTTTAACATTACATGTGGAACAATTTCATAAAATAATTCCTGGAAAGTTTCTAAATCTATATAATCATTGGGATTTACAGTTATTTTGTTATCATTTAAATTAAAAATAGATTCAGTTATATTATTATCATTTATATCAGTTGATTTTGAATTAAATTTTTCTTGAATTTGTGCATCAAGATATAGCTGTTCAATAAGCTCTTTTTCTTTATAATCTATAAAAATTGGAACTTTGTCAAACGAAGGAATATCAGATGAAAATGAACTTTTAATTAGTAATTCATGTTGATTTTCGGCTTCAGTAAATGTCTCAGAACAAAGGAATATATCATTTGTACCTTGAACGTTGTTTAATGAAAAAATAAATTCTCCATTTTCTTGTGTTTTATTAATATGAAATTGAGGAGAATTAAATAAAACAGATAAATATACATTATGATTAGGAATTGGTTCCTTTGTTACTTTATTTCTTAACATTCCACTTATGGTTAAATCTCGCACCTCAGGAATATATTCAAGATTGGTTTCTGTAGTCTTTTTGATTTTATTCTTGAATAATTCATAATCAATTGCATTATCATACAAAACCATTATTTGACCTTGAATGTCGCTTGTTAGATTATTGGTATTAAGAAAGTTTTCAAGTAGGATGTGATTTTTCAGATATAGTGAAGGTGTAAAACTATGATCTTCTTTTTTAGTTCCATTACGAGTAACCGAAATAGAAACAAGTGGTAACTCTTTCAAACTTATCTCTTTTGCAGATACTTTTAGTTCGATTTTTTCTCTTGGTTCAAACGTATCTTTATTTAATTCAATATTTATATCATTAACCGGATTAGAAAGCTTGTAAATAGAATTTATTTTTAGAATATTTTCTTCTGCATCCAATAAAACAATATAGTTTATTCCTTTAGATAATACATTTGGATTAATATTTAGATCATAAAGTGAGTCTTTAAAACTTATACTTTCTGTAAAGTTTTCAATAAAGTCATTGGAAAAAGCTTTAACTCTATACTCATTATTTTCAATTGAATAAAAAGCAGCTTCTGTTCGGATTTTATAAAATATGTTATTTTTAGTAGATTGAATATTTGTTTGTATACCAGTGTTTTGAATTTTTGGAAAATTAGTTTTTATAGTGTCTGAATTTTCTTTAATTATCAAGAGTTTATACTGATTTAGATTATTAATTGTTATTGCAGTACTATAAAAACCAGAATTATCAGGAGTAAATTCCTTAATTACATTATTTGATTCATCAGTAATTAAATATTTATTATTATTGAACACTAAATTATCAGGTACTTTAATAATAATATTATTTTTACTATTATTTAATAAGATATTACCCTCTGCCGCAATATAAATAGAATCATTATTTATATAACTGGATTGGGAAAGATTACTTATTGGATTAAATATTGTGATCAAACGAAAACCATAATTATTATCAGAAAAATTTCTCTGATATTGAGTATATGCTCTTAAGATATAATTTCCTGAAACAACTTCTTTCGGAATATTTAATGAACCGTTTACATTAAAATCCGTAATTTTAAACTTCTTTTGAATAATAGGTATATTATTATTACAATCGATTAATTCAATATATAGGACATTACTTAAAACGGGAACAGTTTTATGTTCATCAATAAAATAATCTGCATTGAAGTATATATTATCACCACAAAAATACAAATCTCTATCAGTGTTTAATTTGATATTTTCAGAAACATCAGAAATACTTGATTTCTCAATTTGCTGTGCACGTATTCCTGTAAATACAATTAACAGGGATAATAAGCTTATTATTCGATATTTAAAATTCATAATACTGTATTTAGTTATATTTAATTTATTTATTTATCTATCCAAAAATCCGGCTTAGTTGCTTCACCGCCCTCAAATGTACAGTTTATGCAACCTTCGTTTACCTTTGCTATTCCCCAATCATCAATATCGACCAAGAATGCCGGTAAATATGGTTTAAAATCGAAGTTCAATGAGCAACCATCGTCATAGTAAAAAGCAACACGAGGAGCGTCAATAAAAATTCTTTTTTGAGTTACTGAAGCTACAGTAAAATTGCCAAAAACTGATTCATCAGGATTATTTATATTTTTAATATTTCCAATAACATTATAGGGCTGACTAGCAACAAGAAAATTCTCTTCTGAATTTTGATCTTCAATACTTTTCCAGAAATAATATGATTCTTTCCCAATAGAATATTGTTTGAGAAGAAGACTATACCTTTCTTGCAGTTTTTTTGTATCTGTCCCTACGAAATGCAATGGTTGATGAACAATTTTAGGAATAGTTAAATTAGACGTCTTTCCTGTAAAAATATAACCGGAATTCCGAGTCTTCCAACATCTATAAAGTTCTTTATATTCTTCAAGTGTAATATCATCCATATTTATAATATCCCATAAAGGGTAATTTGCTCTATATTGATATGTTTCTATCATATTCCACAAGAAATAGCTTTCTTGATTAGATGCCGTTTTCGTATCGATATAAAATTGATAACCCGGTAATCCATAAATATAATTTATATCTTCAATTTCTATTAATTCAGCATAAACCGAATCAATTTCAACAGAACCTTTCATTTCCTGTGGCTCCGTAATATATTCATTACCCTCAGGAGTAAGTATTGAAATACTATAATTATTTCCAACACTTCCTTGGATACTTCCTTCTGATGTTACATATATTCCGGGCTCATTTTCTTTTAGCACTTCCGACTTGTCTGAATTTTCGTAAAGTGTTATTATACAGTTTTCATAAGGATATTTTTCCAGAGTATTAATAGGTGAAGATGTTGATAATGTAATGGTATAAGGATTTGCTTCATTTGTAATCATGCCATTTACAACTAATATTGGTTTATAATTCGTTGTTTCTAATAAAAACTCGTCTTTACATCCAAGTATTATTATTGCAAAAATCAAAAATATATAATACGTTTTTATAGTCATAAACTTACAATTATTTATCTATCCAAAAATCTGGTTTAGTTGCTTCACCACCCTCAAATGTACAGTTTACGCACCATTCATTTACCTTTGCTAATCCCCAACCTGGGACATTGACTATGAATGCTGGATTATAAAGGTTAAATCCTAAACTCATGGAGCAACCATCTTCGTAATAAAAAGCTACATGAGGGCTATTTACGAATATCCTTTTTTGTGTAACTGAAGCAACCGTGAAGTTACCAAATACTGATTCATCAGGATTATTTATATTTTTTATGTTTCCTTTAATGTTATAGGGTTGGCTTGCAACAAGGAAATTCTCTTCTGAAGCCTGATCTTCAATGC
>WTBR01000002.1 GCA_013138975.1 Bacteroidales bacterium
GCAAGTCTTTATATTCCTGAGAAGTTAATAAAAGATGACGCTAGATTGTTTGAGAACTATTTGATTAGCAACAAAATTACAGTAGCTGCACTTCCTCCTGTTTATGCGGAAAACTTAAATGAAGAGATTTTTAAAGAATTTAGATTGTTGGTAACAGCAGGATCAGAGACGAATAGCAATTTGGTAAAAAGGTTTAATAAATATACCCGATATGTTAATTCATATGGCCCGACAGAAACAACCATTAGTGCTACATATTGGGAAACTTCAGAATATGAAAAGACAGGAAAAATATCAATAGGTAAACCCATAAGAAACATAGAGGCATATATTCTCGATACACATAATCATTTGCAAGGTATAGGTATACCAGGAGAGTTATGTATTTCCGGCGATGGACTTGCACGAGGCTATTTGCATTTACCGGAACTTACCCGGGAAAAGTTTATTGAGAATCCTTTTAAAAAAGGAGAACGTTTATACCGAACCGGCGATTTAGCCCGATGGTTTCCCGACGGTAACATTGAGTTTTTAGGACGTATAGATTCTCAGGTGAAGATTCGTGGTTTCAGAATCGAATTAGGCGAGATAGAAAATGTATTACACAAGCACGAAAACATAAAAGAATGTGTAGTAATCGACATAGAAGACAAGGGAGACAAATACCTGTGTGCTTATCTGGTCACAGAGGAAGACTTAAATCAGGAAGAAATACGCCGCTATTTATCGGTAAGCCTTCCCGATTATATGATACCATCCTATTTTGTAGAGCTAGATAAAATTCCATTAACAAGTAATGGAAAGGTGAACCGCAAAGCTCTGCTTTCACCGGAAATAAAAGCAGGAGGCGATTATATTGCCCCATCGAATGAAATAGAAGAAAAACTTGTAAAAATATGGTCAGAGGTATTAAATGTGCCACAAGAAGAGATTAGCGCAACAGCGAACTTCTTTGCTATTGGAGGACATTCACTAAAGGCAACCATATTGGTTTCAAAAATACATAAGGAACTTAGTGTAAAACTTCCATTAAAGGAAGTCTTTCAGCAACAGACTATAAAAAAGATGGCTGTATGTATATCTAAAGTTTCAAAACTTAGCTATTCATCTATAAACGTGGCAGAGAAAAAAGAGTACTATGCACTTTCTTCGGCTCAAAAACGCTTGTATTTTATTCAGCAAATGGATTTTCAAAGCATATCCTATAATATGCCAATAGTAATTCCTATGGGCCTTGATATAAAAATAGATAGCTTAGAGAATGCATTTGTAGACCTTGTGAGTAGACATGAAAGTTTTAGGACATCTTTTATAACACTAAATAATGAACCCATTCAACGAGTATATGATCAAGTTGATTTTAAATTTGATTCTAAAGAAACAACAAGAGAACAACTTGATAAGGATATAAAGGAATACATAAGACCATTTGATCTTTCAAAAGATATTTTAATACGAGCTTGTTTAATGAATGTTTCTAATGAGCAAAATGTTTTAGTAGTAGATATGCATCATATCATATCAGATGGAACATCAGGTAATATTGTAAAAGAAGACTTTCTTAAATTGTTCAATGGGAAAATCCTTAATCCATTGAAATTACAGTATAAAGACTTCTCGAATTGGCAAAACACCTTATTAGAAAAAGGAGAATTAAAAAGTCAGGAAACGTATTGGAAAAACTTGTTTTCCGGAGATATTCCAATGCTTAATTTGCAAACAGATTATAAACGTCCAGAAAGTTTTACATCCAAAGGAGATATTTGCAGTTTTAGTTTAGATGAAGATGAAACCACATTATTAAGAGGCTTAGGTAAAGAAATAGGGAGTACATTGTATATGAATATACTATCCGTTTTAAACACCCTGTTTTATAGATTTTCAAATCAAGAAGATATAATAATCGGTGGAGGAGTAGCAGGTCGTCAACATTCTGATTTACAAGGAATATCAGGGATGTTTGTAAATACATTGGCAATGAGAAATTACCCCAATGGAGATAAAACATACCTGGATTTTCTGAAAGAAGTTTCGGACAATAGTATAGCAGCTTTCGAAAATCAGGATATTCAATTTGAAGATCTGGTTGATATGCTGCATCTTGATAGGGATATATCAAGAAATCCATTGTTTGATATTAATATGGTCGTTCAGAATTTTGAAGATATATCAGAAGATCAAAGAGAAGACGATGTATTAACTGAAGAAGATTCCACGCTGAGATCGAATTTTTATAGAGTGACATCAAAATTTGATATGATATTTTTTGTTTCTGAAACAGTTAATACAATTAGTATTTCAATTGAATATTATAGTGATATTTTTAAACGAGAAACGATCGAAAAATATATTAAATGTTTTAAGAGCATTGTAAGTTCAGTTATAAAAAACCCTACAGTTAAACTAAAGGAGATTGAGATATTATCACAAGAAGAAAAACAACAACTCTTACACGAATTTAACGATACCCAATCAAATTATCCCAAAAATAAAACCATACATGAATTATTTGAAGAGCAAGTTGATAAAGCTCCGGATAATATAGCCCTTGTTTTTGATCAAGAACAAATTACGTATAGAGAATTAGACAATAAATCCAATCAGATAGCACATTATTTACGATTCGAATGTGAAGTTAGTATTGATGAGAGTATTGGAATATATATGGATAAAGGAGCTAATGTTATAATAGCAATACTAGGGATTTTGAAATCGGGATGTGGATATTTACCATTATCAGTATCGTATCCCGAAGAACGTATCAAGTTTATGATAAATGATACATCTACTCGAATAATAATTAGTGAGAAACGATATGTAAGAGAGATGAATAAATTCCAATGGGAGTGTTCATTATTGAGGACATACTTATGTATGGATAGCTATAAGGTTCGTAGAGAGCAGGAAACTAAAAGTAAGTTAAATGACAGAAAACTATGGGAGTATGTAGGCGAAGAGTCTGTAGATGAAGTTACCGGAGGAGGATGGAATAGTAGTTATACAGGACAGCCCATATCACAGGAAGAGATGGATGAATATGGCGATAATGTGTTAAAAAAACTAGAACCACTTATTACTTCTCAAACAAGAATTCTGGAAATAGGTTGTGCATCAGGAATAAGTATGTTTCGCTTAGCACCTAAAGTAGCCTTGTATTATGGTACCGACCTGTCAGAAACCATATTGCAAAAAAATGAAGAAAGAATAAACTCAGAAGGACATACCAATATTATTCAGAAGCGATTGTCAGCCGATGAAATAGACCAGATAGAAGAAACCGATTTTGACCTAATAATAATAAATAGTGTAATTCAATGTTTTGACGGGCATAATTATTTAAAGCAAGTAATACGTAAGGCAATAGATT
>WTBR01000207.1 GCA_013138975.1 Bacteroidales bacterium
AAGGATCATATAAATTATTAGGCTATTCGGCTGGATGTAAATTAGTCTCTCTTGTAGCCAAAGAATTAGAAAGAAGAGGGATGATTGTTTCCGATGTAATACTAATTGATGGGTATTGGAATGAAAAAGATTTAAACCAATTAAAAGAAGTGAAAGAAAATGAGATTGATAGTGAATTGGAGAAGTTCCTTTTTCAAATAAAAGAAAGTTTGAAAAAAATGAATATGAATTTTCTAATTGATGAAACTCGTGAAAAGATTATTGACTATTACAGATTTATTAGCAATATAAATGGCTTTGAAATAATAAATGCTAGAGTACATTTTATACAAGCTCGGTTAGAAGATGAAGTTAAAGAAGAAAGATTAGAGAAAGCCCATCAAATGGAACAATACACAAATGATAAAATTCTTATTTATTCAGGAAATGGAGAGCATATGGACATGTTAGCTCCCGAATTCATTGAGGAAAACGTGAAAATTATACGTAAATGTTTAAGCTTAGTTAATAGTTAGTGTGAGCGTTGGTGTGGTTTTCTGTGTTGAATTATTTTTTGACTGGATCATTTAGCAAGTTGTGGCACGGATTTTATAATTATTAAACAAACCTGTTAATGGCTGTTATACAGAAATATAAGGCTTTGTTCTTTCTAAGGAGTATCCGTGGAACGACTACTATTTAAATTGAATTATTAATTGAAAAAATATAAGTGAAAAAGAAATGAATTATATAGGTTATTTTGGTGTTTAATTGGTGTAATTTGAATGTTAACGACTATAGTCAGTTAATATGATTAAATAAATTTAAATATAATATTAAAAAGCCCCATTTCGAAATTTACTTTCGGAATGGGGCTTTTTTGTTTTCTACGGCTTTAATTTTGTAGTATTTTGTATTGTGTTTAAAAAATAGCTATAAATCTTTATTTTTGTTGTTTAATTGGTATAACTAAGATGTTGATTAGTTCATTGAAATTTGAATATAATTAGATATAAGATTATGGTGTATCTTGTTTAGTTTTCTTGCATTTCTATTAAAAAAACATATTTTAGCTTTTGATTTTAGTTAATATATATTAATCAAACTTTAATTTGTGAGTTTTTATAGCGAAGCTATATATAATTGACGTTTAAGTGTTATTTATTAACTTTATTGGCTATTTAATCAGCGTAATTATTTAAAAAGTAGTCTTTATGTTTGATTAAATAAAATTAACAATTGCTAATGTTTTATTAAATCTAAAATTACTCTCATTAAATCAGTGAGACTATGATTTTAGGAACGATAGTGAACTGAAATCATATAGTCGAACTGATCCCGTGCAGGCTTCACTGAGCTTGTCGAAGTACAGTCGAGGGATCTATTGGGTCTTATTTCGCCCCTTGGGGCGATTTAAAAATAATTCCTTAGCTGATACTCCGTTCGCTTAAGGTGGGGTAGTTCATTCCCCAATTCCTAAATTACTCTCTTAATTATTCATTGGTATGTTAGATTGTAAAACATATTTTATTTTAGAAATTCTAGATATTTCAATTAAATTTTTTTTGGAATTTTTAAAAGTCTTATTGATGTGATGGATAAAAATTTTTTACGTAGAAATGGGTTGTCATATATAATTACCCAAAAGCTTTAAGTTTCGGGTCGACCTGACAGAGTTTTTTTAAACCTGTCAGAGTCTGGTAGTAATGTCGTTTAGTTAAGTAATTAAAAATTGTTCTTATAAAAAGACTTCGACAAGCTCAGCCTGACATTGATAAATTGGTCATCCTGAGTTTATCGAAGGATTTGCTAACTAAACGACATTGTAGTCTGGTAGTAAAACTCTGACAGGTCATTCTGACTCTGTCAGGATTTCAAGATAGTCCCTTAAAAGGAAAAGTAGAAATCAATTCCAAAATTTAATAGTAATAAATCAATCTAATATTTCTGGGATTTTAAGATAAACCTGATATCCGAAGATATTCTCTCAGTAAGTTGATTATTAAATAATCAGACCTCATTGGTTTCGCATTAATAAGTGAATGTCGATTCGGTATAATTGCCTGTCAATCAATTAAAACCAAATAGGTCTTGCGGATATAAGGTATAAAAATAAATGTAAACGATAATTTTAATATGAAAAAAGCATTTAAATTAGATAAAACAAATATTGAAGATATTGTAGACTTAAGCTCTTTACAAGAGGGGATTTTGTTTTATTATCTTAAAGATGTAAGTAAAAATTTATATTTTGTTCAATTATTTTTAGAAATTCAGGGTGCTGTTAAGTTTGATTATTTCCGGGAAGCATGGAATAAAGTTATTGAAAATAATGAAATGTTAAGGACTGTATACAGGTGGGAAAAATTGAATAAACCGGTACAGGTCATTTTAAAAGAAAAACATGCTAATATTAGATATTATGATTTATCAAAAGAAGAGAATACATTAGAATCCGAATATCAGAAAATCATACTAAAAGATTCTGAAGAAGGTTTTGATTTAAGAGAAGTCCCATTTAAACTCACTTTATGTAAGTTAAAAACGGATAAGTATAGATTATTAATCAGTAATCATCATATTATTTATGATGGATGGAGCAACGGGATAATACTAAAAGAGTTTCTAAATTACTATAAAGAGCTAGTCATTGGAAATTCATTAAAAGCTAATAAAAAAACATCATTTAAAAATTATCTCAAACTTATAAGTAAGCCATCAATTGAAGATAAAACTTTTTGGAAAGATTATTTAAATGGATACGAAACGAATAGAGTTTTTAGATTTAGGCGTAATAATTTATTATCGGATAAAACAAATGAAAGTTTTAGGCATGCAATTTCGGAGGAAAAGGTACAATTACTTAAGTCTTATTGCGAAACACACAGATTAACAACAGCAGATATACTTTATAATGCTTGGGGTATCCTACTAAGCAAATATTCGGGCATTGAAGACATTCTTTTTGGAACAACCGTATCTGGAAGGAATATTAAGTTTGAAGGAATAGAACAGGTTGTGGGTTTATTTATAAATACCATACCACTGAGAATTAGCTTGCCCTCGGAAAAATCCTTACTTGAAATTATAAAAAAGAATGCCAATCATTTAAGAGAAAGGGTGAATTTTGAGAATGTACCATTACATGAGATATTAAATAATTCAGCATATAAAGGCGATGAATTATTTGAATCTATTTTTGTGATAGAAAATTATCCACTAAACAAAAATAATCTACAGCAGGGTGATGGTCTGGCTATTAAGTCTTTCGATATAAAAGAATCAACAAATTATAAATTAACGGTAAGTGCTTTCTTATCGGATGAAATTGAAATTAATTTTAACTTTTCGAATTCGGATTTTGATAGAATTGAAATTGAAAATATAAATAAACATTTTGTTGCGATTTTAGATTCGATAATAAATCATGAAGAATCAAATATCCAAGAATTAGAATTACTATCCGAATCAGATAAACATCAAATTCTATATGATTTTAACGATACCAAATCTGATTACTCAAAGGATAAAACGCTTCATCAATTATTTGAGGAGCAGGTCGAAAAGACTCCTGATAATACTGCTGTGGTTTATCAAAATAAAGTGTTGACATATAAGGAATTGAATTCAAGGTCGAATAAATTAGCTCATTATTTAATAAGTATTGGAATATCAGGAGGATGTTATGTAGGAGTAATGCTGGATCGCTCTATAGAGATGATTATAGGTGTTTATGGAATATTAAAAGCTGGATGTGCTTACGTTCCATTAGATATGTCGATACCTCAAAAGAGGTTGGAAATGATATTATTAGATATTAAGGTCGGATGTTTGTTAACTCAACAGAGTAAATTAAATGAGATTTTTAATATTTCATGGAAGCTCCCGGAATTAGGGAATATTATACTTTTAGATGTAAACAGTGAATCAATACCTATAGAGTTACTTAATAAAGAGGAAGTCAAGGGATTGTGGAATTATGTTTCAAAAAGATCAACCAACTGGGTAACTTCCGGAGGTTTTTATAGTGTGTATAATAATGAACCATTTAGTGCGATTGAAGTAGAAGAATATCGCGACAATGTACTGAAAATGGCATTATCATTTATAGAAGAAAACGATTCAAGAGTATTAGAGATAGGATGTGGTTCAGGTATCATAATGGATAAGTTGGCATCACATACAAAACATTATACAGGAATAGATCCATCCGATGTAACACAAGAAATCAATAAAGAAAGGCTAAAAAAGCACAAAATAACAAACGTAGATTTAAAAGTAGGATTTGCTGATGAAATTGATAAATTAAGCGGAGAATATGATATTGTAATAATTGCCAGTACAGTACAGTTTTTCCCGGGAATAATATATTTGAAAGAAATAATAAAGAAATCAGCAGAATTATTGGATTCATCAGGCGTAATAATTATTTCGGATGTTATGGATCCTGAACAAAAAGATGAGTATGTAAAATCCATTATTGATTATAGAGAAAAACATAAGAAGTACAATCATTTAAAAACGGATTTTGATAGTGAACTATATGTTCATAAGAATTTCTTCTATGATCTGCAAAAAGACATCCCTGAAATTAAAAGTGTAGATGTTAAATATAGAAAAGATGGTTTTGATAATGAACTGAAATATCGTTACGATGTAATATTAGAAAAAGGGATTAAGGAAGGATTTTCTAAACAAAAAACAAATAATATATCATCATTGGGAGTAAAAACCTCTTGGCATATAGATAATCAATCAGAATTTGCAGTAAAGACAAAAAGATCCTCAGAAGAAATTGCTTATATTATTTATACCTCTGGTTCCACAGGAGTTCCTAAAGGAGTTTATGTGAAACATAAGCCTGTAATAAATGTTATTGAATGGGTAAATAAAACCTTTGCAATATCAAAAAAAGACAGATTGATATTTGTAACGTCTTTAACATTTGATTTATCGGTATATGATATATTTGGCATATTAGCTTCCGGAGCATCATTAAGTATTGTCACTCAGGAAGATTTACTAGAACCTACAAGATTAATAAGAAGCATTTATAAAGAAGGTATAAGCTTTTGGGATTCAGCACCTGCTTTTATGCAGCAATTAGTCCCATTTATTGAAAAGGAACAAAATAATAAAATTAACTCATTGCGATTAGCTTTTTTTAGTGGAGATTATACTCCATTGGATTTGCCTGATATATTAAAAAAAGTTTTTAATAAGATAGAAGTTATAAGTTTAGGCGGCGCAACGGAAGCAACAATATGGTCAAATTACTATCCTATAAATAAAATTAATCCAGAATGGAATAGTATTCCTTATGGAAAACCTATTCAAAATTCTAAGTATTATATATTAAATGATCATTTGCATTTATGCCCAATAGGTGTATGCGGAGAGCTATATATTGGAGGAGAATGTCTTGCAAGTGGATATATAAATGATGAAGAATTAACAAAGAGTAAGTTCATATTAAATCCTTTTGATACAAATGCATTGATGTATCACACGGGAGATTTAGCAAGATGGCTACCCGATGGTAATATAGAGTTTTTGGGCAGGAAAGATAATCAGGTAAAAATCCGTGGATTTAGAATTGAGTTAGGCGAGATAGAAAATGTATTACACAAGAATGAAAACATAAAAGATAGCATAGTACTAGACATAGAAGAAAACGGAGATAAATACCTGTGTGCTTATCTAGTCACAGAAAAATACTTCAACGAAGAAGAAATACGCAGATACTTATCGGAGAACCTTCCTGATTATATGATACCATCCTATTTTGTAGCGCTGGATACAATTCCATTAACCATTAACGGTAAAGTTAACCGAAAAGCATTACCATTACCAGAGATAAAGGCAGGGGCAGGCTACATAGCGCCACAAACCTTAATAGAAACCAAACTGGTAAAAATTTGGTCCGAAGTATTAAATATAGCATCTAAAGAAATAAGTACGAATGTAAGTTTCTTTGAATTAGGAGGCCACTCCTTGAAAGCTACGATATTAGTATCGCGCATACATAAAGAATTAGAAGTACAAATAGAATTGCGAAATGTTTTTCAATCTCATACCATTCAAGCACAAGCAGATCTAATAAGTTCAACAGAAAGCACTTCCTATTTTTCCATTCCCAAGGCAAAAATCCAAGAATATTACCCTTTATCTTCCTCACAACGCCGTTTGTATTTATTACAGCAGATGGATATGGGAAGTACGGCATACAATATGCTGGGTTTAATAGCTGTTCCAGAAGCTTACGATAAGCATCAAATTGAAGATATTTTTCACCAGTTGATCGCACGTCATGAGAGCTTTAGGACGAGTTTCGAAGTAGAGAATGAAATACCAGTACAACGTATCCATTCAGAAGTATCGTTTTCTATCAAGGAATATCAGATAACAAGTGCAGAATTATCCAAAGTTCGCGAAGACTTTGTTAAAGCTTTTGACCTATGTCAAGCACCCTTATTACGAGTAGGATATTTAGAAATAAGCGATGGCGATGATATGTTGCTTATAGATATGCATCATATCATAAGTGATGGCAGGTCTCATTCAATTTTAGAAGAAGAGTTTCATCAATTAATAGCTGGAAAAGATTTAGAACCTTTGGGATTACAATATAAGGATTATTCAGAGTGGCAAAATAGTGAAGAGCAGCAAGAAAGGATAAAAGGACAGGAATCTTACTGGTTGGATAAGTTTGCAGGTGAACTACCTGTATTGGAACTGCCAATAGACAATTCTCGTCCTGTAATGCAAGATTTTGAAGGAGCAAGTGTTGGTTTTAAATTGTCCGAAGAAGAAACAAAAATAATCCATGATCTCATTAAGGAACAAGGCTTAACATTGTATATGTCCTTATTGTCTGTTTTTACAATACTCTTATCCAAATTAAGTGGACAGGATGATATTATTGTAGGTAGCCCAATAGCAGCTCGTCGCCATTCGAATTTGGAAGATATCGTAGGAATGTTTGTAAATACTCTGGCAATACGATCAGATGTTTCAGGAGATAAGCAACTAATTGATTTTCTACAGGAATTTAAAGATAATATTTTAGAAGCTTATGAGAATCAAGAGTATCAGTTTGAAGATTTAGTAGAAAAGCTGATTGTAAATAGAGATACAGGTCGTAATCCGTTATTTGATGTAATGTTTAGTTTATTGGAAGGCGAATTCCAAGAAGAAAAAGATTCATCAAAAGAAGAGTTAAAACATATTCAGGGGATTTCAAAATTTGATTTAAGTTTAACCGCCTTAGATTTAGGTTCTGAAATACATTTAAGCTTTGAATACAGCACGAAACTGTTCAATCCGGAAACGATAGAGCGATTTATTAACTATTTCAGGCAATTAATTCAAAGTTTATCAGCTAATCAGGATCAAAAGATAAAAGATCTAACTATTCTTCCGGAAGAAGAGAAACAACAGTTATTGTATAAGTTTAACGATACAAAAAGAGATTATCCAAAAGACAAGACAATACATCAATTATTTGAAGAACAGGAAGAACGAACACCAAATAGTGTTGCATTGGTATTTGAAGATCAGGTTTTAACCTATAAGGAATTAAATAGTCGATCAAATCAATTAGCAAATTATTTAGCAAAAGAAGGAAGTGGAGATAGTGTAATAGGTATATTAATGAACCGTTCGCTAGATCAATACATAGCCATACTTGGAGTCCTTAAAATGGGAAAAGGGTATCTTCCATTGGATCATTTATTACCTGAAGCCCGAATCAAGTATATGTTATCAGATAGCAATGTTAATCTTGTTCTAGGAAATGGAGAGAATCAATTACCGGGTAATTGGCTCCTAAGATTTATTAATATTAATTCAGAATTAATTACTAATGAGGATATTGATTATAAAAAAGTCTTAATAAAATCCACATCCTTAGCTTATATTATATATACTTCAGGTTCTACAGGAAATCCAAAAGGAGTTTTAGTTGGGCACAGAGGTGTTGTAAATCTAATAACCAACCAATATAAAGATTTAAATCTAACTACAGATGAACGAATCTTACAATTTTCAAATTTAATTTTTGATGCTTCGATTGAACAGATTTGGTTGGCTTTAATGAAAGGAAATACTTTAATAGTTGTAGATAATTCGACTTTGAAAGATGTAAATAAAATGTTTAACTTAATAAATAAGTTAAGTATAACCCATCTTAATTCTGTTCCTTCCTATTTAAATAATTTGAATATAAGAAACTTAAAGTCAATAAGGAGAATTGTTTCAGGAGGAGAGAGCTGTTCAGTTTCGCTTGCAAAGAAACTGATATCTGTACCCCTATATAATCAATATGGACCAACCGAAATAACGGTTACAGCCTTGAAGGCATTGATTACAGATTTAGAAGTTGGTAGAGGGAGAATCCCCATTGGATCTCCATTAAATAATACAAAAGTTTATATATTGGATGAACAAAACTATCTTCAAGCTATAGGAGTTTCAGGAGAGTTATGTATAAGCGGTGTAGGATTATCGGAAGGATATTTGAATAATCCAGAGTTGACGCATGAAAAATTTATCTCACATCCATTTATAAAAGGAGAATTATTATATAAGACAGGCGATTTAGTAAGGTGGTTACCCGATGGTAATATAGAATTTCTGGGTAGATTAGATCATCAGGTAAAGATACGCGGTTTTAGGATTGAGTTAGGTGAGATTGAGAGTGTATTACTAAAACACGATAAGCTTAAAGAATGTGTAGTTTTAGCAAGAGAAGAAAATACAGATACATATTTAT
Organism: Bacteroidales bacterium; assembly: GCA_013138975.1. Taxonomy (GTDB): domain Bacteria; phylum Bacteroidota; class Bacteroidia; order Bacteroidales; family UBA12077; genus UBA12077. The sequence goes on from WTBR01000207.1 coordinate 8,753, forward strand.
GTGCTTATTTAGTTTTGAAGGCTCAGGAAAAGAATATAGAGCAATCCTTACGATTGTACTTATCCGGCTTATTGCCAGATTATATGATTCCAACTTATTTTGTGGAATTAGAAAAAATACCCCAAACCACGAATGGTAAAATAGATCGTAAATCTTTACCAACACCAGAAATAAAAGCAGGAGAAGCTTATGTAGCTCCGCAAACATTTATAGAGTCTAAATTGGTAAAAATTTGGTCTGAAGTATTAAATATCCCAGTTAAAGAAATTAGCACACAAGCAGGTTTTTTTGAATTAGGAGGTCATTCTCTGAAAGCTACAGTTTTGGTATCCCGAATACATAAAGAATTAGAAGTGCGATTAGAGTTGCGGGATGTTTTTCAATTTCAGACCGTTCAGGGACAAGTAAAACTCATAAATTCATCAGAAAGCAATTCATATTTTTCCATTCCCAAGGCAAAAGTTAAGGCAAGCTACCCCTTATCTTCCTCCCAACGCCGTTTGTATTTCTTGCAACAGATGGATTTAGGAAACGTTGCTTACAATATGCCGGGATTAATTGCTGTTCCCAAAGGACAAGATAAGCAAAAAATTAAAGAAGTTTTTGATAAGTTGATAGCCCGTCACGAAAACTTTAGGACGAGTTTCGAAGTAGAGAATGAAACACCAGTACAACGTATCCATTCAGAAGCATCGTTTTCTATTAAGGAATACCAGATAACAAGTACAGAATTATCTAAAGTTCGCGAAGACTTTATTCATGCATTTGACTTAAGTGATGCCCCACTATTACGAGTGGCGTATTTGGAAATTAGCGATGGCGATGATATGTTGCTTATAGATATGCATCATATTATAAGCGATGGTAGGTCTCATTCAATCTTAAAAGAAGAGTTTTATCAATTAATAACCGGAAAAGATTTAGAACCTTTAGGATTACAATATAAGGATTATTCAGAGTGGCAAAATAGTGAAGAGCAGCAAGAAAGGATAAAAGGGCAGGAGACTTACTGGTTGGATAAGTTTGCTGATGAACTACCTGTATTGGAACTGCCAATAGACTATTCACGTCCTGTAATGCAAAATTTTGAAGGAGCAAGTGTAGGTTTTAAATTGTCCGAAGAAGAAACAAAGATAATCCACGATCTCGGTAAGGAACAAGGCTTAACATTGTATATGTCCTTATTATCAATTTTTACAATACTCTTATCCAAATTAAGTGCACAGGACGATATTATTGTAGGTAGCCCAATAGCAGCCCGTCGCCATTCGAATTTGGAAAATATCGTAGGAATGTTTGTAAATACCCTGGCAATACGATCAGATGTTTCAGGAAATAAGCAACTAATTGATTTTCTACAGGAATTTAAAGATAATATTTTAGAAGCATATGAAAATCAAGAGTATCAGTTTGAAGATTTAGTAGATCAGGTAGTTAAAGAACGAGATATTAGCCGCAATCCGATTTTTGATGTAATGTTTAATTTATTAGAAGTAGATTCTCATGAAATTAAAGATTTATCAAATGAAGATTTAATACATATACCTGGGATCTCGAAATTTGATTTAAGTTTGTCAGCAACTGATTATGGCGATCAATTGTTGTTAAGTTTTGAGTATTGTACCAAACTATTTAATACCACAAGCATTGATAGGTTTATCCGGTATTTTAAGCGTGTCATCCATCAAATATCAAGTAATCCGGAAATCTTGATATCAGAAATAGATATATTATGCCAAGAAGAAAAGCAACAACTATTATATGATTTTAATGATAATGTTGCAGAATATCCAAGAGATAAAACAATTCATCAAATATTTGAAGAACAGGTAAAAAGAACACCTAACAAAATTGCGCTTGCTTTTGGAGATGAAAAGTTGAGTTATAATGATTTGAATGAATATTCAAATCAATTAGCAAATGTTCTAATAGATAAAAGTGTGCAGGCTGATGAGATTGTTGGTTTAATGATTGATCGGTCTTTTGAAATGATAATAGGTATTTTAGGTATTTTAAAAGCAGGGGGCGTGTATTTACCAATTGATCCCGATTACCCCGAAGATCGAATTAAGTATATGCTTGATGATAGTAAAGCAGACTTCTTAATAACAAAAAACAAATTTCAAGAGAAAGTTAAATCAGAAATAATCACCATCCATTTTGAGAGTGAGGATATAAGTGATAGTAAAAGCGATAATACAGGTATTATTAGCAAACCATCAGATAGAGCTTATATAATTTATACTTCAGGAACAACAGGGACTCCAAAAGGAGCAATGATTGAACATAGAAATGTTGTAAGATTATTTTTTAATGATAAATTTCAATTCGACTTTGGTACTGAGGATGTCTGGACATTATTCCATTCCTATTGTTTCGACTTTAGTGTTTGGGAAATGTATGGAGCATTATTATTTGGGGGAAAATTAGTAATAGTTTCGAAGATAGTTACAAAAGATCCATCAGAATACCGAAGACTTTTAATAGATGAAAACGTTACAGTCTTAAATCAAACACCATCATCCTTTTATAATTTGATTACAGAAGACTTAGCAATTGATGGCAAAAATTTAGAATTAAAATATGTAATTTTTGGAGGAGAAGCGTTAAAACCGATAAAATTAAAGAATTGGAGAGAAAAGTATAAGGATACAAAACTAATAAACATGTACGGTATTACAGAGACAACCGTACATGTAACATATAAGGAAATTACAGAACTTGAAATAGAAAACAACGATAGTAATGTAGGAAGGCCAATACCAACACTAACCACCTATATTTTAGATAGAAACCAGAAACTTTTACCAATAGGTATCCCAGGAGAGATATGTGTAGGAGGAGAAGGAGTATGCAAAGGTTATTTATATAGAGAGGAATTGACATCTGAAAAATTTATTACTAATCCATATAAACAGGAAGAAATAATATATAGATCCGGGGATTTAGGAAAGTTAACTCGAAACGGAGATATTATCTATTTAGGACGTATAGATCATCAAGTTAAAATTAGGGGATTTAGGATTGAATTAGGGGAAATAGAAAATCAGTTATTGGGTATTAATGAAATTACTGAAGCTGTTGTAATTGATAGAACTGATAATAATGATGAAAAATACCTATGTGCATATTATGTCAAAAATCACCATATAGATAAGTTAGAAAGTGAAATTAAAGATATAAATTCTATAAAACAATTGTTATCAGAAAAGTTACCTGATTATATGATTCCTTCATATTTCGTAGAGTTAGCTGAACTTCCATTAACAGGAAATGGGAAAATAGATCAAAAATCATTACCTGTTCCAAAAATAGATTTAACTGAAGATTATATAGCACCTCGAAATAAAAAAGAGAGGGTGTTAATAGAGATATGGAGTGAAGTGCTTGGAGTAGATCAAGAGAACATAAGCATTAATTCAAATTATTTCAATATTGGTGGCGATTCAATGAAAGCAATAAGATTGTTGAGTCGAATAAATAAGAAACTTAATGGGAGCTTAAAAATACCGGATTTATATCAGAATCAAACCGTTTTTCAATTATCAGAGAGAATTAGTGTAATTGAAAAAGATAAGGGAGAAGAGCTTGCATTAAAAAATATTAGAGAAGAGATAGAGCAACTTAAAGTCAAGATATTGGAAGATAAAGATATCACTGACGGAGATAATATTGATGATATTTATCCTATGAGTGATATTGAAAAGGGAATGATCTACTCGTCTCTTATGCATCCTGAGTCTGCAATATATCATGATCAATTTGCATACCAGTTGGGATATACTAATTTTAGTTACGAAAGATTTAAGAAGGCATTATCATTGATTGTAGATAAACATTCCATCTTAAGAACATCTTTTGATATGAATAATTATGAAGAGCCTGTCCAGATCGTACATAAAAAAAATGTATTAGATCTGAATGAAACTGATATTTCTCAAGTGGACAAAAAATCTCAAGAAAAACATATTATGAATTTTCTTAAGACAGATAGAAGTAATCCATTTAACTTTTCTATTGCTCCTTTATGGAGAATGAGAATATTCATAGTCGGCTCTGATAATATAGTATTAACATGGTCATTTCACCACTCAATACTTGATGGATGGAGCAATGCTTCATTGATAACGGAGATAAATAATACCTACCTGGAGTTAGAATCTAATAGTGATTATGTATTGGAGAATTTGAAAAGTAGTTACAAAGATTACATCATTGAGCATTTATATGCAAAAAAAGATATAGAAATACAAAAATACTGGAAATATAAACTTTCAGATTATAAAAGAGTAGTATTCCCACCTCTACCCGAAAAATTGGTAGAGGAATCTTGTTTTAAAAGAATCGATCAGAATATAGAGGAATCTATTTTTGAAAAATTAAAAAGTGTGGCTGCGAGATATAATACAAGTGTAAAACATCTTTGCTTTGCAGCATATACTCATATGTTGAACATGTTTTCATATGATAATGATTTTGTTGTGGGTTTAGTTTGTAATAATAGGCCGATAACTGAAGATGGAGATAAAATAATTGGATGTTTTCTAAATACAGTTCCAGTCAGAGTCAATATTCCTCAAAATGTTAGTTGGAAAGAATATATTACTTTAATCGATCGGAATTTAGTTGAATTAAAAGATTATGACAAACTTTCTCTATTTGAGATAATGAAAATTGTTGAGGAAAAGTCTGGAGAAGAGAATCCATTTTTTGACACAATGTTCAACTATGTTGATTTTCATATTTATAATGAAGCTCGAAAAGAGAATGTATCTTTGGATTTAGCTAAGACAAAAGAGAGTAATTTACAAATAAAAGGATATGATAATACAAATACACTGTTTGATTTAACGATTTCTGCGACATTAGGCACATTTGCATTAGGTTTAGCCTATTCCAATAAATTTATAAAAGATAGCGATGCTCTTAAATTGGCTGAATATTTCATTAAAATATTGAATAAAATTATTGAAGCTCCAGAAAGTGCTATAAATAAAAATGAAATTGTATCAAGAGAAGAAAAGCTAAAATTGTTGTATGATTTTAATGATACAAAATCAGATTATCCGAAAGATATATTGATTCATAGTTTATTTGAGCAAAAAGTAAAAGAAACACCTGAATCAATAGCGCTTGTGCATGATGATAAAACAATAACTTATTCATGTTTAAATCAAAGGTCAAATCAAATTGCAAGCTTATTAAGAGCAAAAGGAATAAAACCAAATGATGTAGTTGGTTTAATGGCCGATAGATCTATAGAGATGATAATTGGGCTTTTGGGAATAATAAAATCAGGTGGGGCTTATTTGCCAATTGATGTAAATTATCCTGACGAGCGTAAAAACTATATGCTTAAAAATAGCGGAATTACCTATGTGTTGAGCGCAGAAGAAAAATGTAATTTTAAGGAAGGGACATCCGAAACAGTTGAATTTATTAATATTTTATCAGAAACAATAAATCAGTATGACAATAAAGATCTGGAGATTGTTAATAGTGAAGCAGATCTTTTGTATGTATTATATACCTCAGGTTCTGCAGGTAAGCCAAAAGGCGTAATGCTAGAACACAGGAACTTAACTAATTTAATATATAGTAACGAAGATACTAATTTAACTTTTGAAAGAGTTCTACAATTCACTTCCATAAGTTTTGATGTATCTTTTCAAGAGATCTTTTCAACATTACTATCGGGAGGACAGCTATTTTTAATATCAGAAGATAAGCGTCAGGATATAAATAAGTTATTTGAGTTAGTAGGTGATGAATCAATCGAAACATTATTTCTTCCTACATCATATACGAGATTTATTTTTAATGAGGAAAGAGAATTTCTAGCTATACCAAAAAGCATAAAACATATAATAACAGCGGGTGAACAGTTAGTCGTTAGTAAACAGTTTATTAAATATCTACAAGAAAATAGAGTTTATTTGCATAACCATTATGGACCAACCGAATCACACGTAGTAACCAAAATTACACTGTCTCCCGATGAGGATATTCCAGAATTTCCTTCTATAGGAAAACCAATACGAAATAGTTCAATTTATATATTAGATGTATCAAAAAAGATACAAGCAATAGGAATTGTTGGAGAAGTATATATAGGTGGAATACAGATAGGAAGAGGGTATTTTAGGAATCCTGAACTAACTAAAGAGAAATTTATTTCTCATCCATTCAAAGAAGGCGAACGATTATATCGTACAGGCGATTTAGCACGATGGCTAACCGATGGCAATATCGAGTTTATAGGTAGGGTAGATTTTCAGGTAAAAATCCGTGGCTTTCGTATTGAGTTGGGAGAGATAGAAAGTGTATTACTCAATCATGATAGTATAAAAGGAAGTGTCGTATTAGCCAGAGAAGATAACGAAGAAAAGTATTTGTGTGCTTATATAGTTTGTGATGGCGAATTAAACCAGGAAGAACTCAGAACTTATATGTCAGCTCAACTTCCAGAATATATGGTACCTTCTTATTTTGTTGGGTTAGATGAGTTACCATTAACCAGCAATGGTAAAGTAAATCGCAAAGATCTGCCATCACCTGAAATAAAAGCAGGACACGATTATGTAGCACCATCCAATGAAATAGAAGAAAAGTTAGTTGAAATATGGTCAAAAGTATTAAAGATCAATAAAGAAGACATAAGTGCAACAGCTAACTTTTTTGCCATAGGAGGCCATTCATTGAAGGCTACCGTGTTAATAGGGAGAATTCATAAAGAAATAGGAGTAGAATTTCCTTTGAGAGATGTTTTTATACACTCAAGCATTAAAGCACAGGCCGATCAAATAGAAATAAGCAAAAAGAAAGACTTTGTATCTATACCAAAAGCAAAGGAACAATCAAACTACCCATTATCCCCGGCACAAAAGCGAATGTATTTATTGCAAAAGTTTGATCTGGAATCAACAGCCTATAATATGCCCGGTATAATTCCATTGGGAAAAGTGGTTGATAAGTCAAAAATAGAAGAAGTATTCAAACAATTAATAAAGCGTCACGAGAGTTTCCGTACAAGTATAAATATAGTTGATGAAGAGCCTGTTCAGCTTATAAGTAAGGATGTTGAGTTTGAGATTGAAGAACTGAGTATAGAAAACACAGAACTTGAAAACATACGAAATAAATTTATAAGATCTTTTGATTTATCTCAAGCACCGTTCTTACGAGCAGCTATTGTAGAAATAAAAGGAGAAGAAAGTCTGTTAATGATTGATATGCATCATATAATAAGTGATGGAACCACGCATACAATCTTAGGGAAAGAATTCCAGGCACTACTTTCAGGAGAAGAATTAGCACCATTAGCATTACAATACAGGGATTATAGTGAGTGGCAAAATAGTAAAGAGCAGCAAGAGTTAATAAAAGATCAGGAACAATATTGGCTTAATAAATTTGAAGGCGAGATACCGGTATTGACCCTTCCAACCGATTTTGTTCGACCCTTAATACAAAGGCATGAGGGAGCAACAATAAATTTTGTGCTGAGTAAAGAAGAGACGGAGGAATTACGGTTTTTTACCAAAGAAAATGACCTTACATTGTATATGTCCTTGTTATCAGCTTTTAATATTCTTCTAACAAAGCTAAGCGGACAAGATGATATAATTGTAGGAACACCAATAGCAGGAAGGAATCATGCAGACCTGGAGAATATAGTAGGTATGTTTATTAATACACTCTCCATACGTAATGAAGTAAAAGGAGAAGAAACCATACAAGATTTCGTATCAAGCTTAAAGCAAACAGTACTTGGAGCTTACGAAAATCAGAATTACCAGTTCGAAGATTTAGTAGATAGGGTATCAGTAGAGCGAGATACCGGTCGCAATCCGATATTTGATGTGATGTTTAATTTATTAGATCAGACCGAACATAGTGGAGAAATATTTGGAATTAATAATCCGGAGGGTCTACATCAAATTGGAATATCAAGGTTTGATCTTACTTTGATAGCAGAAGACTATGGAGAACAATTGATGTTAAGTTTTGAATATTGCACCCAACTATTCAAACCAGAAACAATAGATAGATTTATCGTATATTTTAAAGAGATATTAGGTCAAATAGCAAGAAAGCCAGAGATTAAAATATCTGCAATAGATATACTAACCGAAGAAGAGAAACACCAGTTACTGTATGCGTTTAACAATACAAAGGCACATTATCCAATAGATAAAACCATTCATCAGTTATTTGAAGAGCAGGTATCAAAGAACCCTGATAGCGTATTAGTATCAAGTGGAGATGTTAGTATCAGTTACAATGAATTGAATACCCGCAGTAATCAGCTAGCTTGGCAATTGAAAGAATTGGGTGTTGATGTAGGAGATGTAGTAGGCTTAAATACAGATCGAACAGAGAAATTGATCATTGGAATTTTAGGAATACTTAAATGCGGAGCCGCCTATTTACCATTGAATTCTACGTGGCCCCAAGAACGTATAAATTTCATGTTATCCGATTCCTGTTGTACAATATTAATTCATGGAGGAACAGTAATAAAGAGTAAAGAGATTAATTGTGATCTTTTAGAAATAAGCAATCAGGAATTATATAAATATCCAAAAGAGAATTTAGAATTAGCAATAAAATCTTCAAATACTGTATATATTATTTATACCTCTGGAACAACAGGTAATCCAAAAGGAGTTTTGACAACTCATATGAATGTATCGCGTGTAGTACTGGATACTGAATATATATCAATAAATAGCAGAGATAATATTCTTCAGTTGTCGAGTTACACCTTTGATGGTTCTGTATTTGATATTTATGGTGCCTTATTAAACGGTTCAGGTTTAGTAATGATTAATAATGATGACCTTTTGGACATAGGTCTATTATTAGATATTATTTCAAAGAAACAAATTTCGATTTTTTTCTTAACCACAGCCTTATTTAATACGATTGTAGATTACGGTATGTCGAAGTTAAAGGATCTTAGAAAGATCCTCTTTGGAGGAGAGCGAATATCTGTTCAACACACCCAAAAAGCATTAGAAGAATTAGGAGAAGGAAGCTTAGTTCATGTTTACGGCCCAACAGAAACGACAGTATTTGCCAGTTACCATAATATAAATTCAATTGATGAAGAAAGAGAAACTATACCAATTGGGACACCAATATCAAACACTTCGATATACTTGTTTGATTCAAGAGAACAACTTGTTCCCAAGGGAGTGCCAGGAGAGTTATATATTGGAGGATATGGTAATGCAAAAGGCTATTTGAATAATGTAGAATTAACGAATAATAAATTTGTCATTAATCCATATAATGCAGGAGATGTATTATACAGGACTGGCGATTTAGCTCGTTTTTTACCTAATGGTAGCATAGAGTTTTTAGGACGAATAGATCAACAAGTAAAGATTCGCGGTTTTAGGATAGAGTTAGGCGAGATAGAGAGTACTTTATTAAAACATGAAAAAATAAAAGAGAGTGTCGTACTAGCCATTGAAGAAAACAATGATAAGTATATATGTGCATATGTGGTTTGTAAAGAAGAATTCAATCAGGAAGAGTTAAGGGCTTATATGTCAGAACAACTTCCGGAATATATGGTTCCTTCTTATTTTGTTGAGCTGGAAAGTTTACCATTAAATGCAAATGGTAAGGTAAACCGCAAAGCACTTCCATCGCCGGAAATAAAAGCAGGAGACGATTATGTAGCACCATCAACAGAAATAGAAGAAAAACTTGTTAAAATATGGTCAGAGGTGTTAAATGTGCCACAAGAAGAGATTAGCACAACAGCGAGCTTCTTTGCTATTGGAGGTCATTCACTAAAAGCAACCATATTAACAGGAAAGATCCAGAAAGTACTTGATGTGGATTTTCCACTTCGCAACGTATTTTCACATGCAAGCATTAAAGCTCAAGCTAAGCAAATAGAGAAAAGTACCAAGAAAGAGTTTGTATCCATACCCAAAGCGCAGGAACAATCAAATTACCCCTTATCTCCTGCCCAAAAGCGATTGTACGTTTTACAACAGTTTGATTTGGAATCAACAGCCTATAATATGCCCAATATAATTCCATTGGGGAAAGAGGTTAATAAATTAAAAATAGAAGCTGCATTCAAACAAATAATACATCGTCACGAGAGTTTTCGAACAAGTATAATAGTAATTGATGAAGATCCTGTTCAAGTTATAAGTAAGGATGTTAAGTTTGAGCTTGGAGAATTAAGTATAGAAAACACAGAACTTGAAACCACACATAATAGTTTTATAAAACCTTTTGATTTATCTCAAGCGCCGTTCTTACGAGCAGCTATTGTAGATATAAAGGGAGAAGATAGCCTGTTAATGATTGATATGCATCATATAATAAGTGATGGAACTTCGCATGAAATTTTAGAGAAAGAATTTCAGGCACTACTTTCAGGAGAAGAACTGGCACCATTAGCATTACAATACAAGGATTATAGCGAGTGGCAAAATAGCAAAGAGCAGCAAGAACGTGTAAAAGATCAGGAACAATATTGGCTTACTAAATTTGAAGGAGAAATACCCGTATTAAACCTACCAATAGATTATGCTCGACCATTAGTGCAAAGTCATGAAGGAGCAACAGTAAATTTTGTATTGAGTAAAGAGGAGACAGAAAGGATAAGATTTTTTGCAGAAGAAAATGACCTTACCTTGTATATGTCCTTGTTATCTGTTTTTAGTATTCTTTTATCGAAGCTAAGCGGACAAGATGATATAATAGTAGGCACACCAATAGCAGGAAGGAATCATGCCGATTTACAGAATGTTGTGGGAATGTTTATTAATACAATATCCATACGAAATGAAGTAAAAGGAGAAGAAACGGTACGAGAATTCGTATCAAGCTTAAAACAAACCGTCCTTGGAGCTTACGAAAACCAGAATTATCAGTTCGAAGATTTAGTAGACAAGGTAACTGTAGAGAGAGATACGAGCCGCAATCCCATTTTCGATGTGATGTTTAATTTATTAAATCAGGCAGAATATAGTGGCGATTTATCGGGAATAGATAATGAAAATCGTATTCATACCAAAGGAGTTTCTAAGTTTGATTTAAATTTAAAAGCTATAGATTTTGGAGATCAAATACTTTTAAGTCTTGAGTATAATACTAGCCTTTTTAGTGAAAATTCTATTGACAGAATAATATATAAGCTTGAAAAAGTAGTTGAATATATAAATAAGGGAGATGAAAAATTAAAAATAAAAGAAATTGAAATAATTCCAGAGAAAGAAAAACAAGTAAAACTCAGTTATTTTAATGAGAAATTAGAATACCGAATTCGTAATAACACTGTTCAAGGTAGGCTGAATGAGAGTTGTAATGAATTTAAGGATAAAATAGCGATTGAAATAGGTGATAAATATATTTCATATTCAGAACTGGAAGCTCGTAAGAAAGTTGTTTCAAATTGGATACTTGGTAAAGCCATTAAAAAAGAAAGCTTAGTAGGAATAATAGTAGATGATAGGGTACAAGTTATAATTTCAATTTTAGGCATACTCGATAGTAGTTGCATTTTTGTCCCATTAGATATAAACCTGCCGGACAATAGGATAAAAGCAATGATTGAATCCATAGGGATTAATTATTTTGTTACATGTGACAAAGGGCTGGTGAAATTAAATGAAATTCTTCCAGAAATAAAAAGAGAAAATGCATTTGTATATGGCAATGCTGTTGATATAATAGATATAGATCCTTATGAAGACAGGAGTCTTTGCACAGATGCCATTTATATATATTTTACATCAGGCTCAACCGGCAAACCAAAACCGATTGTAGGTAAAAATGAAAGTCTGGTACAATTTATTGATTGGGAAATTGAGCAGATTAAGGTTGATAAATCATTTAGAGTAAGCCAACTTGCAAGTATTGGATTTGATGCCTTTTTAAAAGATATATTCGTGCCATTGCTTTCCGGGGGCACAGTATGTATCCCTCATGATAAAAACATAATTATTGATGAACAAGGTCTGACCACATGGATTAACCATAGGATGTTGACTTTAGTTCATTGTGTTCCAAGTGTATTTAAGTTATTTAGTAATGAAAATGTCTTAAGTTCATATTATAGAGGCTTAAAATATGTTTTGATGGCCGGGGAACAAATAAGCATAACCGATTTAGCGAATTGGTATTCAATATTTGGCAATAAGATTCAATTGGTAAATTTATATGGGGCAACAGAGACCACCTTAATTAGAACATTTTATTTTATAAAACCCGAAGATATTGAAAGAAGCAGGCTACCCATAGGACAAGCGATTCCGGGCAGTCGTATGTTAATCCTGGATAAATATAAAAATGTTTGTGACGCAGGAATCTTAGGTGAATTATACCTACGAACCGCTTATTCAACATTTGGATACTATAATGATAATAAACAAACTAAAGAAAAGTTTATAAAAAATCCATTTATAAGTGATGATATATTATTGTATCGAACCGGAGATGTGGCAGTAGAAAATATTAGAGGTGAAATAGAAATAATTGGGCGAATTGACCACCAGGTCAAGATCCGTGGAATAAGGATAGAATTAGGCGAGATAGAGAGTATTTTATTAAAACATGAAAACATAAAAGAGAGTGTAGTACTTGCCAGAGAAGAAAATGAAGATAAGTACCTCTGCGCATATGTAATTTGTAAAGAAGAATTCAGCCACGAAGAGCTAAGAGCTTATATGTCAACAAAACTTCCCGATTATATGGTTCCTACTTATTTTGTAGAACTGGAAAGTTTACCATTAAATCCAAATGGAAAAGTAAATCGCAAAGCATTGCCATCACCAGAGGTAAAAGCAGGAGATGATTATGTAGCAGCATCTAATGAAACGGAAGAAAAACTTGTTAAAATATGGTCAGAGGTATTAAAAGTGCCACAAGAAGAAATTAGCACAACAGCAAACTTCTTTGCTATCGGTGGTCATTCACTAAAAGCAACCATATTAACAGGAAAGATCCAAAAAGTACTTGATGTCGAATTTCCCCTTCGCGAAGTATTTGTACATCCAAGTATAAAATCTCAAGCTAAGCAAATAGAAAAAAGTACAAAGAAAGAATTTGTAAGCATACCAAAAGCAAAGGAACAATCACATTACCCATTATCTCCGGCACAAAAGCGATTGTACGTTTTACAACAGTTTGATTTGAACTCAACAGCCTACAATATGCCCAATATAATTTCATTGGTAAAAAAGGCAGATAAAGAGAAAATAGAAGAAGTATTCAAACAACTAATAAATCGTCATGAGAGTTTCCGTACAAGCTTTATTTTAGTTGATCAAGAGCCAGTTCAGTTTATAAGTAAGAATGTTGCGTTTGAGCTTGGAGAACTAAGTATAGAAAACACAGAAATTGAACACACACGAAATAAATTTATACAGCCCTTTGATTTAACTAAAGCACCCTTTTTACGAGTAGCTATTGTAGATATAAAAGGAGAGGATAGCCTATTAATGATTGATATGCACCATATAATTAGTGATGGAACCTCGCATGCAATTTTAGAAAAAGAATTTCAGGTTTTGCTTTCAGGAGAAGAATTGGCACCATTACCATTACAATACAAAGATTATAGTCAGTGGCAAAATAGTAAAGAGCAGCAAGAACTTATAAAAGATCAGGAACAATATTGGCTTACTAAATTTAAGGGCGAGATCCCGGTATTAAACCTTCCAATAGATTATGTTCGCCCTTTAATGCAAAGTCATGAAGGAGCAACAGTAAATTTTGTACTGAACAAAGAAGAGACAGAAGGTATAAGAATTTTCACCAAAGAAAATGACCTTACTTTGTACATGGCCGTGTTATCTGTATTTAATATTCTTCTATCGAAGCTAAGCGGACAAGAAGATATAGTAGTTGGGACACCAATAGCTGGAAGGAATCATGCAGATTTGGAGAATATAGTAGGTATGTTTGTTAATACACTATCCATACGTAATGAAGTACAAGGAGAAGAAACTGTACAAGAATTCGTATCAAGCTTAAAGCAAACAGTACTCGGAGCTTACGAAAATCAGAATTATCAGTTCGAAGATTTAGTTAACAAGGTATCAGTAGAGCGAGATACCAGCCGTAATCCTATTTTCGATGTAATGATTAATTTATTGAATCAGGTAGAACATAGTGGAGATATATCAGAAATAGATAATAAAAATCTTATTCACACTAAAGGAGTTTCTAAGTTTGATTTAACATTAACAGCAATTGATTATGAAGAACAGCTTTTGATAAGCTTTAATTATTGTACACAATTATTCAAAGCCGAAACAATAGATAGATTTATAGCTTATTTTAAACAGATAGTAAGTCAAATAACAAAAAAGACGGAGATTAAAATATCTGCAATTAATATTTTAACGGAAGAAGAGAAAAATCAGTTATTGTATGAGTTTAACAATACAGAAGCAGTTTATCCAAAATATAAGACCATTCATCAGTTATTTGAGGAACAAGTAGAAAGGACACCTGGAAATGTAGCGGTTTATTGTGATGGAGAAGAAATTAGTTATAGAGATTTAAGTTTAAGATCCAATTACTTATCCAATTATCTTGTGAGAAATGTATGTGATAACAAACTTATAGCTATTATGTCAAATCGTTCTATTGAAATGATAGTAGGTATTTTTGGAGTGTTAAAATCAGGTCATGCATACTTACCATTAGATCCAAAACAACCATTTGAAAGGAATAAGAAAATTTTAGAGGAAAGTCAAACGGAAGTAATAATTGTAGATAATAATGACTTTTCATTTGACGATATAAAGAGTATTAATCTTAGCGATGAGAATATATATAAAGAGAACAAGACAAGTGATTCGAATATAACTAAGAGCTCAGATTTAGCTTATGTAATTTATACTTCAGGATCAACAGGAGTGCCAAAGGGAGTAATGATTTCTCATGAAAACATTGTGAATTTTGTAATAGCGATGTCAAGTATTTTTCCTGAAGATGAAAAAGGATCTGTTCTCTCAATGACAACAATCTCATTTGATATATTTGGATTAGAGCTTTATGTTCCTCTTTTAAAAGGGATATCAATGATCCTGGCAAAAGACCATGAAAGTGCCGATATTAAGTTATTAGCTTCAATAATTAGAAATGAACAAGTAAGCGTATTACAATTAACACCGTCAAGATTAAGTCTGATACTTTCAGATGTTAACTCAACAAATGTATTTGAAAATATTAAGATTGTACTGGTTGGAGGTGAAGAATTACCAATAAGCTTACTTACTGCTTTACGAGATATTTATAAAGGGAAAATATACAATATGTATGGCCCAACAGAAACAACTATATGGTCTACATTTAAAGATGTATCAAAGGATTTGTCATTGAATATTGGAAAACCAATTAGTAACACCCAAATCTATATATTAAATAATTCCGATAAAATACAGCCAATAGGAGTAGTAGGAGAATTATGCATAAGTGGAGCAGGTTTAGCACGAGGATATTTTAAAAATTCAGGATTAACAGCAGAGAAATTTATTCCTCACCCTTTTAAAGAAGGAGAACGTTTATACAGAACAGGCGATTTAGCCCGATGGTTATCCGATGGTAACATTGAATTTTTAGGCAGGATAGATCATCAGGTAAAAATTCGTGGATTTAGGATAGAATTAGGCGAGATTGAGAGCGTTTTGTTAAAACATGAAAACATAAAAGAGAGTGTAGTTCTTGCCAGAGAAGAAAATGGTGATAAGTACCTATGTGCATATATAGTTAGTAAAGAAGAACTAAATCATGAAGAGCTAAGAGCTTATACGTCAGTAGAACTTCCTGATTATATGGTTCCTTCTTATTTTGTAGAATTGGTGAGTTTACCACTAAATACAAATGGCAAGATAAATCGCAAAGCATTACCATCACCGCAAATAAAAGCAGGAGACGATTATGTAGCACCATCCACAGAAATAGAAGAAAAATTGCTTGAAATATGGTCAGAAGTATTAAATGTGCCACAAGAAGAGATTAGCACAACAACAAGCTTCTTTGCTATAGGTGGTCATTCACTAAAAGCAACCATATTAACAGGAAAGATCCAAAAAGTACTTGATGTCGATTTTTCCCTTCGCGAGGTATTTGTATATTCAAGCATCAAAGCTCAAGCTACGCAAATAGAGAAAAGTACCAAGAAAGAGTTTGTATCCATACCAAAAGCAAAGGAACAACCAAGTTATGCTTTATCTTCTGCACAGAAGCGAATGTATTTATTGCAACAGTTTGATCTGGAATCAACAACCTATAATATGCCAGGTGTAATTCCATTGGGAAAAGAAGTCGATAAATCAAAAATAGAGGTTGCATTCAAACAAATAATACATCGACACGAGAGTTTTCGAACAAGTATAATAGTAGTTGATGAAAATCCTGTTCAAGTTATAAGTAAGGATGTTGAGTTTGAGATTGAAGAACTAAGTATAGAAAACACAGAACTTGAAAATACACGAAATAAATTTATAAAATCTTTTGATTTATCTCAAGCACCGTTCTTACGAGCAGCTATTGTAGATATTAAGGGGGAAGATAACTTGTTAATGATTGATATGCACCATATAATAAGTGATGGAATTTCGCATACAATATTAGAGAAAGAATTTCTAGCTCTGCTTTCGGGAAAAGAATTAGCACCATTACCATTACAATACAAGGATTATAGTCAGTGGCAAAATAGTAAAGAGCAGCAAGAACGAGTAAAAGATCAGGAACAATATTGGCTTGATAAATTTGAAGGCGAAATACCAGTACTGAACCTTCCAAGCGATTATACTCGGTCTTTAATGCAAAGTCATGAAGGAGCAAAAGTGAGTTTTGTGCTGAGCAAAGAAGAGACAGAAGGTGTAAAATCTTTCACCAAAGAAAATGATCTTACCTTGTATATGTCCTTGTTATCAGCTTTTAGTGTTTTACTATCGAAGCTAAGCGGACAAGATGATATAGTAGTAGGAACACCAATAGCTGGAAGGAATCATGCCGATTTGGAGAATATAGTAGGAATGTTTGTTAATACACTATCCATACGTAATGAAGTAAAAGGAGAAGAAACTGTACGTGAATTCGTATCAAGTTTAAAGCAAACCGTACTTGGAGCATTCGAAAATCAGAATTACCAGTTCGAAGATTTAGTAGACAAAGTATCAGTAGAGCGAGATACCGGTCGTAA
Source organism: Bacteroidales bacterium (assembly GCA_013138975.1). Lineage (GTDB taxonomy): Bacteria > Bacteroidota > Bacteroidia > Bacteroidales > UBA12077 > UBA12077. Next base: position 25,947 of record WTBR01000207.1, read on the forward strand.
TCCAATTTTTGATGTGGTGTTTAATTTATTGAATCAGGCAGAATATCGTGGAGAAATATTTGAATCTAATAATCTGGAGTATGCACATCAAAGCGGAATATCGAAGTTTGACCTAACATTCATAGCAATAGATTATGGAGAACAATTGATGTTAAGTTTTGAATATTGCACCAAACTATTCAAAGCCGAAACAATAGATCGATTTATAGTATATTTTAAACAAATAGTAGGTCAATTAGCAAGAAAGCCGGAGATTAAAATATCTGCAATAGATATATTAACCGAAGAAGAGAAACATCAGTTGCTGTATGATTTTAATGATACAAAAGCAGAATATCCAAAAGATAAGACAGTACATCAATTATTTGAAGAACAGGCAGAAAGAACACCCGAAAATGTGGCAGTTAGTTGTGACGGCAATGATTTTATATACAGTGAATTAAACAGAAAAGCTAATGTTATTGCTAATCATATACGAGATATTGGAATAGATAGAGATGATATTGTTACCATATTCCTTGATCGTTCCATTGAGACAGTATCTTCTATGCTAGGAGTGTTAAAATCGGGTGGGGCATATCTTCCGCTAGATCCTGATTATCCTGATGAAAGGATAGATTTTATATTAAATGATAGCCGCTCAAAAATAGTAATAAGCACAAAAGAACTTTCAACGAGAATTGAATTTGATGGAAATATAATATGTGTAGAAGAGATGTCGGAATTAGAGAATAATTTTTCTAATATCGAGATAATTAATAAACCATCCGATTTGTGTTATATTATTTATACTTCAGGTACAACCGGCATACCTAAAGGAGTTATGGTAGAACATAAAAATCTTGTACGATTATTTTTTAATGAAAAGTTTCAATTCGACTTTAATGAAAAAGATATTTGGACAATGTTCCATTCACATTGTTTTGATTTTTCAGTATGGGAAATGTACGGAGCATTACTTTATGGAGGTAAATTAATTGTTATTCCAAAAATAGTAGCAAAAGACGTAGAAGAATATTATAAATTACTTAGTGAAGAAAAAGTTACGGTTTTAAATCAGACCCCATCAGCATTTTATAATTTATCGGAAATAGCCTTGCAGAAGCCGGGTAAATCCTTAGATAATTTAAGGTATGTAATATTTGGAGGAGAAGCTTTAAAACCAAATAAATTGGCAGAATGGTTTAATATTTATTCCGATGTTAAACTAATTAATATGTATGGAATAACAGAGACAACAGTCCATGTTACATATAAAGAAATAGGCAATAATGAAATAGCAAATAACATAAGTAACATTGGTACCTCAATACCAACACTAACAACTTATGTAGTTGATAATAATTTAAAATTAGTTCCAAAAGGAGTTGCAGGGGAATTATTAATAGGAGGAGAAGGACTTAGTCGAGGTTACCTGGGAAGAGAGGATCTAACAAAAGAGAAGTTTATAAAGAATCCACATAATTCAGAAGAACGATTATATCGTTCTGGAGATCTTGTAAAGATGTTATCAAATGGAGAGTTGGAATATCTTGGACGAATAGATGATCAGGTTCAATTAAGAGGCTTTAGGATAGAATTAGGCGAGATAGAAAATACACTGCTAAAACATGAAAGTATAAACGAATGTGCTGTTTTAGCTAGAGAAGAAAATGGCGATAAGTACCTATGTGCATATATTCTTAGTAAGGAAAAACTAAGTCACGAAGATCTAAGAGCTTATATTTCAGCACAAATCCCGGATTATATGGTTCCATCTTATTTTGTTCAATTAGACGAGCTTCCACTAACAAGCAATGGAAAAGTAAATCGTAAATTACTGCCATCGCCGGAAATAAAAGCAGGTGATAACTATGTTGCACCGAAAACAAAAGAAGAAAGCCTATTAGTTGATGTATGGTCAAAAGTACTAGGGGTTGAAGGAATAGGAGTTACCGATAATTTTTTCAGTTTAGGAGGCGATTCCATAAAAACTATCCAGATACAGGCCAGACTGAATTCAGCAGGATTTAAAATAAGTGTAAAAGATATTTTCTTAAATCCAATAATTTCTGATTTGGCACCAAAGATGATACATAAATCGAATGAGGTATCCCAGGAAGTTATAATTGGAGAATTTAAATTAAGCCCTATACAATATTACTTTTTGAGTGATGAAACAGAACAACATCATTTTAATCAATCAGTAATGTTGCATTCAGAAGAATACCTGGAAGAAGAAAAAATACAAACCGTATTTCGAAAATTACAGGAGCACCATGATGCATTAAGAATAACCTGTAATATTGACAATTCAAAAAAAGTAGTTGGTTTATACAATAATGGTATAGAAGATTTTCCTGTTTCTCTTCAAGTTTATGATTTCAGAGAAGAAAAAGAAGCTTCAGAAAAGATAACAACTTATGCAGATCAAATTCAAAGATCGATAAATTTGGAAACCGGGCCATTATTAAAGTTGGGATTATTTCATTTATCAGATGGAGATAGATTATTAATTGTTATTCATCATCTGGTAATTGATGGAATTTCATGGCGTATAATATTTGAAGATATAGAAGCGCTTTTTAAACAACTTAATAAGGGAGAAAAATTAACATTGCCATTAAAAAGTAATTCATTTAGAGAATGGTCAGCTAAATTAACAGAATATTCAAAGACTAGTCTATTTTTAAAAGAGAAATCCTATTGGAGAGATATTGTTCTAAATGAAGGTTTTTTATTAAATAGGCATATAGATAATGAAAATATAAAAGATAATGATTTAGTCTACAAGGAATTTACACTGGACGAAATAGAAACTTCTAATTTGCTCACCAATACAAATGAAGTTTATGGTACAGAAATAAATGATATTTTATTGTGTGGATTAGGATATGGTGTTAAAAAAACTTTTGGCAACGAAAAAGTATTAATATCACTAGAGGGGCATGGTCGAGAGGATATTTCCTCTGATTTAGACATTAGTAGGACAATCGGATGGTTTACTACCGTCTATCCGGTGCTACTGGATATGAAACATACAGATGATATCTCACTACAAATAAGGAGTGTAAAAGTGAGTTTACATCAAATACCAAATAAAGGAATCGGTTTTGGCGTATTAAAATACTTAACACCACCGGAATTAAAAGATGATGTGAATTACGATATTGAACCTCAAATAGAATTTAACTATTTAGGTCAGTTCGATTCGGATGTTGACCAGATGAGTCTATTTAACATTGCTAAAGAATCCGGGGGAAAGAGTATAAGTCCCAAAAGAAAAAATAAATGTGACTTTTCAATAGGAGGGATGATAGCCAATGGAAAGCTATCAGTTAATTTTACCTATAAGAAAAAGTATTATAGTGAAGAGATAATAATGAGCTTACTTGAAAACTATAAAAAATCATTATTAGAAATAATTAATCATTGTAAAGATTTAACATTTCAGGATAATATTATTTGCGAAGATGATATTGAGGATGTTGCTGATGAAATTATCATCTAAATATTAACAAATGATTTAATGTTAAATTAAAATTACGAGATGAAAAAGCTTTTAGAGGAATTAGAAAACCTAGATATAAGAATTAAATTAGAAGGTGATAATATCAAAATAATAGGGCTAAATAAAAAGGTACCTGCAAATATTATAGAAAAGTTAAAAAGGGAAAAAGCAAATCTGATTGATTACTTAAAAAATGCCTCAGAAAACAAGAAGAGAAAATTAAGTCCATTAGATTTCACCTATAAAGGTTTTTCAATTACAGAAGTTGATAAATTAGTTAAACAATATGAAATAGAAGATATATATAAGTTAACACCTATGCAAGAAGGAATGTTGTTTCATGCAATACATGATTCAGAATCCTTTGCATATTTTGTTCAAATGAGTTATCGCTTAAATAGTGAAATATCTGAAGATATAATGCAAAAAAGTTTAAATGAACTTTTTAATAGGCATGAAATACTTCGTACTGTTTTTATTCATAAGGATGTTGAAATTCCGATTCAAATAATATTAAAGAATAGAGAATGTGAGTTTAATTATGAAGATATAAGACATCTTAATTTAGAAGAAAAAAAGGAATATATAAGCAATTATAAAAACAAGGATAAGAAAAGAGGTTTTATTCTGGATCACGATGTCCTAATGCGAGTTTCTTTATTGCAATTAAACAAGAATGAATATGAACTTATTTGGTCAAATCACCATATTTTGATGGATGGCTGGTGTTTAAGTATTATAAATAATGATTTTTTTGAAATATATAATAGTCTATTAAATAATAGAACGTTAAAACTATCTACAGTAACTTCATTTAAAGAATATGTAAAATGGTTAGATAAAATAGATAAGGATTCTTCTTTAAAATATTGGAAAGATTATCTTTCAGGATATGAGGAGCAAGCATCACTTCCTAATTTATCAAAAAATGGAAATGAATTTATTCAACAAAAAGAATCTTTACAATTGACTAAAGAGATATCAGCTAAATTTCAGAAAATTGCTATAGAGAATAACGTAACAGCGAATATAATTCTACAAACTGTTTGGGCAATTGTTTTAGGTAAGTATAGTAATAAAGAAGATATTGTATTTGGAAGTGTGGTATCGGGAAGACCATCAGAAATTGATGGAGCTGAAAGTATAGTAGGTTTATTTATTAATAATGTTCCCGTGCGTATTCAATTTTCACAAGATCTTGAATTTAGTACATTAATAAAGCGAGTTCAAAACTCAAATCTTGATTCAGAAACACATCATTATATTTCGTTAGCAGAAATACAAGCACAAAGTATATTAAAACAAAATTTAATCGATCATATACTAGTTTTTGAGAATTATCCTATTGCAGAAAAGATAGAGAGTTTGGATAATGATAATGAGCAGTTGAACATTCAAATATCAGGAGTTGATACATTCGAGCAAACAAATTATAATTTAACTATTAGTGCTTCTTTGACTGATGTATTGCATGTGAAGTTTATTTACAATGCCAATATGTTTGATTCAGACATGATGAAGAGCTTGAAAATACATTTTGAGAATGTAATTCATCAGATTATTTCCGATTCAGAACTTAGAATTTCGGCAATTGATATTCTAATCGAAGAAGAGAAACATCAGTTATTGTATGAGTTTAATAATACAAAAGCAGATTATCCAAAAGATAAAACAATTTATCAATTATTTAAGGAATCTGTAGATAAGTCACCTAAGAATATAGCGATTCTAACTAAAGATCAATCAATTACATATGAGGAGTTGCAGATTAAATCCGATAAATTAGCAAATATTATTCGATCTAAAGGGATTAGTTCAGGTGTAGTTGGGATTATGGTTGATAGATCGGTTGAGATGATTGTTGGACTTATGGGGATTCTTAATGCAGGTTGTTGTTATTTGCCAATCATGCCCAATACACCTAAATCTCGGATTGAATATTTTATTACTAACAGTGAGTGTGATTTAATATTGACACAAACTAAATACCATAAAAAAATAACAAAAGGTATTGAATCTGTGAATTTAGAGGAGTTGGAATTGGTTCCGTGTCCTAAATTAGAAAAGAAAATAGTAGGTAGTCCGAATGATCTGGCATATATAATTTACACATCAGGAACAACAGGAAACCCAAAAGGAGTAATGATTGAGAATCATTCTGTAGTTAACCGGATTATGTGGATGCAAAATGAGTATCCAATTGAACCAGTTGATATTATTATGCAAAAAACGCCATATACTTTTGATGTTTCAGTTTGGGAGTTGTTTTGGTGGTCTTTTAAGGGGGCGAGTGTTTTTATGTTGGAGCCGGAAGGGGAAAAAGATCCAATCTTAATAGCAAAGACAATACGTGACCATAAGATAAATGTAATGCATTTTGTTCCTTCAATGTTGGAAGCATTTTTAAATTTAATAGAGGCAGAATCTAAAGAATATAATCTAGGAAGTATGAAGTATGTATTTTCTAGTGGAGAAGCTTTAAAGTCAAATCAAGTTAATGGGTTTTACAATTTATTTATAGATAATATCAAAACTAAATTAGTTAATCTTTATGGTCCCACAGAAGCAACAGTTGATGTCTCAGTTTTTGAGTGTTTAAGAGGGGAGAATTATAAAAGTATACCTATTGGTCGACCAATAGACAATACTCAGTTATATGTATTAGATAAAAAATCATTAAATATTCAAGCTATTGGAGTTACTGGAGAGTTAATGATATCAGGAGTAGGTTTGGCTAGAGGATATGTTAATGAAGAGAAATTAACAGCCGAAAAATTTATACCTCATCCTTTTAAAGAAGGAGAACGTTTATATCGCACAGGAGATTTAGCACGTTGGTTACCCGACGGTAATATCGAGTTTTTAGGAAGAATAGATCACCAGATAAAGATTAGAGGATTTAGGATAGAATTAGGCGAGATAGAGAGTGTTTTATTAAAACATGAAAACATAAAAGAATGTGTTGTAATAGCTATAGAAGAAAACGGAGATAAATTTCTGTGTGCTTATCATGCAATAAAGGAAGATTTCAACGAGGAAGAAATACGCAAATATTTATCATCAAGTCTTCCTGATTATATGATTCCGTCATATTTTGTAGTGTTGGAAGAAATTCCATTAACAAGTAATGGAAAGCTAAATCGCAAAGCTTTGCCATCACCGCAAATAAAAGCAGGTGATGATTATGTTGCTCCATCGAATGAGATAGAAGAAAAGTTAGTTGAAATATGGTCAGAAGTATTAAATATTAATAAAGAAGAAATAAGTGTAAATGCTAATTTTTTCTCAATAGGAGGCCATTCGCTCAAAGCTACCGTGTTAACTAGTAAAATACATAAAGAAATAGGAGTTGAATTTCCATTACATGATGTATTTTTACATTCAACAATAAAATCACAGGCAAGTCAGATAGCAACAAGTACAAAGAAGGAGTTTGTATCTATACCAAAAGCTAAGGAACAATCAAACTACCCCTTATCTCCTGCACAGAAACGTTTATATTTGTTGCAACAGTTTGATTTGACCTCAATAGCATATAATATGCCTTATGTAATTTCATTGGGAAAAGAGGTAGATAAATCAAAAGTAGAAGATGCATTCAAACAAATAATACAACGTCACGAGAGTTTCCGAACAAGTATAATAGTCGTTGATGAAGATCCCGTTCAAGTTATAAGCAAGGATGTTGAGTTTGAACTTGGCGAACTAAGTATAGAAAGCACAGAACTTGAAAACACACGAAATAAATTTATAAAGCCCTTTGATTTAGCAAAAACACCTTTTTTACGAGCAGCTATAGTAGATATAAAAGGAGACGATAGCTTGTTAATGATTGATATGCATCATATAATAAGTGATGGAACCTCACATACAATCTTAGAGAAAGAATTTCAGGCACTGCTTTCAGGAGAAGAATTGGCATCATTACCATTACAATACAAGGATTATAGCCAGTGGCAAAATAGTAAAGAGCAGCAAGATCTTATAAAAGATCAAGAACAATATTGGCTTAATAAATTTGAAGGAGAGATACCCGTATTGAACCTTCCAAACGATTATGTTCGACCTTTAATGCAAAGCCATGAAGGAGCAACAGTAAGTTTTGTGCTGAGCAAAGAAGAAACAAAAGGAATAAAAATTTTCACCAAAGAAAATGACCTTACATTGTATATGTCCTTGCTATCTGTATTTAGCATTCTTCTATCAAAGCTAAGCGGACAAGATGATATAGTAGTAGGAACACCAATAGCAGGAAGAAATCATGTCGATCTGGAGAATATAGTAGGTATTTTTATTAATACACTATCCATACCTAATGAAGTAAAAGGAGAAGAAAGTATACAAGAATTCGTATCAAGCTTAAAGCAAACCGTACTTGGAGCTTACGAAAATCAGAATTACCAGTTCGAAGATTTAGTAGACAAGGTATCAGTAGAGCGAGATACCAGCCGTAATCCTATTTTCG
>WTBR01000146.1 GCA_013138975.1 Bacteroidales bacterium
CATGTACATAATCTCTATCTATACACTCTTTTAATGCTTCTGCTGTTTTTTCAGGACGAGCACATTCTACTTCTTGTTCTTTTGCTAATCTTACTACTAATTCGTTAAGTTCTTTTTCCATTATTCCTAGTTTTTCTTTATTTCTAATTATAGTTCAAATCCTTTATTAAATTCTACTCTCCAAACTAACTGTGATAACTTCTTTTCTTCATTCAATTTGTATTGCAACATTTTATGTGATTCTAGTTCTTTCCAAATTTCTTCAAGTTTAGAATCATCAGCTGGTGTTAAAAAGAATATTGCAGCGGTTAATCTTGTTAGTATATTTTCATAAGGTAATTCCCATGCTGAAACTAGTCCTTTTTCTTTTAATTCTTCTAAATGTTTTTTTACTGCTTTAATTTCAGGAACATTTCCTATTTGTACCATAATATTTAAATTTTTAGGTTAATTTTTATATTATAAAATGTAATACTGTTATTATTCAAATTTTAATTATAAGACTTTTAAAAAAAAATTATTCGTTCATCAATAAAGATTGCTGATAAATTGACTCTTGGTGAATACTTTTAAAAATTAATTCTATAAAATCCTTATTTAAATCGTACTTTTCTCCGAGATAAATCATATTTCCCAAAATGCTATTCCACCGATCTGCTTGGAGTATAATGGTGTTATTCTCTCTTTTAATTTTTCCTATTTCCTTTACAATATTCATTCTCTCACCCATAATTTTCACCAATTCTGCATCTTTTTCATCAATCAATCCTCTTAACTTTTCCAAAGAATATTGAATGTGGTTCACTTTTTCTCTAACATTTAGTTTTTCTATTAAATCTTTTAACTCGCTTGGTGTAATTTGCTGTTTAGCATCACTCAAAGCCACAAGCGGATTAATATGAGATTCTATCATTAAACCATCAAAATTAAGATCTAAAGCTTTCTGTGAAACTTCGTAAATATTCTCAGTATTACCACATATATGACTAGGATCGCATATCATTGGCAGATCAGGAAATCTTGTTTTAAGATCAAGTGGAATTTGCCACAATGGTTCATTTCTATATTTTTTATTCTTATATAAAGAGAATCCTCTATGAATAACTCCAAGATTGCAAACTCCTGCTTTTAGGAATCTCTCAATCGCACCAGTCCACAAATCTAAATCGGGATTAATTGGATTTTTAATAAGAACTGGGTTTTTTATTCCCTTCATTGTTTCCGCTAATTCCTGAATTACAAAGGGATTTACAGTTGTTCGAGCTCCTATCCACAAAATATCAACATCGTTTTGCAAAGCTTCTTGAACATGATCTTTTGTAGCCACTTCAACAGCTGTCAACATACCTGTAAGTTTCTTAACTTCTTTTAACCATTCAAGTCCAATACTTCCGCTTCCGGTATAATTACCCGGTCGAGAACGAGGTTTCCATACTCCTGCACGAAAAATTTTAATACCCATCTCGCTTAATTTTAAGGCGGTACTAACTACCTGATCTCTTGATTCGGCGCTACAGGGACCTGATATTATTATAGGTCGGTCATTTTCAATTCCCCAATTTATTTTTGATTCTTTTATTGTTTCCTGATAGTTATTATCATCCATAGTGTATAGTTTATTTATGAACTACCTAATATCCGCAAGTAAATTTTCATTTATTTAAATATTAAGTAATTAGCAGTTCCACGCTTAACTAATATAGATGACAGAAAATTATAATCAACTTGCTAATTATTAACAAATCCGTGACACGGATTGGGGATTTAAGCAGGTAAAAATATTATTGATTATCAAATTAAGTCTTCTACATTTACAAATTCTTACTGTATCATTTCCATCGTTTCTTCATTATCCATTTTCCGACAATTCATAGAAATAACGATGGTAAAAAGCACTCTTTCAATTCAATAGTTTTTATTTACGTTTTGAATTTGGGTGTCTATATTTGATTTTATTTTTTCTATAAAGGGAAATATGTCGGTTTTTTAGTTTGGTCTTCCCAAATTAATGATTGAAAAGGATCAACTGAACTGAAAAGATCCTGACACTTTGCTTCCATTTTCTTAAAGTCGTCAACATTAATAATCTTCTTAGCAAATACATCGCAATAGTTACATTCACTGCAATAATACAATTAAGCTTCCGTTGTTTCCAGAATCTTCATTGAATCAATAAAATTGAAATAATTTTGTATTTTTATCTCCCAGGAAAAATTCTCTGTCATCGCATTATTTATTATCATTTCCCATATTTCCGGATGATTTTTATATAATTCAACAGCTTTTTTGATTGATTCTAAAAGGGCATTTCTATTAAAATCTTGTATGTAAAATCCTGTTGCATTATTCTCTTCTTCGAAAAAACATCTCACAGTATCCTTAAGCCCACCAACGGGTCTAACAATTGGTATAGATCCGAAAGCCATGGAATATAATTGAACTAAACCACAAGGTTCAAATACGGATGGTAACAAAACAATATCGGCAGCTGCCAGGTAATTATGAGCATTTTCTTCATTGTAATAAGGACTATAATAAAATGAGTCTTTAAATTTATTTTGGAGCAAAATAAGTGCTTTATGTATTTTATCGTTAATTCCGTTGGAAGGATTTCCATAAATCATAAGCTTTACACCCTGTTTAAATAAATCTTCATAAAACGAAATTGCATCATCTTGGTTCTTATTAAACATATCAATAAATAAACTTATTCCTTTTTGCTCGGTAAGTCTACACATATATAAAATCAGTGGTGTATTGTCTATATTATCATCTTTAAATCCACATTCTTTAAATACTTCTTTTTTATAAAATTTTTTGTTTTTATATGTACCAACATTATATTTTTTTGATAAATAAGGACTTCTTTCCGGATGCCAAATACTGTAATCAGCTCCATTTTGCAATCCAATTATTTTCTTATTACTATTCAATAAAAATTTTAAATTTTCGTGTGGTACGATCCCTTCATTTAACTCACGTGCATAATTATCACTTACCGTTAAAACATAATCGGCTTGCTCAATTGCCAGGCCTAATAAGCTGGCCGATTTGTATTTTAAATATAAATCTTTTAGTAATTGCAGCGGTTCGTCTTCTAAATATGGAAAGATATCTTCATACACGTTCCCTTGATGATAAAAATTATGAATAAGTATTGACGTATGAAATTTTAAATTTAATTCGGAACTAATATTTTTTAACTCTGAAGGATAAGCGAAAATACCTGTAGCATGCCAGTCGTGGCATATTATAAGTTTCAAATTGGTTATTTTGAGCTGAATTAATTTTAAGACGGCTTTCCCAAAATATAAAAATATAATTATTGAAGAATAATTTTTATAAGGATTATCACCATTTAGATTACTAATTCCACCACTACCGGCAAATACATTTTCATCTTCCATGTTTAGAAAATAGTATTCTACCTGATTTCTCTTAAAATAATAATATTTATAGTTGTACTCTATTCCATTCATCTCAATATTAAAATCTCCTAAGGAATAATTTTCGAAATGATTCATTAATCCTTGATAATAAAATGAAATAACTACATTATCATATCGTTCTGACATGTACTCAGGTAAAGCTGAAGCAACATCTCCTAATCCTCCTCTTTTAAAAAACGGTGCAACCTCATATGCGATATGGACAATTGTTTTATCTTCTTTCACTTTCTTTAATTATTTGATTGAATAATAACTATATTATTACTACATAATTCAATATTATTCTCATCGGTTAATTCACCTAATAAGATTTTATAATTTTTATCTGTACCAATAATATTATTAATATTTACTGAGATTTCCTGGTCTGAAAAATTCAGTACGAAGCAAATTGATTTATTATTATATCTTCTTCTTATTGCGAGTATTTTGTTGTTTTTATCAATATATGGGATTTCTACATTGCCGTAATCAAATATTTCATGGTATTGATTATGTATGGAATTCATTTTTTTAAAATAAAGAAACAATGATGATTTTGTTGTGTATTCATCCCAATTGATAGTATATCTGCTATTACCAATATCTCCGCTTAGCTTAATTTCTTCGCCGTAATAATAAACGGGTGTTCCCGGAATAATGTGGAGTAGACTGAATGCTAATTTATACTGTTTCTTATTCTGTAACATCAAATAAAATCTGGGCAAATCATGGTTGCTCAGAAATGTCCATGAATTTTTGAGTGCTTTAAATGAATGCGAATAAATATATTCTATAATATTATGAACGAGTTGACTAAAGCTAACTATTTCTTCAATAAAGTAAGAATTAAACACATCTTGGTAAAGGCTATATGCTGTGATTCCATCTCCCCCATCTTTACAAACAAAATCATTCGATTCATTATGAAGGTTTTCTCCAATAATTTGAATATCTTTTTTAACTTCTTTATTTGCTTTAATAAACGTTTCTAAAAAATGATCTGGAATTTCATTACTTACATCAACTCTCCAACCGTCGATATCAAATTTTTTGATCCAATATAATGCCGATTCGATAAGATATTTTTGAGCCTCCAAATTATTAAAATTAAATTCCGGCAATTCTTTATATCCATGCCAACAACTATAGTTTGTTTCATCAATGGAAACAGGAAAAGAATTAATTATAAACCAATCCTGATATTTCGATTTTTCCTGAAGCTTTATTAAATCCTTAAACGCAAAAAATTCTCTATTACAATGGTTAAGTGAGATATCTAGAATCACACGTAAATTTAATGAGTGCGCTAAATCAACTAGTTGCTTAAAATCTTCCTCTGTTCCTAATATGGGATCAATTTTAGTGTAATCAATTGTATCGTATCTGTGTGCACTATCTGAATAAAAAACCGGATTTAAATAAATGAAATTAAATCCTAAGTCCTTAATTAGTGTCAGTTTATCAATAATTCCTTTAATATCTCCTCCAAAAAGGGAATAAGTTCCCGGTTTGCTATCCCAAGTCTGAAATATTTCATTTTCTTTTTGCTGATCGGATTTACAAAATCTATCGGGAAAAATCTGATAACCAACACCAACTGCATTATCATTGAAGTGCAATTGAGGTAATTTCGGAAATTTAAAAAATGTCGATTCTTTAATATGAAGTGATGCTTTGTTGTTCTCTAAAAACCAATATTCTTTTTCGTCATTTCCAAATTTAATTCTGAAGTTTTTATCGTCTTTAATATTATATCTAAGGTTCCAATATTTCCTATTTTTATTTGAATATATTACTTGAAAATCAAATTCATCTAAGTTTTCGTTTACAAGCTTTACCTTATTTATCCATGAATGATAGCTTACTAATTTTATATCAACAATATCTTTATTGATGTATGAAATAAATTGGGGTGAATTCTCAAAATAGATATGATTAAATATTTCTGATTTTATTATTATAGGAATTCTTGATATTAGATCCTGGCCTAATATTGGGGTATTAATATCAACATATTCTTTTGTAAAATCATGATTTATATATAAATGATAATAAGATATACCCAGGGGTAAATCTACTTCAACATGGAAAAATCCATGCCCATTATTACTCATTTCTTTCCTATAATATCTTCCTTTTGCCGGAAATATTCCAATGGTCAGATTATTAATATCATCCCGACCTTCGTTAAAGATTATAATTTCTTTAAGCATAATTATTTTTTATGATAGTAAAAATCAATGAACTACTTCGCCGCAAGCGAACGAGGTATCAACAAATAATTTTTTTTTAAAATTTCGTCCCGATGGGCAAGACTCCTGACTGTCGCCAGATAAATTGACCCGAGATCCCGATACGCTTCGCTTTCGGGATCAGTTCGACTTTATATTTTTTATTCGTTTTCAACTCTAAAAAATATAGTCTCACTGATTTAAACCGGAATGCACACTCTTCTTAATAATCTCAACCAACTGATTTATATTAGGTTGCTGAAATACAGAGCCATGATCTCCAGTAATATTTTCGATGGCTACTGTATTTTTGAAGTATTTACTTACTATATCGACAAACTCTTTATTTTTAATGATTTCCTCCATACCTGCAACTATTAATGAAGTTTTTTCTGCTTCAATATTGGGGTATTTGTAATTTATTACCGATAGGTAGGTTGTTATTAATTCCTGGTTGTAAAACTTTGTATAATAAGAGATTTTTAACTCTTGAGATGTTGTTGTTTCAGAAACTGTTTTATGCGATTTTAAAATATTAGTTCCTACATCCCATATCTCTTCAGTATTGGCATTTTTTAACACAGAAATTACATCTTTTAAATTTATTTTCTCTTTCCAACCTAAGTCCTTGGCTATAAACCAAGCTATTTCATCTATATTAAAATTAAGTTCGGAAATTTGTGCGTATTCCTTATTATTTGGATTATCAGAAAAGTTTTCTTTTAAAGGGGGATCAATTAAGAATACTTCTTTTACTTTAAAACCCGATTTTTCAATTTGTGCTGCCAATTCCATCGCAAAAATACAACCGGTACAAAAGCCTCCTATGTATAGTTCTTCTCCTTTATAAATATTTTTTATTGACTGAATACATTCTTTTACATGTTGTTGAATTACATCCTCTTTAAAAGTATGGTCGGATAAATTTAATTCTCCACCGGTTGAAATTGTTTGTGCCAAATCGGAAAACAAAGGTGGTACTTGTACGCTATAAAATGGTTGCTCCTCGCCTAATAAAAGGGGTATATCCATTATTCCTACTATACTGGTTGCCGGCAATATTCCACCAAGTGGTGCTACAAAAAATATAGGTAAGTTTTCACCTTTGGTTTGCAAATTAGCAATTCTGACTGAACTTATTACATTCTTATTTTTAATTACCGCTTCATCTAAGTGGAAATTTGCTGACCATGAAAATAATTGATAAATGAATATTGAAAGTTCTTTAATAGTGAGGTTTTGTAAAAAGATGGATAATTGGATTCGTTCACCTAATTTTTTTTCTATTTTGTTTAATAAAGTAATTGCTAAAAGCGAATTACCTCCAATTTTATAAAAATTATCGGTAACACCAATAGGTTGAATATTCAGAACTTCTTCCCATATTTTAACCAACTGTTCTTCTAAAGGATTTGATGCTGCAATATAATTATCTCCAGCCTCAAAATCTGGTGAAGGAAGGGCTTTACGGTTTACTTTCCCATTACTGGTTATTGGTAAGTCATCTATCTGTACAAAATAAGATGGAATCATATAATCTGGTAACAAAGCGAATAAATAAGTTCTTAAATCATCTGGATTTAACTCTTCTTCACCTACAACATAAGCACATAAATATTTATCCTGTTTATCCTCACGTGCTATTACTACAGCTTCTTTAATGTTTTCATTTTTTAGTAAGGTTTTTTCTATCTCGCCTAATTCTATCCTGAATCCACGAATTTTTACCTGGTGATCGATACGACCTAAAAATTCTATATTCCCATCGGGTAACCATCGTACTAAATCGCCTGTCTTGTAAACCTTACTTGTAGTGTCGAAAGGATTGATAATAAATTTTTCGCTCGTGAGTTTGTCGTTATTCAGATAACCTCTTGACAAGCAATCTCCTCCAATATATAATTCGCCTGCCACTCCAATGGGCGATAAATTTTCATCTTTACTTACTACATAAAGCTTAACATTATCGATTGGCTTTCCTATTGGTACTATGTCAAGTGTCGTTTGATTGTAACAATTAAAATATGAAACATCAATAGTGGCTTCTGTTGGGCCATATAAATTAATTAGTTTTGTTTTATTTTCTGGTAACAATAATTGATTAAACCTTGAAACTGTATTATTTGACAATGCTTCACCGCTTGAGAAAACAAATTTAAGCGAACAAAGTCTTTCAATGGCCTTACTTTCTAATTCTTCAAGAAATGCATTTAACATTGATGGGACAAAGTGCATTACGCTAACTTTGTTCTTTTCAATTGCATTAATTAATTTTAAAGGTTCTTTTTCTTCTCCCTGATTAAGTAAAAACAATGTTGATCCTTCTATTGCCCACCAAAATAATTCCCATACTGAAACGTCAAAAACAATGGTCGTTTTTTGTATAAATACATCATCAGAGTTTACCGGATAAGCCTTACCCATCCAGTTAAGACGATTTGTTAATGAGTAGTGATCTATCATCACTCCTTTTGGGTTTCCGGTTGAACCTGAGGTGTAAATTATATATGCAAGATCATTTGGGGAACAATGAATATTTGTTTCCTTATTCGTTTGAGATTGATTTTGCCAGTTTCCTAATATTAGAATATTATCAATGTTGCTTGAAAGCTTTGTCGAATACTTTTCTTGGCATAAAACAATTTTTGTCTGACTGTTTTCAAAAATATAGTTTATTCTTTTTTCCGGATAGTTTGGGTCAATAGGTAAATATACAGCACCAGCCTTTAATACGGCAAATATACTTACCATCATTTCCATTGAACGCTCGGAAATTACACCAACGACATCCCCTTTTTTTACCCCGTTTGTTAATAGATAATTAACGGCCTGATTCACGTTTTCGTTAAACTCTGAATAGCTAATCTTTTCTTCTTTAAAAATTAGAGCCGTATTTTCCGGAGTTTTTAAAACTTGTTCCTCAAAAAGATTTATGACTGTTTTTTCTTTTGGATAATCTTCTGTCGTATTATTAAATTCATATAACAACTGTTGTTTTTCTTCATCAGATATTATTTCTATCTCTGAAAGATTTTTTTCTAAGTTTTCTGTTATTTGATTTACTACCTTTTTAAAATATCTAATATATCTATCTATTGTTTCAGCCTTAAACAATTTTATACAATACTCAAAATTTAGTACCAACCGATCGCCATAATCAGCTCCTGATAATGTTAAGTCAAACTTGGAGATACTGGGGCTATGAAGAGTTTTCTTTCTATCCAATGCAGATATATCGCCTGCATACTCCGTTTGGTTCAATAAATTAAACATGACATCGAATATCGGGTTACGACTCATATCTCGCACCACTGATACCTGCTCAACTAAATCTTCAAATTGATAATCCTGATTTTCAAAAACTTCAAGGGTTGTCTGTTTTAATTCCTGTATATAATTAAGTACGGTTTTATCTGCCTTTAAGTCATTACGTATTGATATTGTGTTGACAAACACTCCTACAATATTTTTTAAATCATCATGATTTCGCCCTGCCGTAGGAGTTCCTACGATGATATCTTCCTGACCGCTCAACTTCGATAACAGAATGCTAAAAGCCGATAATACGGTCATGTATAAAGTAAGGTCATTTTCTTTAGCTAAGGACTTTATATTTTCTGTTTCTTGATTGCTTAAAGCAAACATTACCGAACCTCCTTCGTGACTTTGAATTACCGGTCGGACATAATCTAATGGCAGATCCAAAACCGGAATTTCTCCCTCAAATTTTTTGATCCAATAATTTTCCTGTTCTTTAACTTTTAATTGTCGTTCTTCACTGTTTTGCCATTCACTATAATCTTTATATTGCAATTTTAATGGTAATAATTCTTCTCCTAAAGAAAGCGACTGAAACTCTTGTTCTAAAATACTGTGTGAAACGCCATCGCTTATAATGTGATGCGTATCTATCAATAACACGTTTTTTAATCCTTTTATCTCAATAATTGCTGCTCTCAAAAGCGGTGCTTTGGTTAAATCAAAAGCTCGTATAAATTTATTACGGGTAGCCTGTTCTTCAGATAATTCTATCGTAATTTTTTCTAGCTGGAAATCTACTTTTTCATGTATGTGTTGAACAGGATTTTCTTCAGGAATTTCAAAACTTGTGCGGAAACTTTCGTGACGTGATATAATTTGATTTAGTATTTCTTCGATTTTTACCTTATCTACATCTACGCCTATTGATATGGAATATGGCATATTATAGACTGTTGATTCCAAATCCATCTGTTGTAATAAATACATACGTTTCTGAGCAGATGAGAGTGAATAATATGATTGTTCCTGTGCTTTGGGTATTGATACAAACTCTTTCTTTGTACTTATTTCTATTTGACTTGCTTGTGCTTTAATGCTTAGGTGTATAAACACATCTCGTAAAGGAAATTCAACTCCAATTTTTTTATGTATTGCTGCTGTTAATACGGTAGCTTTTAATGAATGCCCGCCTATGTCAAAGAAGCTTGCTGTTGTGCTTATTTCTTTCTGTGGAATGTTTAATACTTCTGACCATATTTCTACAAGTTTTTCTTCTGTTTCGGTTGATGCAGCAACATAAGCATCTCCTGCTTTTACCTCCGGTGATGGTAATGATTTTCGATCTACTTTCCCATTTGTTGTTAATGGAATCTTTTCAAGCTCTACAAAATATGACGGTATCATATAATCTGGAAGGGTTTCTAGTAAATATGCACGGACTTCATCCTGATTAAATTCATCTTCACATACTACATAAGCACATAAATTTTTATCTCCATTGTCTTCTCTTGCTACAACTACGCTCTCTTTTACGTTTTCATATTTATGTAAGGCATTCTCTATTTCGCCTAACTCTATTCTAAAACCTCTTAATTGTACCTGATTATCAATGCGACCAAGATATTCCATCTCTCCATTTGATAACATCTTTACAAGATCTCCTGAGCGATATAAACGTTCTCCTTCTTTATATGGATTTGTTATGAACTTTTCTTTCGTTAATTCTTCTTTTCCTAAATACCCGCGACTAAGTCCATCTCCTCCAATTAATAATTCTCCTGCAATACCTATTGGGACAAGCTTTAAATCGCTATTCATTATGTAGGTTGTTAGAGTAGGTATTGGTGTTCCAATGTTACTTATATTATTTTCTATTTCGTATTTGCCTATTTTTTTATAGGTAACATGGACTGTAGTTTCTGTTATTCCATACATGTTAATTAAATTAACATCTGAATAAACATCGAACCATTTTTTCAGTTTATTCGGTTTTAATGCTTCTCCTCCAAAAATTACATACTTAAGATTTTCTAGCGTTTTCTCTGAATTACTTATTGCTACTTCTGCTAAATTGTAGAATGCTGATGGTGTTTGATTTAAAACTGTAACTTTTTCTTCGCAAAGTATATTGTAATATTTAACTACATCTTTTGCAACTATTTCTGGTATGACAATCAATTTTCCTCCATAAAGAAGGGCGCCAAACATTTCCCATACTGAAAAATCAAAACTATGGGAATGGAACATTGTCCAAATATCTTTTTCGCTAAAATCGAATTGAAACTTATCATTAAAAAATAATCGTATTACATTTCTATGCTCAACCATTACTCCTTTTGGCTTTCCTGTTGTGCCGGAGGTGTAAATGATATAAGCTAAATTCTCTGGTGTATTAATTTTTGGCAATCTGTCAATTGAATAATTACTCAAGATATTCAGGTCATGCTGTTGCTTGTTTTTTGGTTTATTGGAAACCCTTTTTTCTTGATTTTTATTAATCGATACTAAAACATCGTATCTAAACTTGGTTAATTCATTTTCCAGTGTAAATATTTTAGGTGTGCACTCAATTTTTTCAATTGATGATTCTTCAGTTCTTAAATCGTCCCAAAATCCTCTTGATAAAAATAATTCTTCACTCCAATCTATTTTAGTTTTATAATCTTTTGTCTTATTTATTTGCCTAAATCCTTCAAAATCTTTTACTAAATCTTTTTTCAGATCCTGATCCATAATATCTCCAAAGAACATTAATCCTTCGGGCTTCATCAAATCAATAGCTTTACGAATAACCTTTTTTAAATAATTATGACCATCAAAACATTGAATTACACTATTTATTATTACTAGGTCAAAATCTTTCTCTTCTATCAGATCTATTTCATCTGCTGACAATTGTTCTTGAATGATATTTGTGTGCCCTTCTGAATTTATTCTTTCTTCGTTTATTCTCAATATTGCACGTGAAAGGTCTGTACCATAATACAAGCCAACTTTAGGTGCCAGCCTAAACATAGTTATTCCGGATGCACATCCTATTTCTAAAATTCTTGTTTGTGAATTAATGAGTGGTTCTAGTTTTTTTAGAACATTATCGCCATATTCATCCATCTCTTCTTGTGGTATGGGCTTACCGGTATAACTACTGGTCCAACCTCCTCCTGTTACTTCATCAACAGACGTATCGCCTACATACTCCCATAGCCTTTTGTCATTCAGCTTATTTTGGGTTTCCTGCTCCGCTTTAACGTTATAGCTATCCAAACATATATATGTACTAAGTAATGAACACTCCCATTGGAACTTATTCATCTCTTTTACATATTGTTTTTCACTAATTATTACGCGAGTAGATGCGTCATTTATCATAAACGTTATACGTTCTTCCGGATATGTTGCAGATAGGGGTAAATATCCACATCCCGATTTCAAGATTCCTAGTATAGCTATTATAACGTTAGATCCCTTATCCATATATACGCCTATATTTTCATCTTTGCTAACTTCACATTCGAAGCGTAAATAATGTGCTAACTGATTGGATCTATTGTCTAATTCTCTGTAAGTAACTTTTTCCTGATCACAAACAAGTGCTATATTTTCAGGATTTTTATCAACTTGTTCTTCAAATAATTCTTGTATCGTTTTATCTTTTGGATAATCTGCCTGGGTATCGTTAAATTTATATAATAGTTGTTCCTTTTCTTCCTTTGATAATAACTCTATTTCTTTTAATTTTATCTCAGGATTATTAATAACTTCTTTTAATATATTATTGAAACATGATACTAATCTGATGATTGTTTCTTTTTTAAATATCCTCGTATAGTATTCTATATTTATATAAATATTCTCTCCTTGCTCATTTACATAAAAGGTCATGTCGAATTTGGATGTTGTGTTTCTGTAATCAACATCTAAACTTGTTTCATTTAATGCTTTTATGTCTCTAACTACCTCTTCTTTTACTTGCTCTTCTTGTGCTTCCCCGAAGTTTTGCACTATCATAAAAATATCAAACAAAGGGTTTCTTGAGGTATCACGCTCTACTTCTAATTTATCAACCAGGTCTTCAAACTGCACATTCTGATTTTCAAATGCCATTACGCTACTTCCTGCTACTTCTTTTAAAAAATCGGTATATGTTTTTTCACCTTCAGGATAATTACGCATTGCCAATGTATTAACAAACATACCTACTATGTTTTGCAAATCGGCATGTGGTCTGCCTGCAATACCACTTCCTATTATGATATCTGTTTGGCTTGTATATTTGTAAAACAGAACATTAAATGCGGCTAGCATATTCATAAAAAGGGTGGCTGAATTTTTTGTTCCCAGTTCTCTAAACTTTAACGCCACCTCATTTTCTAAAACAAAGCTATGTATATCTCCTTCAAAAGAAAATTCTTTTGGGCGATTATGGTCTGCCGGTAATTGAAGCATCGGTATATCACCTGATAATAAATCTGTCCAATATTTTTCCTGAGTTTTTATTTCAGTGTTTGTTATTAATTTATTCTGCCATTCCGAAAAATCCTTATATTGAAGCTTTAAAGGTTTTAGTTGCTCTCCCTTATAAAATGACATAAAATCATCTATTAATAGCGAACTTGAAGTTCCATCGGAAATGATATGGTGCATGTCAACTATCCAAATATGTTTGTTTTCTTGGAACTTTATGATACATGATCTTAGTAAGGGTGCTTCTGTTAAGTTAAAGGGTTTTATGTAATCCTTTATCAATGATTCCGCTTCTTCTTGATTACTTGTTTCAAAATAATCTAAATGAAAATCTACTTGGTCTTGAATTTTCTGTACAGGTTCATTATTTATAGTTACAATGGATGTTCTTAAACTTTCATGCCTAATTATAAGTTTTTTAAAAATCGATTCTAAGTGTTCAATATCAACATTTTCGTTCCAGGGCATTACAATTGGCATATTGTAACTTATACTTCCTAAATCTAAGCGTTGTAGAAAATATAAACGTCTTTGGGCTGAGGATAAAGGGTAATAGTCTCTCTTGGCAATAAGATCTATTGAAGAATAATCAATCTTTGTTCCTTCTTTTATATATTTTGATAATTTACGAATGGTTTGTAACTTAAATATTTCTGCTAAAGGTATTTTTACACCTAATTCTTTATGTATTTTTGATGTTAGTATTGTTGCTCTTAATGAATGTCCTCCTAAGGAAAAGAAATTAGCATCTACACTTATTTCTTCAAGGGGTACTTTTAATACTTTCGACCATAATTGTACCAGTTTCTCTTCTATATCATTTGTTGGTGGCTGGTAAAGGTTATCGGCTTTTATTTCCGGACTGGGTAAGGCTTTTCGGTTTATTTTTCCATTAGATGTTAATGGAATTTTTTCCATCTTTACAAAATAAGTGGGAATCATATAATCCGGAAGGCTTTCCGATAAATATGTACGTATTTCTTCCTGGTTAAGTTCTTCCGCTGTGACAAGATATGCGCACAGGTATTTATCTTCGTTTTCTTCGCGTGCTATTACTACACATTCTTTAATGTTTTCATACTGTTGCAATGCATTCTCTATCTCGCCCAATTCGATTCTAAATCCACGGATTTTGACCTGTGAGTCGATACGTCCTAAGAATTCTATATTGCCATCGGGTAACCAACAGGCTAAATCACCGGTCTTGTATAAACGTTCTCCTTTTTTAAAAGGATGCTCTATAAATTTTTCCCGGGTGAGTTCTGAATTTTTTAGATACCCTATTGCCAGACCATCGCCACTTATGCATAATTCACCTGAAACTCCTATTGGTATTAATTCATTTTGTAAGCCTAATATATATACTTGTGTGTTATTTATAGGTTTTCCAATATTTAAAGGTAAATCTTCTGATACATCTTTAATAGTTGACCATATTGTTGTTTCTGTTGGCCCATACATATTATAAACCTTGCCTTTATACAAATCTCGAAGATTGGATAATAATGTTGCCGGCAATTCTTCTCCTCCAAGAAATAATACTTCTATTTCATTAAATATGTCTTTGGAAAATTCATCTGCAAGTATTAACCCGAGCCTTGATGGCGTAAGTTGCAATATTTTTACAGCCTGATTTTGCACTATTGATGCAATTTTTTCAGCGCTATACTGATCTTCATCTTTGGCAAGAACCAATGAAAAACCATTCAAGAGTGGTGTATAAAGCTCCAATCCAAATATATCGAATGAGATGGTTGTTAATGAAAGCATTGTACCTGAATTATTTTCGGGTATTAGCCCGCTAATCCCATTTATCAGGTTAACTACACTTCTATGTGAAACCATAACCCCTTTAGGAACTCCGGTTGAACCGGATGTAAAAATTACATAAGCCGGATCTGTACTTTTTGAATTTTTTGATTTTGATTTTATATTTTTTGGATAAACTTCTGAACTAAGCAGATTAACTACATCAATATCACCTATTTGCAAATCTTGGTGATCGGAAAGAACAATTCTAACATCACTTTCTTTAAGTATTTTATGGTTTCGGTCTTGCGGATGCCTAAGGTCCAAGGGTAAATATGCATTCCCGGATTTCAACACTGCTAATATGCCAATTATCATTTCTATGGAACGATCGGCTATTATACCAATGATTCCATTCTCGCCTGCCAAGTTAAAAATATAACTTGCTAAGCGATCTGATTTAGTACCTAAGTCTTTAAAACTAATGCTTTCTCCATTACAATAAACGGCTATTTTTAATGGATCTTTTTCTCTTTGCTCTTCAAATAACTGATGAATCGTTTTATCCTTGGGATAATCTATTTTCGTGTTATTAAATTCATATAACAACTGTTGTTTTTCTTCTTGATCTATTATTTCAAGCGCTGAAAGATTCTTTTCTAAGTTGTGTTCTATTTGATTTACTATCTGTTTAAAATATGTAATAAATCTTTCTATGGTTTCTGCCTTAAATAATTTTGTGCTATACTCAAAATTTAGCATCAACTGATCGCCATAATCAACTCCGGCAAGGCTTAGATCAAACTTGGAGATACTTGGCTTATGTACATAAATATTTCTATCCAATTCTGATATATCGCCTGTATACTCTGTTTGGTTCAAAAAATTAAACATGACATCAAATACCGGGTTACGGCTCATATCCCGCTCAACTGATATTTGCTCAACTAAATCTTCAAATTGATAATCCTGATTCTCGAATACTTCTAGCGTTGTTCGTTTTAATTCTTGTAAATAATTTAATACGGTTTTATCTCCTTTTAAGTCATTACGTATTGCCAAGGTATTAATAAAAACGCCTACAATACGCTTTAAATCAACATGATTTCGTCCTGCTGTAGGGGTTCCTACAATAATATCTTTTTGTTGGCTTAATTTGGAAAGAAGTATTGTGTAAACCGATAGAATGGTCATATACAGGGTAAGTCCATTTTCATTGGATAGGGACTTTATCTTCTGAGTTTCTTCCTTGCTTAATGCAAAATTAACATTCGCTCCTTCGTAAGTTTGAATTGCAGGTCGTACATTATCTAAAGGCAGATTCAATACCGGAATTTCTTTTTCAAATTTCCTGATCCAAAAATCTTCTTGTTGTTTAATTATTAATTGTCGTTCTTCACTGTTTTGCCACTCGCTATAGTCTTTGTATTGCAGTTTTA
>WTBR01000013.1 GCA_013138975.1 Bacteroidales bacterium
CATGTACATAATCTCTATCTATACACTCTTTTAATGCTTCTGCTGTTTTTTCAGGACGAGCACATTCTACTTCTTGTTCTTTTGCTAATCTTACTACTAATTCGTTAAGTTCTTTTTCCATTATTCCAAGTTTTTCTTTATTTCTAATTATAGTTCAAATCCTTTATTAAATTCTACTCTCCAAACAAACTGTGACAACTTCTTTTCTTCATTCAATCTGTATTGCAACATTTTATGTGATTCAAGTTCTTTCCAAATTTCTTCAAGTTTAGAATCATCTGCTGGTGTTAAAAAGAATATTGCAGCGGTTAGTCTTGTTAGTATATTTTCATAAGGTAATTCCCATTCTGAAACTAGTCCTTTTTCTTTTAATTCCTCTAAATGTTTTTTTACTGCTTTAATTTCAGGAACATTTCCTATTTGTACCATAATATTTAAATTTTTAGGTTAATATTTAATTTATAAAATGTAATACTATTTTTATTCAAATTTTAATGATTTAATCAAGTTCTTAGTTATATGCTTTTGTCATAAGTTCACACAAATTATTTGAGAATTCTAATGGATTTTCCAGCTCAAAACCCTCTATTAACAAGGCTTGATTATAAAGAATTTCACTTATATTCTTTAATTCTTTGTTATTATTTTTTTCTTTGTAAACTTTCTCAATTACCGAGAATATCGCATGATCTGGATTAATTTCTAAAATTTTAGATGCCTGTGCAGGAACCTGATTCACACCTTTAAGCAACTGCTCCATATTAAAGCTTGTTCCTGAATTAGAGTTTACAAAACATACAGGGCTAGATTTTAGTCTCTTGCTTATCTTTACTTCCTTTACTTTTCCTTCAAGTAGATCTTTTATTGCGTCAAGTAAATCTTTATAATCATTATTTTTATCTTCATCTACTTTTTCATTTTCATCTTTTTTTCCCTTTTCGTCTTGTTTTAAAACATCATCAAGATTAAAATCTTCCCGGGTTACAGATTGCAATTTAAAATCCTTATACTTATCTAAGTTTTGAGTTAAAAATTCATCTATCTTATCTATAAAATAAAGTACTTCAATATTTTTCTCTTTAAAAATTTCTAATTGAGGCATTCGTTTAATTGTATCTATATCTTTTGCTGCAGCATAATATATTTCTTTTTGCCCCTCTGGCATTCGTTCAACATATTCATTTAATGTTGTCATCTTTAATTCATCCTTTGAAGTATTAAACAATATCAAGTCTTCAAGCTTTTCTTTGTTTTTATACTCCATATAAATACCCCCTTTCAAAGATTTACCAAATTCAGGCCAGATTTCTTCATACTTTTCTCTACTGTTTTTCAGAAGTTTTTTTAAGGTATCTAAGATTTTCTTTTCTAGGTTTTTACCTATTACTTTAAGTTGTGTATCATGTTGTAATATTTCTCTTGAAATATTTAAAGAAAAATCAGGAGAATCCACTAAACCTCTAACGAATCTTAAATGATCAGGGAGAAGATCCTTACAATCATTCATTATAAAAACACTATTAGAATATAGTTGTATCCCTTTTGAAAAATCTCTATCATACAAATCTGATGGAGCTTTTGCTGGAATAAATAATAAGGCTGAAAATTCAATTGTTCCTTCAAGGTTCAAATGAATAACATCTGCAAACTCATTCCAATCATGAAAATGATGTTTATAAAATTGGAAGTAATCGTCATTCGTAATATCTTTTTTATTCTTTTTCCAGATAGGTGTAATTGAATTTAAAACTTTATTATCAATTATAGTTTCTGATTCTGCTCCCTCAATTGTTTTTCCTTCTTTATCCCTTGGAGTTTCTTCCCTGTAGAAATCCATATGTATAGGGTAGCTTATGTAATTGGAATGTTTTTTTATTAAATTTTGAATTGTATATTGATTTGAAAAGTCCTCCTCAGGATTTGTCGAATCCATCGCTTCTTCTTTTAAATACAAAATAATTTTTGTACCTCTATTATCTGTTTCAATTTCTTCAATTGTATAACTACCGTCTCCTTCGGACTCCCATCTTACTCCTTTTTCTGCTTTTGCTGAACGTGTAATTATCTCAACTTTATTTGCAGCCATAAATGAAGAGTAAAAACCAACTCCGAATTTACCTATCAAATCAACTTCATCAGTCTCTTTAAGTTTATCTACAAATGCTTTTGTTCCCGATTTAGCAATTGTCCCAATATTTTCTGTTACTTCATCATAAGTCATTCCTATTCCATTATCAGAAATAGTAAGGGTCTTGTTATCTTTGTTTACATCTATTTCTATTTTCAACTCATGATCATCTCCTAATAATTCATGATCTGTCAACGATTGAAAATAAACTTTATCTAATGCATCTGAAGAATTTGAAATAAGTTCTCTTAAAAATATCTCCCTGTGTGTGTATAAAGAGTTAATCATTAAGTTTAGTAACTCCTTAGTCTCAGCCTGAAAAGAACAAACTTTCTTGTTTCCTGTTTTTTTTGACATTTTACTATTTTCAATTAATATTTATTAAACTTTTCTCTAACTTCTAATATGCATTCAATATTACATTTTTAAAAAGCAATTTGTAATTTTAATGTTTTTAAACAATTTATCTAAGCATATTACCTAATATCCGCAAGTAAATTTTCATTCATTTAAATATTAAGTAATTAACCATGCTGCAAGCGGACGGGGTATCAACTAATGATTTCTTTTTTTCGCCCAGAGGGGTGCGAAATATGCCCAAATAGATTCCTCTACTCCTCTCAGATTAGTTGATCTAGATACTTTCGGTTTATTATAGTTTTTAAAATTACAGTTTCACTGATTTAAATAATTTTTCTTAAATAATAATTCATTCCCCTACTTTTAACCCAATCCTGAGGATAACCAAAGGATACTTCTTCGTGTCTGACTCCATTAATAATTTTTGATGAACGAATATGTAAGTGTCCATATATTGCAACTTCAATATTAAACTGATCTAACCATCTCTCAGTAAGAGTTGTACCGCACCAAATTGAAAATCTTGGAAAAGTATATATTTTACCTAGTTCTTTTAAAAGTGGATAATGATTTATAATAATTATTGGAATATCCTTTTGAATTGCATTCAATCGCTTTTCTGTATATTGACACCTGATATAACACCATTCGGATATTGACTTATATGGATAAGAAAAAAGTAAATCTTCATCAGCACAAATTACACCAGACTCAGCAGCCCACTCTATTTCTTTTCCTTTTGCAATATTATTTGGTTTGAAACTATAATCATAAAGGGTCATAATTGGCACTACACAATATTCCTTACCATCGCTACAATAAACCGGATATTCATCTTCTGGTGTTAATACTCCATGTTCATTGCATAGAGATACCATTTTATTATATTTTTCCTCCCCTTTTAAACTGTAACTATTCAAAGGAAATGTCCATAAATCATGGTTTCCTGGAACCCAAATAATTTTACCAAATTTGGATTTTAATGTTATTAATGTAAATTCTAGCTGTTCTAATGTTTCCCCTATATCACCTGCTATTACTATCCAATCGTCTTTATATTCTGGCAAATTTATTATAGCTTCTTTATTTACTTTATTTGCCAGATGTAAATCACTTATAGCATATATACTCATTTAGGTTCATCTTCGTGTGTTTCTACTTCCTTAGTTTCGGGTAAAATAATTGACCTGTCAATTTTATTTTCTACATTAAGAATTTCAACACATGGAAATCTTATAGCTTCTAATGACATATCAGGATAATAAATCAAACCTCCTCCATAAGGTATTCCATATCCATTTAAATGTCCTCCCTCAAACTTAATTCGTTTACTTAGATTAATCCAATCGTCATCTGTATGTACATCAATTATGAAAGGAACCAATTTTAAAGTATCAAACTCTATTTCAGCTTCATTCTCCTTAACCTGATATCCTTTCATTCCTAATTGAATAGCTCCAGCTGAAATACCTATTAAGATAACACCTTTAGAATATTTTTCAATTATTATCTCATCCCAACCATTTCGTTTTATTACTTCCCAGCCTTTATTAGTATCACCACCAGCTAACAAAATTATATCTGCACTTTTTAGAAAATTAGTATCATCTTTATCAGAAATTGATTTAATCATTCTACAATCTCTAATATCAACTTGGTGCATTGCTAACTCAAATATTTCAAAAAACTGAGGATCATCATTATTTGATGCTCCTATATAAGCAGCTTTTATTCCATCTATTTTTGCTTCCTTGTGTATTAGCTTTTTAATCCTGTCTAAAAACAAACCATCTTTGCTCTTATAAAATAGTAATTGACTGTCAGCCAATAAAATAATTGGATTTATTTGTATATCAATATCGCTCATATTTAATTAATATCTACAAAGGCATAGTTATTTTTATAAGAATATTTTTATATACTCTCAACTGTTTCTATAACATATTCATTTTTCAATTTACAAATTCCCTATATTGACTATTTTTTCCTTAAAATGAGTATTTATAAATTCAGTTAACATCTCTGTAGTAATTTCAGGAACTGTTAAACACATTTTTTGAAATTCTTTAGTTTCTTTCGGACATTCGTACAAATGCTTAAGAACTTTTTGCTCTGATTCTGATTTATTTATTACAATACAATTAACGAGTGAATTCGTCCACCACGACCATGCATTATATTCATCTTCATGCATTCCAACATATGTAATCATCAATGGCAATTCATTTTTTTGTAATAATCCCTTATTCAAATAATTTCTATATATTCCAGAAGCACAATGCAATAGACCAGTACATGGACCTATTATCATTTGAACTTTAACATTACCCAAAAGACAAATTGCTTTTCGTAAGTTTAAATTATTAGCAAAAATTATTTTCTTAACTTTTTCAGCACCAAACCATTGTGTGTAAAATGATTGTTTCCCTATATTGTTTTCATCAAAAATTAGAATCTTAACTTTTTCTTTAACAATTAACTTTTCGACAAATTCAAAATACACCAATGTATTTAATAATTTATCCTTATAGGAAGAAGTATCTAATAATATTATTAATTTTTCATCATCCTTTAAACCATTTTCATTTAGCCAATTCTTAGACCATGAATTTTCATCATCAGAAATTACAATCTCATATTCTCGCAAATTATCTTCTGCGGTAATATTAATTTCATCAAGTTTAACTTTAAAAGAGTTATTTATTTTTTCTCTAATATCACCTATGTTCCCAACTGAATAAACATTTAATTTTAATGACTCATTTAATAATTTAGAATAATAATTTTCATAAAGATGTTGAATAATTTCGTACTCAGAATATTTATCTAACAATATTAGGTCATATTCTAAAAAATTAATGTCATCATAATTACTAGAAAAGAAATTATCATCACAATTTGGTATATTTTTAATTACATGTGATATTTTTTTAAATACATCTTTATTACTAATATTTACATGAAATGTTGAATTATTAAAAAAATGAAATGCGTTTAAAAATAATGAAATTTTCATACAAGTATCACCTATATAAAAATTTTCAATTTTCCATAAAAGTAAAACCTTTTTAACATCATCCTTTTTAAAGGATTTATTATTTAGCTTCAGTTTTTTAATTAATATTTCAACATTCTCCTCAACATTTAGATAGTTTAATTTATTTTCAATATTACTTTTCATGAAAATTATATTATTTCTATTTAACCAATTGCTCCTGTTCTAATGCTACTTCCTCATACTCAACTAGCTTTCCCATATCCATTTTTATAATTCTATCGGCTACATCAAAATAATTATCATCATGAGTTATGGCAATTACTATTTTTCCAAGTTCTTTCATTTTAGGTAGTAATTCCCTATAAAAAATCTTTTTATACTCCGGATCCTGATCCGCAGCCCATTCATCGAACAAATAAATTTGAGAATCCTCCAAAAAGACTTTCATTAACGAAAGTCTTTTACGTTGTCCATTTGATAACTCAATAGTAGAAAATGAGCCATTATCAATACTAACCTTTTCATCTAGTCGTAATAATTTGAGTAAATAATCTAATTCTTCTTTTTTAGTATCTGTATCAATACCATATAATTTTTTAAAAATATGATGGTTACTAAATATGGTTGAATAGAGTTCCCCTAATTCATTATTATTAATTTTTTCACCGTTAATAGATATTGAACCTTCATCAACATTATATAATCCTGTTAAGAGATTTGCTAAGGTTGATTTACCACTTCCATTTCCTCCAATTACAAATAAAATTTCACCACTATTAATATTTAAGTCAATTGGTCCAACCTTAAAACTACTATCTTCATTTTCGTTTTTATACTCATACATTAAGCCCTGAACGGATAAGCTTTTAATACTTACTTCTTTATCTCTTACATTTAATAAGTCTGTTAACTTTAAATCTGGATTAATATCCTCGATAAATTCTTTTATTCTTTTCCATGATACTTTTAATTGTATAATATTAGGAATTGATCCTAAAACTCCATTTATAGGACCTATTAAATATAAAATAATCATAATAAAACCTAAAAGTTTATAGCTTGGTATTTCAGGAAACAAGAACGGAATTGCAAAACTTACTGTTCCCAAAACCATAATAAGAAGTGTTTCCCCAATTAAGAATGCATTTACAAATTTTATCAATGCTAAACTTGATTTGTCTTTTAATTCTAAGCATGAATCATCTACCTCCTTTGTATACTCCTTTTTCTTCAAGCCTGATAAACTTAACTCTTTAAATCCATATAATAATCCATCTATCAATCCTGAAAATACATTTGAAGTATCTCTTGCCTGTTCAAATAGTATTCTGGTTTTTTTACCTACAAAAAAATATAATGTTGCAACGCAAACAATCACAGTTAGAATTAATATCGTGGCGATCATTGAAATTGTACCTAAATAAACAAATACCCCTACTATAGTTATAGTATTAGATATCAAACTAATTACAATATTCACTGAATTAGAAATTGTAGATGTATCTTGATTTAATGTGGCGTATACTCGTCCATTATCTATTTTCTCAAATTTCTGAAATGAAGATAAAAAAATCTTATTAATTAATTTCATTCGCAACTCATAAACAATAGATAATGATATTCTTATTAGTTTTGTTTGAAGAGTTTTTCTACTTGCAATATAGAATACCAATATTAAGGTAAAATAGTATAAAAGATAAATAAGTTTACCTTCGCTTCCTATGGAATTAATTAATAATAAAATTATACTCATATTAGCTAGACCTGACATTATACTCAGTACAAGGATCATGGGTAAAGATCGAAAATATTCATTTTTTGTAGGAATTAGGGTAGAAAGGAAGCTTAAAAACCAAACTCCAATAACGGCACTTACAAATAATATACATCCAATAAGATAACTACCCGGAGCCCATATAATTGCTGCATCCCATGTAAAATCCATTAATGCTTTAGGTATTAAATAAATACCATAAATAAAAGGGGTGGTTAATACCAAGCCGCTTAATATTTTCAATACTGAACTCAATTCAATAGACTTAAACTTACGTTCTCCTGTAATTATACCCTTTAGCACCCATATAAAAAGCATAAGAACACCAGCTATAAAAACAACAAGAATGAGAGAAATTAGAGAAAAAATCTTATCCATACCGTTTTCTGGCGTAGGCATCTCACTTACATCTTCATTATTTAGCATATTTAAAATAACATTTCCTAAATAACCGGTATAGCTACTATTAGAATTTGCTAATATTGCGACACCTAACTTTTTATCTGGTAAGAATCCTACAAAGGAAGTGAAATTGGGGTTTAAACCTCCATGACTAATCTTAGTTTCTCCATAAGGCTTTACTATCCAACCTGAAGCATACGATGAATGACCTTGGGGACTAACTGTTAAATTAGGAAGATGCGATTTATTTATTATTTCTTGATAACAATTTGTATCAATTGAGAGTTGATATTTTAACCATTTTGCCATATCTTCTCCATTCGAGATTACATATCCTGCCGGATTATTCCCTCTAAATCTTGGTGCTTGATATTCTCTGGGTGAAAAAAAACTAATTTTATAACCTTTTGCAAAATTTTCATTCTTTGGTATTCCCATCGAGGTCGATTCTAGCTCTAAAGCTTGAAATATATTTTTCTGCATATATTCCTCAAATGAAACATGACTTATCTGCTCTATTATTAAGCCCAGAATATCGTAGTTGATTGTCGAATATTCGAATTTTTTTCCTGGCAATCTTTTCAGTTCTAATTCGTTAATCACACGAACAGTTTTTTCAAGCATATCCGGGCTATCGCCCTGAGGAATCTTTGAAACCATTTCAGTAGGAATTCCTGAAGTATGATGTAATAATTCTTCCAGGGTTATTTGAACTTCAGCTCCATCATAAAACATTTTAAACCAGGATATGTACTTAGAAACATTATCCTCCAACTTAAGCATCCCTGATTCTTCCATTTGATGTATTGCAAGTGCAGTAAAGGCTTTAGATGTGGATCCTAACTCAAATAAGGTTTCTGACGTTACAGGAATCTTATTCACAAGATCTGAATATCCCCAGTTTTTTATGTATGTACCTTTTTCATCAACAAGAATTAATGATAATCCTGGAATATCTGCCTCATCTAATAATGATTCTATCTTTTCATATACATCATTATAATTATTTTGATTTGGCTCAATAGCATATGAAGAATATGATATTAACTGAATAAAAAACAATACAATTAACCAATTGAAATGTAATTTCATTTTCATAGTTTCAAATTTTGATTGTTAAATTTTATGTTTTTTTTTTCGGAATATAAATAGATATATTCCTTATAATAAATAAGTTATTACATAACTCAATGTATAAACCAGCCAACTCTACAACACAATTTTAAATTCCTAAAACAGAATTTTAGAAATTTAATTGATTTTGATTATTATTGAATATTAGGAAGTATATATCAGGTTTTTACAGCTACGCTAAAGAAAATCCCATAATTTAGACTTTCTCATTAATGTTGCAAATATAATTTTTTACAATTATTTTTTCTAAAAAAATCATATTTATCTCTAAACTAACGTCTTTTTTTCAATATTCTTATAAGATTTCATGAACTGTTTATAGAAATCTTTAACATTCGGTTGTTTAAATATAGTAAAATGGGTTCCCTGAACTTCTTTAATAATTATATCCTTTTTAGAAAATTCCTGCCAATTTTTAGTAATAATCTGTTTAGAATCAATAGCTGCTAAATAATTTATTTGTGAATTGATAACATTCTCAGGGTAATAATTATAACTTGCTTTTCGCAAACTCCTAGTAAAATTCATGAATTTTACCAAGTCTTCAATTGAAACTTTTTCATATTCTTTAATTTCAAATCCTATATTTTTAACTATTTCATACTTTAGTATTTCACTTGCACCAGCTATATTTTTTAAGTAAGCAATTACATTAACCCAGAAATCTTTAAGGTCTATTCCGGTATTTAATCCTGCTATAACTTGATCATCAAAATATTTTCTTATCCAATCCAACTCAGATTCAACTGTAAATTCTTTTATTTTAGCTTCTTCGTTTACATTAGGTGGCATAGAATCTATAATACCGAAAAATCTAACTTTTTCCTTTTCTTGTTCTAATTGTCTAATCATTTCAAAAGCTATTGTTCCGCCTAACGACCATCCTGCAATACTATATTTTCCTTGTTTTTGAACTTTCTTTAGACTCGTAATATATCTAATTGCAAGTTGTTCAATGGTAATATTAATGGGTTGATATTTTTTCAAACTCCCTGCCATTATTCCCCAGTAATTAATTCCATCATTTGCTTGTTTGCAAAATTCAATATAACCATCTACATCTCCGCTACCATCATGAATAAGGAATATATTTTCTCCATTTACATCTCCTGCTTTCAACAATACTAAATGGTTATCATCTATACCTTTTGGGGATTTATTTATATAAATAAATTCTGCCAATTGAAGTATCGTTGGATTTTTAAATATTTCAAGTAATGGAATATTTACATTAAATTTATTATTCAATTTATTTATACACGCGGCAGCTTTTAGCGAATGTCCTCCTATACTGAAAAAGTTAGCTGTTGTACTTATCTCTTCTTTTTCTATTTTTAATACTTCTGACCAAATTTCTACTAGTTTTTCTTCTATTGCATTTGATGGGGCTACATAATCGTCACCTGCTTTTATCTCCGGGGATGGTAGCGCTTTGCGGTTTACTTTGCCATTACTGGTTAATGGAATTTTATCTAGCTCTACGAAATAGGAAGGTATCATATAATCGGGAAGTCTTACTGATAAATATGTGCGTATTTCGTCTTCTTTGAAATTTTCATCTGTAACAAGATATGCACACAGGTATTTGTCTCCATTTTCTTCTCTGGCTAGTACTACACTTTCATTTATACTTTGCTGCTTTTGCAAAACATTCTCTATCTCGCCTAATTCTATTCTAAATCCACGGATCTTAACTTGCTGGTCGATTCTTCCTAAAAATTCTATATTGCCATCGGGTAACCAGCGAGCCAAATCGCCTGTTCTGTATAATCGTTCTCCTTCCTTATAAGGATTCTCTATAAACTTTTCTCGGGTGAGTTCTGGATTGTTTAAGTATTCTCTTGCTAGTCCATCTCCTCCTACTAACAATTCCCCTGAAACTCCTACTGCTTGTAATCTATTGCTTTTATCGAATATATAAGCCATTGAATTACTTATTGGTTTACCTATTGGGATATTACTTTCATATTCCTTATCAATATTGAAGGTGGTTGAAAAGGTTGTGTTTTCTGTTGGTCCATATCCATTGATTAATACTAATTCGCTATTCCTCGTTTTTATTTTATTAATATGTTTAACTGATAAAACATCTCCCCCTACTAATAAAAATTTTAATGTATCAAAAATACTTTCGTCTTGATCAACTAGCTGATTAAATAATGATGAAGTAAGCCAAAGGCTTGTAATGATATTTTTTCGAATGCACTCACCTAATAATTCTGAATTGATTATTACTTCGTTACTTGCTATATATAAACTACCACCATTTAGTAATGCACCCCATATTTCAAATGTGGTGGCATCAAAGACTGGGGCTCCTGTCAAGAGAATCTTTTCTTCTGAATGGAATGGAAAGAATTGATTATTTTGTACTAATCGAAGTACGCTTTTTTGTTCTATCACCACTCCTTTAGGTTTCCCTGTTGACCCAGAGGTATACATTACATAGGCTATATTACTTGAAGTGATAGATGGTAAGTTTAGGTTTGTGCTTGATTCTTTTATTTCTAAGTCATCTATATTGATTATATCCCCTGCAAAATCATATTCCAAATCAATAACTTCGGTGCTTAGAATTATATTAATCCCACTATCCTGTATTAAATGATTTACCCTTTCGATTGGATAAGCAGGATCAATCGGAACGTATGCACCTCCTGTTTTCAAAATTCCCAGTATCCCTATTATCATATCTGATGAACGACCAGACAGTAAACCTACGAATTGATCTTCTGTTACTCCACACTTTATTAAATAATTAGCAATTTTATTCGATTCTTCATCTAAGTCTTGATAGGTGTATGACTTATCTTTATCCTCTAATGCTATTTTCTTAGAAAATTCTTTTACTTGCTCATCAAAAACTTGAGATATGCTTTTATGACTTGGGTAAGAAACTATAGTATCATTAAAGTCATATAATAATTGTTGTTTTTCTTCTTTGCTTATTATCTCTATCGCTGAAAGTTCTCTTTCTGATTTAATTGTTAATTGATTTACTATCTGTTTAAAATATCGAATATATCGTTCTATGGTCTCTGTTTTAAATAATTTTGTACAATATTCAAAACTAAGCATCAACTGTTCTCCGTAATCAAGGGCTAATAATGTCAAATCGAACTTGGATAATCTTGATCTATGAACATATTGTTCACTTTCCAATCCCGATAAATCAGCTTTTGTATCTGTCTGATTCTGAAAATTAAACATTATATCAAATACCGGATTACGGCTAATATCTCTTTCTATTGATATATTTCCTACTAATTCTTCAAATTGATAATCTTGGTTTTCAAAGGCTTCAAGTGTATTTTGTTTTAGTTTCTTTGTAAACTCTTTTAATGTATTGCTTCCATTTACTTCGTTTCGGAGAGCAAGGGTGTTGACAAACATTCCTACTATATTTTCCAGATCCCTATGGTTACGTCCTGCTATTGGAGTTCCTACTATAATATCTTCTTGTCCGCTTAACTTTGATAATAGAATGTTAAAGCTTAATAATACTGACATGTATAGGGTCAGGTCGTTTTCTTTTGCCAATGATTTGATTTGCTGTGTTTCTGCTTTGCTTAAGGCAAAGCTTACACTGGCTCCTTCATGACTTTGGATGGCTGGGCGTACTTTATCTATTGGAAGGTTTAATACCGGGATTTCTTCTTCAAATTTTCTGATCCAGTAATCTTCCTGTTCTTTAACTTTTGTTTGTTGTTCTTCGCTGTTTTGCCACTGGCTGTAATCTTTATATTGTAAACTCAATGGGGCTAACTCTTCGCCTGAATATAATCTCTGAAAATCTTGTTCCAGGATTGCATGTGATACTCCATCGCTTATGATATGATGCATATCAATCATTAACAAGCTGCTTTCTCCTTTTACATTTACTTTGGATACTCGTAAAAGGGGGGCTTGGGATAGATCAAAGGCTTGTATGAATTGTTGCCTTTTTTCCTGTATTTCTTCTTTTGTGATCTCAAATTCTTCCAGCTTAAATTCTACTTGTTCGTGTATGCGCTGAACGGGCTCTTCTCCTACCATCTCAAAACTTGTTCGGAAGCTTTCGTGGCGTTTTATCAGATGAAGGAATGCTTCTTCTATTTTTTCTTTTTCTGCTTCTGTTCCTAGTGGAATTATATATGGCATATTATATGCCGTTGATTCTAATTCCATCTCTTGTAATAAATACAAGCGTTTTTGGGCTGAAGATAAAGGATAATATTCCTGATCTTTTGCTTTTGGGATGGATACAAAGTCTTTTTTGTCTCTTGTGTTTATTTGACTGGCCTGCGCTTGAATGTTTGAATGTAAAAACACATCTCGTAAGGGGAATTCTACGCCTGTTTCTTTATGAATTCTTCCTGTTAATACCGATGCTTTTAATGAGTGTCCTCCTATGCTGAAAAAGTTGGCTGTTGTACTTATCTCTTCTTTTTCTATTTTTAATACTTCTGACCAAATTTCCACTAGTTTTTCTTCTATTGCATTTGATGGTGCAACATAATCGTCGCCTGCTTTTATCTCCGGGGATGGCAGCGCTTTACGGTTTACTTTTCCATTTGGGGTTAATGGAATTTCATCCAACTCTATAATATAGGATGGAATCATATAATCGGGAAGGCTTGCTGATAAATAACTGCGTATTTCTTCCTCGCTGAAATTTTCCTCGTTGACTAGATAGGCACACAGGTATTTTTCTCCGTTTTCTTCTCTGTCAATTACAACGCTATCTTTTATTTGTTCATGTTTCTGTAATAGGCTCTCTATCTCTCCCAGTTCTATTCTAAAACCACGAATCTTCACCTGGTGGTCTATACGTCCTAAAAATTCAATTTTTCCATCGGGTAACCATCGGGCTAAATCGCCGGTCTTGTATAAACGTTCGCCTTCTTTATAGGGATGTGCAATAAACTTATCTGATGTTAATTCAATATTGTTTAAATAACCCAATGCTAATCCTGCTCCACTTATACATAGCTCTCCTGAGATGCCTACTGGAACAATACGATGATTTTTATCTAAAATGAATATGTGTACATTGTAAATCGGTTTTCCTATTGGTATTATTTTATCTCGGTAATCTAAAGGATTTTCTATGATAAAAGAGGCACAAATATCTGTTGCTTCTGTTGGACCATATGTATTAACTATTTTTGTTTTATTGGATTCTAATGAGAGCCACGAACTTAATTTATTCATCGATATATGTTCGCCTCCCAGAAAAACAAAACGAAGGGAGTTCAGTTGCTCTAATAAAAAATCTTCTTTTACTTCAACCATTGGATAGAAAGCACTTGGTGTACAATTAATCCATGTTATTTTTTCTCTTGATATTATATCTGAAATAATATCTGGATCATAATGTGATGTTGGTAAAAAATGTAAGGATCCTCCTTTAAGTAAGGATGCAAAAAGATTTTTTTGTGTTAAATCGAAGCTTGTCGAAGACATTAATAGAACACTATCGATATCTGTTATTGTATATTCATTTATAAACCAGTACAATAAGTTAGTAAAACTTTTATGATAGACGGCTGCACCTTTAGGATTACCTGTGGATCCAGATGTATAAATTAAATAGATAAGATTATCTGGTCGTAACTTAATAAGATCTTGATTAACAGAAAATTCATAATTATCTAATTCATCAACATTAACTATCTGATCTTCTCCAATACCCTTTAAGATTTCTTTATTGCTGCTCCTTACTGATTTTGTACTAAGAATGATCTTGGCTTCACAATCTTTTATAATAAAATGCTTTCTTGATACCGGATAATTATCATCTATCGGAACATAAGCGCCTCCTGCTTTAAGTACAGCAAATATGGATATGAGAAATTCTATGGACTGATCTGCAAATATGACTACAAAATCATTACACTTAATTCCTTTATTTATCAATATATTAAACAGTTTGTCTATTTCTTGATTAAATTCCTTATAAGTTAATTTAGTATTTCCTCGTACCAAGGCATAGGCATTTGGAGTTCTTTTTACTTGTTCTTCAAATATTTCATGAATGGCCTTATCTTTTGCAAAATCTATTTTTGTATCATTAAAATCATATAATAGTTGTTGCTTTTCTTCTGCGCTTAGGATATCTATCTCTGAAAGTTCTTTTTCTGAATTTATTGTTAATTGATTTACGATCTGTTTAAAATATCCAATATATCGTTCTATGGTTTCTGCTTTGAATAGCTTTGTACAATACTCAAAACTTAGCATCAATTGTTCTCCGTAATCAACTGCTGCTAAAGTCAAATCGAACTTAGATAATCCTGATCTATGAACATATTGTTCACTTTCCAATCCCGATAAATCAGCTTTTGTATCTGTCTGATTCTGGAAATTAAACATTACATCAAATACCGGGTTACGGCTAATATCTCTTTCTATTGATATGTTTTCTACTAAATCTTCAAATTGATAATCCTGATTTTCAAAGGCTTCAAGGGTGTTTTGCTTTAATTTTTCCAGAAACACTTTTAATGTATTGCTTCCATCTACTTCGTTTCGGATTGCAAGGGTATTGACAAACATTCCTACTATATTCTCTAAATCCCTATGATTACGTCCTGCTGTAGGTGTTCCTACTATAATATCCTCTTGTCCACTCAACTTCGATAACAGTATAGTAAACATAGATAAAAGTGACATATACAATGTCAGATCGTTTTCTTTTGTTAGCGACTTGATATTTTGGGTTTCTTCTTTGCTTAATACAAAGCTTACAGCAGATCCCTCGGCACTTTGCATCACAGGTCGCACATAATCCATGGGGAGATCCAAAACAGGAATTTCTTCTTCAAATTTCTTTATCCAGTAATCTTCCTGTTTTTTAACTTTTGCTTGTTGTTCTTCACTGTTTTGCCACTCACTATAATCTTTATATTGTAAACTCAATGGAGGTAGGTCTTCGCCAAAATATAATCTCTGAAATTCCTTCTCTAAAATACTATGCGATGCACCATCGCTAATAATATGATGCATATCGATCATTAACAAACTACTTTCTCCTTTTATATCTACTTTGGATACCCTTAAAAGGGGGGCTTGGGATAGATCAAAGGCTTGTATGAATTGTTGCCTTTTTTCCTGTATTTCTTCTTTTGTGATCTCAAATTCTTCAAGCTTAAATTCAACTTGTTCGTGTATGCGCTGAACCGGCTCTTCTCCTTCTATCTCAAAACTTGTGCGGAAACTTTCGTGGCGTTTTATCAGTTGAAGAAATGCTTCTTCTATTTTTTCTTTTTCTGCGTCTGTTCCTAATGGAATTATATATGGCATATTATATGCCGTTGATTCCTGTTCCATCTCTTGTAATAAATACAAGCGTTTTTGGGCAGATGATAATGAATAATATTCTTTAAAGTTTGTTTTGGAAATTGCAAAATGATTTAATCTCTTATTCTCATTTTTAAAGAAAATAATTAGCTTTTCCTTTTTATTTCTTATCTCTTCAACTAAATCCCTTGTAAGCACGCCCTTAGGAGCCTTTATATCTAATTCATCACCATCAAGTGCAATTCTAATTTTTAATTTCTTAAGTTTTATAAAAAATCCTGATATTTCCATTAATATTTACTTTATGTTGTAATTTTAAAATCCTCATCAAATTCCTTTATTTTCTTGGTATATTCAACACTAAATATAATTCTATTTTATAATTGATTAAAAAGAATCATTTTTCCTCGACAAAAAAAGCTAGATACTAAAGATCTTATTTACATATGTAAGTTCTTAACAATTTATTATATAGATATTAAATCCTTATATTATCAAAATCTATATCTTCAATTTCTTCTTCAGTTTTATTCAGTTTTGATGCTTCTATTATTATTGCTATATCTTTAATTGTAGGATAACTAAAGATTTCTTTTATAGTAATATCAACGTTAAATAAAGCATGTACTCGCGATGCTACAATAACTGCCTTTAGTGAATGACCTCCTATGGCAAAAAAGTTAGCTCTTGTGCTTATTTCTTCTTTTTCTATATTTAATACTTCTGACCAAATTTCTACCAGATTTTCTTCAATAGAATTTGATGGTGCTACATAATCGTCGCCTGCTTTTATTTCGGGGGATGGCAGTGTTTTGCGGTTTACTTTGCCATTGCTCGTTAGTGGAAGTTTTTCCAGTTGCACAAAGTATGACGGTATCATATAATCGGGAAGGCTCTCTGATAAATGCCTGCGGATTTCTTCCTGGTTAAAGTCTTTCTCTCCGACCAGATAAGCACACAGGTATTTTTCCCCGTTTTCTTCTCTTGCTAGTACTACACTTTCTTTTATGTTTTCATGCTTCTGTAGAACGCTCTCAATCTCACCCAATTCTATTCTAAATCCACGGATTTTTACTTGGTGGTCGATACGTCCTAGAAATTCTATGTCGCCATCGGGTAACCAGCGAGCTAAATCTCCTGTTTTGTATAATCGCTCTCCTGCTTTATAAGGATGTTCAATGAATTTTTCTGAGGTTAATTCTTCATTAAATAAATACCCCTTTGACACTCCTGCTCCACTTATACATAATTCACCAGATACGCCTACTGGTAATAATTCTAAGTTTTTACCTAATATGAAAATTTCATAATTTGAAATTGGTTTTCCTATTGATGTATTTCCTTGCTCCTTTAAACTCTCAATTGTACTTGTCTTTATCGTTGTTACATCTGTACATTCTGTAGGCCCATATACATTACTTATCTTAAGATCTTTTACATCAATCTTTTGAAATAAGCTTTGCATCAATTCTAATTTTAGCTCATCTCCTCCTATTACAAATTGACGTATATTCAATCCTTGCGTTTTGTCATCTACATATTGAGCCAACATTTGTGCATGAAATGGGGTTCCATCTGCAATTTGAATATCATGTTTTGTATAATGACTAACTAATGCTGATCCTTCGAATCGAGTAGATTCAGGAATTATATTCAGGCTATGACCTAAAGTTAAAGATGGGAATATTTGCTTTACTGATGCATCAAAATAGATTGGTGAAATCAAGGATATATGAAGTGTTTCTTGATAATTATTATATATACTTGCTTTAAGACCGTTTACCAAATTAACTACATTACCATGCTCTACTATTACTCCTTTTGGTTTACCGGTTGAGCCTGAGGTATAAATAATATAAGCCGAATTTCTTGATTTGCCTTTGCTAATATTTTGATCCGAATTATTTATATATAAGGATGGATCAAATAAGTTCAAAAGCTCTCCATCATATTCTATTCCATTATAATCTGAAACTTGACTAAGAATAATCCTTTGTCTACTTTCTTTTACTATATAGTTAATCCTTTCTATAGGAGATTCTATGTCCAACGGTAAGTAAGTGCCCCCGGCTTTCAAAATCCCTAAAATCCCTATTATCATTTCTATGGATCGATCTACTAATATCCCTACAATATCCTCTGGCTTTAATCCTTTCGATATTAATAATTGGGCTAACTGGTTCGATCTTAAATTTAATTCGCTATAAGATATACATTGATTATTATATACTACTGCAGTAAAATCTGGAGTTTGGTCTACTTGTTTTTCAAATAATTGATGTATTGTCTTATCCTTAGGATAATCTAATGTTGTATTATTAAATTCATATAACAATTGTTGCTTTTCTTCTGCACTTAGTATCTCTATTTCGGATATCTTGCTATCTATTTTTTGTGTTATTTGATTTACTATTTGTTTAAAATAGTGTATAAACCGTTCTATGGTATCAGGATTAAACAATTGTGTACTATACGCAAAATTGAACAATAATTGGTCACCATAATCAACTGCTGACAAACCCAAATCAAACTTCGAAATACCGGGTGTGTGAACATATTGATCGTTACTTAATTCTGATAAATCTCCTGAATAATCGGCATGATTTAAAAGATTAAACATAACATCAAACAAAGGATTTCGACTAATATCACGCTCTACAGATACATTTTCTACCAAATCTTCAAATTGATAATCCTGATTTTCATAGGCTTCAAGGGTGCATTGTTTTAGCTTACTTATAAAATTTCTTAAGCTGACTCTTCCATTTACTTTATTTCGGATTGCTAAAGTATTGACAAATACACCTACTATATTTTCCAAATCAGAATGATTACGTCCTGCTATTGGCGTTCCTACTATTATATCTTCTTGCCCACTCAATTTTGATAAAAGGATGTAAAAGACTGATAAAACGGACATGTATAGGGTGAGGTCATTTTCTTTTGCCAAAGACTTAATGTGTTGTGTTTCTTCTTTACTTAGGGCAAAACTTACTCTGGCTCCTTCATGACTTTGGATAAGCGGGCGGTTATAATTTTTGGGTAGATTCAAAACAGGGATTTCTTCTTCAAATTTATCTATCCAATAATTTTCCTGTTTCTTTACTCGAGTCTTTTGTTCTTCGCTATTTTGCCATTGGCTATAATCTTTATATTGTAAACTTAATGGCGCTAACTCTTCACCTACATACAATCTCTGGAAATCTTTTTCTAAGATTGCATGTGAAACTCCATCGCTAATAATATGGTGCATATCGATCATTAACAAGCTTCCTTCTCCTTTTACATCTACTTTGGATACTCGTAAAAGGGGTGCTTTACTTAAATCAAAGGCTTGTATAAATTGATGCCTTTGGTTCTGTACTTCTTCTTTTGTAATTGTTAATTCTTCAAGCTTAAATTCTACTTGTTCATGGATGCGCTGAATAGGCTCTTCTCCTGCTATTGCAAAACTTGTACGGAAGCTTTCATGGCGTTTTATTAGCTGCTGGAATGCTTCTTCTATTTTTTCTTTATCTGCTTTTGCTCCTAAGGGTATAGTATATGGCATATTATAAGCTGTAGAAGCCAAATCCATCTGATGTAATAAATACAAACGACTCTGTGCTGAGGACAAGGCATAATAATCCTGTTCTTTTGCTTTTGTTATAGATACAAAGCTTTTCTTCTCACTTGTCAAAATATGAACAGCCTGAGCCTTGATAGTGGAATGTAAAAACACATCTCGTAATGGGAATTCTACGTCTATTTCTTTATGGATTCTTCCTGTTAATACGGATGCTTTGAGTGAATGTCCTCCTATGGAAAAGAAGTTAGCTGTTGTACTTATCTCTTCTTTTTCTATTTTTAATACTTCTGACCAGATTTCTACCAGTTTTTCTTCTGTAGCATTTGATGGTGCTATATAATCTT
>WTBR01000144.1 GCA_013138975.1 Bacteroidales bacterium
ATCAAGAAGCCCATCAGGTAATAAGAATTCTGCTAATTGTTGAAAATTATCTTGTGGCATAATCGTTTTTTATTATACCCAAAGTAAATTATTTTCTTTTTACTCCCCAAATATTCTGCTTGATCCATAATAAGTTCGTTTTTATATAACTTTTTTATTAACAGAGGTTTTTTATGAGCTGATTTTTTATCTTTGCGTTCATGAATATAAAAACGAATATCTTCTTTGTCGCTTTGTTTCTTCTAGCGATAAATGTATATAGTCAAATTGATAGTT
Source organism: Bacteroidales bacterium (assembly GCA_013138975.1). GTDB lineage: Bacteria > Bacteroidota > Bacteroidia > Bacteroidales > UBA12077 > UBA12077. The sequence goes on from WTBR01000144.1 coordinate 277, forward strand.
TAGAAAATCAAAAGATCTATAACTGGAAACTTAATCCATATGATTTAAGTTTACAATTGGTGGAAGTTGATACTTCACTTGCATCATTTCAGAATTACAATCCTTTATTGAAAAAAACTATATCTAGTAATTATTTAGGTAATTTAGGAAGTGCTGCTCAATCAAAATTATATTATGATAGAGAAAAATATAAAACTGGATTTATATTTAGTGAACCATATGCAATGTATTTTCATTTACCAAAAGATCAATTGTACTTTAATACAAAAAGACAATTTACATTGTTCAATTATAGCAATTCTGGACCAAAGAATGAAGCAGAACAAGTTTTAGGAATTCTTCATACACAGAATGTAAATAAGGATTTTAATTTTGGATTTGATTTTGATATGATTTCTTCAGATGGGCGGTATCAAAATCAAGAATTGAAACAAAATAAAATTACATTATTTTCAAGTTACCAGAAAAAGGGTTATCGTCTCCATACAAATATGGGAATAAATAGAGTAAAAGCCCAAGAAAATGGAGGAATAGATAGTATTCATTATTTAAACGAGGATGAATATGAAAATCGACTTAATATTCCTGTAAAATTAAGTGAAGCAAGAACAGAAGTTTATAATACTAAGTTTTACTTAGCTCATGAATATAGATTTGGAAAGACTATTGAAGAAGTTAAGATTGTAAAGAAAACGACGAATTCAGAAAAGGGATCTAATAGGAAGAAGATAAATAGTATAGAAAATGAGGGGAAGAGTATAAATGATAGAAAATTAAAAGGTGAAGATTCAATTTCAGTTGTATTAAATGATACATTATTAATCCTTTCAGATTCTGATTCTTTGCAAATTGGGAATATAAGTTATGTTGACACTATTGGAGCGATTCAAAAATTAGAAGTAGATACATTAAAAGCGCTAAAACTAAATGGATTGAGTATTTCTCATGAAATGATATATAATAAAAATAGAAGAGAGTTTTTTGATGATGATCTAAGTGAAGAATTTTATAATGATAAGAAAATATTTATTGATTCAATAAAGACTTATGATAAAGTCTCACAAACATTGTTTGGGAATAAAGTATCTTTTCATTTTCGTTATTTTGATAAATTTAGTGCGCGAGTATCTTTTTACGACGAACAAATGACTTATGGTTATAATGATACACTAACTTCAAATTCATCTGTTAATCCTGATCAAGATACAATAATTACCAAAGAGACCGAACAAAAATTTAGTAATGGAAATGTTTCAATCTTTTTAAATACAATAATATTTAATCATGTTATTTTTAGTGGTTACGGTGAATATTATATATATGGCTATAAAAAGGAAAATTCAAAAGTTGATTTGAAATTTGCTTATAAGCTATGGAGTAATACTGAAATTAGTTTAGAAGGTAAATATTGCAATTCAAGACCAAATTATTTTTATGAAAAATTCTCCTCAAACAATTTTATTTGGAAAAATGTAGATTTGTGGAGAATAGAAGAATGGGATGCAGGTTTTGCTATTAGAAATTTTAAACATAATTTTTATGCAAAAATTAGGTATGGGCAAATTTCAAATCATATATTTTTGGATTCAACAGCAAATGTGAATCAATTTGATGGACAAATAAATATTATTTCAGGTGAGTTATCAAAAAAAATAGTGTTAGGACCGATTAATTCAATAACGAAATTTGTATATCAACAAAGTACAAATCAAAATGTACTAAGTTTGCCCAAATATAATTTGTACCAATCATTATATTATGAACGGTTATCTCGCTTTAAAGCTACAGAAGGAAAGCTTTTGTGGCAATTTGGTGTTGATTATCGTTATATAAGCAATTATATGTCAGATGGATACATGCCAACCACAGGATTGTTTTATCGTCAGTTTAGTCACGAGCAGGTAGATTATCATTGCTTTGATGTATTTGTTAATTTTACTTTAAAACGCTTAAGTTTTTACTTAAAGTATAATTATGTAAATACCGTGATTAACAAAAACTACTATTTTGCAGGGCCATATTATCCGTCTCCAGAACCATTATTAAAGTTTGGTTTAGCTTGGACGTTCTATGATTGAAAATTATTGCACAGACAATCAGGTCATTACAGTTATTATGAAAAATATTGCAAAAAGGTATTGTATATAAAAACAGTTTTAAAATTTGCACACCCAAACGGGGAAAAGTTCTTTAAATAAATGATATAATAGCAGGATAAAAAAAGTTTATTTTTTTTTCGAATTTACTTGGAAGTTAAAAATTAAAGTAGTTATATTTGCAGCCGCTTTGCGAGGGATGATAGAGGAAGAAAGGATCGCAAAATGAGGATAAAAAAAGTTTTAAAAATAATTCA
>WTBR01000182.1 GCA_013138975.1 Bacteroidales bacterium
TTTAATGCAAAAATAAAAGCTTTAAGAGCGTCATCAAGAGGAGTAAGAGATATTGAGTTTTTCTTGTTTAGGTTGACTAATATTTATGCATGAAAAATATAAATCCCCAAATATTCTGCTTGATCCAAAGTTAGCTTAATTTAATCATGCGACTAATTATCAGTAGTTTGACTGTTTGTAAAATTCAACTTTGCCAAAGATTAACAAAGTATTGTATATAAGACTTGTTAAAACTCACTTTTCTCTTTTATCAATAAACACTGCGGTTTACGTTTTAATTCTGGGAATTTTACTTGATTTATTGATTCTTTCGATTCAAACTGAATAGTAGGATCAACTCTTAATTTTGTTTTGAATTGATCTTTAATGTATTTCTCGAAATTTTCAGATTTATATCTGTTTGTTGCAATACGAATTAATTAACATTTTTTCTGCCTATAGTAGAACCTAATCGTATATAATTTCTTCCATAAGCACAAGCTTTTAACAAGAAATACATATGTATTATTTATTACCTAATACCCGCAAGTAAATTTACATTCATTTAAAGATTAAGTAATTAGCCGTGCCACGCTTTGCGGAATTAAGGTATTACTAAAATAAATACAGAGCAATAGCAGTCATGTTAAATTTAGTTTATCTCTACAAACCTTAAATTCAATTACAGTTTAGAAAATCTAATAATCTCGTTCGTATATTCACTTAACAATAAGATAAGCGCATTAAGAGATCCTTCGAGTTCATTCAGATCCAGATTTTCAATTTGTAGTGTATCCCGAAAAATAACCTTAGAGCCTTTTTCGTCGAGCACCAAAGCACCATGCACCATATCTCTGTTCTTAATTAGTAAGCTTTTAAAAACATCCATATTATCCTTTTTCAAATCAAATAGAAATTGTTCCATAATAAGAAGTGGATCGGCACATCCCAATACTAAATTTGAAATGCCATTCTCTTCATTATTAATGATAAATATTCCGTCCGTTTCATTCTCAAAAGTAATATTACAGTTCAGTTCTAAGAGGTAGTTTTTAACCTTCTGAAAGCTATTTTCCATTTTTTTTTCGTTTGTTAATATCTGTTCTTTAAAAATATATAATCATAATGTAAAACTATAGCAAAGTATAAAAAAATATGCTAGTGATACTCATAATACTATTATTTTTATTTCCTTTCTACTATATAGTACTAAAAACATGATCTCTCTCGATCTTAAAACAATAAGGAAAACAATGTTTTTTGCAAATATTACTATAAATCATTTAATAATTGACAATAATATTAGCAAATGTAAAAATTAATTTGTTCTTTTGCTAACTATATTAGCAAAAGGAATTATGCATTTCGGTAAAAACATAAGAAAAATAAGATCCATAAAAAAGCTTAGTCAGGTTGCTTTTGCTGAGATATTTGGTTTAAAACGTTCTAGTATTGGATCTTACGAAGAAGGGCGTGCAGAACCAAAGCTAGAAATTATTATAAAAATTGCTAGCTATTTTAACATTTCGGTCGATAGTTTGGTAAACAGAGAAATTACCGTAAATGAACTTTACAACTTTCATTTACCCGACGAGTATAGTAATGATAGGGATTATGCGTCAAAGAATAAAGATAAAAAACAGGAAATACAAAGCATCCCTCTTGTTTCATCGGATGATATATTGCTAATATCATTGGAACAAGCAAAAATAAAATCGGAGAATCATATATATCTGCCCGGCTTAAATGATAAACAAATAGCAATATCGATAGAGCAAGATGTGTTTCATCCTTTAGCTGAGCAAATAAAGATTAAGGATATCATTATTGTTTATTCCAAATTTGAATGGAATGACGAGTTAAGTCTGAAGGATAAATTTTTTCTTGTTAAAACTAAAAACAAACTAAGTATATCTGAAGTGAAACAAATCAATCAAGATGAATTTTTGCTTTTCTCAGCAGATAATATTCCTGTTACAATACATAAAAGTACTATTGATTATTTATTACCTGTGGAAAAACATATTTCCAATAACACTGTAGTTAATAATGTAGAATCGGACAGATTAAGGAAATTAGAATTACAAATAAACGATTTATATAACAGAATAAAAAAATAGATTTTTATCTATTGATTGAATTACGGATCACTTATATATTGAATAAATTATAACATCTTTTAAATTAATGATAATATGGAAAACAATTTTAACAAAGTAAAGAATTATCTTTTGGAGCTGGAGTACAGCATAATTGCCGAAGATGCAAACGAAGAATTAGTCGTAATCGAGAATGTCGATGCCGGGATTTCAAACCTTATCGTTGATTGCGAAGATCTTATTCTGATTTTTGAACTTCATTTATTTGATTTAGAAAATGGGAATATAGATACTTTCAGGAGGTTTCTGCAGATGAATCGTGAGATCATCCATGGGGCAATATCACTTGATGAAACAGGCAAGAAAGTGATCCTTAGAGATACCTTACAGCTTGAGAATCTTGATTTGAATGAGTTACAAGGTACTTTAAACTCCTTTGAGGCTTTCTTAAGCGAGAATGCCAATGAACTAATATCAATTTCGAAAAACTAAGAGTATAAATTTAAAAAAAAACATAAAAAAATGGGTGTATTTAACAGATTATTTAAGATAGGACAAGCAGAAGCTCATAATATCGTTGACAAACTAGAAGATCCAATAAAACTTACCGAGCAAGGTATTAGAGATTTAAAAAAGAACCTGGATGAGAGTCTTCAGGCTTTTGCAGAAGTAAAAGCATTAGCTATTCGCTCAAAACGCGAAATAAATGAATATACGAACCAGGCACAAAACTACGAACAGAAAGCAATGCTCATCTTGAAAAAAGCTCAGGATGGTGGTATTGATGCTTCTGAAGCTGACAGACTTGCAGGAGAAGCTCTCGCACGTAAAACAGATGCCGATAACAATTCAGAAAGAACAAAAGCTGATCTTCAGAAACTGGAAACGAACGTTAAACAGCTTGATAGTAGTATTAAAGGACTAAAATCGAAAATCACGCATTACGAGAATGAGCTAAAAACGCTAAAAGCAAGAGCAAAAGTTAGCGAAGCGACAAAAAAGATTAACAAATCGATGTCGGGAATAGATAGCGGAAGTACTATTTCTATGTTAGAAAAAATGAAAGATAAAGTGGCAAGAGACGAAGAGCTGGCTGAAGCTTATGGCGAAATGTCGAATGAAAACAAATCTCTTGACGATGAATTAGATTCTGTTCTTAATGAATCGGATGTTAAAGCTTCGGATGCTCTGGAAGAAATGAAAAGAAAAATGAACATCAACAAATAATTTACCAAAAGACTCCTGTAATAATTTTTATTGCAGGTTTCTTTCGTTATTTTTGTTATTCAAATATTAAAATTAATACTTCATAAAGCCATATGGGCATTTTTGACAGATTTAAGAAAAAAGAACCGACATATGATGCTACAGATATCCGGGTTGTCGATTTAGATAAAAACTTTATTTTCGATTATGATCTTTCTTCTTGGATTGTAAAATCGGTATACGAATATGACTGGGGTGATGACTATTTCACAAAAGAGTTTAAAATAGAAAATGATAAAGAAACGGCTTTTCTTAATATTGAAAATGATGATGAGCTTATTCTTTCTATTAGTAAGAAAGAACGTCTTGTGAATATTGATGAAGATATACCGGACTATATCGTTAAGCACAAAACACCCCCAAATAAGATTGTTTTTCAGGGTAAAACCTACATGCTTGAAGATGAAAATCCGGGTTATTTTAACGACTGGACAGATGATAAAGATAACTGGATCGAATTTATTTCGTGGGATTATATTGATAAGAGTGGGGCATTTGTCCTGAGTATCGAACAATGGGGCGAAAAAAAGTTTGATGCCTCCTACGGAAAAATAATCAAGGAATACGAAATATCCAATATATATCCACATAAACAAAATTAAAATTATGCAAGACGGAAAAACAATACTTATTGTAATCGTTGCATTTATGTTCCTTTATATATCATTTAAAGGATGTGATGATGACGAAAAAAAATATCAACAAAGCAATACTCAGCAACAAAAAGCACAGTATGAAAAATCGCCGGTTGATGTTTTAATCAGAAACTTATCAAACGAGCAAAACTTCTCTATCATTCTTTTTGATATGGATTATAGCGAAGGTACAGATGATTATACACATCAATACAATGTACTAGTTGAAAGAGAAGATTCTGTATATGTACAAAAAACTGACTGGATAACGGTTAGCAATATTTTTTTTGATTCTAACATCGATAATATGGGTATGGAACTCGCCTCTAAGAAAGATGGTGTGGTTAATAAGGCTGCTTCTCCTGCCGGATATACCAATTATGTTGGAAATGATAAATATGGACAATGGAAAGAACGTGACGGAAATCGTTTCTGGGAGTATTATGGTAAATATGCATTTATGTCAAGTATGTTTCGCATGACTATGTTCCCTGTTCGCTATTCGTATTGGAACAATTATCATTCAAATTACTACGGTCATGGCAGATCTTATTATGGACCAAGTGCCAATGGCAGAAATATGTATGGAACAAATAGTAGCTATACACAAGCGAATAATAGTTCAAAATGGAATGGTAAATCCAATAATTTTAAGTCGAGCGTGAGAAGTAACGTTAGTAGAAGTGCTACAGCAAGTAAAAGCAGAGCTAGCAGAAGCAACGCAGCAAAGCGAAATCGCAGCAGTTCACGATACAGCAGCTCTAGCACACGTTCACGCGGTGGAAGCTATGGTAAATAATCTATTTATTAATTATTTAATTAAAATGAAATGAAAGATTTATTACAAAACGAAATAATCATTACTGTTGCTGAAGCTGTTAGTTATGTATTCGGTGCTTTTATTATGTTTTTTATTGGCAAATTGGTTTACGATCTTTTGCATAAAAAAATTGATGTAAAATCGGAACTGGTAGAAAAAGATAATTTTGCATTCTCAATAGCTCATACAGGTTATTTGGTAGGTTTACTTCTTGCCATAGGAAGTTCAATAGTAGGCCCATCAAATGGTATTCTTACTGATTTTATTGATATGGCAATATATGGAGGTATGTCCATTATTTTACTAAACCTTTCTATTATCATCTGCGATAAGGTTATTCTTCGTAAATTTTCTGTTTATAAAGAAATTATTGAAGACCAAAACGAAGGTACAGGAGTTGTAGAAGCTGCTGTTGCTATAGCCTCCGGATTAATAATTTTTGGTGCTGTATCAGGCGAAAGTGGTGGTATTGCTCACGGAATATTAACAGCAGTTGTTTTTTGGGCTGTAGGGCAGGTAGTTTTAATTTTAACCTCAATAATATATAACCTAACACTTTCGTACAATGTATTCGAAGAGATTGAGAAGGATAATGTAGCGGTTGGGGTAGCTTTTGCAGGTATCTTAGTAGCCATAGCAAACCTTATACGTTTTGCTGTTTCCGGCGATTTTATCAGCTGGAGTGAATCCTTTGCCAATATAGGTATTGAATTAATTATAGGATTATTGTTACTCCCTGTGGTTCGCTTTTTAGCCGACAGGGTTTTACTTCCCGGTAGAAAAATTACCGATGAGTTAGTAAATCAGGAAAAACCAAATATAGGAGTTGCTCTTATTGAAGCTTTTGCTTATATAGGAGGTTCAGTACTAATTACTTGGTGTATCTAATAGAGAGTAAATAAAATTATATATTGAGTATTTAGGGTATTCAAAAAATCAAAAAGTTGTCAATACTTCGACAAGCTCAGTATGACAACTTTTTGTTAATCAGCTTGTCACACTGAGCTTGTCGAAGTGTTTTTGTTTAACACCAGCTTTTTGGACAGCCTAATGTTTACATGTTAAATATTATTTAGCATGATCAGGATTACAATTCGATTGTTTTTAAAACAATCTCTACAAACATATCAAATTTAATGAATATCAAATCTAATATATTAAGAATAGCCATTTTTGCCACTGGTTTATCTGGTATTGTAGCTGAATATATATTATCTACTCTCGCAACTTATTTTTTAGGCGATTCGGTTTTGCAATGGACTATGATTATGTCTATCATGATGTTCTCAATGGGTTTGGGTAGCCGAATAAGCAGGAGTATAAAAACAAACCTTTTAGAGAAATTTATTTTCATTGAATTTACTCTTTCTTTTCTCGTATGTTTTTCCTCCTTAGCGGCATATACTATATCGGCATGGTCTTCTTTAACAGGTGTAGCAATATACGGATTAAGCATCCTTATTGGTCTCATGATAGGAATGGAGATTCCTCTTGTAATGCGTCTTAACACCGAATTTCAGGTGTTGAGAGTAAATATATCATCGGTATTAGAAAATGATTATTATGGCAGTCTTGTTGGAGGTATATTCTTTGCTTTTGTTGGACTGCCCTATCTAGGATTAACTTATACTCCAATCGTTCTTGGACTGGTAAATTTTACCGTTGCCATTGGTTTGCTGATTATACTATGGCATAAAATTGAAGTTAAAATACGAATCCGCATTACCGCTATTGCTTCTGTATTAAGTCTTGTTTTGGTTTCTGCATTTTTTATTGCGCAACCCATTATTCGATTTGGCGAACAAAAGAAGTATAAAGACAAAGTGGTATACACCGAACAAAGCAAGTATCAAAAGATTGTTATCACCCAATGGAAGAATGATTATTGGTTATTTATTAATGGAAACCAACAACTAAGCACTTTTGATGAGGAAATGTATCACGAACCATTGGTTCATCCTGCACTCAGTTTAACAAAAACACCTTATAATATACTTATTCTTGGTGGTGGTGATGGCTGTGCTGTTCGCGAGATACTTAAATATCCCGAAGTACAGGAAATAACTCTGGTAGATTTAGATCCTGCCATGACAAACCTGGGTAAAAACAATGAAATTATTACAAGGATAAACGAAAATGCTTTTGATAACGAAAAGGTAAGTGTCATTAATACCGATGGATATAACTACATTGAAAACACAGATGAGATGTACGATGTTATCATTATTGATTTACCAGATCCAAAAACCATAGAGATTAGCAGGTTATATTCCTACGAGTTTTACAGTAAATGCTATAAACATCTCAGAAAATATGGTGTTATAGTTACACAGGCAGGGAGTCCTTATTTTGCTTCAAAGGCCTATAGCTGCATCAATAAAACAATGGCAAAAGCAGGATTTACAACTCTTCCTATGCATAATCAGGTGGTAACACTTGGTGAGTGGGGATGGATATTAGGAGCGAAAAATATTTCATCGCAGAATTTAAAAACCGAGCTTCAGAGCTTAAGTTTTGAATCAATCGAAACAAAATGGATAAACCACGAAGCGATGAGTTTGCTTACTTCCTTTGGAAAGGATTTTTTTAAAAAAGATAGTTCGCAAATTGAAGTAAATGCAATTCATAATCCGGTATTATACAAATATTATTTAAATGGTACCTGGGATATTTATTAAAAGAAAATCATATTTAATGATTAAATAGATAGTGAAATGACACAACAAAATAATATCATAGTGGAAAATAAAGAGGTACAAGCCGTAGTTTATAACTTCCAACAATGGATAACTATTACTGATCCTAAGGATTTAAAAAATGAATTTACAGAACTTCTTTCATCCTCGGGATATCATGTTCTGAATTTTATAGAGCATTTTTTTCCTAATGGAGGCTATACCTGTCTATGGTTGCTGGCCGAAAGTCATCTGGCAATTCATACTTTTGTTAAGGATAATAAAACATACATTGAATTAACAGGATGTAATAAAATGATGAATGAGAAATTTAGAAAATCATTTGAGGAAAAATTTGCTAAAAATTTAATTGATTAATACATAGTTTAAGCAAGAAACCTGAGTATCCAATAAGAAGTAAGGATCACATGAAAAAAAGAATCACGAATATATTAATATTTATACTGGTTTTATGGTCATTAAAAGTGATTGATACCTTGTTCGCATTGAATTTAACTCAATTTGGCATCGTTCCTCGAACTATTCACGGGCTGTTGGGAATTGCTTTTGCCCCTTTGTTACATGCAAATTATTATCACTTAATATCGAATACAGTACCCATTTTCGTGCTTTTATTTCTATTGTTTACATTTTATAAGAAACATGCAATCATGGTAATTCTTGAATCGGTTATTATTGGTGGAATTTTAGTATGGATTTTTGCCCGTTCAGCCAGCCATATTGGAATTAGCGGTTTAATATATAGTCTTGCAGCATTCTTGATTATGGCAGGATTACTAAAAAAAGATTTCAAATCTCTTTTGCTAAGTGTGCTGATACTATTTCTTTATGGCGGACTTGTGTGGGGGGTATTTCCCGGGAAATTTTGGATTTCGTGGGAAGGACATTTATTTGGTGCCCTCGCCGGTGTTTTCATTGCTTTTGTTTACTTTAAAAAAGACAAAGCTGAAGAAATATCTTAACTTGTATTATATTTACACAAATATATTTAACAGTTGATATACGCAGACAAAATACACTCCTTTTGATATTAATCAATAGTAAATAACTCAGTAAAGCTTACATCTTTCCTGATGTTAAGTGTATTTAGCTACTAAATGAAAAACAAATGAGATTTAAATTTCCTACAGGCAAATATTACTGGATTTTCTTAGTATTATATATCGTTTTAATTCTGGCGCTTGTACAGGCAGAAAAAGGAAACGCCAATGCCAATATAAAAAGCATTAGTGATGGTCTTTGGTATTCGGTAGTAACATTAACCACTGTGGGTTATGGTGATTTCTATCCCATAACTCCTATAGGAAGAGCTTTAGGCTTGATTGTTATTTTTAGTAGCCTTGGCGTGCTGGGCTTCTTAATTGGAAATTTTACAAATATTATTCAAAATCGCATGGAAAAGAAAAAAAAAGGTTTTTTTGGTACGGATTTCTCAAATCATTTTGTAATAATTGGCTGGGATGATTTTGCAAAAAATGTGGCCGATCAAATTATAAATGCACATTCGAAAATTGCTATTATTACTGATAATAATGATGACTTAGAACATATCAAGGAACTTTATTCGGATGATCAGGTGTTTGTATTATTTGCCGATTATAAAAATATGGAAACACTTACAAAAGTTAATATCTCTGATTCAAATTCTGTATTTATAAACTTTCCAGACGATACAAAATCTCTCATTTATGTTATTAATATTAAAAAACATTATGATGTAAATGTGGTGGTGGCACTGCAAACTTCCGAGTTAAAAGAAACATTTCATTCGGTTGGTGTAACACATATCATCTCAAAAAACGATATCACATCTAAAATGGTTGCCAGTTATATTTTTGAGCCCGATGTTGCCTTATTTACCGAAGACCTGATGGAAACATCTGTAAATGAGGATGATTTTGATATAAGCGAATATAAGATTATCGAGGCCAATCCTTATATAGATATGGACTATATGAATGTTTTTATTGATTTAAAAAAGAAATATGACTCCATTCTGTTAGGAATTACCAAGATCGATAATAATAAACGAGTGTTAATAAAAAACCCATCAAATGGAGTGAAAATAGAATACAACGACTATATAATACTTATTTCGAACAGTGATTCTCAAAAGAAAATAGAGAAAGATTTTGGGATTAAGGAAGGGGTGATTAATTAATGTTTGTCCATAAAGTCCGACTTCTTCGTTACGCTCGCCCTACAATTGGTCATTTACAAAAGTAAACTCCCAATTCCAGGACTTTACAAGCCTTGAATTCAAACTTTATGAATCAAACACGAAACTTTATAGACAGGCTCTAATTAATGTCAGCAAGAAAATAGCCTTTTTTACAAAGACTATTTAGCACAATAAATTAAGCGAGAAACACTTGATATAGAAATTCTAAATCGTATCATTAAAAACAGATATAAAGAATGCACAAACGAAATTGCTTGTGCATTTTTTGGATGTCTTAAAGAAGACTTTTTAAATATTACTTTTTCCTTTTATCAATAAACACAACCGGTTTACGTTTCAACTCAGGAAATTTAACCTGATTAATTGATTCTTTCGACTCGAACTGAATGGTAGGAGCAACTCTTAATTTTGCCCGGAAATGATCTTTAATGTATTTCTCGAAATTTTCAGGTGTATGGCCGTTTGTTGCAATACGAATTAATATATCATCAGTGCCAATTTGGTTTGTCGATACTTCAATAATGTAGTTTTCTACATAATCCATATCGTTCAGAATATCATACAATGCAGGAGGATATAAGGTTGTCCCTTTATATTTTATCATTTCGTTTTTACGACCAATTACCGGGCCTAAACGCATTGAACTTCTTCCACATTTACATAATTCGGTATGATGTTCAACCACATCTCCTGTTTTAAATCGTATTAATGGCATTCCTTCAACACCAAGTGTTGTAATAACCAACTCACCGGGTTCGCCTTCTGCTACCGGATTATTATATTCATCAACAAATTCAACAATTAATAATTCGGGGCGATGATGTCCACCAATACCATGTCCACACTCTGCAAAAGCAGCACCCATTTCTGTTGACGCATAGGTCGAATATAGTTTAATATCCCATTTATCTTTTATTCGTTGCCCAAGCGTATTTAAAGTGAAATCGGAGTTCCTTAAGGATTCTCCAATACAAACGGCCTTTTTAATGCTTGAGTTTTTATAATCTATTCCGTTTGCTTCGGCATATTCGATGAGTTTAAGAATAAACGATGGCACAGCAATTAATGCATTTGGTTTAATTCTTCGAATAGTATCCCATTGCAGTTCAATCATTCCATTTCCAACCCGAACCATTCCAGCACCCATTTTTTTAATTCCTAAGAAATAAGCCAATCCCGCCATAAATCGACGATCAAGTGTTACCATTAATTGGTAAATATCATCCGAATTTCCATCGGAGCATTTAAAAGAAATACATTCATTGTAGGCCAAACGTTCTAAATCGGCGTCGGTCATTGCAAATGTTACAGGATCGCCAAGCGTTCCAGAAGTAGTAATGTAATCAACTATTTTACGGCGATCAACACAAATAAAATCATCGTTCTGTTCGTATAAATCATCTTTTGTTGTAAAAGGTAAATTCTGAAGATCATCAATTGTTTTAATATCATTAATATTGATATTATTCTCTTTAAAAAGATCAGAATAAAACTTTGAGTTTTTATTTACATATTGTAATAATTCACTCAATTTTTCTTCTTGATAAGTGTTAATTTCTTTCGTCGAGCGAAAGTCAATATCTTCTGGGAATATATTCATGCTTGTATAATTTTAAACAAAACCCAAATTTAATATCTTAAACTTAAAAGTATTAAGAAATAGGAAACTAATTTGTATAAAAAATTAAAGAATACTAAAGAAACAAAAACATAATAAATTATTGCAGAATTGAAGCTTATTAGAAAGGGATTAAAAACGCACATATTTCGACAAGCTCAATATGACAATTTGCTGTACTACAGATTGTCACGCTGAACCTTTCGAAGAGACAATACATTTTATACTACATAATCAGTAAGTGATTTTTTATTCCCTTTTTATTCCTCGATTAGATTGAATAAGTTTTAATTTAGTATCTGAACTTAAAGCAATGGACAAACTTGGAATATTAAACTTTAAACCTGAAACTAGTTTCTAAAAGCCGTGCCACAACTTGCGAATTTTAGATTTCAAGTTTCAAATTTCAGAAAGCAAGTCACAATACATTTGTTTGCGAACTATAAATTATTAGTTATTCGCTTTTGATTCCTCGATTAGACTGAAAAAGTTTTGGTTTAGTATCTGAACTTCAAACAATGGAAAAACCTGAAACTTTAAACCTGAAACCTGAAACTTGAAACTATCTTCTATTTCGCTTTTTTCTTATAATAAGCCGCTTTTTGTTTATCATCGTAACGGGTGTAAATTTTTCCTAAGTACTTTGCATATTCTTTTTTAGGATTAATTTTATATAACCTTAAGAAGTAAGTTCTTGATTTTTTAAAATTGGGCCATACTTGTTCTAAGGCTTTTAATAATTTTTTATACTGACTGGAAGTTTTCTTTTTCTTATACGCATTCATTTCTGTTACGTAGAGATTTTCCGCTCTCCAGAAATACTTTTCGGCATAATATTCCAGTACTGTAATATTGTTTGTTTCTAGTTTTAGAATTTGTTTTGCAAGCTTGTCACATTCTGCTGTTTTATCCAGGTTTTTATTAATTATAAGGTAATTTGCCAGTACATTTACATTTGTTTGTGCTTGATTTTCAATACTTGGCCAAAGCGCTACACCTAATTCCCAGTTTTCGCTTTCCACGTAAGTTTCAAGTAAACGAGCACTAATAGAGTTAATATTTTCTCCTTGTGGATATTTTTCCCGATACATTTCGAGTGTAGTAATTTCTTTAGATAAATTATCTACGCTTCCGTATACTATGGCTAATGCTTCATACATCTCGGGAGATGAGTATCCGCTTGCTTTTGCTTGTTCAAGATAATATCTGGCCATATCAACATCATCCAATGCTAATGCAGATTTACCTGCTCCAACATAAACAGGGGCTTTAGTTCTACTGCCTTTGCTTTCGATAATTTGTTCCCAATAGTTAAGAGCAGCTTCGTAATTCTCAGACTGGTAAAATGCCTCTCCCTCGCTTGATTTGGTACTGTTTAAACTACTTGAGCACGATTGTAATATAAGGATTATGAATAGTATTGAAATGCTTACGAAATTTTTCATGTTTGTGTGTTTTTGTAAGTGAGCAAAAATAAGATAATTTTTCTAAAATCGAACTTTAAATGATGGAACCCAGATAAAGCTTATCTATGCTAAAGTATTCGTTTGAAGAAGGTGACCCAAAAGTAAGAAAGTGTCAGCAATAAAACTGCTTTTTTTCAGTCTTTGATAAGAAAGCGTCAAAGACAAGGCTTTCGAAGTGTTGGAAACCAAGGAGTTTACTTTTGTAAGTGACTGTTTTCAACACGAGAGTAACGCAGTATTTGGCGTTTTCTTGCGAAGACTAAGTTAAGCTATACCACAAAGAGGCACAAAGGATACACAAAGTTTCACAAAGACATATTGGACACTTTTTTAAAACTCAACTTAAAATATATAGAATGCGAATGCTATTGATCTTTGCAAACTTAAGATTCGTGTTTTTGATGTTTAATAATATACATATTAAAAATAAACAGTACCAAATCTTGTAATTTGCAGCTTTTTATCTATTTTCATGTTTTAAAAAATAGCTTAACAGACCATTAACACAATAAATACATGGCTACGGAAAAATTCAGAGAGAAAGTAGAACAAGAATTAAAGAACCTTGATAGAGAGCAAGTGGTACAATTTGCCTGGCGTTGTGCTATGCGCGCTTTGCCTTATTTGGGTATGGATGGAAATTTTAATTTTTGGAATAATAAGGACAAACAAAAGCATATTTATGCAATTTTGAATGCAATGGATTTTGTCGCCGCTGCCTTTACTGCCTCCGTCTCCGACGACAATGCCACCGCCGCCTCCGACGTCGTCGACAATGCCACCGCCACCGCCGCCTCCGACGTCGTCGACAATGCCTCCGCTTCCTTCGCCTCTTACGCCTCTGCCTACGCCTCTATCGCCTTTTCCACTTCTAATAATGTCGCTTACATTTACGCCGCTTACGCCGCCGAAGGCGCTGCTTCCGCAGATCAACTAAATTTGAAGCCTGTTATTTTACAAGATATTAAATCAATTTATGTGGGGGGGAGGCAAATTATTTCAGCAGCTATATATGGCCAAATATGGGATAATTTTCAAAAAGCATTGAAGGACGAAGGATGTACATATTGGGCTAAATTGTACCAGGAAATATTTGATAATAATTTTGAAATGGATCGTGAGGCACTTGGTAGGCGTATGAATGTTCCAGAAGAAATTCGAAAGCAAGGAGCTGCTGCTGTTGGAAATTATTTGGAGGAATTGGAAAAAGGTGCTACACGATTAAATGAAGCTCGTATTATAATATTGGGTGATAAAGGGGCAGGTAAAACATGCATAGCAAGAAGATTGGTTGATCCAAATGCTAAAATGACAACAGACGATGAAAGTACAGCAGGAGTTGATACTTCCCTTTGGAAACCGAAGAAAGAAAATATAAATGTGCGTATTTGGGATTTTGCAGGGCATACGGTTACGCACGCTGTACATCAATTTTTCTTATCGGAACGTTGCCTCTATCTTTTAATATATGATGGTAGAACAGAAGAGAGAAATAGATTGGAATACTGGCTGAACCATATGAAAAATTATGGAGGGAATTCAAAAGCCATAATTTTGGTAAACGAACGCGACCGGCATAGTGTAGATATTAAAATTAATAATTTAAAAGAAAAATACCCCATTGAAGCAGTTTATCGCTTTTCAATTAAAGATAATAAAACAAAATTGGAGTCTTTTCGCAAGGATGTGGTCGAGTATATAAAAAGTAATCCTTCATGGGAGAAACAAGAAATTCCAACAAGTTATTACCAGGTAAAGGAAGATTTAGAAAAACTATTTATTAATGGTAACAAGAATAATGAACATATCAAAAAAGATAAATTTGACAGGATTGCTAAAAAATACAATGTAGAAAATATTGATAAATTATTGGAAGGCTTACATTCTTTAGGAGTAAGTTTATGGTATAAGGATATGGATAAGTTTGATACACTTATTCTGAATCCTGAGTGGATAAGTCATGGAGTGTATAAAATTATTAATTGGATAAATGAAGAAAAAAGGCATGATATAAGTTTAAAGGATTTTATAAAGGTTTATGACAAAGATGCAAAACGTTATCCTAAGGACAAACATGAATTTTTATTTAATTTAATGAAGCATTACGAACTGGCCTTTGAAACAGATAAAAAGAAATGTTTAATTATACCCCATTTATTAAATGAAGACCGTCCAGTAGACTTACCTGATTTTCCTGTGGGTGATAGTTTAATGTTACGTTATGCTGCTGAGCAAGCTTTGCCTTCAAATACCATTTCGCGTTTTATTGTACGACATAATGAGGAAATAAAAAAGGAAAATAAAAAGTATATAGTTTGGAGATATGGAGTGGTCTTGGAAGATGGTAAAGGCAGTGAGGCACTTGTAAGGGAAGATGATAGGACAATTAGTGTTTCAGTAAAAGGAAAGGACAAAACAAATTACATAAGTACTTTAAGAGAAACCCTAAACGATATTTTTAATACTTACATAAGTGAAAAACCTGAATTGCAGTATAAGATTGTGCGCTTTGGGGAAATTCCTGATACTAATGAATTATGGTTGCCGGATAGGAAAATAAAGAATCTTTATGGAAAGGATAAGCCATATTATGACGATGAAACAGATCAGGACATCTCCATGGGAGGTGTAGTTACTACATATAATATAAATGCTCCAAATACTACAATTGTCGGGCATGATATTGATAACTCAACTCATAATACTTTTAACTTTAAAGATTGTAATATTGGTTTGCAGGGCAATTTAAATGAATTGGCTCAAAAGCTAACAGAAAGTGGTAATAGTGAAGATGCAAATGAACTGGAAAATACAGCTAAAGCTTTTAAAGCGATAAAGGATTGTGAGAATAAAGAAGAAATTAAGGAAACTGGCATAGGCAATAGATTAAAACGAATGGTAGAGGAATTAGGTGATGAAGGTTCTAAACTGCATAAAACCGTTAAAGGAATTAAACACGGTATTGGCATAGCACAAGATATTGCCAAAACTTATAATGATATTGCTCAATGGGCTGGATTGCCGCAGGTACCTAAGCCATTTTTGAAGAAGTAAGGAGAATAAAAGCGAAGAGTTTTAAACTCAATAATCGTTGGTTGTTTGCGCCCCATAGATCAATGGAACGTCGGTAAAATTGCTGAATTTAAAAAACGAAAACTGTTTGATCGTAAATTAGAAAATTGCAATTTTGCAGAAAATAAAATACAGAATAAAGTTCTTGCACTTTAGTAATATATTTTATTTGAAAATTTCAAATCAAAAAAAACTCAAAAAAATTCAAAACTCAAATTCTACACCCTATTAGGTTGTTGAAGATTGATTAATAATTATTTATATGTTCGGTAATTATATTCTGGATATTGTAAATTATTTTTAATCTAATAACTAGTAAATAATATTAAAATTTTAAGTTATGGAATATTCAATTGTAAAAGTTATACAAGCGATGTTGGCTCCAGGTTTAATGATCTCGGCTTGTGGATTATTAATTCTTGGAATGAATAATAAATACTCAATCGTAGTAAATCGAATTCGTTTATTAAACGATGAAAATCGAAAGATTCAACATTTAGAGAATAAAAAGGAAGATGACGTAAAACGAGAAAAGAATATTCGTGTGCAAATTGATAAATTAAACGACCGAGTTCGGATTGTTCGTGATGCTGTTTTTGCATATTCATTTGCAGTTGCTTGTTTTATAATTGCATCGCTAAGTATTGGAATTAATTTGTTTGCAAAATCAAGCGTAGTCGAGTTTTTTAGTTTAATCTTTTTTTTAATCGGAATGTTAACTGTTCTTATAGGCGTTATTTTTGCGGCTAACGAAAGTTTAAAAGGATATAAGATTGTTCGTATTGAAATTGAAGAATTAGCCTGAGAATTGGTGGGTTTTTAAAGCAAAGTTTAATTGATTATCCAGACAAAATAGCATATGTATTTTTTTTTACCCTTTAAAATAGCCTTCGAGCAATAGGCACAAGTATCAAGATATAAGATACAAGATTTTGATTTAATTTCACGAATAAAAATTTAATTTTAAAGGATAGGAGTTTAAGTTTTAACACTTTGAGTTTAATAGTAATTCAATTCAGAGCTATTTTGTTTTGTAGCCTTCGAGAACCTCAGGCTACAGGGTTTGTGCAAACTTTTTAAGATGCAATTAAATTTTACGAACAAAAATTTAATTTCAAAGGATAAGAGTTTCAAATTTACACCTTAGTTTAATAGTGCTTCAACTTGGAACATTAAACTAGAAACTTGGAACTATTTTTTAAAAATTCCACGAATTATCATAATCCTTCACAAGAGAAGAAGTATTAAATTGATCAAGATCAATTTTCCCATCCATATATTTTGCAAGTAGGTTAAAAGATTCTTTATTGTCCTTTTTAAGAACCAATAGAACGGCATTAATTGCAGCTTTTACAGATATTGGAACACCACCACCTAAATCAGACCAATGACCACTTAAAATTAAGTTTTTAACAACCGTTTGATGATGCGCTATTCCTGCTTGCATATTTTCCTTGCCCGGTCGAGCTCCCATCATAGTACCATTCTTATTTCCTGTATATCTTAAATATGTTATAGGTGTTGAAACATCATAAAATAGGATATGCTTTTTTATATCAATGGACAATTCCTTTTCAACTCTCTGAATTAAAGTTTCTGCTACTTCGGTTTTAAGTTTTTTATATTTTTCACCCCGAATATAATTCCCATCTTCATCTCTTTCTGTTTGCCAATAATCCTTATATTCAATATAGGCAGGAATTAATAATGAAATTAAGCCTTTTCCTTCAGGAGTTAGCGATTTATCTCTAGCTGATGGTGCAATTACACTGATATCACTAAGTAAAGGATCGCCACAGTCGTGATCATCCCTTTTAATACCTTCTTTACTAATATTAATTAATTCCTGATGAATCCCTAAATTTTCTGTTGGGCAATCTATAGCAATAGATACAGTAAATGCAGAACTATATAAAACAGCATCGTTAAGTTTAGTAATAAACTTTTGTGATACCGTATTTTTGGGCAATATTTTAGTGTATAAAGTCTCTACATCATTTGTTGAGATAACAAACTTGCTTTTTATTGTATGTTCTTCTCCTTTCTGCAGAAAAACAATGTTTTCGCACGATTTATCTACGATTTTGAGTTTGGTAACTTTAGCATTAAGAATTAAATCGTTATTAAGTTTCTTGTTAACATGCGTTAACCACTGTATAAAGACTCTTGCGCCACCCTTCTCAGGAATTTGATAACCATTATTATATGCCCAACCAATTGGGAATAAGCAAGAAAGTAGATCTTTTTCAGAACTATATAATTTATGCAGGTTTTTATCCTTGAAAAATTTATTTAATCCTTTAGGAACACCCTTTTCTCCACTGTAAAATACGTACTTAATAAGAGGAAATATAAATCGAAATAATTTAAGCTTGAAAAAAACTTTTTCAACGAAAGACATGCTTTCATCGGTTCTAAAAAGATTGGCATAATTTAATGATCCTGTTCCTATGTTTTTTGCAGCCTGAAAGAATCTTATAATTCCATCTTCCTCGTGAGGAAAATCTTTTATTAAAGTTTCCTTAAGTTTATCAGGATTGTTTGTCAATAGATAATCATAGGTTTCACCTTTAAAACGATGGATCTTCTCCATTGTTTTAATTTTAGGACTGTCTGATCCGATAAGGCTGAAAATTCTGCCCGCCATTTCATCCTTATTACACTGATTTAACCAATGTATTGCTGAATCAAAATGAAAGTCTTTTCTGTCAAATCCTGCTAAATATCCTCCTGCATTGGGTTCTTTTTCCAGAATACAACATTTTAATCCAAATCGTCCGGCAATGGCAGCGGTGGTTAGACCACTAATTCCAGCTCCTATAATTGCTATATCATATTCTATTTTGTTTGCTTCAGGCATTAAATATTGGTTTTATTAATCGTTGATTATTAAAAATAACAAATTTCAAATACCAAAAAACAAATAAAACCCCAAAGGTCAAAATCCAATTTAAAACCTATAAAGGTTTGGTTTTTGGTGTTTGTAATTTATTTGAGATTTGCATATTGTTATTTGGAATTTAATATTCTTCTATTGTTATTATCTTTTCTTCTATACTTTCTCGTTGATAAATATTAGGAATCTCCATTTTTAAAGACTTTTTGTAAGCTAAAACAGCTTTATCCTGCATATTAAAAAGTCTAAAATAATCACCAAGATATACGTATGTTTCAAAAAAATCAGGATTTTGTTCTATGATTTCATTAAAGAGATAATCTTCTTCAGGAATTCTAGTTTTGGTTTTAATGGCTGATTGTATCTGAGTTCTTATCTCTTTAAATCGAATAAAGTTTTTATAATTATTTGAATACAAAAACGAATCCGCAGGTATAGTAAAATCAGCTTCGTAAATTACTTTGGATTCTTTAATGCTATCGGCTTCATTAAAAACTTTATTTAAGTTATAACAAACAAATTCACCCAATTGAAATGGAGAAGTTGAAACCCAGACTTTTAATTCTTCGGGTTTAAAAATAATTGAATGATGTGCTATAAGTTGATTTATAGCCTTTTCATTTCCCATTCCAATATCTTCATTGTTTAAACCTTTTTGATCGCGTAAAATTTTAGCAACTGAATTTATATCTAACTTTTGATTTTGTTCTAATAATTCTTCAACTCTATTAAAGCGATAAGTTGTAGCATAGTCCTCAATTTTTGCATTAGCAAATTCGTCTTTTTGCATTTCGGTACTTTGAAAATGATTGCTACAAATGATATAATCATTATTTGATTCCAATAGCGCTTGATTATCTGGAGATTTCTCAATTGTAGCCGTTCTACCGTCTTTTGCTGATCCTATGAATAATGATTCAGAAACAAAAGTTTTACGTTTTTTAGCAATCTCGAAAGCTTCATCAATGTTTGAGGCATATTGTAATATTTCACGAGCCACAATAGAAATTGGTGTGGCGGCACCAAATGGAATATCCGATTTAGCTGCATTTAATGTTACAGTTAAGCCTTGGTCGTTCATTCCTGATGTAGCGCCAATCATTCCTCCCCATGTTACAATCATAAATTTATATCCTTTCTCAGGATTACAAAACAGAATGATTTTATCTTCGGCAAATTCATCTCCAGAATAAAAGTCGAAGTTACGGCCAATAATCAATGAACTATCGGCTGATCTGGAATCCCATCCTGAGAATGCAGTACAGGCTACCAGGTTCATATTTTGCAATGCATGCCCAATGTCGTGTGCCGCATGGTAATTCAAAATACGCTGATAATTGTGTGTTATAAAGTTAAACTTCTCCGATGCAGACTTAGAAATACCATAAATTTCTTTTTGATACTCATCTATTACATGTTTATCGATATTTCTATTAAAAAATCCTATAAAGCTTTTTAAAAATTTTAAATACGATTCCGATGGAATCATCAATTTTATTTGATTTACAAAAGCATTTTCTTGTTTGTAAATAAGATCTTTGGAAAGTTTTCCATTAATTATTCCACGCTCGTAAGCTTCGCCCTCAATATACATTTCCCACAATCCAAACTTATTTCTATTTATCCAGTTGTTTTTTATATATGAAAAGCTCGAATCAACCTGGGTAGTTTGTAAATTCTCTATTTCGGTATTTTCAATCGTTGGTGGATTAAGTTTTGTTGTAATTTTGAAAATAACAACCAATACTAATATTATAATAATCAGAATAATAACTGATTTTAATAGCGTCTTTAATATTTTCTTTATCTTATGCATTCTGAATTTTTTTCATTAAATATTCCATTCCCAGCATTTCGGTGCAAGTAAGAACCGAGCCAATAGTAACACCCAGAAATCCATGAATGTTAACATTCTGTCCACTTAACAATAAATTAGGGATTTTTGTTTTTGGGGATATTTTTGTTTTTAAAGGATTATTACTATCATGCATAATTCCATACATCGAACCATATTTTGAGCCAGTGTAATCTTTTATAGTAAGAGGAGTAGAGGTGTAGTACTTGCTTATGCTTGTACTGAAATTAGGATATTGTTGATCAATTTGCTCAATTAATTTTTCAGCTTTTTGCTTTTTGAAAGCTTCGTATTCATTACCTCGTTTACCAATTTTGGAATTTTCCCATTGCTTAACATCGTCATAATGCATATAGCTCATGGCTATTGCTGTTTCTGCGTATTCATCAGAATTAGTGTTTGGAGAAGTTAAAAATAGAAAATTTTGCGGCCAGCGATCAGAACTATAATTAGAGACATTCCATACACTATCATCATTAAAATGATAGTAATTAGAATTTTGGTATTTAAAACTATTTGGTTTGAGGCTTACATATAAAACAAAAATAGACATGGTTTCGTCTAATTCATTTATTCGTGAGCGATACGATTTTCGTAGCATTTTTGTGTCAGTCATCTCCAAAGTACGTGCCGGATGAATTGTTGAAATGAAGTTATCAGCTTCAATTATATCTCCATTGCTTAAAATAGCTGACTCAATTTTTCCGTTATTTAACTCTAGTTTTTGTACTTTGCTGTTATTCATTAATGTGCCACCATTATCTTTAATGGTTTCAATTAATAAATCGGCAACTTGTTGACTACCACCCACAAATTGGTATACACTTTCAATTAATGAATTTGTTATTAAAGCGTGAATTCCGATTGGTGTTTTATCTTGAACTCCAGCATAAAGCATATTATTACCTGCCAAAACATTTTGTAATGTTTTATTTTGAGTAATCGAGTTTAAAAAATCTCCAATACTAGTTTCAAAGTATTGCAATTCATTATCTAAACCTAAATTTGGCCTGATATTATATAAAGGAAAACGATCACAAATTTCTCGAATCTTTTTAACATATTCTATTAAGGCATTTCTCTCGGCTGGGAAATCATTCGCCAAAGTTTCAATGAAATTATCAAATCCCTGAGCATAAGAGTAGGTTTTACCTTCAAAGTTGATTTTATCAAATCCATTTATATCCAATCTTTTAAGATTGAGTTTATCGATAATACCAAAATACTTGAGGTATTGATGCGTGTTTTGACCTTCGGATAATCCCCCAACATAATGTATTCCAGTATCAAAAATTTTACCATCGCGTTTAAAGGTTTGTAAGTTACCTCCAAACTGATTTTGCTTTTCCAAAATACAAACATTCATACCCTCTTTGCTAAGAATATTACCGCAAAGTAATCCTCCAAGTCCACTTCCTATTATAACAACATCGAATTTTGGCATAATTAATAAGTAGTTTTTTTCCTAATAATATAAACAACATTAGAAGTTCGTTTGGTTTGATCTACAATTTCTACTTCCATATTGTGCTTTTTAAATATTTCAAAAACATCATCTGAAGATACAAAATAAAGTTCTTTTGATTCACTTGTGGTTTTATTAAAACCAAATACTTTGGTGGAAAAAAGTTCTGTAAATCGAGTGCCTTTATGTCGTTCTTTCAATTTTGTATTAGCATCACGAATGATAATCCTCCCGTCATCGTTTAAATTTTCTATACAATTTGAAATTACTTCTTCTTGATCTTTTTTAGGGATGTAATGCAATACATCACTAAGTAAAAATACATCAGCAGGTTCAAATTTATATTTTGTGATATCCACACATTCAAAATCAATCTTCTCGTTTTTCGATGGACAGTTATTGGCAACTAAAATCTTTTTAGAATCATGATCTATACCTCTTATAATTCTTTCATCTGAAACAAAGTGGAGCATATATGATAGATAGCCATACCCACAACCTATATCATAGATTTTACCTTTGCGAGGGATTAAGGAATTAAATAATTCGTAATTATTTTCAAGTTTAAGTTTTACTTTTAAGTACCATTCCAATACCGGCCCTTTGTACAAATAGTTTTTAACTAATTGATTCCGATAATATTTGGTGTCCTCTAGTTCTAACCTCAATTGATTGTATTCTTCTCTGAAATATTTACCAATTTGCTTAGCTCTTTCAGAATAATTCTTTCCATAGTTTTTGTTTTCCGGAGTAATTCGATCTAAATATTTAATTGTAACAGTACAGTTCTTAACCAATAAATCATCGCCTTTTGTCATGCAATAACCGGCACCATGTATTACAATTGGTAAGATATCAAGATTTAGCTTTTCTGCTAAATAGAAAGCTCCTTTATGAAATCGTTTCATTTTATAATTAGCACTTCGGGTACCTTCCGGATATACTAATATTGAGTATCCATCTGCTATTTTTTCTTTAAGTTTTGGAATTAAAGCTTCGTAACCCTCATTGACAGGATAAAAATCGGCAAGTTGAACCAGTTGTCCGTAAATTTTACTTTTCTGAACCCAGTCATTTGTTAGAATAATGATTTTGGAACTCATGGACATATTGTAGATCAAATCAAGATGAGATTGATGATTACAAATTATAATACCGGGCTTTTTAAATTTTTCTTTATTAGGATTAATAATTTTTTTACGAATATTAAACATTCCATAAAATAGAGCCTTAGTTGAATATTTTATGGAATAATGTAGAAATCGCTTAGTATTTTTACTTTTTAATCGAAGTACTTTAAATAGAATGAATCCAATAATGGTTATATAAATTGATCCAACAATAAATAAACTCCATGCAATAATTGAGTTTATAAATTCCTGAAATGAAAATGCAATTTTACCTTTCTTTTTGCGATTTAAAATAAATAACTTAAATAATGCAGGTTCAATGGTATATGAAATAATTATTACCGAAAGTATTCCAATTATTGAAAGCAATGCCATGGATTTTAATGCAGGATGCTTAGCAAAAATTAATACCCCAATTCCTGTAACTGTGGTTATTCCTGAAAGTAATATGGAGGTTTTATAAGAGTTTAGATTTTTTACACCGTACTTATATTCTTGCAGCATGCCACGCATTATAAAAATAGAATAGTCTATCCCTAATCCGAAAATAAATGTTGAAATTATGATATTAAAAATAGTGAATTTTATTCCAAAAATGCCCATTACTCCCAGAGTCCAAATCCAAGAAATAGCCATTGGGATAAAAGTAAGAAGTGCAATTTCTATTCTTCCGAATGATAACAGAAGTATTAAAAACACAATTACAAGGGACAACTTTACTAATAAATTAAAATCATTTTTTAATACACGAACCAAATTATCGGTCATGTATTTTTTATCGAATACCACCAAGTTATCTTCTTTGGCAAATGCATTGTAAATAACTGGTTTGTTTAATTCATCTGCTTTTAATATGCTGACAACTGTAGTAATATCATCGTGTTCAGTAATATATTCATTTAGAAATAATTTTCGTAATTCGCCCAGATCATCCGGTTTAATGGGTTTTATTTCTTTTTCAATTAGTTGATAAAAAGATTTAAATGCATCGGGTGTAAACTTATATTTTTCGCCTGAAATAAGTAGATCTAGTTTTAACTGATCTGTTTTCTCTTGTGTCCAAAAAGCATTCCATTTTTTTATTCGTTCTTTTTGAAGTGAATCAGAAATTAAAATTTTACTAATGGATGTATATTGATTAATTATACCGCTTTGCTTTAGTCTGTTAAGTTCAGGGATAGCCTTCTCATTATTTTGTAAAGCTTCCTGTAAGTTATCTCCCGTACTAATTAAATAGACTGATTTGAGGGTTACTTTAGCAATCTTATTTAAGTTATCTTCAGCTTCTTTTAACTCTTTTGATACATAACTCATTGTATCCATATCACCCTCAAAAGATGTTTTCCCGGAGAAGAATATGGAAACAATTGTAAAAGTTATAATTCCAAAAATCAGATACTTATTATTTTCGTACGGATACGATGTAATCTTTTCTATTATTGATTTTCGTTCAATTTGCTTATTCTTCTCGAAGTCTTTTTTCTTTAAGAAATGGGGTAAAACAATAAGTGAAAAAAGAGCAGCAACACTTACACTTATCGCAGCGAACATACCTAAATCCTGTAGTGCTTTCGAACTAACAAATAGCAAACATAAAAAAGCCGATGCAGTAGTCATGGTACTCATTAATACAGGCGTTGCAATATCCTTTAAAACTTTTTTTACATCTCCAACACTTCGGTAATGCGTAAATAAATGCAAGGAGTAGTCTACTGTAATACCTAATAGCACAGAACCAATCCCAAGCGATATAGCCGATATGCTACCTTTTATTAAATATAGTATTGCTAAGGATAAACTACCTCCAAAAATAGCAGGTAAAAAAAGAATAAGAAATATACTTTTCTTCCTGAAAAACAAACTCATAAATACCAATAATACAAGCATCGCTATGGTAACAGTAAGTTTTATATCTTTTTTTATACGACTTGCATTTCCAACAGCAACAGCAGCTGCACCATAATATTGTGCGTTTATTTCATTGTTAAATTGTAATTCAAGACTATCAATTGTTTCATTAAGAATGGTAATTAATTCACCGTTACGCTGGGTTTCTCCTGATGAAAAAGCTGATGTTATAAAAATATTCAGGTTCTTCTTGTCCTTAGTGAAAATCCTGCTATTATAGATTTCATAATTATCTCCAATTTGAAAAGTATTTAATTTGTTCAGAATAATAGGAGTGAAGTGGAGCGGATCTTTCATTATAAACTGTTTCATCACCATGCTGGCAGGAGAAATCAGTGTTTTGAAATTATTCTTAACTGATTTTTCAACAGACGATTGCTGAATCAAACTATCAATTCTTTCGTAATCTTTATCTTCAAGAAATACAGGGAGATTTTCAAAGAATATATCATATACATCGTACATGATTTTATCGGAAACCTGATAGTTAATATCTTTAATAAATCCAGGTTTATAATCTAATAGTTTTTTGTTTAATTGATCAGCAAATTCAATCAGTTTTTGAGGATTAGAGGATTGGTTTGTATCGCTTAAAGCGATGTTTATAATCAACTTATCCATAAAGTTGATGTTTTGCGAAACCAAGCTTATTTTCTGAATATTCTCATCAGATGGTAACATTCCGGTTATATCTTCTTCGAATCGAATTTTTGTTGCAAAATAAGTCGATATACCAAAGATAATAAGCACTAGAAAAATCAATGAAATTCTAAACTTTTGAAATATTTCGTATAAACCATTAAAAATACTTGACATAATTTTCTAAGTTCTGGGATAAAGGTTTGTTTTAAATATTGTTTAAAAATCTAGAAGCATTAATTTACTTTCTTATATGCAGGTTTCCTGAATATTAAAAGTAAAATATATGTTACAATTCCAAATACAAGAGCTAAGCTTATTCCAAAAGCTATACTGCCAACAAGATATTGAACTATATTATCTTTAATTAATTCAAGACTTAAACCTTTATCGTATATTACGTTGAGTTTATTCGACTCTATAAATAATCCACCCATTTTAAAACTACCAAAAATTATTATTGGTATCATAGGCGGAATACTAATGTTTGATGTAACTAATACTATTACTTTATTCAGTTTTAACAAATGCGCTAATCCAAATGCTATTAGCATTTGATATCCCCAAACAGGAGCAACTCCCATAAATAGACCTAGCATTACTGCAAAAGTGATATTTATACTTGGTTCCTTATTTTGAGTTATTTGTGTTTGGAAGAACTCCTGAATACTTTTTTTATTAAGTTTTCTAATAAATTCAAAAGGCTTTACGATAAGCAAAGCATAAATCACTAAAAAAGTATTTAATATGCTTACACGCGAGAAATCCCGAAATGGCCTGAAATGAGAAATACGTGTTTCTATAGGAGCATAATATATTTGAATCGGAACATCAGTAACTTTAACTCCTTTCCAAGCGGCACGTACAATAACTTCAATTTCGAACTCATATTTACGAGTAAAAAAGATCATTTTACTTATTGGCTTTAAAGGATATAATCTGTAACCAGATTGAGTGTCGGGCATTTTAATACCAGTTTCTAATCTAAACCAGAAATTAGAGAAACGATTGCCAAAACTGCTCTTACCGGGAATACCAGCCTGTTCCATATTTCGGTTTCCAATAATAATTGCATTAGGATTTTCTTCAATGGCTTCAGCGAACTTGGGAAGATCACTTGCGAAATGCTGTCCATCGGAATCAATTGTTATGGCATATTCGTAGCCTTGTTTCCAGGCAAACTTAAATCCCTGACGAAGTGCATATCCTTTACCTTTATTTTTTGGATAGCTTACAATTTCAATTTGATCTATTTTATTTAGAATTTCTTCTGTCGTGTCCGTTGATCCATCATTAACTACAATAACCTGATCGGTATATTCAAGAACGTCTTTAATTACTTGTTTTATAGTTTGATGATTATTGTATGTTGGAATAATTACACAATACTTTTTCTCTTTAAACACCTCTTTGTTTTTATTATGCGATTTAACCATGTTTTTTTAAATTTATTTCGCTTTAAAATTGCCTTGAAATTTATAAAAAACCTGATCATTAAAGTGTGTAACACTGTTAACTTTTATAAGCTCTTGTTCAGTGTCATATTTTACTTTTAAATCAATTTGCAGTCTGGTGTTTATTTCAGGATTTACAACAGCCATAAATTTTATATTCTTTGCATAAGAAAGTTGGAGAGCTTTACTTTCGGAATTTTCCATTACTTCCTTAATTAATTGAGTAAGGCAAACTCCCGGAACTACCGGATTATTAGGGAAATGCCCCTTGTAAATCTCATGATCTTTATTTAAATCGATAATTGCTTTTATATTTTCTTTATCGCTATTATCTAATTCAACAATGGTATAGAAATCTTTTAAAAGCATAGTTTTATTGTATCAATTTAAGATTCATTTTTAGTTTTATATTATGATGTTCCAAAGTGATATTCATAGGAATATTAGCTTTGTAATTATGCAAACCTACTGATATTTTTTCTGAATTTCGTTTCTTAGAACTAATGTTTTCAATCTTTTCTGATTCTGAATTTTGGATATAATAACGATTTATTTTACCTGATGAAAATTGCCAAATATTTTGGTTCATTTCTGTATTTTTAATGAAATAAATTGCTTCAGTATTATTTTGCATTAAAAGTAAATTGAAATCTGTTTGGAAAGTTTTAATGATAACTTCTTTATTAAGATATTCAATGCAATGTTTTACGTTTAAAATTCCATGATTTAATTCAAAATCAAAAATCTTTAATCCAAATTGTGTAGTTAAGGCAATTCGGTAAATATTGTTATCCGTTTTTTTAATGATTAATAATCCACTAATATCATTTTTATAAAAGTTGATATTGGCTTTATAAATTAATGCTTTTTCTGAAAAGGGAAGGGCATAGGGTATTTCCTGAATATCGTTAATTGGATATTCGGTTTTTGTGAGATTTTTATAAGGATTTGAACAACTTGAAATTATTAAAATGAGAAATAATATAGAATATCTAAAAATGAATTTAGATATGTTAATTTGGAGCTTTATTTTGAAATTCAATATTCTGTGTTCTATATTCATTATGTTATGTTTTGCGTGCTTTGTCTTTGTGTAACTTTGAGTGTGCTTTGCGTAGCTTTGTGGTATAGCTATTACACAAAGTTCCACTAAGAAGTACTAAGTATCACAAAGAAAAAATAATCAAAATAAATACCAGCTACTGAATGTTAAATATTACATTATCAATTGCTTGATTCAATTTTCTATCTATAAAAACAATGCTGGTAAAATCATCGGAACTTTCTATCATTTTTATTTTTGAAACAGAAACGTCCGCTTTATCAATATATATTTTGATTGTCTTTAACATGCTCTTCATTTCAGGTAGTTTAGGATCCAGTTCCAAAAGATATTGATTGCTATTTTCAAAATACTTAACATTAAATCTTTCTCCATCAGTAAATAAGCTACCTTGAATTGAGCCAATCATCATATTATTTATTTCACTAAACATCTTATTTGATTCAGTATCAAATGTGCTGATTTTATCTTCATCTTTAATGAGAATATTTTTATCATTAAACACAATAATGTATTCGAATGGTTCTGAATATTCCCAGCGCAGCTGATTAGGGCTTTTAAAATAAAATTCTCCTTTAGAAATGATATTTTCTGTAAGAAAACTTAGATGTTTTTCCTGTATAAATTTACTCTGAATTGAGGATGTGTTTTCAGAAAGTTTACTGAGTTCTATTTTTGTTTTCTGAATATCTTTTACTGCCTTAAAATCATTTTCTTGAGCAAATAAAATGCTCGTGAAGATAAAGACACTAATAATTGTACTTAATATTTTATTCATATGCTTTAATATTTAATAATTGTGCAAGAGGAACTATTTCAAAGCCTTCTTTCTTTGTATATTCTAAGAAATCTTTTAAAATATCAACAATATGTTCCCGATTATCATGAAATAAAATAATATCTCCTGATGATAATTTATTTTTTAATCTCTTTAATGTTTTTTGAGTATTGTTCATTGTATCTAAAGAACGAAGACTCCAACCAATAGTATAAAAATCATTATCCTTAATTGCTTTCTTCAAATTTGGATTAGTTACTCCATATGGTGGACGAAATAATTTTATTTTTTTATTTATGATTTCAAATAGTAAGCCGGATGTTTTTTCAATTTCAGCTTTCATTTTTTTTGCAGAAAATAAATCAAACCAACGATCATGAGTCCATGTATGATTGCCAATTAAATGACCCTTTTTATCAATCATTTTTATTAGATCTTCGTTATTCTCAATATGCTTGCCAATACAGAAAAATGTGGCTTTTGCATTATATTGATCAAGTATTTCTAAGACTTTTGGAGTGATTTCAGAATCAGGCCCATCATCAAAAGTGATAGCGATTTTTTTTTCAGTTGTATCTGCTTTGCATAATGTTTTAATATATGCTTGAGAACAAATACTAGTAGAACAATAAACTAAATGAATTAAGTATAACAGACTAATTACAATAAAAAATATCCCTTTCCACGGAAGAAAGAGATAAACCTGGATTAATACAATGATGTAAAGAACTATTGTGGTTCTTGGTTTTATCATTGAGATAATAAAAATAATGAGTGATCAACTTCTCTAAAATGATTGTATACCAATACGTTTTTTATTGGTTTTTCAGTAAAGTTTTCTTTTCTGAAACGAGCAACTTCAGGTACTCTCTGATGTTTAATAGTATTCGCTGCAAACCATAATGCAAATGCACCAACTGTATGATAATCACCAGAAAGGTGTTTAAAATATGCATAGTTGGTATTAAAATAATTATCAGCTAAATGATAATAAATATCATCGGTGTCAACATTTCCATTAATTCCAAGAACTACTAAATCAATATCATCTTTAGTTAAATCATTTTCATTTAAGAACTGACTTATTTTAGCTTCAATTTCTTCTTTATTCTCAGGCTTATAAATGGTTTTTATATCCTTAATTTTAGCATAAGTATTTTCTTTTTCTCCAGTTAAGGAAAAGAAACCAACACCTTCGCCAACAATTGTTCCTTTTGTTTTATGGTCTAAAAGCTCTAAACTTTTGATGGTTTCATTTTTTACCCATCGCGTTTTTTTAACAATAGAATGATGCTCGGGAGTAATTTCATCAAAACCTCCAACTAAAACATTTTCAGCATCTTTATCTTTTATCAAAAGCATACCATCCAATAATGCACTTTCAAAAGAAAATCCTCGATGAGAGTATGTGTTATTATAGTTAAAACATTGTAACGCAATAGCAACCTGACCACTAATAGTATTATGTGTTGATTGAATAAATGCAGTAGGAGCAAGGAATTCCTCATTATAATCAAGAACCTGATTTAAAAATTTCTCAGTATCACCTACTAATCCTAATCCTGTTCCTGTAATAATTGCTCCCGGGTTTTCAATTCCAGCATCTTTTAAGCATAGTTTTGAGGCACAAATTCCCATTTTTATCAACTTGCTCATACGGCGAAGTTTAATGGGATTTATAAATTCTTTGTAAATAGGAGCTATGCTCGTGAGAAAACCAGCATCATGATTCACAATATCATCTAAGAAAATATTGCTATCAATCGTATTTTGA
Organism: Bacteroidales bacterium; assembly: GCA_013138975.1. GTDB lineage: Bacteria > Bacteroidota > Bacteroidia > Bacteroidales > UBA12077 > UBA12077. Next base: position 30,796 of record WTBR01000182.1, read on the forward strand.
GGAGATATATTACCTATACCTTTTATATAAACATCCATATTAATATCTTGAAAAAATTAATGCAGAATTATTTCCGCCAAAACCAAATGAATTTGATAATACATGATCAACCTTAACATTTTCCAATAATTCTGTAACAGGACTAAAGTTTAATTCCTTCATTTGTTCTTTAAAATTCAAATTTGGAAAAATCATATTATTCTGAATACATAGAATTGACAGAACGGCTTCTACACCTCCTGCTGCACTTGTTGTATGACCTGTATATGCTTTAGTTGAACTTATTTTTGGATGATTTGGGCCGAAAAGTTTATCTATAGCTCTACCTTCCGATAAATCATTATTATCTGTTCCGGTTCCATGAGCATTAATATAGTCAATCTGCTCAGGTTTTAATCCACTTCTGTCTAATGCTTCTTTCATCGCTCTATAAGCACCTTTTCCTTCAGGAGTAGATGCTGTTTGATGAAAAGCTTCGCAAGAATTTCCATAACCAGTGAATTCAGCAAGAATTTTACTGCCATTTTTCTTGACAAGCTCTTCCGATTCAAGCACAAGAAAAGCTGCTCCTTCACCTAAATTTAACCCTTGACGATTTTCATCAAAAGGTTTACAAGGTTCACGATCAAGAATCATTAAAGTATTAAAACCATTCATGTGATAACGGGTCAAGGATTCTATTCCGCCTGCTATAACTCGGTCGAGTAATCCATTCTTTATCATTCTGGCGCCTAAAATCATTGAATTTGCAGCCGATGAACATGCAGTACTTGTTGTGGAAACAAAATCTTTAACTCCAATTGAATCTGCAATTCGTTCAGTACTATCACCACAATCATGACTTTCAATGAATTCAATGTTTTTTGTAGTGGTTAAAAGATCTTTATAGTGAAGTTCACTTTTATCCATTCCACCAACAGTAGTCCCGGAAATTAAACCAGTTTTATACTCCTTTATATTATCAATTTTCGCATTTTTTACAGCTTCATTAGCTGCAATAACACCAATTAATGTTGATCGGGTATAAGATCCGTTTTTATCAAGTCCGGCTAATTCAATTAATTCATCTTCTGAAAGTTTTACTTCAGAAACTGGAATTTTACCTTTATGATTTGTCTTAAGATATTTTATTTCAGTTACACCCGACTTTTTTTGTATTATCGATTCAAATGTTTCGTCAACATTATTCCCAATTCCTGATATTATACCTATACCGGTAACAAAAATTCTTTTTGACATGTAAAAATTCCTCTTTCTACTAAAAATGATTTATTTCTTATTTTCTTCTATAAATTCTGCAATAGTTCTTATTGTCTGGAAAATCTTTTTTCCATCTTTTGGATCTTCGATTTTAATTCCATATTGCTTTTCAAGTAAAACAATTAATTCTAATGCATCAATTGAATCAAGCCCTAATCCGTCGCCAAAAAGTGCAGCATCTGAGTCAATATCAGCAGCTTCAACATCCTCTAAGTTCAAAACTTCAATAACTTGCTCTTTTATCTTTACTATTAAATTTTCCATTTCTTTACTTAATTAATTGATTTATGAATTCGGGTTTAAAACTAATATTATCTTTCTTATTTTCCTTACTTTTTTCTACTAAAAATAACATTGCATTATATTCTCCATCAACGTAATCTGACCATCCTGTTATACAGGCATCTAGCTTACCTGAATCTAATAAATCGTTTACGTAATCTGATATAAATTCAGGATTAAATTCCTTTGCGATAAAACATGTATTTTCTCCTTGAAATTTATTGCGAATACAAATCTCACCAATCATTACATTAGGCAAAGTATATACAAATACTGCCGGACTTGGAAAATAATTCGATTTATCTTTTATGGTTTCATTGTATTTTGTATCGGTATCAATCGATGAGTGTGAATTTTGTAAAATTACACCAACTTTTGTTGGATTCAATTCCTTTATGTGTTCGTTGCCTTTTAAAATAATTTCTGATGCAATAAAAGCAACTTTACAAAGATTATCCATTTTAAAATATTTTGGATATTTTATTTCCTTGTGTTTGTATATAGATTTCATAAAAGCACCAAATCCATCTTGTTCCTGATTTGAGAATTCAAGATTCCCATCTACAAAAACTTCATTTGGTTTTATAATGCAATATTTACTTATATAGTTTTCCATTTAATTTAAATTTATTTCAGTTTTGGACTTTAATCCGAATTTAGTTCAGAAAAATATGCAGCTACATTACTTCCTCCAAAACCTGATGCTGTTTTCAAAAAATTTCTTACTTCGGTTTCTTTAAAATCTTTAATTACATTTATTGGTTCGCTAACACCATGTTCGGAATACCCAAGCGATTTTATTAAACAATTTTCTTTAATAGAGTGTATTCCTGCAACACATTCTATTATACCAGCTGCACCAAGTGTATGTCCCCAATATGATTTCAAACTATTAACCGGCACATGCTCTAGTTTTGCCCATGTTATAGCTTTCGATTCCATTTCGTCGTTGTATGGTGTAGCAGTTCCATGCCCTGAAATATAATCAATCTCAGTATTTGTTTTATTTGCTTCCTTTAGCGTATTATTAATTGCATAATAAAGTCCGTCACCAGTGCGTGATGGTCCTGAAATATGATTAGCATCATTTGAATTCGAGCCACCTCTGAAAATAACAGGTCTATCTTCTTTTACTAATTCTTCATTCGTAGTTAAAATAATTGAACCAACTCCTTCTCCAAGAGTAATTCCTGTTCGGTTTGCATCATATGGCTTGCAAGGCTCTTCGCTAACTGCTTTAAATGATTGAAATCCCGATGGAGTGAATTCAGAAATAACATCACCACCACAAACAATTGCATTTTTATACTTTTGATTTTTTAAAAATTGAGCAGCTGTAATTATCGCAGAAACTCCGGATATACAAGCGTTTGAAATAAATATTGGTTTTACTGATGAATTGAAGAATTCACAAACTTGATCAGAAATTGCCCATAGGTTAATTCTATCTTGCTCAAAAGGATGATTTTCATTCTCAATAAGGTCAATATTTCCTTTTACAGATGAAAAAACGAATAACGTATCTTCATTCGTAGGATCAATGTTTGTTTGTTTTAATGATTCCGTAATTGAAAGAATCATCATTTTTTCAAGCCTGGTGTATTTTTCAGGATTGCCAATTGCAGAAAATTCAGTGACAAGTCTTTCCGAATCTACAATTGAAGCACACATCGGAACTTGAGTAATTTTGGGATCTGTAGTTTGTTTAATTCCTGATTTACCTTGTTTTAATGCATCGAAATTTTCCTTACTCGTAAATCCCAATGATGTGATAATATTATCAGCAATTGTATATATATTAGTCATAATATGAATGTCTTTTTTTATTGAATTAATCCCATTTTTCTTTTCCAATCAAGGAAAAACTCAGGACATAAAAGAACTAATTCGCGATCGAGATTTAAGAAAACCTGAATGCTTTCGCCTGTAGCTGCAATTTTGTTATTTTTCTTATTGATGATTGTATACTCAAAATGAATTTTAGCAGCTTCATGATCAATATATCTGGTTTCAATTATAGCTGAATCACCATATTCTAATGGAGTTTTATACTCAAAATCCAATTTAACAAGTGGAGTTAAATGTTTATTTGCATATACATCAAGGTAACTTAATCCCAATGCTTTACCAAATGCTTCGCGACCATCTTCAAAGTATTTAGCATAATTCCCATGCCATACAATTCCCATCGAATCAACTTCGCTGAATCTAACCACCATTTCGGTTCTATGAATCAATTCCTTCTTTTCCAATTTAAATTAGTTTAAAGTACATAGTTTCTAGTACCGAGTATTAAGTACATAGCAACTAGTACGTAGTTTATAGATATTTTGGTCCTTTAATTTCTGATGATTTTAAATAGTTAATTAGTCCTGCTATTATTTTAGCACACTCATTACATTTTTCATAACAAATTTCAAATTCTTCCTTGTTGATATATTCATAATCTAAAGCTCTGTAAAGTTGTGATTTCGTTTCGGCAGATGATGATTTTGAAATATATAAGAACTGAATAAATTCCTTTTTTTCTCCTCTTTCAAAACCTTCAGCTATATTATCCATTACAGAACCTGAAGATCTTTTAATTTGATCTTTTAAAGAAAAATCTTTTGAGAATTTATCTTTAAGAGTTATTTTATAAATTAATACGCATAATTCTCTAGCTTTTTTCCAAGCTTCTATCTCCTCAAATTTTGTAAATCCTGCCATATCTGAGTACTTTTTTTAACTCGGTACTTTAAACTTTGTTTTAACTCTGTACTAGCAAACTCAGTACTAGTAACTATCTATTATTTTGTTTTATTATAATTATTGTAAACTAAAGCTATTACAAGCATTAGTACAAAAAAGATTAAAAGTTTTGATGTCTCAGCTAATACAACTACTAAATCTCCACCACGTAATAAAATATCGTAAAATCCATTTAAACCCCATTGTAGAGGAGAAAACTGGCTTAATACTCTCATTAAAGGTGGCATAACATATACTGGAACCCAAATTCCGCCAAGAGCAGCAAAAATAATAATTGAGACAGCACCAAATGTAGCAGCTTGTTCATGTGTAGTAGCAATAGTTCCAACTGCTACTCCATAACCTGTTGCAGCTAAACCCGATGCTATTGCCATAACAGCTAATGCTATTTTATGAGGCCCAATTTCTAACATTGGTAAGCCAATAAGAGGCATAATATAAACACCCACAAGAAGCATTAATATGAATTGTAAAAAAGCAACTCCAAGAAAAACAAATATTTTACTAAACATGACTGTTACATATGAACCAGGCATTGTTTTTAATCTAAAAGCACTTCCTTCTTCACGTTCTTTTATTATGTTTCCTGCCATTGGTAAAACAATGAAAAACATTGCAAACATAGTCCATGCAGGTACATTATGTTGAACTGAGTTTGGTAATTTATAATCTCCGGTAGTCGATGCGTATATTTCTTGATATTTAATTGTCTCGAAACTTTCAAATTCAATTGGCTTTTGATTAGGCATTAGCTGAGTCAAGGCCAATGAAAAGTTCTTAAAAAACATTTCTATTTCGAGTTGGGATGTGAATTCTTTTAAAGAACTCATTACCATATTTTTAAATGAAGGGCTTGTAACCGGATCAATAAAAATAGTAACATTAATAGAACTCTTTTTTGTTCTTTGTTTTACTCCCGGAATATTGAAAGATTTAAACGATTTGTTAATTAAAGCATTAACATTCCCTCGTATTGCTTCAGTAGCTCTTTCAGGTATAATAATTCCAATTTTGTATTCCCCTTTTGCAACTAACTCTTCAGCTAATTCTTTGGTGATTTTTTCACCATCGATTTCTTCAACTATATTAAAAAATTTAGATGAATATAATCCTTCACTAATTGCTTCGCCCAAACTGTCTTTGTCGTTATTTACAAGAATCATTGAAATATCAACTTCTGTAACCGTTTTAAAAGTTGCATCTTGTATAATTGTCATTATTATTATAAGAACTAAAGGCATAACAAATAGTATTGCCAAACCCGCTCGGTCTCTTATAAGAACTAGAAATTCTTTATATATTGATGAAAATAATCTGCGCATATTCTTATAATTTATTCGTCGCGTAAAGCTCGACCTGTTATGTTTAAAAAGATACTTTCTAAATCGGTATATTCTTCTTTGCTGTTTATGAGGTCTTTTGGTTTACCTTCTGTAATTACTTTACCCATATCAATAATAGCTACCCTGGAACATAAATTTTCAGCTTCTTCCATATAATGTGAAGTGTATATTATGCTTGTTCCATCTGAATTGAGATTTCGAAGATGCTCAAGAATCACATTTCTGGATTGTACATCAACACCAACCGTTGGCTCATCTAGATATATAATCTTTGGTTTATGAAGAATACCTGCAATAATATTTATACGTCGTTTCATTCCTCCTGAGAAGGTCTTAATTCGTCGGTTAGCATTTTTCTCCAGACCAAATAATTCAAGGCATTCGTCAATTCTATTTTTTAATTGCTTTCCTTTTAAACCATACATATGACCAAAGAAATTAAGATTTTCTCTAGCTGTAAGTGATGGATAAAGAGCAATTTCCTGAGGAACAACACCAATTATATTTTTAATCTTTTCAGCAGAATTTTGGAATTCCATTCCATCGATAAATACATTTCCTGATGTGGGGCCAAATAATCCACATAAGATCGAAATTGTTGTGGTTTTACCAGCTCCGTTAGGTCCTAATAAACCATATATCTCACCTTTGTTTATATTAAGGCTAATATTATCAATAGCAGGAATACTCGATCCTTTATAATATTTTGTTAGTTTTTTTAATTCAATTATATGCTGATTTTCGTGCATTATTTTATTAGTTTTTTTAAATCAGTGAAAAACTTTTCTTCATCATCTGCTATCTCAAGCATTAAATTAGCAATGGTATTATAACCATCAGGATCAGACGAACGACCTTTACATATTTGTGCAGCTTTTGATGAAACATTTCTCCATTTATCACCAATGTTTGTCATTTCTTTTGACATTTCATTGTATCTGTCGTCTTCCATAACTCCGGCTACTTCTTGCAAGAATGCTGCATATATAAATCTGAATCCAGCGCCTCCTGTTCCAATTTCCTCAAGCATTCGCACTAATTGTGCTAAGTATGCGGCCGCTCTTTTAGTACCTAGTTTATTTGGCCAATTACGTAATCTTTTTGAAAGATATCTTATCCCTTTTACACCAAATAAAGGAACAGGAATTGTTAACATCCAGTCAGCTGTTTGTTTTATTCCTTTACGAATTGCTGATTTTAAATCAATTTCTTTTGGTATTTCAATTGGGTAATACATTTTACCATTCGGACTTAAAGGCCCTTTTGCAAATCTTGCTTTTTTGAGTTCATCATAAGTAAGCGTAGTAGGATACTCCATCACAGGATCACTTATATGGTAAGTGTTATCCTCTTTACCAAAAACAGTTAAATTGTGAGCGTTGAAATGAAATCGATAAGCAGGAGGGAAGTACGATAAATGAAAAACCCCGGATTGGATTCCTACAGGTAGTTTCTTTTCAAGAACCCTATCTAATTCATCCATTGCTCTTTTAGGCTGTTTCCTAAAAGATTGTTTTTTCATTTTTATTCCCATTCGTTTTGCTGCTTTTGCAAAAATCATTCCCGGAACAGGACGAAATGATGCTAGTGGTATTCCATTAAGTTTTACAAAAGGCATATATGCAAAGAAGTAACCACTGCCAATACCAAAAACCATGGCTTCGCTTATATTAAGTCCATGATATTTTAGTAAGCTGGAAATAACACCATTTTCACAATGGCCAGCAGGTATATGTTCGAAATCAAGTTTCATTTTTAATTCTTAGGTTTATAATTTAAAAGATAATCAACACTAATATCAAAGATTTTCGCGTAATTTTCTAATTGTCCTTGTTTAAGTTTTTTAAACCCTTTGGGTTTTAAATGTTTTTTTACTTTCCATTTTGGCAATTCTACATAATTGGCTAATAAAGAAACATCCATTATGCTTTTCTCCATAAAATATAATAAAGGACTTGCTTTTTCTGACTTAATTTTTTCGTTAGCAATATCAATATTTTCTTGAATATCATCCCAGGCTAGCTCATTAACTATATTCTTAGGTTCCCAACCTTTGCTTAATACCTTTTCATATTTCCCATCTTTATTAACAGCGTATTGAACTTCACGAGATATTCCTGCTGTTATTCCTTCATCTTGGGGTACTTTATCTTTTTCCATATGAATTAAGTTTAAGGTTTCGAGTTTCGAGCCTGCCTGTCGGCAGACAGGTTTCAAATTAATGATTCAAGTTCCTATTTCGTTTTTTAAATTAAAAATATTAATACTTATATCTCACTACTCACTACTAATTATCTTATTCATTTAAATATATTTTCATCGAGCAATCAGCAATTAACTGATCATCACAAGTAATTTTACCGTTAATCAAGGTTGTATTAAATACTATGTGTTCAACATTAACTTCGGTTATTATAGTATTCCCTATTTTCGGTAATTTATGTATAGTAAGTTTTTGAACTGCACCAATATATCCGGTAGGAACATCTTTATTCTCATTTCGATATTCAAAACCAACTCCCACCGCAGCTGTTTGTGCAATATTTTCAATTAGCCCTGGTTCCTGTAAAAATCCTTCTTCACAAAAAATATTACTTTCAGAAATATCTAAACTACTTATTGTTTGTCCACCTTCGGCTTTATGCAATTTCTGAACCATAACCATAGGTTCTCGTTGTGGAATAAACGTCTGAATTGTTTTACCATCGGCAATTACATTGTCATATATTCCCATAGTGGTCCTTTTTTATTTCTTTGCCTTAATTTATTTGTAATTGTAGTAGTATCCTCATCGGGGAATACCCATCGTTTGCGAGTTTTTAAAGCTCGTTCCTTTAAAGTATCGTAATTAACATCTTTCGAAAGATAATATTTAGGTACTAAAAGATCATCATCCTTACTAATTACACCTTCTCGAATTGCATGCTCCTGTAGTTTAGTTCCCGGATAAATTCTCATTCCAACGAAAGTAAAAAAGACCGTATTATCTATTAACTTAGAATTTTCAAAAGTTTCATTAACAGTTTCGTCAGTTTCTCCATATCCACCGGTAATAAGGAAATGAGCGTAATCAATGTCTAGTTTATTACATAATGCTGATTTTTCAAGAACATCTTTCACCGTGAAATTCTTTCCATAAGTTTTTAGACATTTTTCTGAGATCGCTTCAGTTCCAAATTCAACATGCTGTAAACCTGATTTTTTCAAGGTTTTTAAAAGGTTTTCATCTAAATTTTTAAAAGTGAAATATCCTCCCCAATGAATTTTTATTCCACTGGATATAATTTTTTCAGCAAGTTCAAAATTGTATTCATTGCTAATGTTAAAAACAGAATCGGTAAAGAAAACATAATCAATACCTTTTTGATAATAAAGTTTTTTTAAGGTATCAACAATTTTATCGGTATTCAAAGTACGAACCTTACTTCCTTCAATTAAAGGATAAGTACAGTATATGCATTTATATGGACAGCCACGTTTTGTTTGGATATTCAACATTCCGCTTTTCTCCCAATAAAAATCAATTAAATCTTTATCGAAATCTAAATCCAGATCAGAAAAATAACTTTCATTTTTATTAAAAACACATTGTCCGTTTTTTTTATAAACTAATCTGCTTAAATCTGTGTAATCTTCATTACTATCAAGTTTGTTAATCAGTTTTAATATGGTTTCTTCCCCTTCACCATAAACACCAAAATCCGGGTTTATTCGTTTAAACATTAGTTCGGGAAAAATTGAAAAACCAGCTCCTCCTACAATAATTTTAGCATCAGTTACAGTACGTAGATTATCAATTACATTTTTATAATGAGTAACAAATTCTTCACGGTTGTATGAGTTAACATCATCAACATTTCTAAATGATACACCAATATATTTCGGATTATAATCTTTAGTTATGGTCTTTAATTCTTCAATGGAGTTAAAGTTTAGATCTACTATTTTACTCTCATAATTAGGCAATTTCTCCTGAAGATAAGTCGAAATATAAGAAAGCCCTATTGGGTAAACAGGGTATGGAACTTTATGTTGATTTGCAGATATGAATAATATTTTATTGTGTTTCATTTGTTAATCTGTTTTCCAAAATTGGTAATAATTAAACCATTGTAAAGGATACATTCTTAAAATTCTTTCAAATTCTTTGGCATATTTCTCTACAAATCTTCTAAGTTCTTGATCCTGCTCCTCCGGATTTTTAAATCTCTTTACTTTTTCAGGAGGTGATGCAAAGAAATGATAGTGTGTTTTCGACTCTTTCATTGCAAATGCAAAAGTAACAGGAACTCCAAATCTTGCTGCCAAATAAAAAGGACCCGTTGGGAAAGATGCTTTTTGTCCCATAAAATCAACCTCAACAGTTTTACCGTCTTCAATAAATCGATCACCGGCCATTGCAATTAGTTCTTTGTCAATTAATGCTTTACTAATAGGAACAATGTGTGAAAAATCACTCTGGATAGGAATAATACTTACATCTTTATTTGTAATAACTTCGGTTAGGTAATTTTTTATTTTCTGATGCTCAGCATCAAGCATTAATATATTAATTTTGGTATTTAATCTTTCGAGTAATTGACCAGCAATCTCAAAATTTCCGATATGTGCATTAACAATTATGCCACCAGTTTTATTTTCAGACATTTCACGTAGGTAGTGTTCACCATCAAAATTATATGTGAACTTACCTTTTAAGCCACCAAGAATAGCAAATTTGTCGAGTAAAACTTTACCAAAAACAAAATAGTTTGCATAGATACTCCAAATTGCTTTAGTCTTAGAATATTTCAGTATTTTTCTAAAATAGTGAAATAAAATTTTTGAACTTGCACTTGAAAATAGAAAAAAGTAAAAAGAAACAAAAATCAATATAAAATAAGCAAATGAGAGCCCTAAATATTTAAGTGTAAAAATAAATATTTTATAACCCAAAATGTTGCCGCGAGATTGACCTTTCCATGATGGCATTTATATACCTCCGAAAATTTTCTAAATGTTGGTTAATTGGCTTGTGCGTGTTTTATGATATAATCATAAAAATCCTGAAGTGTTTTTATGCCTGCAAAATCTTCACCTTGTACTTTAAATCCAAAGTTTTTTTCTATTATAACCACAAGGTCAACATAGTCAAGGCTATCAATTTCTAATGTATCTTTTAAGCTAGCTTCTGGAACTAGTTGACTTTCTTCAATTTCAAATTCATCGATTAAAAAATCATTTACTTTAATAACAATTTCCTTATTCTCCATATTTTATTCTATCTCGTGATTATTAAATTATTGTGTTTTTTTAACAATTAAACTTGAATTTGTGCCTCCAAATCCAAATGAGTTTGACAAAAATAAATCAATATTATGGTTTTTAATAGTTTCAGTTGCAATATTTAATTTTGCTGAATATTCATCAGGGTTTTCGAAATTAATATTGGGGGCAACATATGAATTTTGCATCATTAAAACTGAATATATAATTTCGCTTGCTCCACCCATCCACATTTCGTGTCCGGTCATCGATTTAGTTGAACTAACATAAGGTGTCTTTTTTCCAAAAACCTTACTGATTGCTTGCGCTTCGTTTAAATCACCTACTGGTGTAGCTGTTGCATGAGCATTAATATAATCTATTTGTGCTGCTTTAACTTTAGCATCTTTTAATGCTGCTTCAAGTGATTTAGCTGGGCCTTCAACATTAGGAACCGAAATATGATCTCCATTTGATGAAAATCCATAACCAATAACTTCGGCAATAATATGTGCACCTCTTTTCTTAGCTGATTCGTAACTTTCTAATATTACTGTAGCTGCTCCTCCGCTGGGTACTAATCCATCTCTATCTCGATCAAATGGTCTGCTAGCCTTTGTAGGTTGATCTTCACGAATAGAAAATGCTCCTAAACCATCAAAACTACCCATTGATTGATAGTTGATTTCTTGTCCACCACCGCAAATTATAGCGTTTTGTAAGCCACTCTTAATTAAATGATAACCCAATCCAATAGAATGTGATCCACTTGCACATGCAGCACTTACTGTAAGATTAATACCTTTTAATTTGAAAATAGTTGATAAATTCATGGTAATGGTTGAATTCATCGATTGAAAAATTGCTCCTGAACCTAAAAGGGCAGTATCCTTTTTTTCTTTTAAAACATCATATGAATTAACAATTGATTTGGCTGAGCTGTCATTTCCATATAAAATTCCAACATCGTTTTTCTCTAAAAAGTCTTCATCAATGTTTGCTTGTGCTAAAGCTTCAACTGTAGCAATGTAAGCATATTCGCCTTGTTCAGCCATTCCTACACGCTGTCGACGTTTTAATTTTCCTTTTAATTCCGGGTGTTCAATAATACCAGTAAGACCCGAACGAAAGCCCATATCTTTTCTTAATTGTTCAAATCCAATTCCGGATGCACCAACGTAAAGTGATTTATTTACTTCCTCAATATTTTTACCGATAGTAGAATAAATTCCCATTCCGGTTATTACTACTCTATTCATAAGATATATTGCCGTATTTTATTTATTATGTATAAAGTCCACCATTAACAGAAATTACTTCACCAGTTATGTATGATGCTTTTGGTGATGCTAAAAAAGAAACTACACTAGCAACTTCTTCAGCATTTCCAAATCTGTTCATTGGTATCATTCGTTTATACTCTTTTTCTTCAAGCTCTTTAGTCATATCCGTTTTAATAAAACCAGGAGCAACACAGTTAACTGTTATATTCTTTTTTCCAACTTCTTGTGCTAATGCTTTACTTGCTGCAATTACACCGCCTTTGGCTGCGGAATAATTTGTTTGTCCGGGTAATCCTTTAATACCAGATAACGAAACAACATTAACAATTCTACCGTATCTGTTAATAATCATATCTTGCATCAAAAATTTTGTAATATAATAAAAACTATCCAGATTTGTATTTAAAACATCTTTCCAATCTTCATCTTTCATCCACACAATTAAAGCATCTTTTCTTATTCCGGCATTATTAATTAAAACCTCAATTACTGTATCTGGATTTTTCTCTTTCCAATTACCCAATGAAGTTCTAATTTCTTCAGGGTTTGATACATCAAATTGAATTAACTCGCCTGAACCTCCATTACTTTTTATTTGATCTAAAGTATTTTCGGCTTCTTCAGTGTTGCTTCTATAATTAATTAAAACATAATATCCTTGTTCCGCAATTTGTAAACAAATTGCTTTGCCTATTCCTCTTGAGCCACCTGTAACTAATGCAAATTTCATTATAATTATTTTATGTGGTTAAGTTTGTTTTTTATTAAATACTGTTTAATATTCTCAATATGATTATATAATGGAACATCATGTACAATTTTAGGAACAATAGCTCTCATCTCTTTATATACTCTTTTTCCTGTATCGGATAAACTTTCTTGAAATTCCATAAAGTCAATTACTTGTAATAAACTCATGAATTTAATTGCCAAAACTTCAAATGAGTTTTCAATTACTTTTTTGGTAATTAAAGCTGAATTTGTACCCATACTTACAATATCTTGATTGTCCCCATTATTTGGAATACTATGAACATACATAGGGTTGGATAATGTTTGGTTCTCTGCTGTTGTAGATGTAGCTGTAAATTGAGCTGCTTGTAAACCTAAATCTAATCCAATAACTCCAAGATTTGCAAATGGAGGGAATTTCTCGTTAATTTTGTTGTTGTACAAATAATTTATTTGTCTTTCAATCAACATGGTAAGTTTAGTTGTAACAATTTTTAACTTATCCATTTCTAACGAAACGTAATCACCGTGGAAATTTCCACCATGCAATACATCTTCATTTTCTTGATCTATGATAGGGTTATCGTTAACCGAATTAACTTCGTTAATAATAACTTTTTCAACATTTTGTATTGTTTCGTAAATAGGACCTAAAACTTGAGGTACACAACGTAAAGAATAATATTCTTGTACTTTTACTTTAATAACACCTACATCATGATTGTTATTGAAGAATAGGTCTGATCTTTTCTTTATTAATTTACTTGAATTAACAATTTTCCTCATTTCTGCTGCAATAAAGTTTTGACCTTCGTGCAGTTTTACTTTGTTTAGTTCCTCCGAGAAATGGTCGTCAGCTGACTCAACAACTTCGTTAATTAAACTTGAAGAAATTAATGACCAATTTAATAAGTTTTTAGCATGAATTAGATTAATTATACCAATTCCAGTCATACATGAGGTGCCATTTATTAATGCTAAACCTTCACGCAAATATACTTTTAAAGGAGTAAGGTTATTTGCTTCAAAAACTTCAAGAGCGGGTCTGAATTCACCATCGAAAAAGATCTCACCTTCACCGATAAGATTTAGTGCTACATGAGCTAATTGTACAAGATCTCCGCTAGCACCAACTCCACCATGTTCAAATACTTTTGGATAGATATCTCTATTGATAAATTCTTTTAATAGAAAAATAGCGTCTTGGTGAACACCCGAAAACCCTTTCATGAAAGTGTTTAGTCTTCCTATCATTAATGCCTTTACATATATATTAGGAAGAGTGTTTCCACTTCCTGCAGCATGGCTTCTAATTAAATTATATTGCAACTTATTTTGATCTTTATCGCTAATCTTATATTGAGCCATTGGACCAAAGCAAGTATTGATACCATAAATAACTTTATTTTTAGAAAATTCGTCTAGAAAATTAAAATTAGCTTGTACTTTTTTAATTGCTTTTGTATCTAAATCAATTTTTTCTCCTTCGAAAAGGATTTTATTAAAATCATTAAGATTCAGATTTTCTCCCCCAATAATTATCATCTCTGTTGTATAATATTAAATGTGTTTAATCTATAAGCTATTTTTTAAGTATGCAAATTTAATAAATACTTTGAAAAATCCTTAAATTCTAAAACGTTTTAATAAATAATTAATTTTTATATTTTATTTGGTTTTATTTATTGAAATGCAGATGTTTAACAAATTAATAACAAGTATTGACAAGTACATAATTTTTTATTGAGTTTGTAATTTGTTTTAAAATATTAATTTTGGCACTAATTTAATTTGAATTATTTTAGTGAACTGAATTTTAATATTCATAATTCAGAAAATTAAGAAATCTTAACGCTTAAATAATTTTTGAAAAATCTATTGTATGAAAGAAAAAGATGCTTACATAGAATATGAACCGCAGCAGCTCATAATGTATGTTGAAAAAGAAGACGGCACATTTGGTCCTATTCAAACGGGTTCATTTATCTCAAAAAATTACTTAGATGATTTCTGGGAGAAAATGCTTAAGCTTAGAAAATCCTTACTTGAAAAATTGAAAAATAACGAAATAACTTCTGTTTATTTTTATAAAATTATTCATGATTTTAATGATGTTGAATTAGCTCGTAGAGCGGGAATTCCTGTGTATAAAGTAAAAAAGCACCAAAAAGTAAAATCCTTTAAAAATATAAGATTGTCTGATTTGCAAAAATATGCTTATGCATTTGACGTTCCTGTTTCTAACTTATTTCAAGCGGTAGTTGTTGAAGATAACGAAAATAGGGCTGAGACTGAATTGGATAAACAACCAATAATTGTTAAGCAAATTAAAACAGATAATCCAAATTTGGTAATTACAAAAATAGAAGTAAATAAAAAATGATAATAGAATCTTTTAATCATAAAATGGCGGCTCATTGCGAGTCTGGGACATTAACTGCATTGATCAAACATAAGGGACTGGAAATTAAAGAACCAATGATTTTTGGTTTAGGAAGCGGTCTGTATTTTGGATATTTAAGCCGGACTCCGAATTTAAGTTTCCCAATGTTTATTTTAAGAACCAAACCAGGAAAGTTAAGAAAGAAATTAGCTAAGAGAACAGATATAAAATTTAAAACTCAAAGGTTTAAAGATCAGGAAAAGGCAGAGGTAGAGTTAGATAGGCTAATTGGAGAAGATGTTCCTGTTGCCTGTCAGGTTGATTTTTATTATATGGATTATATACCTCAATGGGAGAGGGTTCATGCAAATATTCATTTTATCACAATTGTTGGAAAAGAGGGAGATGAATATATTGTAAGTGATAGTTATTATCCAAAATTAGCTCGAATTCATAAAGATAATTTACGTAAAGCAAGATTTGCAGGAGGATATCTCGCACCTAAAGGATTTATGTATTATATTGAATCTGTTCCGGAAAGTATTGATTATAAAAAATTAATTCCTGTTGCTATTAAGAATACAATAAATAATATGATAGGCGTTCAGCCTCCTTTTATTGGAGTTCGAGGAATTCGAACTTTTGCAAAAAAACTTCAAGGATGGCCCAATTTAACAAGGGATATTGATCATTTATCGCATGAGGTAATGAAGATTAATGTATTTCTGGAGGATCAAGGAACCGGAGGCGGTGGTTTTCGCTTTTTATATGCAACATTTCTTCGTCAAGCATCTGAAATTCTTAATAATAAAGACTTAGATGAGATGTCAAAAAAGATGATGGAAATAGGAGATGGTTGGAGAAATATTTCTTACTTTGCAGCCAAGATTGGAAAGAATAGAGATTTAGGATCGGAAAAACTTCAAGAACTTGGTCAATTGCTAAATGAAAGAGCCGATGCTGAGGCTAAATTTTATAATGAATTAAAAGTAGTCGTTAATAATATTTAATATTTAGATAGAATGGGAGAAAATATAGGAGTAGACTTGAAAGCGGATATTAAAAAAATGATTATTGAAACATTAAATATGGAAGATGTTAAATCAGAGGATATTGGTGATGATTTAATCCTTTTTGGTGGTGAAAATACTTTAGGTTTAGATTCAATAGATGCCATAGAGCTTGTTATGGCTATTCAAAGAGATTATAAAGTACGTCTTGATGATCAAAATCTTGCTCGTGAAGTTTTAAAAGATGTAAATTCAATTGCTAATTTTATTCAAAGTAAAGCAGAATAAAAACTTGCAGATTATTATTCCAATTAAATTTAGAATATGAAGAGTGCTTACCTATTAGCAGGGATGAGGCTATCCAGGTTCATAAAAATTATTATGAAAAATGGAATGTCTTTATATCCCAAATATTTAGTGAGATTCTTATTTCTTTTTCAGAATGGAATGTGGGCTTCAATTTTTCATAGAAAAGAGAAATCAATTTATGGAGATCGTATTAAAGAGCATAAATTACCTGACGATCCTATAATAATAATCGGTCATTGGAGAACCGGGAGTACTTTTTTGCATCAATTATTAGCCTTAGATCCTAATCTCGTTACTTCAAATGTTTTTCAGGGTTCAATTCCTGATAGTTTTTTAACTTCAAGGAAGTCTTATGAACCTATTATGGGTCGAGCTCTTAGAGGTACTCGGCCAATGGATCAAGTAAAGCTTAGTATGGATGAGCCTTTGGAGGATGAATATGCACTTTTTCGTTTGTCCAGTTATTCACCACTTGAACGGGTGATTTTTCCAAAATCAAGAGAATATTTTTTAAATCATTTTCCTGAATTTTTGCCAACGAATGAAAAGCTCATAAAGTGGAAAGAAGCTGTTAATTATTTTTATAAGAAATTAACACTGGAAAATAATAAGACAATTCTGATTAAAAATCCATTTCATTCTTTTCGGATAAAGGTTTTAACTGAAATTTTCCCAAAGGCAAGATATATTCATATTATTCGGCATCCACATAAGGTTGTCCCATCTACTATTCGTATGTGGGATATTGTTGGTAATCAGAATTCTATGAACAATAAATGGACAAAACCAAAAGTAAATGAAGCAAGTGATTTGCTATTAAGGATGATGCAAAAAGTTGATACTGATTTAAAGGTATTACCAAAAAATAGATATTTCGAGATTAAGTTTGAGGATTTGGAACAAAATCCTATTAATGAAATAAAATCGATTTATGAGCATTTGGGCGTTGAATTTTCAGATGAATTTGAGAAACAAATTGGAGAGTTTTTAATTTCGGTAAAGGAATACCAAAAAAATAAATACTCAATGCCTGAGGGCGATAGGCTGGAAATCAATAACATCCTAAGTTCATGGATGACAGAGAAGAATTATAGTTTGGATTAGATTATTTTTTTGATAATTTTATCCGTTTGAAAATAAAGATAATAGAAAATATATGAAATTTCAGTTAATATTTCCAAAATGGAGAAAACTTGAGGGGCAAACGACTTTTAACTTACCACCTCATGGTGCAATAGTTTTTGCAGCTACAATACCTGATGATATTGAGGTTGAATTCATTGATCAAAATCTTGAAGAAGTTAGATATGACGATGATGTTG
>WTBR01000074.1 GCA_013138975.1 Bacteroidales bacterium
ATGCTGTATAATTTATCCCATAATCCTGAATTGCTGACATCAAATTACTATCTCCTGTCTTTAAAATTATTCCAGTATAAGACATACCTCCATCATCAAGATTATTTAATTTAATTAAATTTCTTTCTAATCCTGAAGAATAGTTAGCATCAACTGTAATTTCATTTCCCGGCACCGTAGTCCCAATTCCTAACTTACCATTGCTTTGATAAATATTTGTAGAAATTGTACTTACTTGAGAGTAACCACACCAATAAAAACTAATAAAAACTATACTCCAAATTAATTTTCTCATAATCTTTTTATTTTAATTATTATTTAAACATTGCAAATTTAAAACTAATTAAAAAATTCTAATTAATACTGAATTGAAAAATTTTATCCAAAAAAACATTTATGTGACCTTCTAATTAATAGTTAATTCTGTATTTCTAACGAAATAAATAGTAATAATTAAAAAAGCTTTTTTTATAAATCAAAAATTCTTTTTATTTCTTCATATTTTTAATACTTTTCTTGCTTATTAAAAATCATACTTATGAAAAACATTATCTTCCTTTTATCAATAATTATTTTCTTTTTTACTCAAACAAGTAATGCCTGTACCAACTTTATTGTAACAAAAGGTGCATCTGTCGATGGCTCTGTTATGACTTCGTATGCTTGCGATTCGCATGATATTTATGGAGCGCTTTATTTTTGGAAAGCTAAAGACTACTCTGCTGGTTCTAATGTAGAAATAATTGACTGGATTACTGGAAAAAAACTGGGAACGATTCCTCAAGTAAATCATACCTATCGAGTAATTGGTAATATGAACGAACATCAAGTAGTTATTAATGAGTCGACTTGGGGTGGAAGATCTGAATGTGTTGATAGTACTGCGATAATTGATGTTGGAAGTTTAATATGGTTGAGTTTGCAACGTGCAAACAATGCTCGCGAAGCCATTCGTACATTTCATTTTTTAGTTTCGAATTATGGATATGCTAGTTCTGGGGAATCATTTACTATTGCAGATAAAAACGAAGTTTGGATTCTTGAACTTATTGGTAAAGATCATGGAAAGAAAGGTGCTGTTTGGGTAGCACAAAAAATTCCTGATGGATATATTTCTGGACATGCAAATCATGCACGTATTACTACATTTCCAAAAGAAAACAAGAAAAATTCTATATCTACTAAATTAATAAATAGCGATAAATATTTATTTTCTGAAGATCTTGATTGCATTTATGATGAAGATGTTATTGCTTTTGCAAAAGATATGGGATTTGTTGATAGCAAATTAAAACACGAAAATTTTAGTTTTGCTGCAACTTACAATCCAATAAGTTTTGGTGCCGCCAGATTTTGCGAAGCTCGTGTTTATACAGGATTTAATAAGGTTGCTAGCGGAATGGGGAAATATCTGGATTACGCAATGGGTGAAAATCTTGAGAATAGATTTCCATTGTATGTTAAGCCGGACAGAAAGCTTGGTGTACGTGATGTAATGAATATGATGCGTGATTATTATCAGGATACGCCAATGGATATGACAAAAGATGTTGGTGCTGGTTCTTTTGGCTGCACGGTTCGATGGAGGCCTTTATATTGGGAAGTAGATGGAGAAAACCATTTTAACGAAAGAGCAATTTCAACACAACAAACAGCATATTCAATTGTAACTCAGTCCCGATCACATTTGCCGGATCCAATAGGTGGAATTTGTTGGTTTGGTGTTGATGATACTTATTTAACTGTTTACTCTCCTCTTTATGCCGGGATACAAGAAGCGCCGGAAAATTTCAGAATGGGAAACGGTGATATATTAAATTATAGTGAAACATCTGCTTTTTGGTTATTTAACCGAGTTTCTAATTTTGCTTATTCCATTATGGACAGGGTAATGCCAACAATTAAAGCTAAACAGGATGAGTTAGAATTAGGATATATTGAAGAAGTAAGCAATTTTGATAAAAAAGCCAATGAGCTATACAATACTAATCCTAAGGAAGCAATCGAATTAGTTAGTGATTTCTCAACAGAAAAAGCAACTCAAACTTTTAAAGAATGGTATAATCTTAGTAATCAGATATTAGTTAATTTCTCTGATGGAAACATAAAGAAACATCAAGGTGATAGTTCTAATTATGTGAGGCGATTATTTGATAAAGAATTTTTATTACCCGGAATTGAACAGCCTGGTTATTCTGATAAGTATTATCAGAATTTAATTGAAAAAACCGGTGATAAGTTCAAGGTTAAATAAAATAGTAACGTTGGGTATAATAATAGTTGCGATTTACTTGCAACCAATTTTCAACTAAAATAGCAATTTCAAATGAAATACAAACGCCCCATTAACGCATTAACCGCAATTATTATTGATACCGTTTTGTGGCGTCGTTATTCATTCTCATAATAAACTTACAATCTCTTTTATTCCAAAAAATAAAGAAATCAATGAACTTATTATTGCTAATATACCCCAAAAAGGATGAGATAAATAATCAGTAATCAGTGCAATTTTATTTCTATTCGAAGTTTTCAATTTTCCATAATAAATATCCCAAATCACTTGTGAAAAGAAATTTACTTTACTTAAAGTAGAACAATGAAGTTTTACAAACTCCTTGTTTTTAAATAACTCAGGTTCTTCGCTTCCCGAAATAAAATCTTTATGTAATTCTCCTTTATGATTAGTTTTCATTAGGTTTTCCATCCTTGGGTGAGGTTCATATTTACCTCCATAAATGGAAGCAAGAATACTTGATATATTAATCTTTTTATTATCAGGAATTCTTGGAATACTTTGTCCTCCAAGAACTTGATACCGATGTTCTAATGTTTGAAATCCGAAATTTATGTTTACCATATTCCAATGAAACCAATAACAATTTGAATGATTTGCAACAAATTCGAAGAATGTTTTAAGCATTTTATGTTCCAGCCTATCATACTCTTCTTCAATTTTATCTCTATCAACTTTTTCAATCTCTGCGATTAGATGAATTGAAAAGCTATGTGTGGTATTTCCTAAAGTCCTAACAGCTACAGAGGTAATTCTTGGACTGAAACCTTCATTGATATCGCTTAGATTTTGGCAGGAATAATGAATGACTAAAGTGTTGTCAGGATTATTACAACACATATTAATCTTACCGAAAGCTTTTTTTCTTTTTTTAATTTTCTTTAGCATTAAGTAATATTTATTTTAATTTCAGTTTCCATTTTGGCTGTCGTCTCTTATAATGCGCCACAACTTATAAATAAAAGGGCATTTTACTCTTTTTCATAATCTCCTAAATTCAAGCTTAGCAATATCCTTTTTAGATTTAAAAATCTTATCCAATTGTTTTGTTATTGGGAGTGTGAGTTTTTGAAGTAAAATTGCAGTTTTGCTTAATGCTTCGCCCTCCTGCCTTGTTTTAGGACTAAATACTTTTCGAATTATTCCGGATACATAGTAGCTTATTCGGATATTAATAAATGATTTGCTATCTAGTTTAAATCCATGATGACTACATATATTTTCATAATAACAAACAGGTCTGCCGTAACATAATTCATCTCCTTTTATTGTTTTTTCTATCCTTTCGAAGAGAAAAACTTTTTTATCGGATACCCTGCAAAGCTCAGCCATTATTTTTTTTAGCATTTCTTCATTAGTATTATGCTGTAATACTGTTGCTGTAAATGCGTAATCGAATTCTTTATCTTTAAACGGAAGACTTGTACCGTCAATCTTTATTAATTCTATTTCTTTTGGCAGCTTTTCTCGCGAAAGCTCAAGCATGTCAGCAGAAATATCAGCTCCCATTAATCTCTTTGGTGATTTTTTCCAAACTTCCTGTAAATTACCTCCTGGGCCACATCCAAGCTCAAGAACTTTCTTTCCTTTAAATTCAACAGTGTTAAGCATCGAAAGAAACTTCTTGCGTTTATACCTGTAGAAAGGTTCATCGTCACCAGCAATAATATTTTTCCCTTTGCGGGCTTTTATTCTGTTTGCTACTTCAGACCAATAATGTTCGGGGTGATAATTTGTCATTTTTTAATGCCGTTTATTTTTCGGATGACTTATCACGAAGATTTGACCATAGCAAACTAATTGCCCCAATTACAAAAAAGGCAAATAAATGCTTATGTTCTATAGGAATATTAAATTTCAGTTTAAGAACAAAAACCACCGTTGTTCCTATAAGCAATACAAATGCTAATATGCGTACAAAATTTTTCATCATTTAATGCTAATTAATTACTAAATTGTCTTTGCAAGAAAACGCCAAATTACTCACGAGTTTAATATTTATAAAATTGTGTTCGTGAGCTTCGCAATGTTCTGCGTTACTCTTGTGTTGAAAACAGTTACTTCGACAAGCTCAGTACATCGCACTTACAAAAGTAAGCTCCTTGGTTTTCAACACTTCGAATTCCGATAGCTATCGGAATGTCTTTGACGCTTTCTTATCAAAGACTTAAAATTTCTTGCAGACTCTAAATAAATTGATAAAAATAACATTTTTTATTCAGGCTAAACTACAGTTCTGTCCAATAATTATCCTGCCCGTTTCCCAATACTGTAAAGAATTCATTTTTAGGTTTAATATCCAAAAACGGATAACTTACTTTTGTAAGATAAAGTCCTTGAGGATATGCGAGGTTATTAAATTTAGATGCTTCTTTGTTTTTTAAATAATACTCAAACTCTTCAATACTTAATTTGCCGGTTCCTATTTCGAAAAGCCTATATACAAATATCCTAATCATACCTTTCAAAAATTTATTTGATGTTATTTGAAATCTAATCCTATCTTCCTGTTTATTAGTAAACATTTTTACAGATTTAATATTACAAATTGTATTATCATGTCGATCGGGTGTTTTGCAAAGTGCTCTAAAATCTGAGTATTTCGACAGTAATGATGCTGCTTGTTTCATTTTATTTAAATCTGCATTTTCAAATAAATATAACGAACTATGACCTGCAAGAAAGGGGTCTTTCGAAGTATGAATAAAATAATCGTAAGTTCTTTCTGTGGCATCAAACTGGGCATGATAATCTTTTTCCATTTTTATCACATCAAAAACAGCAATATCACTAGGGAGCATTTTATTTAATCTAAATTTTAGATCAAAGTCTATTTCCTGCTTTACATCAATATGAAAAAAATACTGAGCAGCGTGAACACCTGCATCCGTTCTTCCACATCCAAGACATGTTATTTTATATTTGAAAACTTCCTTAAGTTTATTTTCTATTAGCTCCTGAATAGTTAAGACTTCTTTTTGTCTTTGCCAACCACGAAAGTTTGTGCCCTTATATGCTATATGAAAAAAGTATCTTATCATTTTACTAAAAATTCAGGCCAAAAGTACTCATTCTAATTCTCAATTTCTAACTATTTCTCTCTTTAAATGCCTAACGTTAAGTCTGATTCATTAATTCAAACATTATGATATATCAGAAATAATTACTAAATTTAATAATCCAATTTTTCACATTCTAATTAAAATAATTATTATGGCAATTAAAATGAAAATTTGTTCGAAGTTATTAATCTCAGTTTTAGGAACTGTAATATTAATATATAGCGTGTCTATTGCTTTTATTTCATTAAAGATTAAAAATAATGCATACAACGATGCAACAAATTACATAAACTCTTTTATAAGTGAAAATGCCAATATCACTATGGGAGAATTTAATGCCGATATGATAACAGTGCGGACTTTGGCTCAATCCTTTAAAAATTATACCGTTTTCCCAAAAGGTAAAAGAGAAGAAATAGTAAGGTCTTTATATAAAGGGATTTTTGAAAATAATCCACAGTTTTATGCATTATGGGATAGCTGGGAGCTAAGCCATATTGATACAAATTGGTCGAAAACTCATGGAAGGTTTGTGGAAAATTTTTGGCGCGATGGTGATAAAATTGCAAATGATAACGAGTTTAAAAATTTGGATGGCGATTCCGGTGATTATCTAAGACTAAAACTAATGAAAAAAGAAAGTGCTGAAGAACCTTACTTCTATACTTTTACAGGAGTTAAAGAAGATGAACTTTTAATGACTAGTTTTATATCACCAATACTTAAAGGAGATGAATTTATTGGGGTAGTTGGTATTGATATCTCTCTTGAACATCTTCAAGGTAAAACGGATAAATTAAAACCCTATGAAAATAGTTATGCTTTTTTAGTTTCAAATAAAGGGATTATCATATCACATCCTAATAAGGAATATATTAATAAATCGATAAAGGATATTTATGAAAATAAAGAAATAGCTGAGCACACACTTGAAAATATAAAAAAGGGAGCTTCTTTTAGTTTTATCAATAAACACTTTTTATTAAATAAAGATTCTTATTTTTCATTTGCTCCTATAGAAATCGGAAATACGAATTCTCCTTGGTCAATGGGAGTTGCTGTTCCTGTCGATGTTATTTTACATAAAGCAAATCAAAGTATTAGTTTTATTATAATAATTGGAATAATTGGATTGCTATTTATAATTACAATTATATGGTTAATAGCTCATAGTATTACTCAGCCTTTAATAAAAGTTGCTAAATATGCTAAGCACTGTAGTAATGGTGATTTTAGTAAATCATTAAAAATTAAAAGAAAAGATGAAATAGGAGAACTCGCAGATGTTTTAAATAGTACATTTTCATCCTTTATAGAAATATCAGAATTGGCAAAAAATATATCTACAGGAGATTTATCTTCCAATATGGAAAAATCATTAAGTAGCAGGGATGGAGATCTGATTATTTCTCTTCAACATATGATTGGGAAATTAAGAGCAATGATGAAAGAGATTTCCTCTAATACAAACGAATTGGTTCAAACTGCTACTTCATTAAATAGTAATTCTCAAAAAATAATGAACAGCGGAAATGAACAAAACGTGTTTACATCCGAAGTAAATAAATCGATGAATGAAATAGAAACTATTTGTAACAAAGCGGTTGATCATGTTCAGGTAGGTGTCGAGAAAGTCGGTAAAACCTTAAATTCTCTTAAAAATATTATAAGTAAAACAAAAGTTATAGAAAACATATACAAAAAAACTAATTTTATTGCTGTAAATGCTTCAGTGGAAGCTGCACGAGCAGGAAAACATGGTAAAGGTTTTGCAATGGTTTCTAAAGAAATACAAAAACTAGCAGATCAGAGTCGCATTGCTGCAATCGATATTGATAAAATTTCGCAAGAAAGTATTGTTGTTGCAGAAGAATCTTTAGAAACATTGAAATTCATTGTAAATGAAATACAACATACATCTTCACTAATAACTCAAATAATTAATGCAAGCGAAAATGGAGTTAGAAATAGTAAAACAGATTTAGTTCGTTTACAAGAAATAACAAATGAGAACTTATTAATTTCACAAGAAATAGCATCTAATGCTGAACAGCTTGCTTCAAATGCTAAAGGACTAAAAAGTTCAATTGACTATTTTAATATTAACTAAAACATTTGCTTAATTTTCATTCATTTCTTATTGCTCTTCTATAGTAATTTCTTATCAAGGAAAAAATAATTTACATTTGGGATCTTATAACCAAGTTTTTAATAATCAAATCTAATAAATTTTACAAGCGTGAAAAAAATAACATTAATAGTACTTGCATTAGGACTTTTCCTTGCATCATGTACTCAAAAAACAACAGAAATGGAGAATCCATTATTAAGTAAATTTGAAACTCCTCATGGTGTTCCACCATTTGAATTAATTAAAGTTGAACATTTTGTTCCTGCTTACATTGAAGCAATTAAGCAACATGATGAGGAAATTATAGCCATTGTTAATAATCCTGAGGTTCCTTCATTTGCAAACACTATCGAGGCTTTAGATTATAGTGGAAAACTTTTAACTCAAGTTGATTACACTTTTATGAATCTAAACTCGGCATTAACAAGCGACGAAATGCAAAAGGTTGCGCAAGAGGTAGCTCCTTTTTTGTCGAAACACAGTGATGACATTTCTTTAAATATGAAATTGTTTAAAAAGGTAAAAGCTGTTTATGAGCAAAAAGATGAACTTGATCTTACTCCGGAACAAGCTAGATTACTACAGGTTAAATATGAAGAATTTGAAAGAGGCGGAGCAAATCTGGATTCAGAAAAACAAGATAAATTAAGAATAATTAATGGTGAATTATCTACACTTACCTTACAATTCGGTGATAATGTTTTGGCTGAAACTAACAATTACAAAATGGCAATTGAAAATGAAGCTGATTTAGCCGGTTTACCAGAATCTGTAATTCAGGCTGCGGCTGAAACTGCAACTAGTGCAGGCATGGAAGGTAAATGGATTTTTTCAACACATAAACCAAGTATGTTGCCATTCTTAACTTATGCAAAAAATCGTGAATTAAGAGAAAAACTTCATACTGCATATATTATGCGTGGAGATAATGATAACGAGTATGATAATAAAAAGATATTATCTCGTATGGCTTCTTTACGTGTTGATCGTGCTAATTTATTTGGTTTTGATAGCCATGCAGCTTATGTTCTAGATGTTAACATGGCAAAGAATCCTGGAACTGTTTTTGAATTTTTAAACAATGTTTGGGATGCTGCTCTTCCAATTGCAAAAGCTGAAGCTGTTGAATTACAAAAAATGATTGATAAAGAAGGTGGCAAATTCGAACTTGCACACTGGGACTGGTGGTATTATGCAGAAAAATTACGTAAAGAAAAATATGCTTTGGATGAAGAAATGTTACGTCCTTATTTTGAAAAGAATAATGTTAGAGATGGTGCATTTGAAGTAGCTACAAAACTTTGGGGATTAAAATTTGTTGAAAGAACTGATATTCCTAAATATCATCCTGATGTTGAAGTTTTCGAAGTTCAGAATCCTGACGGAACATTTTTAGGTATTCTTTATATGGATTGGTTCCCACGTGCCAGTAAAGGTGGTGGTGCATGGATGGAAGCATTCAGAAAACAATCAGAAGGTGTTGATCCAATTATTACAACTTGTTTTAATTATACTGCTCCTATTGGTGATATGCCTGCGCTTTTATCTTTTGATGAAGTTTCAACAACGTTCCATGAATTTGGACATGCTTTACATGGATTATTGTCGTCATGTAAATATCAAACTTTGTCGGGAACATCTGTTGCAAGAGATTTTGTTGAGCTACCATCTCAAATTATGGAAAACTGGGCTGCTGAACCTGAGGTAATGAAAATGTACGCAAAGCATTACGAAACCGGTGAAGTTATTCCTCAAGAATTAATCGATAAAATTTCTAATAGTGGATTATTCAATAAAGGATTCACAGTTTTAGAATACACTTCGGCTGCATTACTTGATATGTACTGGCATACAATGACAGAAGCTGTTGAGAAGGATGCAACTCAATTTGAAAATGAAATAATGACAAAAATGGGAATGATTGATGAAATTGTTGTTCGTTATCGCAGTCCTTATTTTACCCATATTTTTGCTGGTGGATATTCTTCAGGATATTACAGCTACCAGTGGGCACAAGTTTTAGATGCTGATGCATTTAGTGTTTTCAAAGAAAAAGGTTTATTCGATCAGGAAACTGCTGCGTCATTCCGCGACAATGTTCTTTCAAGAGGTAATACAGAGCCTGCAATGGATCTTTATAAAAAGTATCGTGGTATAGAGCCTCAATTAGATGCTTTCTTAGAAAGAAATGGATTGAAATAATAGAAATAAAATAACAAGTATTAAGTATCAAGACGCAAAATAATTCTTCTTGATACTTTATTATTCTTTACAATAAAACAAAAATGGGAGTTTCTTAGCTCCCATTTTTTATTCAATAATCCACCTAAGTAATTTAAGTTTAAACTTGTTATAAGGAGCGTACTTCAAGAAGGGTTCAAACCATAATCCCTTAAATAAAATACTTTTTTTATGACTAAAGGTATCAAATCCTGCTTTTCCATGATAATTTCCTGTTCCGCTAAATCCCTTTCCTCCAAATGGTAATTTAGAATTTGATAAATGTAAAATTGTATCATTCACTGAACCACCTCCAAAAGAAATTTCTTTAATCAATCGCTCTTTTATTTTACGTTTTTTTGTAAATATATACATTGCTAAGGGGTTCGGCCGTGTCCTTACTTTTTTTATAATCTCTTCTAAGTTATTAAATTCAATAACCGGAAGAATTGGCCCAAATATTTCGTCTTCCATAACTTTATCATCAAAAGAAACATTGTCAAGGATAGTTGGACTTATATACAATTGTTCTTCATCTGTTTCTCCTCCACAAAATATTTTATCACGATGAATAAGTTCATTTAACCTATCGAAATGTCGTTTATTAATTATTCGAACATAAGTTTCTTTTCCTTTTGGCTCATCGCCATGAATTATTTCAACTTGTTTTTTCAGTTCTTGTAAAAGTTCTTCTTTAATGTCTTTATGAACCAAAACATAATCGGGAGCCACACAGGTTTGTCCTGCATTTAAAAATTTACCCCATGCAATTCTTTTGGCCGACATTTTTAGGTTTGCATCAGGTAGTACAAAAACAGGACTCTTCCCTCCTAGCTCTAATGTTACCGGAGTAAGATGATTTGCTGCTGCTTGCATTACAATTCGCCCCACAGCAGTGCTTCCGGTAAAAAATATTTTATCAAATCGTTGCTCAAGTAAATCAGTCGTTTCTTTTACTCCTCCTTCTACTACATGCATCAATCCTGCATCGAAATTTTCATTAATCAGCTTTGCCATAATTGCCGAAGTATGTAATGCTAATTCACTAGGTTTAATAATTACTGTGTTACCGGCGGCAAGAGCCGAAATTGCAGGATTTAAGGTTAATAAATATGGGTAATTCCATGCTCCAATTACCAAAGTATTACCAAATGGTTCAGGAATTATCCTGCTTTTACCAGGAAAATTAGCAAGATTTGTCCAAACATATTTTGGTTTTGACCATTTTCGGACTTTCTTAATTGCCAGGTTAATTTCGTGATATATTAATGAAAGCTCCGTTATATAAGTTTCGTATTGCGATTTACCAAAATCTTTATCAATAGCTTCAAAAAGCAATGATTCATTTTCTTTTAAAATTTTTCGAAATAATTTTAATTGCTCTATTCTATACTTAACTTCTTGATTTATATGCTTATTAAAAAACTCCCTTTGTAAATTAATTAATTCTAATGTTGTCATTATTAATTGGTTTTAACTACTTGTTAATAATTTTTTTTTACTAAAAGCAACTATTTTTCATTTTGTATCATCTTATAAATATAAAGAGAAAATTGCAAAAATATGAAACCCGAAAAATTCGCAAGTATAATACTTATTACTTTAATTATCAGCTGTAAATATGAGGAACAGATTGATGAAAAAGAGAATGTAAGTTTAATTATAAAATAGAACTTTTGTTATTATATATTATATTAAACCCTCGACTGCAAGGTTTATTTTTCTTTTACGACTCTCCAAATTAATTGTTCATTATTATTTTATTTATACTTTTATACTTGTTGTTTATTTAAGATATTAATAATATGACTATTCCACTATATCAAGTTGATGCATTTTCCGATCATATTTTTGGTGGTAACCAAGCAGCTGTTTGCCCACTTAATTATTGGATCGATACAGAAATAATGCAAAATATTGCAATGGAAAATAATTTATCTGAGACAGCATTTTTTGTTCCTAAAGATGATTATTTTGAAATTCGCTGGTTTACACCCAAAGTAGAAATAAATTTAGCAGGACATCCCACTCTTGCAACAGCTTGGGTAATATTTAATGAATTAAATTATACAAAAGATGTCATCAAATTTGTTTCGCCTTTAAGCGGTGATTTAATCGTTGAAAAGAAAAATGATTTAATAACAATGGATTTCCCGGCATATAAAACTGAGCCAATTCCTATAACTGGAGAAATTATCGAAGGATTAGGTCTAGAACCTTTAAAAGTTCTAAAATCCAGAGATTTACTAATTGTATATAAGGATCAAACGGAAATCGAAAGTATTAATCCTGATTTTGGTTTACTGGAAAAGCTTGAAACCTTTGGAATTATTATTACTGCTCCGGGTGATAATTGTGATTTTGTTTCTCGTTTCTTTGCCCCTCGTGCCGGAATAAACGAAGATCCCGTAACAGGATCGGCACATACAATACTTATTCCTTATTGGGCTGAAAAATTAAAAAAAGATAAACTTTCGGCAATACAGGTTTCTGAAAGAAAAGGACATTTAAGTTGCGAATATCACGGAGAAAGAGTTAAAATTGCAGGTAAAGCCAAGCTATTCATGAAAGGTGAAATTTATATTTAATGGATTTAAATCTGATTATAATTATACTTAGTATCGTTTTTGTCGCTGCATTAACCCGCTCGACCTTTGGATTTGGTGATGCATTAATTGCTATGCCTTTACTTGCCTTATTTATTGATATTAAAATTGCCACTCCTTTAATGGCACTTATTGCTTTTTTTATAGCAATATCCATTTTAATTAAAAATCGCGATAAGGTTGAATTTAATAGTGTATGGAGATTAATCTTAGCTTCATTAGTTGGTATTCCTATAGGACTTTGGTATTTAGATGATATTAATGAAAATATTATTAAACTAATTTTAGGAATTATTATCTTGTTATTTGCCGTATACAATCTGACAAAACCTAAACTTCATCAATTAAAATCAGAGAAATATGCTTGGATTTTCGGGTTCATAGCAGGGATTTTAGGTGGAGCTTATAATACGAACGGTCCACCAATAGTTATTTACAGTTCGTTAAAAAAGTGGAACCCTCAAAATTTTAGAGCTACCCTACAAGGATATTTTTTTACAACAGGAATACTTTTAGTTATTAGTCATGGAATTGCGGGTAATTATACAAGCCAAGTACTTACATATTTTGCATATTGCCTGCCTGTTGTATTATTAGCTGTAATTATTGGTGCTAAAGTAAATAAGAAAATTCCTATCATCCGATTTCATAAGTATATATATATGATTCTTATTTTTCTAGGTTTTATGTTAATATATAACTCAATTAAAAATTTAATGTAAAAAATGAAATACTCCGAAGAACTTCCCTTATCAGCACAATTCTACAAATTATTTGAAACTACCGGTTGGAATGACAATTATGAATTAAACCCTGAAGAATTATATACTGCATTAAAAAACTCTTGGTATACTATTTCAGTATTCGACAACAATCAGTTCGTTGGATTTGGAAGAATAATATGCGATGGAATAGCTCATGCATTAATATTAGATTGTATCGTTCATCCTGATCAACAAGGAAAAGGAATAGGGAAAGAAATTATGAACAAATTAGTTGTAAAATGCAAAAAACACAAAATTAGAGATATCCAATTATTTAGTGCAAAGGATAAAGCGGGATTTTACGAAAAACTCGGTTTTGAAAAACGAAAAAATGAATCACCTGGAATGGGATTGAAGAAATATTGGTAAAATTTATTGATTATCTCTAAAATATACTCGTTTAATCTTTTTGCTAAAATATTAAAACAGAATTTATTACGTCAATTTATAATTTAATTTCAATTATTGCCAGCTGTCGCACATTTTTAATTAATTTTTTTGATTGAGAAAACTTGACTTGTATTCTATATCTTACTATATTGTTTAATTTTTAATTAATAAATTTTAACAATAAAATTATGGCAGTGTACAAATCTTTTGCAGAAGGAGTTGAAGTAAATGGACAAACAATTCTTTCTGTAGTAAAAGCTCTTTCAAGCGGGCAGGATACAAGACTCAAAATACTAAAGAAATATGGAATAGATCCTGAACCAGACAAATGGTATTCTCAGCAAGCATGGTTAGATGCTTTTAAGGAAATTTCAACAGTTATTGGAGATCATACTTTATTTATGATTGGGAAATCTATACCTGAAAATGCTACGTTTCCACCCGAGATAAACAATATAGAGATGGCTTTAAATGCTATTGATCAGGCATATCATATGAATCACCAAGGTGGTGAAATAGGACATTACAAACTAATAGATTTTGATGAGATAAGAAAATCAGCAAGCATGGCTTGCAATAACCCATATCCTAGTGGATTTGACCGCGGAATTATTACAACAATGGTTAGAAAATTTAGGCCGAAAGATTCGTTTAAAACTGATGTAACTCTCGATACTACAAAAGAAACTCGTACAAAGGGAGCCGAAAGTTGTACATTTAAAATTGCTTGGTAATAATATCTTTACAATGTAATTACAATATATTCTTACAAAAGAAATTTTGCAAGAATATATTATCAAATTAACTTTATAGCACACTATATATTTATTGCATAAAAAAATATTGAGTTAACATTGAACTAATCAAAGAATCTGATTTTATTTTACTCTTCATATAGCTAAAAGTCGAATTAAGCTAAAACAAACTTCTCCTTTTAATTATCAGTATTTTTAAAGACACCACAAATAATCTATAAATATTCAATCATAATAAAATACATTATTATCGAATCTGTTAAATAATAATTTAAATTCCCAACTTTTAAGTTTTTGGTTTGTCATTATAGTTGTGCGTTCTGTAACTCAGTTTTGCTTTCAAGCGTCAAAATAAAAAAACAAATCACAAAAAAGATATGATTAAAAATTACCTCTTAACTGCTTTTAGAAATATAATAAGACATAAAGGATTCTCTTTTATAAATATCCTGGGATTAGCTTTAAGCATGTCGGTATGCATGTTAATTATTGTAGTAATTGTCGATCAATTTAAATACGATGATTTTGTTACTAAAAAAGATCAGATATACAGAATAGAAAGTATCGATAACATAAGTAAGTATGCATTAAATACATACGCATCAACAACTTACCCTCTTCACAAAGAACTAACATCGAATTATGCAGTTGTAGAAGATGCAGTTGTTCTTAACAATAGTTTTAGAGGTACTGGTTTATACAAGGAAACTAGAATTTCTATAGATGGATTTTATACTAATGAATCCTTTTTTAATTTATTTGATTTCGAATTAACAAATAATTCTTATAAGCGACCTCTTTCAGAACCATATTCTATGGTTTTAAAAGAAGAAACAGCTAAGAAATATTTTGGAGATGAAAATCCTATTGGAAAGTTTTTACAAGTTGATAGTTTAGGCGATTTTAAAATTACCGGAATTATTCCTAAATCAAAAAATAAATCTCAGTTCCAATTTCAAGCATTAGTATCTTCAAATACAATTGAAGTTCTTGAAAAAAATAATAAAATAGATAATATTTCTGATAACTGGGAAAATACATATTCCAATTATATCTATATACTAGTTAATAAAAATGTCGATATAAAAACCATTCAAACTGCGCTCGACAAAATAAGCATGAAAAAATATAGCGATCTGGAAGAAAAAGATTTTAGTTTTTATTTAAAATCATTCAATAAGATTGTACCCGGAGCTTTTATTGGAAATGAAATAGGTGCGTTTTTACCTAAAATATTCATCCTATTTTTAGGTGGATTATCTTTAGTTATAATATTATCCGCAGCATTTAATTATACAAGTCTTTCAATGGCTCGTTCATTGTTAAGAGCAAAAGAAGTAGGTGTGAGAAAAACCTTGGGCGCAAGTCGCAGTAGCATTATTATTCAATTTCTATCTGAAGCAATTCTAGTTGCATTTATTGCACTATTATTTGCTTTTGCTTTGTTTCAATTGATATTACCCGGCTTTTCGGGAATGAAACTAATGTCCTTGTTAGAAATAAGTCCCGAACAAAACTACACAGTTTACCTATGGTTTTTTATATTTGCGTTACTTACAGGAATTTTATCAGGCATTTTGCCCTCTTTATATATATCATCTTTTAACCCAATAAAGGTTTTAAAAGGAGTTTCAAATATTAAGTTATTAAGCAAAATCACACTTCGAAAAATACTTCTTGTCACTCAATTTGTTTTTTCAATGATTTTCATTATTTCTATCATTTTAATTTATAAACAGATGAATTATATGGTAAATGCTGAAATGGGTTTTGATCGTGATTTTGTATATAATGTACATTTACAGAAAAATGATTTCGATAAGGTAAAGAACTATTATTCACAGTTTCCCGAAATTAAAGATATATCAGGAGCATCCCATGTTCCGGGAGTTGGCCGTATTTACGATGCTGATTTAAGATTAAGTCAAGAAGATGAAAAACTCAGTGCACATTATTTTTCTGTTGATCAAAACTACATTGATGTAATGGGTTTAGAGCTTTTAAAAGGCCATAATTTCCCCGATAACTTAAATGCCGAAACAGAAAGTTTTGTAATAGTTGACGAAAGAACATTAATCACTTTAAATCTTAGTGATCCCGGTGAGGTTATAGGTAAAAATATTATTGTAGATTCTAGTTTTGTTGAAATAATTGGAGTTGTAAAAAATTACCATTATGCTGCTTTATTTCTTCCGCAAAGGCCATTAATTCTTCGATACCTTCCAGAAAATTATAGAATTGCAGCCCTTCGAATTGATGAAGGAATTAGTCCCTCCATTATTGCTGAAATAGAAAATGAATGGAAAAATATTGATGAGTTCAATGAATTTAATGGTGAATTTTTGGATGCAGAAATAAAGGACTACTATTCCTATTTTGAAGATGTACTTTATACTGTAGGGTTTGCTTCAGTACTTGCGATTATTATAGCTTGTTTAGGTTTACTTGGAATGGCAACTTATAGCACTCAAACCAGAATTAAAGAAATTGGAATAAGAAAAGTTTTTGGTGCCGAACCAAAAAGTATTGTGATGCTTATTTCAAAAACATATATGAAAACGTTATTAATTGCAGCTATAA
The DNA here is from genome assembly GCA_013138975.1 of Bacteroidales bacterium. Classification (GTDB taxonomy): domain Bacteria; phylum Bacteroidota; class Bacteroidia; order Bacteroidales; family UBA12077; genus UBA12077. The sequence continues at coordinate 16,805 of WTBR01000074.1, forward strand.
TTGCGGGGCCTTTGTCTTATTTTATAAATAATGCATGGGTTCAATATATTTCTAACCATGCACCATTTGGATTTGGAACAATATTTATTGGGATCTTTATTATAATAAGTTTTGGAATGATAACAATTGCTTCTCAAACATTAAAAGCTGCAAACTTAGATCCTGCAAAATCTTTACGGTATGAATAATACTCAATATCCGATAGTAAATTTTCATTCATTTAAATATCAAGTAATTAGCCACACCACGATTAATTACTATAAATGATATGAAATTATAATCAACTTGCTGATTATTAATAATTCCGTACTATGATTTGCGGATTTAAAGTAATAACTAAACTTTTATGTTAAAAAAGATGTTTTCTTTTGAACCTAATTCAAAATTATATGTATAAAGTATAACATAAAATTGATATGCATTAGTTATTATTTTAATTTTTACAATAAGGTAAAAAAAACTGTATAGAAAATGTATCTTTGCATTGATTATATAATTTTCTGTATATTATTCCCAAATAATAAAAATTTAAGAAGTGGCAAAGAAAAAAATTGTTTTAGACTACGAAAAACTTGACGTAGAAACTATTAACGGAATTAAAATGAAATACCCTAATGGGTATAAAGATCACCTAGTTACATTCTCAAATACTCAAGGTAGATACATTTCTGCATTGCCTTTTGAAGGAGAAGAGATTTATTATTTAGTTAGGATGACTGAACTTGAAGCAATGCAGATTATTAGAGAAGATTCTGACTTTGGTAGAGACGGGAAACTATTAGATAGTTTTACCGGAGAAATAGATCCTGTAGAAGAAGATCCTATAGAATTAGAACTTGAAGAAGGAGAAATTAAAAAAGAATATCTTGATGAAAATTTGGATGAAGCCGAAAATATAAAAGACGAAAGCTTCGAAGATTAATGCTTCGAAGATTAATGCTTAAAGGATTCTTTAAAAAGAATCCTTTTTTTTTACATATAAAAAATAAAATTCTTACACCATAATTAATTTCTCATATAATTACTTGGATTTCCGGCTTGTTTTTCAATATCTTTGTATCGATAAAACAATCAAAAAAAATATGAAGTTCATTTCCTCATCATTTTTACCCGTCTCTATGACAACATGGTAGCTTAGTTTTAAGCTTATCATTCAAATTATCTACAATCCATTTTGTTTTATCTTTTACATTTTTTATCATGCTATTTAAAAATTCATTGTCTTCACATATTAAATCTTTTAATAAAGAATCCATTAAAATACTTTGGAAAAATATCCGTGAATCTATTTCCGGAACCGATAAAGATTTTACAAAAGAAAAATTAAGTACCGCTATTTTACTCCTTTCAGTACCAATGGTTCTTGAAATGCTTATGGAATCTATTTTTGCAGTTGCAGATATTTTTTTCGTTTCAAAATTAGGAGCCGATGCTATTGCAACTGTTGGAATTACAGAATCTCTTCTTACAATAGTTTATGCCATTGGAATGGGATTAAGCATGGCTACAACCGCTATGGTTTCAAGGAGAATTGGAGAGAAAAAACCATACAGAGCATCTGTAGCTGCTGTTCAAGCTATAATTGTTGCTTCGGCAGTATCTTTAATTATAGGTATTCCGGGAATGTTATTCGCTAAAGACTTATTAAGGCTAATGGGTGCAAATGCCGATATTATTAATGAAGGTAGCGTGTATCCAACTATTTTACTGGGAAGCAATATTATAATAATGTTATTGTTTATTATAAATGCTGTTTTTCGAAGTTCCGGCGATGCAGCAATCTCAATGAGAGTATTATTAATAGCTAACGGTGCAAATATTTTACTCGATCCACTTTTTATATTTGGACTTGGCCCGATTCCGGCAATGGGAATTAAGGGAGCTGCTATTGCTACTACTATTGGAAGAAGTATTGCTGTTATTTATCAATTCTATGTGCTGTTTAAAGGCAATGGACGAATAAAAATTTATAAAAAAGCAGTACAGCTTAATGTAAAGGTTATGCTCGATCTTATTAAGATTTCGTTTGGGGGAATAGTACAGTCTATTATTGCGCATTCAAGTTGGTTATTTATGATTAGGATTATTGCCATTTTTGGAAGCACTGCACTAGCAGGTTATACTATTGCTATTCGAATAATAATTTTTGTATTGCTTCCATCATGGGGAATTAGTAATGCAGCAGCCACCTTAGTTGGACAGAATCTTGGAGCTAATAAACCAGAAAGAGCAGAAAAAGCTGTTTGGGCAACTGGTTATTTAAATATGGTATTATTGGGAGTTGTGTCAATAGTATTTTTAATTAATCCGCATTTTTTTATGCGAATATTTATTGATAATCAAGAGGTTGTCAATACAGGAGCCCAAGGATTACGAATAATAAGTATTGGCTTTATTTTCTATGCCATGGGAATGGTTATGGTACAAGCATTTAATGGTGCCGGCGATACCCGTACTCCAACCATTATTAATATTTTCTGTTTTTGGATTATTGAAATTCCATTGGCTTATTTTCTGGCTAACCATTTTAAAGAAATAAATGAATCAGGAGTATATATTGCTATTATTGTTGCAGAATCTATTATGACTGTTATTGCAATGTGGTTGTTTAAAAAAGGAAAATGGAAATTACAAAAGGTGTAGTTTGAATAAAAGTACGGCAACAGGCTTAAATATATTAAAAGTATGATGAATGAAAAAAAATCCCATTCATCATACTTTCCTATTCACTTTTAAACTGTTTAATTACCGAAAAAGCTTTATCAATATCCTGATCTTTCAAAAGTATTGTAACTTCATTTGAAGTTGAAACAACTTCAAGAATGTTTATTCCGTTCCATGCAAGTTTTTTAAAAATGTAGTAATACAAGCCTGGTTGCTCTGTATTTCCTGAAGATAATTTAATTGTAATTGAAGATAATCCATAAGAGCTGGAAAGTAATTTTTCTCCTTCGAAAATAGTTGGGATTTCATCTTTTATTCTATCGCTAAGAATAAATGTAGTTTCATACACACCTTGTGTAACTGTGTAAAAGAAATCTTTCTTATAAGTTATTATTCCAAGTAGTTTCTGTTGATTTCTTAATAATGTATCGGAGTTTCTAAATGTATAATCAACCAAATTAGAACGAACCAATATATCTCCAAGATCCTTTACCTGCTCTTCAATTTTTTTGCTTAAACCAATTTCATTAACTACTTTAAATCTCCTAATAGCCATAACTATTGCACCATTATTGATTTCTTTTTGCAGTATTCTTTCCAAATCAGGTTTTAAAAATGAAGCTAATAAAGAAAAATTAATAATATTATCATTTAATGCATCAAGAATAAATGGCTTTCTGTTTAATACAGATTCTACTGCCTGAGAGATCGTAATCATATTACAAATTTGTGTTTTGTTAAATATATAACATTTTGTTATTATTATGTTATATTCTATTCTGTTTTTTTATAGTACACAATTTATAGAATATTTTTGCCCAAAATTATTTCTATGAGAGTACTAAAATTTGGCGGAACATCAATTGGCGACGCAAATCAAATTAAAAAAGTTGTAAACCTAATTTCACAAGGCAATTCTAAGATAGTTGTATTTTCTGCTCTATCTGGTATCACAAATCTTCTTTCGGAATTTGTTAAACAAGTTAACTTTGAAAATTACATTGTTTCGGAACATATTAAACTAATTATTAAAGAAAGACATTTAGCTCTCTCCGCAGAACTATTGCATGGTACAAATTTCATAAAAATAGCTCAAAAGAAGATTACAGAATCATTGGATGCCATATCTCAATTTACAGATCAGAAGATAATAGGAAACGATGTGCAATTCGTACTAGCACAAGGAGAGTTATTATCGGCAATGATTATTCATTTGTATGCTTTAGAGCAAGAAATAGATACTGTTTATATTCCTGCTCTAAACTTTATGAAATTAAATGAGTATCGCGAGCCTGATTACGATTCCATAAGAACAGATCTCACAAACGAAATTAATAAATACAGCAACTGCAATCTGATTATAACAAATGGCTTTATTTGTTTAAACCATTTGGGGCATATCGACAATCTTGGTAGAGGGGGGAGCGATTTTACAGCAACAATTATTGGAAACGTTCTTAACTCAAGGGTAGTTGAAATATGGACTGATATTGATGGTTTGCATAATAACGATCCCCGATTTGTAGAACATACCATTGCTATTCCAAATTTATCTTTTGATGAGGCCAAAGAACTGGCATATTTTGGTGCAAAAGTTTTACATCCTGCAAGCATTACTCCTGCCCAAAATCGGAATATTCCAATAATTCTTAAAAATTCATTTAGCCCGGAAGATTTAGGTACTGTTATTTCAGAATATACGCTTAACAAAGAATTAAAAGCCATTGCTGCCAAAGATGATATTATAACGATTAAGGTTAAATCGGGAAGAATGATGCAAGCCTTTGGTTTTTTGCGAAGAATATTTGAGGTTTTTGAGAAGTATCAAACTTCGGTTGATATGCTTACTACATCAGAAATTTCTGTTGCAATGACCATTGATAACAGCATACACTTAAACCCGATAATAGAAGAACTTTCTGAGTTGGGAGAAACGCAGGTTGTAAAAAATCAATGTATTGTAAGTATTGTTGGTGATTACACTCAGAATCAGAATATTTCTTTTCAAAACATTATTGATGGATTGGGCGATATTCCTATTAAAATGATCTCATTTGGAGCGAGTAAAATCAATATGTCATTTGTAATTGATTCGGAAAATAAAATAGAGGCCTTAAACTTATTAAACAAATGCATTTTATCGAATGAGCCATGCTTAATCAACAAGAAATAAATTATTTTGAGAAAGTAAAAACTCCATTTTACTTTTACGATATGGGTCTGCTGCAAAAAAGCCTTTTTGCCATAAAAGACGCAGCAGACCTGTATAATTTTCATTTACATTATGCCGTAAAAGCGAATGCTAATGAACGAATCTTGCGAACTATTAAAGGATTTGGATTAGGAGCTGATTGTGTTAGCGGAAATGAAATTCAAACAGCATTAAATAATGGTTTTTCTCCTCATCAAATTGTATTTGCCGGTGTAGGTAAAACCGATGATGAAATTGAATTGGCTATTAATTCAAATATTTTCTCAATTAATTGCGAATCTGTTCAGGAATTAGAAGTAATCAATAGTATTGCTAAAAAACTTAACAAAAGGGTAAGAATTGCATTACGAATAAACCCAAATGTTGATGCTCTAACGCATTCGAAAATTACAACAGGTTTAAAATTCAACAAATTTGGGATTTCCTTAATCGATGTGAAATTTATTATTGAGAATATAAACTCATATGAAAATCTATTTATTGAAGGATTACATTTTCATATTGGCTCTCAAATAACAATTTTAGATGTTTATAAGAAATTATGTAAAGTGGTTAATGATACATTTTCGTATTTTACTAGTCAAGGTGTAAGAATAAAGCACATAAATCTTGGTGGAGGATTGGGGATCAATTATCAAAATCCAGAATCCCAGATTCCGAATTTTCTGTCTTACTTTGAAATATTTAAGGATAATTTAAATGTCCCGGAAAATGTTGATTTGCATTTTGAGCCCGGCAGATCAATTGTAGGACAATGTGGTTATCTTATTTCAAAAATTTTATATTCAAAAACCGAAGGAAATAATAATACTTTAATTATTGATGCCGGATTTACTGAACTTTTAAGGCCTGCTTTATACGATGCGAATCATAAAATTGTTAATCTCAGCTCAAGGAATAAAACAGAAATTTATGATATCGCAGGCCCAATTTGCGAAACATCGGATTATTTTGGAAGGGCTATTGAGTTGCCTTTATCTAAACGTGGTGATTTAATTGGAATTTATTCTACCGGTGCATATGGCGAAGTAATGGCTTCACAATACAATTTAAGATCTCTGGTTTCTAAGTATTACTCTGATGAAATTCCTTTATTACCTATTGCAGGTAAGTTTTTATTCGTTTGATTATGATTCAATTAGCCGTGGCACGGTTAACTAATATAGATGACATGAAATTATTATCAAATGCTAATTATTAACAAATCCGTACCACGTTCATTAATCTGATGAAATTCCTTTATTACCTATTGCAAGTAAATTTTCATTCGTTTAAATTTTAAGTAACTAGCCGTGCCACGGATTTTAAAATTATTAAGCAAATCTGGTAATGGCTGTTATACAGTAACAAAAAGGTTCTGCTCTTTCTTAAGAGAATCCGTGGCACGCTTAACTAATATAGATGATATGAAATTATTATCAAATGCTGATTATTAACAAATCCGTACCACGTTCATTAATCTGATGAAATTCCTTTATTACCTATTGCAGGTAAATTTTCATTCGTTTAAATTTTAAGTAACTAGCCGTACCACGGATTTTAAAATTATTAAGCAAATCTGGTAATGGCTGTTATACAGTAACAAAAAGGTTCTGCTCTTTCATAAGAGAATCCGTGGCACGGTTAACTAATATAGATGACATGAAATTATTATCAAATGCTGATTATTAATAAATCCGTACCACGTTCATTAATCTGATGAAATACCTTTATTACCTATTGTAGGTAAATTTTCTATTCGTTTAAATTTTAAGTAACTAGCCGTACCACGGATTTTAAAATTATTAAGCAAATCTGGTAATGGCTGTTATACAGTAACAAAAAGGTTCTGCTCTTTCTTAAGAGAATCCGTGGCACGGTTAACTAATATAGATGATATGAAATTATTATCAACTTACTGATTATTAATAAATTCGTGGCACGCTATTCTGATAAAATTCCTTTATTACAAATAAAGAAAAACAATTAGTATGCTAAACTTAATAATTTGATAAAGGCAATGTAAAATAGAAAGTGGCTCCTTTTTTATGTTCACTTTCTGCCCATATTTTACCTCCATTTAAATCAATAAACTCTTTACTTAATAATAAACCCAGGCCTGAACCCATCTCATTATTTGTACCCGAAGTAGTATAAAAGTTCTTTGTATCAAATATTTTCATTGCTGTTTCCTTGCTAAATCCTACTCCTGAATCTTTTATTGTTACCTTACTCAATTCATCTTCACGTTCAACTCCGATTTCAATAACACCTCCTCGGGAAGTATATTTAACCGCATTTGAAACAATATTTCGCACTACGGTCATTAACATATTCTTATCTGCAAATACATCAAGATTTGAATCTACTTTTACGATCAATTTAATCCCCTTATGATCTGCAATCGATTTAAATAATTGTAAATTTCTGTTTATAACCGCATTGATACTTATGTTTTCTGGTTGAAAGATTATTTCATTTCTTTGACTTTTTGCCCATAAAAGCAAGTTTTCAAGCAAATCACTAACCGATTGAACCGATTTCATAAATATTCTAAATGTCTCCAACAACTCTTTATTCCCGGAAACTTCCTCATCCTCTAATAAGAGCTCAATTAAAGACTTTAAATTCCCTATTGGCCCTCTTAAATCGTGACCAATAATAAGGAACATCTTGTCTTTTGTTTTATTAATATTATCGAGTTCATGTTTTTGCATTTCCAATAATCTGTTTTTTTCTCGTCTATGTCTTAACGAAATCGATACATAAATAAATACTCCCGAAATTAACAACAGTATAATTAATAATGTGGTAATAAAAGTTCTTGCACGATGAAGCTCAAGCTCTTGAATTCTTTTGTCTTTATTTAACAAATCAATTTTCGCTTGATTTTTTTCTTTCTCGAATTGATACTCAAGATTAAACATCTTCTCTGATAATTGCTGATTAAATAAAGTATCGTTATAACTTATTATATATTCTAAATGCTGAGATGCAGATTTAAAATTATTTGTCTTTAAATCAATTTCTGACAAGATTTTTAGATTATCTCTTATGATTAATTTTGCCCCTATTTCCTTGGCAATTTTCATACTCACCTTTGCATTTGTTTCAGCCAGCTTATAATTCCCTGTAAAAAAATAAGCCTTGCTTAACATGGTTAGTATATTGGCATACAAATCCTTATCCATTGATTTATCCAAAACATCAAGTGATTTTCTGTAATTTTCAAGAGCTACAGCATTTTCGCCAAGTTCCATGTTTATATCTCCAATATATTTATAGCAAACAGCCATACCAGACACTTGATTTACTTGAATTCTGATGTTAAGCGCTTTTTTAAAGTTTTCTAAAGCCTTATGATTTTCGTTTCTTAGCATTTGTGCACGCCCAATATTTAAATGCACATAACCAAGCATTCTATCATTACTAAGCTTTTCAGCAATAATTTTGGCTGTCATTAAATTTTCGATAGCATTATAATAATATCCTTGATAAATATGTAGATTCCCTATATTAACATAGGCATAGCCTTCCTGCTCAACTTGTTCATACTTCTTTGCAAGCTCTAATCCTTTATAAAAGTAATCCATTGCTTCTGAATAGTTTCCGAGAATTCTATATGCTACACCTATAAAACTATGTGCTTTAACTAATTCTTCATAATTGTTATGTGTTTCAGCAAATTGAATTGCTTCTTGTCCATAATCTATTGATTTTTCCGGCTCAGAATTTCGTACTTCCCAGCTTAGCTCACAAAGGATTTCTGCTTTTAATGAATCTTCAGTATAGATTAGTTTCTTAATCAAACTATCTATTTGAGGATTATTAAATGCAAATAAATTAATAGTAATAATTAGGAAGAATAGCAGTAATGTATTCTTTTTCATAAACTTGGAGTATTTATAGAAATAATAATATTTTTTTATTTAAAAGTACTAAAATCAATATACATGTAACAAATGATATGAGAAAAATAATCCCTATTTTCCGAAAAAAAGTTAACTGGCTGTGTTCAAAAAGTAACTAAAATTATAAAAGCACTTGAATGAACTCAGTATTAAATCCTGATTAACAATTAATTGCCGCACTAAACCGATCGAAATACAAACCACTCTCTTAATTAATACACAGCCTCAAATTTTGAGTTTTGCCGAACACTATTGAAAAATAATATACATTTGTTATGTATAAATGTAATTATATAACAATATTCGATACTAACAATTATAAAATCTCAAAATAAATCTAATATAAATGGCCTTACTTCAAGCACAAAACATTGAAAAAAAATTCATTAATCATATTGCTCTAGATGATGTTAATATTAGTATTCCTGAAAATAGTATATATGGTTTACTTGGGCCAAATGGTGCAGGGAAAACAACTTTAATTAGAATAATAAACAGAATAACAGCTCCTGATAAAGGCGAAATTTTATTAAAAGGAAGACCTTTACAAGCTGAGGATGTTAATATTATTGGCTATTTGCCCGAAGAACGTGGTTTGTATCGAAAGATGAAAGTGGGTGAACAAGCTTTATATCTGGCTCGTTTAAAAGGCTTATCGAAACATGATGCACTTAAAAAATTAAAATATTGGTTCGATAAATTTGAAATTCAGGCTTGGTGGGGCAAAAAGGTTGAAGAACTTTCCAAAGGAATGGCACAAAAAGTTCAGTTTATAATAACAATTTTACACGAACCTGAACTTTTAATTTTTGATGAGCCTTTTAGCGGATTTGATCCAATAAACGCAAATATGCTAAAACAGGAAATTCTGGATTTAAAAAAGAGAGGCGCTACAATAATTTTCTCAACCCATAATATGGAATCCGTAGAAGAACTTTGCGATCATATTACTTTAATAAATAACTCGAAAAATATTCTGGAAGGACAAATTGATGATATTCGGAAAAAATACAATTCCAATATTTATGAGATCTTATTTAATGGTGAACCCGAAAAGCTTGAAAGATCTTTAAATCCTCATTATGAAATTATTGATAAAAAGAAAGTAAATGGATGTAATGCTGTTCGTATTAAATTGCTTCATCAAACAAGCAATAATGAATTGCTTTCTCTTGTAATTCCAGCTGTTGAGATTATATCGTTTAAAGAACTCGTTCCTAGCATGAATGATATTTTTATTAAGCTTGTAAACGAACATAAAAAATAATTTAATTCTTGAAAATCAACATAAAATGAATAAAATAAAATTAATAATATCCCGAGAATATCTTACAAGAGTTAAAAAGAAATCATTTATTGTAATGACCATTCTTGGCCCAATTCTTTTTGCAGCGATGATGATAGTTCCTGCATGGTTAGCCTCAATAGAAGATACCGAAATAAAGAATATTGCTATAATTGACGAGTCTGGAGTTTTTATCAATAAAATTGAAAATACAAAATTTATAAAATTTGATTATTTAGAGAATCAAAAACTAAAAGACATAAAATCAAATTTCTCTGAATTAAATTATTATGCAGTTTTACAAATACTTCCTAGTATAAGTTATGAACCAAGTGCGGTTCATTTATATTCAAATAAACAATCAAGCTTTGAAGTAATTTCTCACATTTCCAATGCAATGGAAGAAGAGCTAAAATATAAAAAGCTAAAAGCAAATGGTATTAATGAAGACATTCTGAAGTCGATAAAGTCTGATGTAAATGTAAGAACAATACAATGGACTGACGAAGGTGACGAAAAAGAAAACTTTACTGAAGTTAATATGATTCTTGGCTATGCCAGTGGCTTTTTAATTTATTTCTTTATTTTCTTATTTGGAGCACAAGTTATGCGTGGTGTTATCGAAGAAAAAACGAGCCGAATTGTTGAAATCATCGTTTCTTCAGTAAAACCATTCCAATTAATGATGGGAAAAATTGTAGGTATTGCTTTAGTCGGATTAACTCAATTTTTACTCTGGATTGTATTAACGTTTACAATTGTCTTTGGTATTAAAATGGCTTTCTTTTCTGATCTTGGAAAAATAGATACACAAGAAATTGTAGCTCAGAATTTATTTGAAAACCAAAGTCCTTTGCCGGCAACAACAAATATAAATGAAGACTTTGCCAGCCCTGATAAAATATCACTCATTTTAGATAAAATAAAATCTGTAAATTATCCCTTAGTAATCGGTTTATTTATTTTCTATTTTATTGGTGGATATTTACTTTACGGATCTCTTTTTGCCGCGATTGGTGCTGCTGTGGACAATGAAACAGATACACAGCAATTTATGCTTCCAATAACCATTCCCCTGATACTCGGAATATTTGTTATGATGAATGCGATTCAAACTCCTGATAGTCCTGTGGCTTTCTGGTTTTCGATAATCCCTTTCACCTCTCCTATTGTAATGATGGTTAGAGTAGCTTTTCACGTAGATCCATGGGAATTATATTTATCAATGGGAATACTTGTTATAACATTTATTGGAACAACATGGCTTGCAGGAAAAATATATCGTACGGGAATTCTTATGTATGGTAAAAAAGTAAACTATGCCGAATTGTGGAAATGGATTCGATATAAATCATGATAAGGTGAGTTCAATATAAGAAAGCAATTTACATGCTATATTATAATTAATTATAAAAAATGGAATTTTGATATCAAGATGTAAGTATCAAGATTCAAGACTGTGACTGTGTGTACGTTTTTTCTTGCATCTTGCGTCTTGATACTTGACACTAAATTCTTATAAGCTAATTATAAAATGCACACATAATCAATTGCATATAAAAATATTACATCGCACTAAGGTTAAGAATACACAACAAATCATAAATAAAAATCTATTTAGATTTTATTATCTCAAAACTATCTGTTTACTTAGCAGATAGTTTTTATTTTACCCTAAAATCACGTTTATGAGAATGGCCATTATTGATATGGGAACCAATACTTTTAACTTATTAATAGTTGAAACCACTGAAGATAAAAATTACAAGATTATTTTTAAAGGTAAAGAAGGTGTAAAACTTGGAAAAGGAGGAATCAATAATAGTATTATAACTCCGGAAGCTTTTAATCGCGGTGTAAATGCCATTGAAAATCATATTATAAATATTAAAAGATTAAATGTTGATAGAATAATAGCTACGGCAACATCAGGAATTCGAAGTACAGATAATGGTGAAGAATTTGTTAAGACAATTGAAAATAAATTTGGATTAAAAATTAAAATAGTATCTGGCGATGAGGAAGCAGACCTAATTTATAGAGGTGTAAAACAAGCAATAAAATTGAACAATGAGAACACTTTAATTCTTGATATTGGCGGAGGAAGTAATGAGTTTATAATTGCTAACGGTGAGGGTTTACTGTGGAAGTATAGCTTTAATTTAGGGATTGCCCGGCTCTTAGACATGTTCAAACCTTCGGATCCAATTAGTCCAAAAGAAATCGAAACAGTAGAAGAATATATCGATTCTGAGCTAAGCGTTTTATATGACGCTATTAAAATATATCATCCTAAAAATCTTATTGGATGTTCTGGAACTTTTAATACAATTCGATCGATAATTATTGCTAAAAACAATTGCATTCCTAAAGAAATAAAGAATAAAGCCTCCTATCCTATTAGCCTGGAAGAATATGCAATTCTACACAAAGAACTTTTAGATTCTACGCTCGAAGAACGTAATAATATGAAAGGACTTGAACCTGTTCGTGTAGAAATGATTGTTCTGGCAAGTATTTTTGTCAATTTTATCATCAATAAATTAAAAATAAATTCATTAACTCAATCGGCTTTTGCAATTAAAGAAGGTTTGGTTAACAAAATATTAAACAGCTAAAAAATAAACTATGGCTAAAATTTTAGTTATCGACGACGAAAAAAGTATAAGAGATACTCTAAAAGAAATTCTGGAATACGAAGATCATAAAGTTGATATCGCTGAGGATGGTGAAGAGGGATTAGAACTCTTTAAATGTAAGAAATACGAGATTGTACTTTTAGATATTAAAATGCCAAAGAAGGATGGCATTGAAGTTTTAGAAGAAATTTTTGGACATGCAACCGATGTGCCCATTATAATGATTTCGGGTCATGCAAATATTGATACTGCTGTTGAGTCGATAAAAAAAGGAGCATACGATTTTATTGAAAAACCTTTAGATTTAAATCGTCTTTTAGTTACCATTCGAAATGCAATGGACAAGACGTCCTTAATAAAAGAAACCAAAACATTAAAACGTCAGGTTGCAAAAACATATGATATTGTTGGAGAATCGGAGCCAATTAAGCTGGTAACAGATATGATTGAGAAAGTTGCTCCAACAGATGCTCGTGTATTGATCACAGGGCCTAACGGATCAGGAAAAGAACTTGTTGCCCGATGGTTACATGAGAAGAGTAATAGATTTGAATTTCCTTTTGTTGAAGTTAATTGTGCTGCAATACCTTCAGAATTAATTGAAAGTGAACTTTTTGGACACGAAAAAGGAGCGTTTACATCGGCTCATAAACAACGAAAAGGGAAATTTGAGCAAGCACACACTGGGACAATTTTCCTTGATGAGATTGGTGACATGAGCCTCAACGCACAAGCAAAAGTGTTAAAAGCACTGGAAGAAAAGAAAATTTCACGGGTTGGAAGCGATAAAGAAATTAATGTGGATGTGCGAATTATTGCAGCAACAAATAAGAATCTTAAGGAAGAAATAAAAAATAATAATTTCCGTGAGGATCTGTACCACAGATTAAGTGTTATACTTATTTCTGTTCCCGGATTAAATGAAAGGAAAGATGATATTCCATTGTTGGCAAATCATTTTAATGAATTAATTTGTACCGATTATGGTGTTCCGAAAAAGGATATTCAAGAGGATGCAATTGATGAATTAAAGAAAATAAATTGGACAGGAAATATTCGGGAATTTAGGAATGTTCTGGAACGATTAATTATTCTGTGTGATAAGGATATTACAGGAAAAGATGTGATTACATTTGCTCAACCAATCTCAAAATAATAAATAAAATGCCGCTAATCGAAAAAATAAAAAGTTAAAATAAAATATTGCCGCTAATTCGCTAATTAATAAATAACTTAAACTAATAATAATTCGTGCATTCGTGGCAAAGTTTAAAATAAAGCATTCTACTAACTATGAATAATTTAATATACAAACAAGAAAGTTACGATATTATTGGGAGGTGTTTTGAAGTGCATAACAATCTTGGGGCAGGATTTTTAGAAATTGTTTATAAAGATGCCCTGGAATATGAATTCAAAAAAGAAGGAATTCCTTATGAAAGAGAAAAAGAATATATTGTAAACTATAAAGGAAAAATATTGCCTCATAAATTTTATGCAGATTTTGTGGTTTTTGATAAAATTATACTTGAAATAAAAGCAACATCAGGAATAGTAGATAAATTTATTGCTCAATCAATAAATTATCTGAAAGTTTCAAATAATAAACTAGCATTAATTGTAAATTTCGGACAAGTTCAATTAAATTCTAAAAGAATAGTGTTTGATAAAAACAATAAATAAAATACGCATTCGCAGTATGTATTAAAATAAAATGCCGCTAATTCGCTAATAATAATAATAATAATAATAATAATTAAACTAAAAATAATTCACGCATTCGCGGCATATATTAAAACAAAACATTCGTGATTAAAATAAAAATTGCCGCTAATTCGCTAATGATAGTTTTCTTAAATTAAAATTAATAATTCGCGCATTCGTGGCAAAAACTAAAAATACAGTCGCTAATTCGCTAGTAATAATTCGTGCATTCGCAGCAAAAATTAAGTCAATATATAATTACAATTAAAATTCGTAATTAGAAATGAGAGTAGAAAAAGATTTTTTAGGAGAAAAACAATTAAATAAAAATGATTTATTCGGAATTCATTCGCTTAGAGCTTGCGAAAACTTCCCGGACAAAACACCTTTTCATATTGAATGGTATAAAGCAATCGGTTTAACAAAACTGGCTTGTTACATGACTTATAAAAATTTTAAGTCTGCTGCTTTAGAAAAGCATCCTGAAAATGATCTTCCTATTCATCTCTTTGATGAAACTATTATCACTGCATTAATTGAATCGGCAGAAGAGATTGCCGAAGGCAAATATTTCAATCATTTTATAGTTCCGGCTATTCAAGGTGGTGCCGGCACAAGTATCAATATGAATGTAAATGAGATTATTGCTAACGAAACATTAATAAAACTTGATCATAATCCGGGAGAATATAATATTATTGATCCCATAGAACATGCTAATATTTATCAATCGACAAATGATGTAATTCCTACATCTTTAAAACTTGCAGCAATAAAATTATTAGTTAAACTCGAAGATAAAATTAATGATTTACGTTTTGATATAGAAGCCATTGAAAATAAAACCAGAAATACTTTACGCATTGGATATACTCAAATGCAAGAGGCTGTTCCATCTTCGTATGCCATGCTTTTTAGTTCGTACAACGAAGCTTTATCGCGCGATTGGTGGAGGGTTTCTAAATGTTTCGAACGAATAAAAGTTGTTAACTTAGGTGGTAGCGCAATTGGTACAGGGATATCTGTTCCTCGGTATTTTATTATGGAGGTTGTACCAACACTTCAAAAACTAACGAATTTACCGATCACACGAAGTGAAAATATGTCTGATGCAACCAGTAATATTGACTCTTTGGTCGAGGTACATGCAATATTAAAATCTCATGCTGTAAATCTCGAAAAAATGGTTTCTGATATTCGTTTATTGGCATCAGATCTTACTGGAACATCAGATTTGAAAATACCACAAAAGCAAGTTGGGAGTTCAATTATGCCGGGAAAAATAAATCCGGTAATTCCCGAATTTGTTATTAGTGCAGCACATAAAATATATGCAAACGACACATTAATTACATCCTTAAGTGCACAAGGCTGCCTCGATTTAAATGCCTATTTGCCGGTTATTGGTAACGCTTTACTGGAAAGCATAAAACTATTAATTGCTGCCGATGAAACTTTAAAAAATAACTTATTTAATGGTATCGAAATTAATAATGACACTGCTGAAGATAAATTATATCATAGTCCTGCAATTACAACAGCATTAAGTCCATATATTGGTTATAATAATGCGGCAATACTTGCTAAAGAAATGAAAAAAAGTGGGGAAGATATTTTTAAGGTAAATGGTAAATTAAAACTCATTGAGCCTAAAAAACTGGAAAAAATCCTTGCTCCTCAAAATTTATTAAAAATGGGATTTACATTGGGAGATATAATTGAATAATTAAAAACAAAGTACCTCTTTCTTAAAAAGAATAAAATTATTTTAAATAGAATATGATTAAAACATATCTAACAAAAAACCTTACAAATACTTGCATTGCAATTATCCTAATTGGTTCTGTTTTTTTAAATTTCAGTCATCATAACTGGCTAAGAAAAGACCGCGTAATATCATGGGATGTAAAATCATACTACGCCTATTTGCCTGCTACATTCATATACAAGGATCTTTCACTGCAATTTCGAAAGGATAATATGGCTAAATTTGGAGACTTAATTTGGCCGGTTGAGACACCTACAAACAAACAAGCAATTGTAACTACAATGGGGCTGTCTATCTTGTACGCTCCTTTTTTTGGTATTGCACACGGCTATTGCTTAATTTCGGAACACCAAGCCGACGGTTATTCAATGCCCTATAAATTTACCTTAGTATTCAGCTCATTGTTCTATGTAATCTGGGGCTTAATCTTTCTGAAAAAAATACTGCAAAAATATTTTGACGAAAATATTGTGGCTTTTGTTGTTACTGCAATTGGTATTGGCACTAATTTATTTCATTATTATACTTACAGAGCACCAATGCCTCATGCCTATAATTTTGCATTAATAACTCTCTTCATATATAAAACAATAGAGTTTTATGAAAACCCTTCGAAAAAGAAAATATTTTGGTTAGGGCTATTAAGTGGATTAATAGTTTTAATAAGACCTACCAATATAATAATCCTAATTCTTTTCTTTTTATGGAATATATCATCTTTTAAAGATTTAAAAACCAGAATTACATACTTCCTTAAGGATTATAAATTAATACTAATAATGTTTTTGGGATACATATTAATTTGGATTCCTCAATTCACATATTGGTATTGGATATCTGGAAAATTATTTTATTTCTCATATGGCGAATTAGGAGGTAAATTCTTTTTTCTAAACCCTCAGATAAAAAACGTATTAATTAGTTATAAAAAAGGTTGGTTTGTATATACACCTATAATGTTTTTTGCTTGTATGGGGATTTTTACTTTACCTAAACATAATAAAGGACTCTTTTTACCTATAATAGTTTTTACAATATTAAACATATACATAATTTCATCGTGGTGGTGTTGGTGGTATGGAGGTTCTTTTGGTCAGCGTGCATTAATTGATTCATATGGATTAATGGCAATACCTTTGGCTTCATTTTTACAATGGAGCAAATCCAAAAAAATAACCAAATATTTAAGTTTTGTTTTAATAGGCATCCTTATTATTTTCAATATTTTTCAAATACAACAATTTAAAAGGCAAGCAATACATTATTGGTGGATGAATAAAGAATCGTATTGGGAAACTTTTTTAAAACTAGATCCAACAGAGCGTTATTGGGAAGTGATTACAATACCTGATTATGAAAAAGCAAGAGAAGGTATTTATGTTGAAATTAAACCAAATAGAAAGAAAAAAGAGATAAAAACAAATCTTCCTTCGAAAGAAAAAATAATTACATTTATAATTGACGAAATAAAGAATGACTCAATTGAATATTTAAACATTGAAAATGAAGCAACAAGCTTAAATATCGAAGTTGATTCATTATTAAATAAAACAGCTGAAATTAAATATCGAACCTACTCAACAAAGGATATAAAAGAATTGATTATTGAGAATTTAGTAAAATCGATTAGTGATAATAAGGTATTACTAAAGCAAGTTGAAGAAAAAGCACAAAACAGAAATATAAGTCTGGATTCGATGCTTATACTTGATGCAATTTGGTTATACGAAAACAATAAATACTGATGATAAACAATAAAACTATAGCTGTTGTTATTCCTGCTTATAACGAAGAAAAACAAATAGGACTTGTATTGCAAACAATGCCTGAATTTGTTGACAGGATTGTTGTTGTTAATGATTGCTCAAAAGACAAAACAGAGTCTGCTGCAAGAAAATTCGCAAAGGAACTGGGTATTTTAGAATTGCCTGAGAATATTAAACCCAAACTTGATAATAATATTTATAATAAAGCAAATGAAATAATTGAAGAATGGAACAAGGAAGAAATTAAATATTTTGTTCCTGCTCAAGTTGTTCATGAAAATCCAAATGATAGACTGGTTATAATTAATCTTCTAAAAAATGGCGGTGTAGGAAGTGCCATTGCAAGAGGATATAAATGGGCAAAAGATAATAATATTGATTGCACAGCAGTTATGGCAGGTGATGGGCAAATGGATCCCGATGAGTTATTTTCAATTAGCGAGCCGGTTATTAATGAATCGATTGATTATGTAAAAGGAAATCGATTGAGTCATAAATCGGCAAAAGCTTTAATGCCAAGAAAAAGATTTGTTGGTAATTCTATGTTATCCATATTAACAAAAATTGCATCCGGATATTGGCATATTTCAGATACTCAAACCGGGTTTACTGCCATATCAAATAAAGCTTTAAATCAACTTGATTTATATAAGATTTATCCCCGTTATGGAATGCCAAATGATATGCTTGTTAAATTGAATATCGAAAACTGTACAATTAAAGAAGTGCCAATCAAACCAATATACTTTATAGGTGAGCAATCTAAGATGAAAATTCGAAAGGTAATTCCAAGAATTTCGTGGTTATTAGTCCGAAGCTTTTTCAAACGAATATGGGTAAAATATTTGCATAAAAGTTTTCATCCGCTATTTATACTTTATCACATGGGAATATCTTTACTTTTAGTATCAATACCATTTGGGATAAAGATTTTGATGAAAGTATTTTCACAAACCGATGCAAATCCGGTAACTGTTTTGGCATTTGCATTACTATTTATTAGCGGATTTCAATCTCTTTTATTTGCAATGTGGATGGACATGCAGGATAATGACAGGTTATTCAAAAATTAAATTTTTCGTAACAAATCAGTGGCAATATTCATAAATTAAACTTTATAAAAAAGCCACCGATTCACAGATTATATAAAACTGAAAATAGCATAAGAAATTATTTTTAACAAATCTGCCAACTATTTTTGGTCATATTACTATAATAATTATTCATTAAAAATCTGTGAATCTGTGGCAATTATTAGTTTAAGTAACACTGATTAGTTACAATTTTTCTTTTAAGCACTAATGCTGTAAAAAACATTGCTACTTCTCCTATTAAAAACCATAATCTGGATAATAAAGAAAATGAAATTGCTAATTCAGGACTTACTCCATTTGAAATTAAAAAAAGTGTAATAACACCTTCACGTATTCCAATCCCTCCCGGAAATATTAGCGATACCAGACCTAATGAAATGCTTAAAGGGAAAGCAAATGCGTAATATATTGGCACTGTTTCAAATACAGATAAAAGAAGAAAATAAAATCCGAAAGTCCACAGAAGCCAATAAAATAAGATAAACCAAGTAAGTTCAAAAAACTCCTTTATATTTATTACAGGTAAATTAATCTCTTTTTTAAATAATCTATTCCATATTTTTTCGAGCCATTTTTGTAATGATTTTGAAAACAGTGAAAAGAACATGAAAAAGGTAAACAATAGAATGACAAGTGAATATTCTTTAATTTTTTCGGTTCTTAATATAGGATATATGCTGATTATAAACCCTAAACACAGATAAACCAGTTGCTCCTTTAATGAAATAAAAGATAATTTTTTCATGCTTAAATTTCCTTCTTTTACCATCCCTGCTCGTCCAATAATTGTCCATATTCTGCCCGGAATATATTTGGTAAATACAGGCAATCCATGAGATACAATAGCCATTCTCTTTGAAATATTTACACCATGAAGTTTAAGTGCAACCTTCCAGCTAATTGCAGAAAATAAAAATCCTGAGAACAATAAAACAATTGATATAATCAAATAATAATAATTAAGATTAATATCTCTAAATACTAAAAAATCAATATTATACAAATAAACCAAAAGTGCTATTATCGAACTATATATCAATATTTTTAAAATTCTTTTCATTTATAATGTTATTGAAAATTAAAGTATGTCTTTTCAAAAGTAACTAAATATCTAGAGTCATTATAAAGTTTTTCCTCAAAACATATTAAAAATCGGAATTACATTGGGAAATATTATAGGCTAATTAGCATCAAGATAAATACTTGCGTTTTTATAATAAATTACACAAAATCCACTTAACCAACTATTTAGATCTCGAATGAAAACGCATATTTATGAAATCACAATTTTAAAATATATTGAATAAGTTTTTTTTAAATACTATATTTGATCATTTCCATATTTATTTATTAATTTCTTTTAAATTTCACCTAAACATTTTAAGTTCCAATAAATGCTTTTTAATACTATTCAATTTCTCATTTTTCTACCCGTAGTTATTATTTTTTACTACCTGCTTAATCCAAAGTATCGATGGGTATTACTATTGTCTGCCAGTTATTACTTTTATATGTGTTGGAAAGTAGAATACGTAGTTTTGATTTTAGCATCCACCTTAATCGATTATTTTGCAGGCATACAAATGGAAAAGCAAAAAACAAAGATTAAGAAAAGGTTCTTCTTAATTCTTAGTTTGCTAACTAATTTGGGTCTTTTATTCTCGTTTAAGTATTTTAATTTCTTCACAAATAATGGTAATTTCATTTTTGAAAATTTAAATATTGCATATCAACTCCCCGAACTCAAGGTATTACTCCCGGTTGGAATATCGTTTTATACTTTTCAAACATTAAGTTATTCGGTCGATGTGTATCATGGTCGTCAGAAAGCTGAAAAGCATTTGGGGTATTTTGCTTTGTACGTTTCCTTTTTTCCGCAGTTGGTTGCTGGCCCCATTGAACGATTTTCAAGACTTACACCACAATTAAAAACTGTACATAAATTCTCAAAAGAGAATTTGATTAATGGACTTCGATTAATTTTATTTGGCTTATTTGCCAAAATGGTAATTGCCGATAATGTGTCAATTTACGTTGATGCCATTTATAAAGACCCAAGTATATATAGTTCAAAAGATATTTTATTTGGTGTTTTTATGTATTCTTTTCAGATTTATTGTGATTTTTTTGGTTATTCAACCATTGCAATTGGTACAGCTAAAATACTTGGTATAAACTTAATGGATAACTTTAAAACTCCATATTTGGCAAAAAATATTGCGGAATTTTGGCAACGTTGGCATATTTCGCTTTCCTCCTGGTTTCGCGACTATGTTTATTTACCTCTTGGAGGCAATAGAGTAAAGTGGCAACGATGGCTAATAAATATATTAATCGTATTTACAGTTAGCGGAATTTGGCATGGTGCAAATTGGACATTCGTTTTTTGGGGATGTCTGTTTGGTGTAATCTATATTATTGAGAAAACTTTTAATAAGCTATTCCGCATAAATCAGCCAAACAATACATTCTCAATAATAAATGTAATTTTAACCATAAAAACATTTGTTCTGGTAAGTCTTATTTGGATTTTCTTTAGGAGTGAAAATATTGAACAATCATTTCAGATATTTAAATTAATAGCTACTAATACTGAAATAGAAACCGCATTGAATGTTAAACTTAGTGTCTTTCTGTTTTTAGGATTGTTTATTTTAATAGACATATTTTTATATAATACCCGATTTGATTATTGGTGTAATAAGCAACATTTTATTGTAAGATGGATTCTTTATTTCGTCTTAATATTTTCAATTATTGCATTTTCAGGAGTCGAGGACTTTCAATTTATTTACTTCCAGTTTTAAGTTATTATGAAGCAAATGAAAAATATATTACTTAAAATATTTGTGCTAGCCATATTCGTTTTTGCAATGAATTACATTTACGAAAAATGGTTTTACGAGAAAGGTTTGCAGGAATACTCAGATATAATAAATCTGGTTCGTAAGGTTCAAAATAATTCCGATATAATTTATATTGCAGAATCATCTAATTATTCAACCAGGGCAAATGATACAGATAAACGAGCTATTAGTGAGTTTATTAGTGAATACTACCCGAATAAAAGATTAGGTACCATACATAAAGGCGCCTTGCATGCTGGAAATTATAAAATTCTTCTTGAACAAATTCCAGAGGATTCAGATGTTGAAACCATTATAGTTACACTTAATATGCGATCGTTCGATGCTGCCTGGATATATTCAAATTTGGAAACAGCGCTGCAGAAAAGCATGGTCTTGCTAAAACCTTATCCTGCATTATTTAATCGATTTTTATTGTCGTTTAAAGGATACGATGTTAAAACCGATAAAGAAAGAGAAGTTCAATTTAAAAGAAAATGGGAGAAAGATAAATTAATAATCCCCCAAGGGCTTGAATACAAAAATGTTATTGAATGGGATAAGACTATGGCTCGCGAGGGAATTAAAAATATTGACGGAACAATAAATTACAAAACAACAGCTTTAGCTTGCCATTATATTAAAACATATGCTTTTCAAATCGATATTAATAATAACCCCAGAATAAAAGATTTTGATGCCATTGTTAAGTTGGCAGAAAAAAGAAACTGGAATTTGGTTTTTAATTTAATGGCTGAAAACCTTGAGAAAGCAGAAGAATTAGTTGGCGACAATCTGGTTTATTTGATAAATGAAAACAGGAAGCTTTTAATTGAAAGATACACTAACATGGGTGTACTTGTGGTAGATAATGTTGATAATATAAGTGATAATCAATTTACAGATCAGCATTGGACCACCGAGCATTATGCTGAAAATGGGAGAAAGATAATTGCTAGAAATGTTGCCGATTCCTTAAAAGGAATATATCCAACTGAGTATTTTAAAGTAAAAGATACACTCCAAATGGCTAGCTGTGAATTTTTTCATGATTGTGAGAATAAATCAGCTTGGAAGCAAATGAATACTATTACTAAAGAACAGGCGTATTCCGGTGAAAAATCTTCAAAAACCGGACAAGGAGATAATTACAGCATTACTTTTGAGTGGCCAATTGTATTTATTCCGGATAGTATGCTTAAAACCATTGAGATTAATCTTAAAATTTTACAGAAAGAGATTAATCACGATGTTATGCTGGTTATTGATGCTTCTGGGTATAAAATTGAGAATTTTTTACATGAAGTTCCTGTGTCGGAATTATCTGATGGGAATAATACCTGGGAAAATATTAATTATAAATATAATCTGCCTGAGGAAATAAAAAAAGGAAGCTTATTAAAGGTTTATATTTATAATCCCACAAAATCGATTGTTTATATTGATGATTTGAAAATCAAGTTTTATCCCAATTAAACACCAAAATGAACGATATAATTCGCTTCTTTTTCACTTATATTTCTTCAAAAATAAAACCGTAGTTACGCTATTCTTGCCAATCTAATCCCAACGAAAATTCGTTAGAGGACTCAGGGCTAAATAAAATTCGTGGATTAAAACGCCCCATAAATTTTTTAGCATTTCCCATAAGCCCTTCAATTTTAGATGAAGAAGCCCGTAAAATTTCTTGTGCCAGTAATTAATAAAACTGTTCTTCTGAACGAATATTATAAATATCAATAAAACAAAAGCGCAAAGATTTATCCTTTTTTTGTGCTTCTTCTGTGGTCTTAATTACTAATGATGATTTTCCCAAAAACAAAAGGTGTTTCCCTAAGTACAAATTGAATATAATTTAATACATTATAAGGATGGTATGATTCATACTATCCTAATTTTTATGTTTCCTAAGTTGAAGTTAAAAAGATTGTTCAATTTTTTCTGTTGTTTCTAGCCCAGCTTTTACAAAGGCTTTACCAGCTTTTTTTAAATTAAAATCAAATCCCCATAAAGTAAGAAATGTTATTATTATTGCAATTGCCAAGTAAAGAAATGAACCCAACGCACTTGTGCCAATAGCCCGTCCCCATTTAAAAGTTGCCTTAGATTTTATATCATCCAATAATGCTTTTTCATCTTTTTTTGGACATTCGATCTTTTCTTTTAATAATTCAAGATGCAAAGAAAAAGAATGTTCCTGTAACATTTCAAGAGCATTTTTCTCGTATTTATCTAATCTTATAATTTCATTGTCTGTAAAGTTGTCTATTACACTTTTAGGGACTCTATCTACATTATGTTTAGTTTTAAATTCTTCCATAAATTTCATTTTTTGAAATCTATAAAGGCTATAAGAAAATAATCCCATTACATCTTCATCGTTTTTTACCAAGAGATCAAAAACTTTACTTGCAGTCTTTTCCATGAACAGTACGATACGCTTTATTAAGATTTTCTTCTATGGATTCTTTTGTTAGAACATTTTTTTTAGCATGTTCAAAAAGTTCTTGTTCTCTTTGTGAGAAACCTTTTCTTACTCTTTCCGCAGCTTTTTGGAAGGTTTGTTCATTAATGCTATTACTATTAGCATTTATAAAGGAATTGTTATTATTGTCTAATACAGAGCTTAATACAGACATGTTTTGTTATTATTAGTTCAATTTAGTTTATGTATATCACTGACATTTACGCAAATATATTAAAATTGTTATATAAATTCCAGTTTTTTATTAAATAAAAATTAAGCTTTAATTCCCTAAGTTAAAATAGTAACTTATTAAGATAGAAATAATCTTAAATATTAATCCATCCAACAAAACACATTTTAATAATTTAGTATATTTGAATATACATTAAACACTTTAAAAAAATGGAAAATCTTTTGACCACCCACGAACTAGAATTGCTTAATATGTTTTTTATATTAATCCTTGGTTATTTTACTATAAAATCAACTTTTCAAGTTGAGTATTTAAAAAGTAAATTAGATTTGAAAACATCGAGTGAAAAAAAGCATATAGAATTGCAGCAAAACAGTGTGCTTTTTTTTATGCTGTTTCGCTAAGTTTGATATTAGAAACTTTTTTCATTAATCGCCTTTTGCTCGTTGTATTACTTTCCATTTTGACACCAGAATAAAAAAACTGCAGTCGATCCATTTTTCTGATATTTATTATAAAGTTTCCTTCTTATACTGTTTATTATTAATATGGAAACTTTCTAGACTATCTTTGTGTGAAAATTAAAAAAATAATCTATTATTAACCATAATATTAATTTATTGTGCAGATAGAAACTAATTATAGAGTTATTAATACTTGGGAAAAACTATTACATATGTGGGAAAGGAGAAGCCAAAAATTTTAGATCATAATTTATTATGCCCTGAGACCGAAATCCTGAAGAAAGAGGGAAGTAAAAAG
The DNA here is from genome assembly GCA_013138975.1 of Bacteroidales bacterium. GTDB lineage: Bacteria > Bacteroidota > Bacteroidia > Bacteroidales > UBA12077 > UBA12077. Next base: position 42,095 of record WTBR01000074.1, read on the forward strand.
AAATAAATGAGATCCCCCCGAACTCTCTTAAAGGAGCGTTCGGGCTAAAAAAAACAATATATAAAGTAATTAAACAATGGATTATTCAGAAATTAAAAAAACTTAAAACAAAAGAGTTTTCAAAAGAAACCCAAATTGAATTTATTGAAATAATTGAAGGTTTTATTCAGTCACTAGAAAAATTCAAAGAGTTAGATGAAAAAAAAGTTTCCTTGATCGACGAGAATCTTAGTATAACACATGAAAGTCTTAGTGTAACAGATGAAAAACTTAGTGGTATACATGAAAGGTTAAAATCATTAGAAGATTCTTATGAAAGGCAATAAAACTATTTTGGAAGTTACAGGGTATAAAATGGAGAATTTTTTACATGAAGTTCCCATATCAGAATTATATGATGGGAATAATACCTGGGAGAATATTAATTATAAATATAAATTGTCTGAGGAAATAAAAAAAGGAAGCTTATTAAAGGTTTACATTTATAATCCCACAAAATCGATTGTTTATATTGATGATTTGGAAATCAAGTTTTACAATATGAACTAATCCCAATTAAATTTAAAAATGACCTATAAATAATTTGAATTGTTTTTTTGCTTTGATGATTTAAGTCGTGCCACGGATTTTATAATAATTAAACAAACCCGTTAATGGCAGTCATACAGCGACAAAAGGCTTTGCTCTTTCTAAGGAGTATCCGTGTTACGACGATTTAAATTTGAATTATTTTTTGAAGAAATATAAGTAAAAAGAAACGAATTATATAGTTTATTTTTGTGTTTAATTGGTATAACCAAGGATGATCTCTAAAAGTTAAATGTTTTTAAAAATGAATTTGCAAATCCAATATTGATTACTTTTGCAATGCAAAACAAAATCAATTTAGGTTTGTGATATATTTATTATCGCAGTATATAAAATAAAGCAATGGCAAAAGGAAAAGATTCAAAACCACATATTGGAATTTACGGGCGACGTAATAATGGTAAAAGCTCATTAATAAACCGTTTAGCAGGACAGGATATTGCTATTGTTTCCGATTTTGCCGGAACAACAACCGATCCTGTAAAAAAATCATTTGAGATAACCGGATTTGGGCCTGTAATTCTAATTGATACTGCCGGAATAGATGATGTTGGCGATTTAGGAACTAAGAGAGTTGAAAAAACATTAGCATCAATTAAAACAATAGATTTAGCCATTTTAGTTATTACTGAAAATACTTTTGGCGATTTTGAGAAATCTTTAATTGAAGAATTTAAGAAAACGGATACTCCCTTTTTTATTGTTCATAATAAATCAGATATAAAAAAATTAAGCGATGATTCCCGCGCCTTTATAGTTTCTCAAACCAATGCAAAAATAATAGAGTTTGATACCATAAAAGCTGAGAATTACGAAAAACTTATTCAATTAATTAAAACTACGATTCCTGAATCAGCTTATAAAACACCTTCGTTGGTTGGAGATTTATTGTCGTATGGCGACATTGTTTTATTAATTACACCTATTGATATTGAAGCTCCTGCCGGAAGAATGATCTTGCCTCAAGTGCAAGCTATCCGTGATATTCTGGATAATGATGCTGTAGCCATAGTTTTGAAAGAACGAGAAGTTGATGCTTTTTTGCGAAAAACGAAAATTACTCCTGCACTTGCTATAACAGATAGCCAGATTTTTACAAAAGCCGATGCCTCAATACCAAAAAATATTCCTTTAACAAGTTTTAGTATTGTATTAGCACGATTTAAAGGAGAATTTGAACACTTCATAAAAGGTACTCCTAAAATATCGGAATTAAAAGATGGCGATCGTGTCCTTAGCTTAGAATCATGCACTCACCATGTTTCGTGCGATGATATTGGAAGAGTGAAAATTCCACGATGGATATCTAATTTTACAGGAAAAAAACTCGAATATGATGTTGTATCAGGACTTGATAATTTACCTCGTGATATTAAAGAATATGCCCTGGTTGTTCAATGTGGTGGATGTGTAATTACCCGAAAACAATTAATAAATAGGTTACGTCCTGCAATTGACGCAGGAATTCCGGTAACGAATTATGGAATGGCGATTGCTTATGTTCAAGGGATCTACGAAAGGGCTATTGCTCCTTTTGTAAAATCAGAACATTCTTCGTCGGATTATTTATAGCAATTATTAAGTCTTTCATTATAAAAAGACTTCGATAAACTCAGTCTGACAAAAAAGAATGACTGTCACCCTGAGCCCAATGTCATTAAGTTAAGGATTAGCTAGATTGCATCTTTCTGATTCTTAGTCACTCTTGGCTTAGTCCGTTTGCTATATTTACCATTATCTCTCGCATATTGCCTATTTAATCTGATGGGTATTGTATGTTGTTTTAGTATTTCTTTTATTACATATGTGATTTCTTCCATTGGTTTATCTGAGAAAAAAAGTTCTAATATTCGATTCTTCAATATTCCGTATGATACATTGGCATTTACCTTATATTGATATTTAGTTTTTTCTTGCCCAGACTTAAGCTCTTCATTGATTTGGCTAACCAACAGTGTTTGTATATTGCTTACAAATATCGACGAATTAAAGTCTTGAAGTATAGTCTGTTTTGAGTAGCCAGAAAAATTTCCTACTTGCAATTTATTCTTTAATTCATCATAGTATAGCTCTACTTTCCATCGCCTGAAATACAAATCTTTAAAGAGATTATTTGGGTATTTAACCAAGTCTAATAATGAGCTAATTAAAACCTCAATAGCTCCATCTGGCAAAATAACTTTGTTTAACCGAACTAATATAAAATCATTCTTGGAATATTCTTTATCTGTTAATTTTGATTTTTTACCTGGATAAATCTTTACCATTTGAGTTTGCATTTTACTTGAAATAAAAGACTTTACCTGATTATTGAAATTTGACTGTACTCTAAATAAAAAATCAATATTTAACTTTCTATGTTCGTACATCATTTCAAACGAAGGATAACCTCTATCATACAGAATTAAATCACCTTTTTTTGAGTAATTAAGATGACCTAAAGCAAGTTCTTTTTCCGATTGAGATAAAGGTGATAAAATGCTATCAATTACAAAATTATTAAGCACATCATACAATACTGATATCCGACCCTGTGTGACTGTTGAATCAGTTTGATTTCTAGCTATGCCAAATTCATTCTGGAGCTCTTTTGTGTTTGGCAAAGTTAGTCTTGAGCCATCAACAGAAAGTAGTCTAAACCCACGCCATAAACGTATGTTTTCTTCGTTGTCTGTATAAAATTCGTTTACTAAGTTGTCAGATAGTTGTTTAAATACTTCTGCTTTAATTTTCTTACGGTATTGAACAAAGGCACTTTTTGTAAAAAGACCACATGCCGATGAAATTTTATTTTGGTTTAACACTTGTATAAAGTTATCAATCTCAATAGAAAGCGTCTTGGTTATTCTATTCATCATAAAAAGCAAAGCTCCTGAAAATGACTGTTTCCTATTTCTTGTAAAATCGCT
>WTBR01000130.1 GCA_013138975.1 Bacteroidales bacterium
GGAAAAATCTGGCAATTTTTTCCGATTCTTGCACCTTCCATTATTGTGGCATGCGCACCAATCCATGTTCCATCACCTATCTCAACATTTTTATCAATCCATGCAAAAGCGTCTATCTTTACATCTTTCCCAATTTTGGCTTCAGGATGAATATATGCTAAATCTCTGCTCATATGATTAATTTTATTTTATTCTTGAAACTTGAGCCATTAATTCACCTTCTATAGCAAGACTTTCGCCAACAAATCCCTGGCCAAACATATTTACTAAACCCCTTCGAATTGGAGACAATAGCTCTAATCTAAATATTAAGGTGTCACCAGGAATTACTTTTCTTTTAAATCTCACTTTATCTATTTTTAAAAATAAAGTTTGAAAATTTTCAGGATCTTCAACTTGGCTTAAAGCTAAAATACCTCCTATTTGAGCCATCGCCTCTACTTGTAAAACTCCAGGCATAATTGGTTCATTAGGGAAATGACCTAAGAAAAAGTTCTCATTCATAGTAACATTCTTTATTCCTGTTACTACTTTCGCATCCATCTGAGTGATTTTATCAATTAATAAAAACGGATATCTGTGAGGTAATAATCCTTTAATCTGATTTATATCATATACAGGCGTTGCATTTGGATCATATTGAGGAATAGCAATTCTTGATTCCTCCTTTTTAATATTCTCTTTAATTATTTTAGCAAGCTGTGTGTTTGCATAATGTCCTGGACGTGATGCAACAATTTTCCCTTTAATTGGTCGTCCGATTAAAGATAAATCGCCTAGGATATCTAATAATTTATGACGTGCAGGCTCATTACTAAATCTTAAATCAACATTGTTTAAAATGCCTTCTTTAACTTTAACATGAGGCTTGTTAAATAAATCGGCCATGCGATCAAGTTCTTCTTGCGGAACTTCATTTTCCATTATTACGATCGCATTTTGCAAATCGCCACCTTTTATTAAATTATGTTTTAACAAGTATTCTAATTCGTGGAAGAAAACAAAAGTTCTTGATGGAGCAATTTCCTTTTCAAAATCGTGTGAAGGATGATAAGACGCATATTGATTTCCTAAAACCTTAGAATTATAATCAACCATTACATCTATGGAAAAATTATCATCAGGATATGCAACAAGTTCTATGTTATTTTCTTCGTCGCGAAAAACAGTGCGTTCTTTAATTACATAGTAATTCTTTTCGGCATCTTGTTCTACAATACCAACACTATTTAAAGCTTCAACATATTTTATTGAACTACCATCAAGAATTGGTGCTTCAGGACCTGTAAATTCCATTAAAATATTATCTAAACCTAAACCAACAAGCGAAGCCAATACGTGTTCAATCGTATGAATCTGGGCTCCGTTTTCTTCTAGGGTAGTACCTCGGGACGTTTCAACTACATTATTAACAATAGGTGTAATTTTAGGTTTTCCCTCAAGGTCAACTCGTTGGAACATAAATCCATGATTGATTGGTGCAGGATGAAATGTTAAAGTAACTTCCTGTCCTGTATGTAATCCTTTTCCTGATAGAGAAACAGATCCTTTTATGGTCTTTTGCATTTCTGACATATTCAATAAATTTTTTATTCGATTTTGATAATAAAAAAATCGTCGCAAGATACAAAAAACTTACTAAATTCTTGTAAATGATATAGGATTATAATTACAACTCTCTTGTTAAAAGATCTATTCAGAACCTTTTAGTTTATTTAATTCATTTTCTAATTGCTTTACTCTTTTGTAAAGATCGGGGAGTTGTTTGTAAACAATAAATGATTTTTGGAATTCGCGGATATTGAAAGCTGGAGTTCCCATAACAACACTTCCTTCCTTTTTTATTGTATTTGGAACACCCGATTGAGGTACAACTGTTACACCGTCTGCAATTTGTATATGAGGAGCTACGGCTGATTGACCACCAAACTGACAATTTTTACCAACTTTTGTAGAGCCTGCAATTCCTGATTGAGCGGCCATAACTGTATTTTCACCTATTTGAACATTATGCCCAATTTGAATTAAATTATCAAGTTTAACACCTTTTCTAATGTAAGTAGATCCCATTGTAGCTCGGTCAATAGTTGTGTTTGAGCCAATCTCAATATTATCTTCAATAACAACATTTCCTAACTGAGGAATTTTTCGATAAACATTGTTTTCATCAGGAGCAAAACCGAAGCCATCTGAACCGATTACAGCTCCTGCATGTATAATGCAGTTTTCGCCAATTACACATTCGTGATATACTTTAACACCTGAATTTAATGTAGAATTCTTTTTAACCGTAACATTATCGCCAATAAACACATGAGGGAAAAGCTTAGTGTTATCCTCAATTATACAGTTTTCTCCAATATAAACGAATGGAGCAATATAAACGCCGTCTCCAATTTTTGCTGATTCTTCAATAAATGCTAATGAACTAATTCCTTGTTTTACAGGCCTGGATTGTTCTACAAGCTCAAGAAGTTTAGCAAAACTTTCATATGCGTTTTTAACTTTTATTAAGGTAGCAGAAACAGTATCTTCAAGTACAAAATCTTTGTTTATTAAAACAATCGATGCTTCAGTTGAATATAAGTATTTATTGTATTTTGGATTTGCAAGAAATGCCAATGTTCCTGATTTGGCTTCTTCAATTTTGGCAACATTAGTTACTTTTGTTTCAGGATCTCCAATAACTTCTCCAGTTAAAAATTCAGCTATTACTTTTGCTGTAAATTCCATAATTATTGAGTATTAAAATTTAAACGTAAAAATAGTATTTATATATCAATTTCTTTCGGGTAACATAAAAAATATTTACGCACAGTTTTCGATAAAACGGAAATGTTTAACATGTCTGAAGCTTCAGCCACATCAACAATTGTTCCATTTTTATATAAAATTTGAATTTTGTCATCGAAAGTACTGTATGCATTTTTGCTGATATGATCAGTAAAAACAAAAAAATCAACTTCCTGTTCAGTTAAATTTAATAATGAAGATGCATCTTTTTTTAGTTTTGAAATCTTAGATTCCTCAAAAGGAGTATCTTGAATTTCTATTTTTAGTAATTTTCTGTTTAGAAGTTTTTCTGAAAGCATTGAGAGAACTTTATCGGAACTGTTAGCCCATCTTTTTAATGAGCCGAGAATATCACTATCGTCAATTGCCGAAAAATTATTTAATACTATAGAAATATCTGAAGTATCAGAATTTGGGTTATTCAGAAAGAATTTAAGTTCTTTGGTAAGATAAATATCTTTTTTCTGATTAATAAGGTATTTTACCCGCTTGAAAATATTAATTAATAATTGTTCTGTCGAAACAACCGTTTTATGCAAATAAACTTGCCAATACATTAACCAACGTGAAATCAGGAATTTTTCTATAGAATGTATTCCTTTAGCTTCAACAACCAGCTGATCGTTAACAACATTTAGCATTTTTATTATTCTATCCGATCCAACTATTCCTTCCGATACACCAGTATAAAAACTGTCACGACGCAAGTAATCCAACCTGTCAACGTCCAATTGACTGGATATTAATTGGTGTAAAAATTTTTTGTGATATTGATTTTTAAATATCTTTATTGCTAAATCTAATTCGCCATCAAATTCTTTATTTAACGACTCCATAAAAAGCAAGGAAAGTTCTTCGTGACCATACTTTTTAATAATAATATACTCTAACGAGTGTGAAAATGGTCCATGTCCTATATCATGTAATAAAATAGCTAAAGTAGCGGCTTTTTCTTCATCAACTGTAATTTCAATATTTTTAGATTTAAGCACATTAATTGCCGATGTTAATAAATGCACTGCACCCAATGTGTGTTGAAATCTGGTGTGGACAGCGCCAGGATATACATAATCGGTTAATCCAAGTTGTTTAATTCTTCTTAGTCTTTGAAAATGTGGGTGTTCAATAATATCGTAAATTGGTTTTGAAGGAATATTTATTAAGCCATAAACAGGATCGTTTACAATTTTATTTTTGCTATGCAGGGTTTCTTTCACGTTGTTTTTCTTTTGATTATCTAACAAAAATACAAGAAATTAGCATACTAAGAGGATAAATTTTATTTATGAATTTATTGAGCAAGATTAAATAAAGTATATTTTGATTGCCATTTTTAACTAAAAAATACAAAATACCCTAATTTTCAAGCTAATAATTTTGTGTTTTACAAGTTTATTTATACTTTTGCGGCTGAATATATGAATGATTTGTGCAAGGGGACCTAGTCCCCTTTATTATTATCTTATTAAATCGATGATTACAAAAGAAAATATAAAAGATTTAATTGCTGATATTATAGAGGATAAAAATGCCTTTATAGTTGATATAAAAGTAGGTGCGTCTAATAAAATAAAAATTGAAATTGATAGTTTTAATGGTTTTTCAATTAATGATTGTGTTGAAATAAGCAGGTTAATTGAAAGTAACTATGATAGAGATGAGGAAGATTTTGAACTAGAAGTTGCTTCTGCGGGATTATCAGAGCCCTTTAAAGTAGTTCCTCAATATGAAAAAAACGTAGGAAAAGAAATTGAAACATTAACAAATGAGGGAATAAAGATAATAGGAATTCTTTCAAAAGTTACAGACACGGATATTGAAATAGAAGAATCGAAAATGGTTAAAGTTGAGGGGAAGAAGAAAAAACAAAGCGTAATTGAAAAGCATACGTTTTCTTTTGATCAGTTAAAATCAACTAAAGTTGTTATAAAGTTTAAATAAAAAGATAAATATATAAAGTACAATGGAAAATTTGAATTTGATAGACACGTTTTCTGAATTTAAAGAATTAAAGAATATTGATCGTGCCACGATGATGACGGTTCTTGAGGATGTTTTCCGAAGCTTATTACTTAAGAAATTCGGAAGTGACGAGAATTTTGATATTATTATTAATATCGATAAGGGTGACTTTGAAATCTGGAGAAACCGTGAGGTTGTGGAAGAAAAGGATTTAGAAGATTCAAACATTCAAATTACATTGAAAGAAGCTAAAAAGATTGATGAGGATTATGAAGTTGGGGAAGAAGTAACCGACGAAGTAAAGCTTCTTGATTTTGGTAGAAGGGCAATTTTATCTTTAAGACAGAATCTTACAAATCGCATCCTTGACTTAGAGAAGAATAATATCTACCTTAAATATAAAGATCGAATTGGTGATATAGTTACTGGAGAAGTTTATCAGGTTTGGAAAAAAGAAATCCTAACATTAGATGATGAAGGGAATGAGCTTATTTTACCTAAAATAGAGCAAATACCATCTGATTATTTCAGAAAAGGAGATACAATTCGTGCAGTTGTTGTTCGTGTTGAAATGAAGAATAATAATCCTTTAATTATATTATCACGTACCAGTACTGTATTTCTTGAAAGATTATTTGAACTTGAAGTACCCGAGATTTTTGATGGTTTAATTACTATTAAAAAGATTGTGCGAATTCCTGGAGAAAGAGCAAAAGTGGCAGTTGAATCTTATGATGAGAGAATTGATCCGGTTGGAGCTTGTGTTGGAATGAAAGGTTCAAGGATTCATGGTATTGTTCGTGAATTAAGAAATGAAAATATTGATGTAATTAATTTTACAAATAATACCCAATTATTTATACAGCGAGCATTGAGCCCTGCAAAAATAATTTCAATAAAATTAAATGAAGAAGGAAAACGTGCGGATGTTTATCTTCTTCCTGAAGAAGTTTCTTTGGCTATTGGTAAAGGAGGTTTAAATATTAAACTTGCCAGTCAGTTAGCCGGATACGAAATTGACGTTTACAGAGAAACCGAAGAGGAAGACGATGAAGATGTTAGTATCGATGAATTTTCTGATGAAATAGAAGGATGGATACTTGATGCATTAAAAGCTGTGGGTTGCGATACAGCGAAAAGTGTACTCGAGTTAACACGCGAAGATCTTATTAAAAGAACAGATCTGGAAGAAGAAACGGTTGATGATATAATCAAAATATTAAATTCTGAGTTTGAGTAATTAAATAAATTCGTTATGAATTAGTAAATATTCGGGTTTTTGGTATTTTAAAATTGGTTTAGAAATAGAATATGGCAACAGGAAAAGCAACAAGACTTAGTAAGGCAGCAAGAGAATTTAATGTAGGTATTTCAACTATAGTTGAATTCCTGCATAAGAAAGGATTTAGTATTGACTCTAATCCTAATTCTAAAATATCTCCGTCACAATATGATTTATTAATTAATGAGTATCGTTCGGATATTGATGTTAAAAAGGAATCTGAGAAGTTACATTTGAATCAACTTCACGCTAAAAACGAAACAGTATCTATCAATGATATTCCTAAAGTTGAAGAAACAGTTGAGGAAGTTGAGGAAGAAGATACATTTGTTGAAGAACAAGAAATTATTATCAAAGATGTTAGCAGTTCAACTAAACCTATAATAAGTAATCCTGAAGTAGAAGAAAAACCTATTAAGGAAGAAGAAGTTATAGAAAAAGTAGAGGAAGTTGTTGAAAAAGTTGTTGAAAAAGTTGTCGAAGAAGTTGTCGAAGAAGTTGTTGAAGTCAAGCTTGAAAAACCAGCGGTTAAGGAAGAAATAGTTGCCACTAAAGAACCTGAAAAAATTGAAGAAGTTCAAAAACCTGAGGAGACCAAGGAGATTAAAGAGGAGAAACTTGAAAAATCAGACTCAAATGGAGTAAAAAAACCTGTTAAAGTAATAGGGAGAATTGATTTAGATTCTTTAAACCAAAAAACAAGACCTGACAAAAAAACCAGAAAACAGAGGGAAGAAGAGCATCGCTTGTTAAAGCAAGAAGCTAAGAAAACAGAGGTTAAGGAGATAAAGCCGAAAGAAGAGACGAAGAAAGAGACGAAGCCTGCAGAGGAAGTTGTTATAAAAGCTAAAGAAGCTGCAATAGAAACTAAATCAAAAGAACCAGAAGTTTATAAGTCAACAGTTCATAGATTGGCAGGTCCAACAGTGATTGGTAAAATTGATTTACCTGAACCTTCAAAGCCAAAAAAGAAAGAGCCTATAGCATCTTCTAATGATCAAAAGAATAATAAGAAGAAAAAAAGAAAAAGAATACATAAGGATAAGGAAAAAGTAGACGTTGCAAAAAAGCCTACTGGAAATGTAGCTACTGATAATAAAGCTAAAAAAGCACCTTTCAAGCCAGGTCAGAAAAGGAAAAAGCAATTACGTCCTGAGGTTAGTGAAGTGGATGTTCAAAAGCAAATTAAAGATACGCTTGCAAGATTAACAACAAAAGGTAAATCGAAAGGATCAAAGCATAGAAGAGATAAACGTGAAGCTGTAAGTATAAAACAACAGGAGGAGCTTGAACAACAAGTAGTAGATAAGCAAACGCTAAAAGTAACAGAGTTTGTTTCTGTTAATGAACTTGCAACAATGATGGAAGTATCTGCTACTGAAGTTATTTCGGTTTGTATGAACCTTGGTTTATTAGTGTCAATTAATCAGAGACTTGATGCAGAGACAATGGCTCTTCTTGCGGATGAATTTAATTTTAAAGTTGAGTTTATTAGTGTTGAGGTACAAGAAGCTATTAAGGAAGTTGAAGATAAGGAAGAAGATTTATTGCCTAGATCACCTATCGTTACTGTAATGGGACATGTTGATCATGGTAAAACATCATTGCTTGATTATATTAGAAAAGCAAATGTTATTGCAGGTGAAGCAGGTGGTATTACACAGCATATAGGTGCTTATAGTGTTGAATTAGATAATGGCAAAACAATAACATTCCTTGATACACCGGGTCACGAAGCATTTACTGCTATGCGTGCACGTGGAGCACAAGTTACTGATATCGCTATTATAGTTGTCTCAGCCGATGATAATGTAATGCCTCAAACGGTAGAAGCAATTAACCATGCCAGTGCGGCCGGAGTACCAATTGTTTTTGCAATAAATAAAATTGATAAGCCAGGTGCTAATCCAGAAAAGATTAAAGAAGCACTTGCTAATATGAATTATCTTGTGGAAGAATGGAGTGGAAAATATCAATCTCAAGATGTTTCTGCTAAACAAGGAACAAATATAGATTTACTTCTTGAAAAAGTGCTTTTGGAGGCAGAAATGCTCGATCTTAAAGCTAATCCAAATAAAAGAGCTTTAGGTACAGTTATTGAATCAGAACTAGATAAAGGACGAGGATATATGTCAACTATTCTTGTTGAGGCAGGAACATTAAAAATTGGAGATGTTGTGATTGCTGGAAGTTATTATGGACATGCTAAGGCAATGTATAACGAGCGAGGGAAACGAATTAATGAAGTAGGACCTGCTACGCCAGTTCAAATTCTAGGATTAAACGGAGCTCCACAAGCTGGTGATAAGTTTAATATAATGGAAAGCGATAAGGAAGCCCGTGAAATTGCGAATAAAAGAGAGCAGCTGCAACGTGAACAAAGCTTACGTACTCAGAAACATATTACTCTTGACGAAATTGGTCGTCGTATTGCTATTGGAAACTTCCAAGAAATTAATATTGTTGTAAAAGGTGATGTTGATGGTTCAATTGAAGCTTTAGCCGATTCATTAATTAAGCTAGGTACAGAAGAAATACAAGTAAATATAATACATAAAGGTGTTGGTCAGATTTCAGAATCAGATGTTTTATTAGCAGCAGCTTCAAATGCAATTATTATAGGATTCCAAGTACGACCATCATTAAATGCTCGTAGATTAGCTGAAAAAGAAGAAATAGATATCAGATTGTATTCTATTATTTACGATGCTATTAATGAGGTTAAAGATGCTATGGAAGGAATGTTATCTCCTGAAATTAAAGAAGAAATTGTTGCAACTGTAGAAGTTAGAGAAATTTTCAAAGTTAAGAAAGTTGGAACAATTGCCGGTTGTATGGTTAAAGATGGTAAGATTAATAGAAAGACTAAAATTCGAATTATTCGTGATGGTATTGTAATTTTCACTGGAATGTTAGGATCATTGAAGCGATTTAAAGATGATGCGAAAGAAGTTGTTTCAGGATATGAATGTGGATTAAATATTGACGGCTTTAATAATATTGACGTTGGTGATATTATTGAAGGTTATAAAGAAGTTGAAGAGAAGAGAACATTATAAAAAATAAACTTAATATATAAAAACGTCATCTTAATTTTAAGATGACGTTTTTTTATGCATCAATGATTATTCCTGATCGTCTTTCCTTAGAAATGTACTTATCAATTCAATACAAAAATGCACTAATTAAATGCTTAAATAGTGCATTTTATTTTTTGCATATTGAAGTTGGTATTCGTATTGTTTAAATTTACTACATCTAAAATTAATTACACGGGATCATGCTTAAAAATTTTATAATTACATCGCTTCGCTATTTAGGAAAGAATTTCTTATTTGTTGGAATAAACATACTGGGATTAGCTGTTGCATTAGCTCTTTGCATAACTGCGTATTTAAATAATAAATACGATATGGATTGGGATAAAACGAATGGAAATTATGAAGATATTTATAAAATAAATATTACTAGGGAAATTCAGGACAGACAACAAGAATATGGATTTACACCTTTTGCTCTTGCTCCTTTGTTGAAACAAGATTTGTCGGGGGTAGAAGAAATAACAAGATATAGAAATTCATATTCTCCAGTAAAATATGGTGAAAAAATATTTAGCAAAAGAATTGGTTATGCTGATCCTAACTTTTGTGATGTTTTTACTTTTGATATAATTAACGGAAATGAAAATGGCTTGAAAGAAAAAGGTAACATCCTGATTAATGAACGGATTGCTAATGTTTATTTTGGAAAAGATGATCCAATAGGTAAGGTTATTTCAATAGTAAATGACAAAAATCAAGAAACAACTTTTATTGTAGCTGGAGTATTTAAAAATTTACCTTACAATAGTAGTTTTCGATGTGAATTGTTAACTCAATTGGAAAATTTTGAGGATATGTGGGAAATTGAGGCTGAAAAATGGGATAGCTGGGTAGGAGCAACTTATTTATTAGTCAGGAATAAAGATAATATCTCGGAGATTAATGAGCAACTTAAAAAATATATTCCTTTACAGAATGATATAAGAGAAGACTGGAAGATTACGAGCTTTTTTACAAAATCATTAAAGCTTACTGCGGATGATAGAGAAGTTTGGGCAAATTGGCAAAGAAGCAGTATGCATCCTGCTGCAGTTGCTACACCACCAATTATGGCAATATTTATTTTAATAATAGCAGCCTTTAACTTTATGAATTCTTCAATATCGTTTGCAGGAAAACGATTAAAAGAAATTGGTTTACGAAAAGTATTTGGAGGTTTACGGAAACATATCATTATTCAATTCTTAAGTGAAAATTTAGTAATAAGTTTTATTGCTATTGTTTTGGGAATATTTATTTCAGGCTTTTTAGTTCCGGCTTATGGCAGTATGTGGGAAGGACTGGAACTTGACTTGAGCTTTACTGATAATCCAGCTCTGGTAATTTTTGTTTTGATATTATGGCTTGTTACAGCATTATTAGCCGGAGCATATCCAGCATTTTACATTAGTAAATTTAATCCGGTTAAGATTTTTAGAGATAATTTAAAACTTAAGAATAAAAATTTACTTTCTCGGGTCTTACTTGGATTTCAATTTTTTACTTCTGTTATGGCATTAGTAATGGGAGTTATTTTTGCTCAAAATGCAGTGTTTCAGGAAAATATAGATTTAGGATATGATAAAGAGAATTTGATTATTCTGAGTATGCATAACAATAATGATTATAAACCTTTTGAGCAAGTTGTTAAGGCAAATACTAAAATCGAGATGTATGCAGGAACAAACTATCATATTGGTTATGGAAATTATAATCGATCTATAAAATATCTGGATGAGCAGATAGAAACAAATATAATGCACATTGGATTTGATTATTTGCCGGCTATGAAAGTGAAAATAACGGATGGAAGAGGTTTTAATCTTGAGAATCAAAGTGGAGATTTTGCTGAAAATAACGTAATTGTAAATGAAAAATTTGTTGCAGATTTTGGTTTTGAAAATCCAATTGGCAAAACTATATATATGAACGATACCCTTGCAATGCAAATAGTTGGTGTTTCAAATAATGTATACTTGTATGGTGCTTGGGCTCCTGTTGATCCTTTAATATATCGATTAGCTCAAGAAGAAGATTTTGGAAGAATTCTTATTCGTACTTCTCCTCAGAGTTTAAAAGAAGTAAATGATATGTTACGAGCAGAATGGGCAGAGCTAGTTCCAAATTATCCTTATGAAGGACAATTTCAAGAAGAATTACTCGAAGAAGCAAAAGAAATTAATAATAACATCAGGGTCATATTTGTTTTTCTTGCCATTTGTGCATTGTTTTTGTCCGTAATTGGACTTTATACTTTGGTTAGTTTAAGTGTATTGAACAGAACTAAAGAGGTGGGTATTAGAAAGGTACACGGGGCATCAGTTAAGCGAATTATGTTAATAGTTTCAAAGCCCTTTTCACTTTTAATTATTATTTCTACACTTCTGGGATTGGTTGCAGGATATTATATGGCAATAATGTTAATGGGAAGTATTTTTTCAGTTCATATGACCCCGAACACTATAAGTTTTGCAATTCCTGTTTTGGTTATTGTTATTACATCAGTTATAACCATTATTTGGAGAGTATATAAAGCAGCTGAACAAAACCCGGCAAAATCACTCAGGTATGAATAGATAGAAAAATAGAGCTTGTCCAAAAAGCCAGAAAGTTGTTTATACTTCGACAGGCTCAGTATGACGATTTACTATAATTAGTTTGTTACACTTAGCCTGTCGAAGTGTATTTGCTTTAAGACTCCCTTTTTGGAGAGCTTCTTTTTATGTTTATCTAATGTTTTTTACAAAAGCTTGATTATAACCTAAAGCATGTAATTTATTTAATTCTTCTTTTGCTTCTTCAAAAGTGCAAAATGTACCAATAGTATATCTATAATAATTATCAGCACTTTTTGTTAAGATAACATAGGGAAGATCTCTAAAATCATCAATATTTAAAGGTATTAATAAAGCCATGATTTGGATCGTATATTTTCCTGCTGATTCATTTACACGAATAAATGTTTTTTCATATCCAAACTCTCGGAGTTTGGATTTTATGTTTTTTGCTTCTGTAAATGATTTGGTGTCTCCAACTGTATACCTGTAATATCCATCGGAATATCTGGTTAGTTTAACATTGTCGACATTTTTAAAGTAATCAACTGCAACAGGCTTTTTTAATGCCATTAATTGAACCGAAAAAGTTTTTAAACCCATTCCTGAAGATTCCTTTGGAATATATTTTTTTATTTCTTTTTCGGGTTTTATTTCTTTTTTAATTGGTTTCGGTTCTGGTTCTTTTACAGGAATTTCAATCGTTTTTTCGTCAACATCAGGAGGAGTTTCAATCTTTTCTTCTGAAATTATTTCCTCTGGAATAATTTCTGCTGATGTTGTGGTAACAATTGTTTCTTCAACAATAGGTTCAGTAGAAATAATTATTGGCGTTGCTTTCGGTTTTTCAACAATTTCTGCAATTAATTCTTCTTGTTCAATTACAATTGGATTTAGTAAAGCTTCAAACGTATATTTACTGTCAGTATAATTATCAGGAATATTTATTTGATTTGAAAAAGAGTTGTATCCTTTATTGTTTATTGCTAATGTATAATTTCCCGGAGTAATTTCAAATTCGAAATTACCGGTGTTTGAACTTGAAGAATCTATTAAGGTATTTGTTTCGGAATTTATTAATGAGATGTTAAAATCAATTCCAGTAATCTGATTTCCACTATTTTTATCTTTAATTATCCCTGCTAAATTTATGTTTTGCAAAATTGAAAGATAGTAAATATCATTTTTTCCTTTTGATGTGTTTTCGTATCGTGAAATATATCCGGAATTTAAAGTATTGTCAGGAACAAAAAATAAATCATTGTCGGCAGTGTTAGCAGGATATCCCAAGTTAATTACTTGTGATTTGTTTCCTAAATCAACATAAAAAATATCAAATCCTCCAATACTATTATGTCCTTGCGAACTGAAGAATAGATATTTGTCGTCCATTGTTATAAATGGAGTTTCTTCGTCAAATTCAGTATTTATTTCAGAACCTAAATTCTCTACTTCTCCCCAATTACCTTTTGCATCGAGTGTAGCTTTATAAATATCTAAGCCTCCGTAACCACCCTCTCTGTTACTAGTGAAATATAATGTATTACCCGATTTTGAAATTGAAGCATGTGTTTCGTTTGTTTTTTTTCCGTTAATGGTTTTACCTAGCTTTTCGGCATTAGTCCAGCTATTTCCTTCTTTAGTACTTAAGAATATTTCATTTTCAAAAATATCATCGGTTACTAAAAAAAGTTGAGTTCCGTCGTAAGATAAACTTGATGTTTTTAAATAAAATTTATCACTAACATCATCTGTTATTTTTTTTGGTGAACTCCACACGCCATCTTTCTTTTGCGATGAATATACATCAATATAATTTTTCGTATAAGATGTAAAGATGATGTTTTGTCCATCTCCGGAAAGAACAGCATTGAAGTTTGAGTTTTCATCATTCAAGGATGATCCCAAGTTTTCGAAATTTGCACTTATAGGTTTGTTAATTGTTGCTTTTGCGTTTTCGCAGGTTTTTAATTTTTGAATTAGAGTAGAATATAATTCGTGGTCTGACGAAATGAGTTGCTTGAAACTATTGTAACTTTCAATTGCCTTATTAATTTGATTGTTAATTTGATATGCCTCTCCAAGATAAAGAAAAGCATCGGCCGGAGCTTTGGTTTCGCGAATTGATTTTTCATTAAATTCTATTGTAACATCTTTTGATGCTTCTTCTAAGAAACTAATTGCAAGATTCTTCTGATCATCAGTTTGTAAATACAATTTCCCTATTTTGTATTTAGCTAATGAATAATCAGAAATTTCTCTGAGCATTTTCTTGTAAGTATCTATAGCCTTCTCGTATTCTCCTTCTTCGACAAAAAACAAGGCATCATCATCTAGATAGTAAATTTCATTCCAGTCTTGAGCTGAAAGATTAATGTTGAATAAGAAAATAATAAGCAGAATAAGTATATTTTTAAACATTGCAGTGTTTTTCTTTTTTACTATAATGTTAACGTTTTTGAGCTTATTAAGTTAGTAAGTTTTGACGAAATAGTCAATTTAATAAATTAAAGCTAAGTTTTCTTATATTAACGTAAAAGTGGGTGTTAATTTAACAATTACTTTAGGGGATCGTTGTTATTGCTTAAAAATCAATAACAAAGTAGTTTGAAAGATAGAAAGTGCAATTCAGTAATATTCTAATTAACAGGTGTTTCGAGTTAATATTAGTAAATAATTTTTCTTTTTTCACATTGATGTATTATGTGTTTATATAACAGATAGTCATGCTTTTAGATTTTTATTAACAATGCCTGTTGCTGTGTTTTTAGGATTGTTGAAAAGTTTTGGAATTTAAATAAAATAGCTTGCTTTTAATTTAAAATTAGAAGATTTATTTTTAAGTTGAGTTTTTGAAAAGGAACTTTTTGATAAATAAAAAAAAAGCCTGTTAAAACATTTATTTTAACAGACTTTCCTAGTAGATAGGACAGTTATTAAACAAATATCATCCACCAAAAAGTTTATTATCTTTACTGTTAAGTGAAATAGATATTGATTTTAAGCGAAATAATGAGAATGATTCATAAACCTTTACAAACTTTATTAATTAAGATCAATTGATGGAGTTATATTGTTTTGTGAAAATAATGAATGTGTTAAATATTTGTAGATTAGCACATTATTTACTTAGCGCCTGACCAATGCTTAAATATGTCTTGTAATTATTCCTGATTAAATCGTTTTAAAGTGAGTTTCGAATAATTAAGGAAGATGGATTTTCCATCTGTTGAGTTTTTTTGGTTTCAATTAATTGAGCCAGTGTATCTCCCATCTTTTTAAAATCCGTTGAAATAGTTGTTATTCCTCCTGCAACTATTTCCTTTAAAGGTGTGTCATTGTATGAAATTATTCCAACATCTTTTCCTAAAACAAAACCATTCTCATTAATTTTTTTGACCAAATAAACCAGATGACGATCGTTTGGAACAATATATACCTCTCCTTTTTGAATTTCCTGCTCATAAGGATCGGCAATCACTTCGTTCGCCCATTTTTGATCCTTACAAAATTTATTAAATCCCCTTAACTGACCTTTCGGTTCTTTACCTCCGGGGAAAACCATTACTAATTTTGTATATTTTTTTAAGAGATCTGTTCCCGATTTTAATGCTTCATAAACGTCTTTTTCAAAATTCTGATATACAGCAGAGTATCTATTCTTGAATTCAGGTTTTATTTGGTCGAGTATATAAAGCTTTTTGTCATTTAGTTGATCTAAAAGAGGATAGAAGTTTTGGAAAGTAGCGGGCATTATCACATATTTCGAATAAATTCCAATATTATCTTTAATGATTGAATTAAAAACATCACGGTTAAAATGATGAAAATAGATATCAACCTTAGATTTCGGATTTAAGCTTTTTAGAAATGAATTGTATAAATCCTCTTTAAAAGCATTTAACTCATCAAACAATAGAAATATTTTTTCCCCACTTTTAACATTTATACTTTTAATATAATAACCTTTTCCTGGAGTAGAAGTTAAAATTCCTTTTGCTTTTAGTTCCTTAAATGCAATAAGAACAGTATCTCTTGATAGCGAGAATTTATCACAAATGGTATTTATAGAATCGAGCTTATCTCCTTTCTGCAACAAGTTGTTCTCTATTGCAGAGTATACAGAATTAATGATCTGTTTGTACTTCGGTGTCTTAAGATTATGATCAATTTTTATTATATTACTCACTGTTCTAAGAGTTTAAAAGAGATAGATCTGAATGTCTCCAATTTCACAAATTTAATCAAAAAAAATCATCAAAAAAAATACTGGTAGGTACTGGTATGTAATTTTAATTTGTATTTTTGTTTTATGAAAATTGTTAAGGAAAAGGAAATAAGTTTTAAAGATGACAAAATTGTTGTAATAAAATTAGTGAACAAAAACAACTTGGAAATCAAATTTAGCAATTACGGAGCTACACTTTTATCAATTCTTGTTCCTGATAAAGAGGGTGAAAAAATAGATATTACCATAGGCCGAAATAACATCGAAGATTACTTAGAAAATCATGATTTACCTGAGAAATATTATTTTGGATGCACAGTTGGAAGATTTGCAAACAGGATAGCTAAGGGGCAGTTTGCTATTGCAGGCAAGGTTTTTCTATTAAGTCAAAACGAAGGTAAAAATCATTTGCACGGCGGATTTAAAGGCTTACATAAAGTGACTTGGGATTATAAAATAAATGAAGATCAAAATGAAATAATGTTTAGTTATTTAAGTCCTGATGGAGATGAAGGCTACCCCGGGAATTTTAAAATTGAATTATCTGTTTCATTAAATGATTTAAATGAAATTAGGTTTAAGTACAAAGCAACAACAGATAAAGCTACACCAGTAAGCTTGACCAATCATGCATATTTTAATTTAAACGGAGGAAAAAGTAGCATATTAAATCACCGGATTCATATTAACAGCGATTTCTTTTTAGAGAATGATAAGTATGGTATTCCAACAGGTAAGCTTATTCCCGTTGCTAAAACTAATTATGATTTTAGTATTGCCAAAAATTTATCTGACTCGGAAATAATGCAAAATGAGGGTTACGATAAATGTTATGTATTAAATAAATTAGAAAGGAGATTTGAGTTTGCAGGCAGTATACGTGAAATAAATAATCCAATAAGTCTTGAAGTTTACACATCGGAACCATCATTACAATTATACACTGCTAACGCATTCGATGGATCATTTAAAGGCAAGAATGGTGTGTTGTACAGTAAGTTCCATGGAGTATGTATGGAAGCTCAAAGATTTCCTGATAGCCCAAATCATAACAACTTCCCAAGTTCAATATTATATCCCGGGGAAGTGTATGAACAAGAAACTATTTATAAAATTCAATTTTGATAAGATGATCATATGAAAAATTATTTTCTCTTTTTTATAATATTTATTGGTGCAATCAACCTGATTCAAGCCCAAAACGATTGGGAGAATCCTCAAATTCTAAGCATTAACAAGGAAGAACCACATGTTTTGTTAGTTCCGTATTCCAATTTTGAACAATCCAATAATTTAGATTATAAATCATCAGAATATTATAAAAGTTTAAATGGAATTTGGAGTTTTAACTATTCCAAAAACCCTGAGTTGAGACCTGAAAATTTCTACAAAAATGATTATGATTTTTCGAATTGGGAAACAATAAATGTTCCGGGAAACTGGGAATTGCAGGGATTTGGAACGCCATATTACCTCGACGAAGAATATCCTTTTACTCCTGATCCACCATATTTCGATAAAGACAATAATCCTGTAGGATCATATAAAAGAACGTTCGCAATTTCTCACAATTGGGAAAACCAGCAGGTATTTATCCATTTTGCTTCGGTTCGATCAGCTTTTTATTTATGGATTAATGGAGTAAAAGTTGGTTACAGTCAATCGAGTAAAGCGCCTGCAGAATTCAATATTACTGAATATATTAAAAAAGGAGAAAATAATGTTTCAGTTGAAGTTTACCGATGGAGCGATGGTTGTTATCTCGAGGGACAGGATACATGGAGAATTAGTGGAATCGAAAGAGATGTGTTCCTTTATACCAAAGACAATCTTTATATTCATGATTTAGAGCTAATTCCTGGGCTTGATAAGAGCTTTAATAATGGAATTTTAATTGCTGATTTTACTGTAAAGAATCAAAATTCAAAATCATTAAAAGACACCCGACTGCATATTAAACTTTATGATGACAAAAACAATCTTATAACAGAAACAACTGTATCTATTGATGTAAACGATCAAAAGGATATCAAAAAACAGATCACTTTTGATATTGCAAACCCAATTTTATGGAATGCCGAAAATCCATATTTATATACAATAATTGCTCGTGTTAAATCCAGCAAAACCGGATCAGAAAAACTGATTTCACAGAAATTCGGATTTAGAAAAATCGAAATCAAAAATAAACAGCTACTTGTAAATGGTGTTCCAATTTATATTAAAGGTGTTAACCGATGCGAATTTAATCCATACACCGGAAAATATATTTCTCGCAAAGAAATGAAGCGTGATATTAAATTAATGAAGCAGTTTAATATAAATGCGGTGCGTACAAGCCACTATCCCAACGATCCTTACTGGTACGACTTATGCGATAAATACGGTCTTTATGTAGTTGATGAAGCAAACATCGAGGCACACGGAATGCAATATCACGAGAAAAGTTACGAGGGGTTAACAAATGATAAAAACTGGGAAAAAGCATTTATTGAAAGAGCCAACAATTTAATCGAAAGGGATAAAAATCACGCCAGTGTAATAATATGGTCTTTGGGTAATGAAGCTGGTGATGGAGAAAATTTTAAAACAATTTATAAGTTTATTAAATCAAAAGATGATACCCGCCCGGTGCAATATCAGCCTGCCTGGTACGAAGATCATACCGATATTGTTTGCCCCATGTACAGAAATATCGATTTTCTGAAAAACTATGTTTCAGAAAACAGAACCAAACCGCTTATACTATGCGAATATGCACATGCCATGGGAAACAGCGTCGGCAACTTGCAGGATTACTGGGATGTAATTGAGCAATATCCTATTCTACAAGGTGGTTTTATTTGGGATTGGATTGATCAAACCATTCATAAAAAGATTAATAATACTGATGTTTGGGGCTATGGTGGAGATTTTGGCGAAGAGCACATGAACGATTCCAATTTTTGCGCAAACGGATTATTACAAGCAGATGGCGGCTTCAATCCGCATATTTGGGAGGTAAAAAAAGTGTATCAGAATATCAAGTTTGAGCCCAAAGATATTAATTCAAACAGCTTTAGAGTAATTAATAAATATGATTTCACCAACCTAAGCGAATTTGACTTTTCGTGGGAATTGCTGGCAAATGGGGAAAAGATAAAAACAGGAAAAATTCCAGATATTCACCTAAGACCCCACACAGAAGGTCTTATAAAAATAAGTTTAAATCTTAAGGACACATTACCAAATACTGATTACATAATCACTTTCTATGCAAAACGGAAGTCCGACAAATTCTTAGTTCCGGAAAATCATCTGGTAGCTTGGGATCAGTATAAACTGCCGATTTATAAAAAGATTTCTTATACAGATTCAAATCATCCAAAACTTAAATTGAATGAAACTGAAACTCAGATTCAGATCTTTAATAAGGAAGTTAATGTTTCAATTGATAAAAATTCAGGATTGATTTCATCATTTGCATTTAATGGTCTTGAATACTTTAATTCAGGCCCAAAACCAGATTATTGGAGAGCACCAACCGATAATGATCTTGGAAACAATTTTAGAGAAAGATGTGCTATTTGGAAAAATTTCTTTGATAATTTAAAGCTTATAAAGATAGAAAAAGAACAAACACAAAACGGTTCAGTTGTTCTGCTGCTTAGTTATTTAGATGAATACGCAAATTCAAAGCATTTATTGAAATACACTATACATCCATCAGGAGAAATAGACATTCAGAATACTTTTATTCCGGGAACTACAGGCATGCCTGAATTACCAAAATTTGGAAACGAGATTATTCTAAAAAAGGAATTTGAAAATATAAAGTGGTATGGTCGTGGGCCGCATGAATCGTATTGGGATAGGAAAACAGGTGCGCAAATCGCATTGTACAATAGTACGGTTTGGGAGCAATATCACCCATATGTTCGTCCTCAGGAAAATGGAAATAAAACCGATGTACGCTGGTTTATTTTGCATAACAAAGAGAATAAAGGACTAATGTTTATTGGAGATTCACTGCTAAATGTTACTGCACAAAATTTCGATAAAAGATTGTTGGATAGAGATGATGAATTAACACCCAGACACGGTAACGAAATTAAAAAAGGAGATATCATAAGTTTAAATATTGATCACCAACAAATGGGCGTTGGAGGCGACAATACCTGGGGTGCAAGAACACACACCAAATATACGCTACCGGCAAAATCATATACTTACACGTATAAAATAATTCCAATTGATCTTAATAAAAATCAAGAAAATGAGCTATATATCAAATATAAATAGGGGTAAACGGATCCATATTTTATTTATCCTGTTACTTAGTTTTGCTTGCACGAATAATGTGGAGAAACAAATTGGTTCAATCTTTTCAAGAAACGATTTCCCAAATGTTTTAGATATACAAAACACTCCCGAAAAGCCTGTTGACTGGAATTCATTTTGTTTTTCGGATCAAGGTTCATGGTTTGGGTTTGCTTTACCGGATACTACTTTTTCAAATCACGAAATTTCCTTTGCAGGCCCCTTTTTAATGACAAATGGCAGATGGCTAAGTAAATCAATTGCCACACTTAAACTCTTTGATGAAAATTCAAAAGAGCTGATTTGTAAGTCCTCCAAATCCGATTACTATCCGGGTAAACTTGAAAATGAAATATTATATGATGATTTTAGCGTAATCATGTCTTTGATTTTTATAGCTTCTGATAAAGCTTTAATAAATGTAGAATTCAAAGGAATAAAAAGCAGCAAAATATATGCTCAATGGTCGGGAACTATATTTTCATCGGAAGGATCAATTTCTCATCATCAGGAGAACATTTTGATTAAAAAGGATGATACAGAAATTAAGATTTCATTAAATGATTTTAATAATTATTCTGATTTAAACATATCAGACAGTTCTTTTGAAATTAGCGCACTTCCATTTGATCTGTTGGAAAATGAAACAAAATCCTTAGCAATGCAAATCTCTCTTAAAGATGATAAAAGCAAGCTAACACAAAACCTGGATGATGCATTAGAAAATCCTCAGAAATATTTAGATCAAAATCAAGAACGGTGGGATACTTATTTAACAAAAGCCCTAAAATCCGATGCAGTATGGAGCAACAAAAAGGAATATCAAATTATTGCAGTTAAAGCTGTAGAAACCTTAATTAATAATTGGAAATGTGCTTACGGAGATCTTCATCACGATGGACTTTTCCCATCCTATGCAGTAAATTATTTTAATGGATTTTGGGCTTGGGATTCATGGAAACATTCGGTTGCTCTCGCAAAGTTTGAACCTGAACTTGCAAAGAATCAGATTAGAACAATGTACGATTATCAGAATAATGCAGGAATGATCGCAGACTGCATTTATGCCGATAGTTCGGAAAATAATTGGTTAAACACAAAACCACCACTTTCTGCCTGGGCCATTTGGGAAATATTTAAGGAAACAAAAGACACTGCTTTTGTTATTGAAATGTATCCAAAACTTATTAAATACCACGAATGGTGGTATAAATACAGAGATCTTAATCATAATAAATTGTGCGAATACGGTTCGTCAGACGGCAGTTTAATTGCTGCAAAATGGGAAAGCGGAATGGATAATGCAATTCGATTTGATGAATCGGCAATTATTAAAATCGATGATTCAAATTATGCCTTCAATCAGGAATCAGTTGATCTGAATTCATACCTGTATCATGAGAAACAGTTCATCATAAAAATGGCTAAGCTTTTCGGATATCAGGAAACCTTAGATAAATATCAAATCGATGCAAATCAATTAAAAGATTTGATAGAAGACATGATGTTTGATGAGGAAACAGGATATTATTATGATATTAATATTGAATCGGGTGAAATTATAAAAGCACAAGGCCCGGAAGGTTGGACTCCACTATTTACCGGAGTAGCCTCGACTGAGAATGCAAAAAGGGTAATTGAAATAATGAAAGATACATCTAAGTTTAGTACTTACATTCCTTTCTCAACAGCTCCAAAAGACGACCCGGAATTCTCAGAAGGATATTGGCGTGGTCCTATTTGGCTCGATCAGGTTTATTTTGCAATTAGGGCCTTAGATAATTATGGAAATTATGAAGAAGTAGAAAGATATACCCTGCAGGTTCTCGATCGACTTTCAGGATTGAAAGAACAAGCACCGATTCGCGAAAATTATTGGCCCTTAAACGGTGAAGGAATGCGTGTAAATCATTTTAGCTGGTCGGCAGCACACTTACTTTTACTTTATAAACAACAATAAAAATTCAAGAATGAATTCTTCTGAAATAAAAAATAAGTTTATAGAACTATTTGAGTCCGAACCAATAATTGTTAAGGCGCCCGGACGAATAAACCTTATCGGCGAGCATACCGATTACAATGACGGCTTTGTACTTCCGGCGGCAATCAATAAGAATATTTATTTTGCAGTTCAAAAAAACAATCTTAATCAAATTCGTCTTTTTGCCGAAAATTTAAATGATTCGCTGAATATTAGCATTGATAAAATCGAGAAAAACTCAAAAGAATGGGCAAATTATTTATTGGGTTCTTATCTTGAAATAGTTAAAGCAGGATTTGATGTTCAGGGATTCGACTGTGTATTTGGCGGAGATATTCCGCTAGGTGCAGGCTTGTCTTCATCGGCAGCCATTGAGTGCGGATTAATCTTCGGCTTGAATGAATTATACCAATTAAATATTAGCAACTTGCAAATAGCTAAGCTAGCACAAAAAGCAGAAAATAATTTTGTGGGAGTTAAGTGCGGCATTATGGATCAATTTGCTATTGTACATGGCGAGGAAAGCAAAGTAATAAGGCTGGACTGTAGAACACTGGAATATACAAGCCATTCTTTCGACCTGAAAAATTATATTCCTATTTTAATTAACACGAATGTAAAGCACTCCTTGGCTTCATCGGAATACAATACAAGGCGCAAAGAGTGTGAAGCAGGAGTGGAGATCATTCAAAAATATGTACCGAATGTAAGCAGCCTTAGAGATATCACCTTAAATGATATTGAAAAACTCAAGAAATATTTCGACCCAATTATTTATAAGCGATGCACATTTGTAATTGAAGAGAACCAACGTGTAAATCAGTTTTGTGAAGACTTAAATAAGAATGATTTATTGAGGATTGGAGAACTAATTTATGAATCGCATAAGGGTTTACGAGATAAATATGAAGTTAGCTGCAAGGAGTTGGATATACTTGTTGATGAAGCCATGAATATGGATTGTATTCTCGGATCAAGAATGATGGGTGGCGGATTCGGAGGCTGTACATTGAATCTTGTAAAACGTGATAGTGTGGATATTTTTAAAGAAAATATCTCAAAAATATATACCAATAAAACGAACATTAAACCTGATTTTTATACTGTAGAAATTACTAAAGGATTAGAAATCATAAATTAATTACTATGAATACAGGATTTTCATTTTTAGATTATGCCATTTTTACTGCTTACGGACTGTTAATTATTGCCGTTGGATTGTGGGTTTCGCGAAATAAAAAAGGAGAAAGCAAAACAGCACAGGATTATTTTTTAGCAAGTAAAGCACTGCCCTGGTGGGCTATTGGGGCTTCACTTATTGCTGCAAACATTTCAGCCGAACAGTTTATTGGCATGTCGGGATCTGGATTTGCCATTGGTCTGGGAATAGCATCTTACGAATGGATGGCCGCTATAACATTGATCCTTGTGGGAAAATTCTTTCTTCCAATCTTTCTTGAGAAAAAGATATATACAATGCCTCAGTTTCTTGAGAAAAGATTTGACAATCGTGTACGAACTATATTAGCTGTTTTCTGGCTAATGGTTTATATATTCGTAAATCTAACTTCAGTTTTATATTTAGGTGCTTTAGCATTAAATACAATTTTGGAAATACCACTAATGTATGGAATAATTGGCTTAGCCTTATTCGCTGTTATATATTCTATTTATGGAGGTTTGTCGGCCGTAGCATGGACTGATGTTATTCAGGTTATATTTTTGATTGGCGGTGGCTTGTTAACTACATACATTGCCTTAGATGCTGTTGGTGCAGGCGAAGGAGTCATATCAGGCGCTAAAGTAGTTTTTCATTCTGCTTCCGAAAAGTTCGACATGATTTTAAGCAAAGACAATCCTTACTTTAGTGATTTACCCGGTATTGGTGTATTAGTTGGTGGTTTGTGGGTTGCTAATTTATATTATTGGGGATTTAATCAATATATCATTCAAAGAGCATTGGCTGCAAAAAGCATTCGCGAAGCACAGCGAGGTGTTATTTTTGCCGGGTATTTAAAGATTTTAATTCCTTTTATAGTAGTTATTCCCGGAATCGCTGCTCATGTTATTGTTGGAAACCCTGAATTACTGGCAAGCTTAGGGAACGGTATTGCAGAAAATATACCTTCCGTTGAGCATGCAGACAAAGCTTATCCATGGTTGCTAAGCTTATTGCCATACGGATTTAAAGGATTAGCTTTTGCTGCATTAACTGCTGCAATCGTTTCGTCTTTAGCATCCATGCTAAATAGTACTTCTACAATTTTTACAATGGATATTTATAGTCAATTAGTCAAAAAAGAGAGTAGCGATAAAAAGCAAATTGCAATTGGTCGAATATCTGCAATTGTTGCTTTAGCTATTGCAGTATTTATAGCGCCTCAATTAAAGAATTTAGATCAGGCTTTTCAGTATATTCAAGAATATACAGGAATGGTGAGCCCGGGTATTTTGGCAATATTCTTAATTGGATTATTCTGGAAAAAAGGAACAGCAAATGCAGCCTTATGGGGAGCAGTACTTACCTTACCTGTAGCCATGTTCTTTAAATTCGTTTTTGTTGAAATGCCATTCCTAAATCAAATGGGCTACAGTTTTTTAGTGGTTCTTTTTGTGATGATTTTAATAAGTAGATTGGAAACAAAAGAAGCAGATCCTAAGGGCATTATTTTATCAAAATCATTATTTGAAACCGGCACAAAATTTAATGTTTTCGCAATTGGTATTACAACTATAGTTACTGTGCTTTATATTTTGTTTTGGTAGTTTAATAAAAAGCCTGACACTTTCGTATCAGGCTTTTCTCCTATTGTCAAGTCAAACTTTAAGTTTCGGGTCGACCTGACAGAATTTTTCAAACCTGTCAGAGTCTGGTAGTAAAACTCTAACAGGTCATTCTGACTCTGTCAGGATTTCAACTGAAAAAGCATTACGCACAAGGCGCAATAATCTGACAAGGGCATCAAATCGTTTTTCTGTTTCTTCGAGTGTTAGGTTTTTGCCGTAGTAGCGGAGGTATAGTTTTTGGAAATCGGCAATTTCTTTTTTACTGTATTTTGTCATGTAGGGAATTAAAGGAATAAAAAAGCAGTCGGACATCCAAGTAAATTGCAATGTTCCGACTGCGGATAAGGGTTTTAACATGAATTGTCAATCTGCTGAAATCTTTTTGTTAGAATCCTTATTTTTAGGCTATCTGATTTTGTATATGAAATAATTTGTATCTTAGTGACAGTATTAATATTTAAATAACTAAACAAAAGTAAAAACTATGAAATCAATTTTTATTAGCCATGTTTATGAAGACAATAAGTATGTAGAAAAAATGAATAAATGGTCAAATAATGGACAGCTAAATGGCTATGTTTTGACATTTGAAATGGAAGATAAAAGGATTGATGGTGAAAAAGCCATAAAAGAATATCTTAAAAAGAAAATAGAAGGTGCTGCAATAGTTTTGGTTTTAATCGGCAATGATACACATAATCATGATTGGATTAAGGTAGAAGTTGAACTTGCCAATAATTTTAATAAAAAAATATGTTGCGTAAGGATACCTAATACAACAGGTGGGAAACCTGATATTTTGAAAAAATTTGAAGAACTGAAATTTGATCCAAGTTATATTTTAAAGAAACTTAATTAATAGTCTCCACGAAAATACTTTTATTGAAATGGAAAAAGAAAGTATCAAACATCTTGAATTCATTCAAAACATTATTACAAGGATGAATACTAATTCTTTTCAAATAAAAGGTTGGACAATTACAATAGTTTCAGCATTGTTAGCCATTTCTGTTTCTGCAAAAAATCCTGACTTCATTATCATTTCTATTTTTCCTATTATTTTATTTTGGTTCTTGGATGCCTATTATTTAACTCAGGAAAGAAAATTTAGGGGGCTTTATAACGATATTTTAAATGATAATGTGCATCAATTAAAGCCATTTGAAATGAGACCTGATTTGTACGTAAAAGGAAAATTTTCATTTTGGTCTGTTCTTTTTTCAAGAACCATCTGGACTTTGTATATTTCAATAACAGTAATAATGATCATAATCTATCTATATTTGAAGTGTTATTAAGATAGCATTTTAAGCAATCTATAAATTAACAAAATTTTCTTATTTGAATTCTTCACTGGAATTTCAAAGATTTTGTCTTCCTTACCTTCATCCAATTTGGTCAAAATAAAACCCCAAAATCCTGCTTTCGCTGAGTAAAATTCAAGGAATGCTCCTGCGTATTCCTCCTTGATTTTTGCTCTTATGGCTCGGGCTTGGGAACGGTGTTTTTATTTTTTAACCAATTTCAAAATGATGAAAATACAGCCTGAAAACGTTGCTTTTGTAAAACAATTGCAAAACATGGTTGAGCGTGAGCCTGATTCTATTCGTACCTATGTTGCAAAGGTAGCTTTGAATAATGCCGATTATTATCCAATCAAATCTTGGTTTAATGATTTGCTTTCTCACGGTTGTATTTGTGGTATGGTTGGCGGACTTATTTCTTATCACGACACTCGTAACTTTTACGATAAACATTACTTTGAAATTGAAGATTTACGTAAAAATTGGGAAGATTCTGTTAGTGAGCCTCTTGTTACCAGGGGTGATTTGAAAAACTTTTTTGCTTGGTTTGCTTTTGAGGAAACTGCTAGAGTGATTGCAAATGAATTGGGTCTGGATTAAATATCCAGACCCATTCAATTAGTCACATGCGTTATTCTTTTATAATTTTTTTAACTCCTTTCTTATCATCAGCAATAATGTGAAAGAAATAAGTTCCAGAAATAAACGGTTTTAAATCAATCGTTATAAATCTTTGTTTTTTAAAGCTTGTCGAAATTAAAATTTTACCAGTGATATCAAACAATTCAATTTTAATATCGGAAAATTCTTCGCCCAAATCAATATTGGCATAATCGTTTGAAGGATTAGGATAAACCTTAAATTGTGTTTTAAATTTTTCATCTATATTGTTAATGACACTAATTTGATAACAGCTTGATGTATCAATACAACCATCCATTTCAATTATTACCGCAAAAGATCCATTTTCCTCAGGAGAATATGACATTGCCGTTTCATCAATGATAATGTTGTTTGTGGAGCAATTAAACCATTGATAGATTGCTTCTGTTTGATTTGATGTTATGGTTTGGTCTTCAACCAAAAGTGTAGTGTCTAATTGAATTATTTTTAAATCAGTAATAATTATGCTGTCGCACCCAAAGATACCAGAAAGAGTATCTTGGTATATTCCTTGTTCAATTACATTTTTGCCACTCGGAAGCGTATAAGATTCTCCTTTGCAAATTTCGACTTCAAAAGTGTGAGAACTAGCATTTAAAACTGTAAGCGTAGTTGTAATTATGGAATCGCATCCGTTGCTTGAAATCAGAGTGTTGGTATAAATATTTGCGGTATTTACAATTTCGCCAGACGGCAAGGTGTATTCTTCCGAATCGCAAATTGTGGCGAAAATACTTATTGTAGAAGTCGGGTTTACAGTTAAATATGTTGTAATAACCGAATCACAACCGTTTACTGTTGGTAATGTGGCAATGTATGTACCTGTACTATTTGCAAAATTCCCATCAGGAAGTAAATAACTTTCACTGTCGCAGATAGTATCATAAACATTAATTGCAAATGTTGGATGAACCGTAAGTGTTGTTGTAATTATTGAATCGCATCCATTGCTAGAAGTCAGCGTGTTAATATAGGTATTCGCTGTATTTACAATTTCGCCAGTTGGTAAGGAGTAATTTTCCGAA
>WTBR01000038.1 GCA_013138975.1 Bacteroidales bacterium
CGCAAAAGGAGCATTCAAATTTATGAACTCTTGGGGTACTAGCTGGGCAACTGACGGATTCGGTTGGATGGGTTACAATGTAATCGGTAGCTACTGGAGAGAAGCTTATGTAGTTTATGAATAAAAAGATATTGAATTAATTTAGATCAAAAAAGGGTGTCCATAGGGACACCCTTTTTTGTTATTAAAAATAGAAATTTTATTTTAGTTAAAACTCAGAATATTGATTTGTTCCTGAAAATGCTAAAAAATACACTAAGCAGGATCTAAAAATCAAACCCTCCAAATATTCTGATTGATCCAAAGAACGCTTAAAATAATACCTATATATTTTTAAAACAATTGTGCTACTTATTTTCGGTGAGCATTAGGTTGGTTATTGGAAGCACTCTACTTTTTTACTCCTTCTAAGTTTTGTAATTTACAACTGATATAATCAAAATTAACAAATGTTTTTACAACTTGTTTAGGCTAGGATTTTAATATGTTTCAACAATAGTTAATTCCTGAAATTCTTAATAAATAGGTGTTTGGGGAATTTCTTTCAGGAAATTAAAATGGAGTAGGTTAGGTTTCATTAAAGCTGATTTCATTAAAAAATCACAATCTTCATTCGAATATCAAATGAAATATCACTAAAACGTAAAAAACACGTACGGATATAAAGCGAAATATGACGAATACAAATGAAGTGAAATTTATGAGATTTTCGTTAATACATTCGTTTGAATAAAGATAGAACCGGTTCTTTAAAATTAAGCATTCTTAAGATATAATGTGTACACTATAATTTTAATTTAAAATTCTATTTATAATGAAAAAAAAATTATTTTTATTAACAGTTGCTTTAGGAGCAATGTTATTTATCACATCTTGTGAAAAAGATTCTATTATTGAAATGACATCAGAAAGCGCAGTTACTTATAGCTTAGGTTGTAATTTACTTTCAGCTGATGCTTATGCTCAAATTCCTGTAGCTGTAAAATTAAATAAAATAACTTTACCTACTTCAATTAGTTTGAATGTTCCTCCTATTGGAAATCAAGGTGTAGAAGCATCTTCTGTTGCTTGGGGAACTGCTTATGCTGGTAGAAGTATAAGTTATCAAAATACATACGGTGGAGCTTATAATTTTAGTGTTAATATTTTTAGCCCAGAGTTTGTTAACAATCTAATAGGATCTGGCGCTTATACAACTGATGGTTTAGATCTTTTAGTAGACACAGGAGTTTGTACTTGGAACACTATGCCTTATACAGATGTAGATTGTGATGATATGCCAGATTCAGCTCAAATAGCTGAAGCAGCTAATTACACAATTAGTTCTTATGCAACTGTAGCTATAACAGAAACAGCACTTAAAGCACAATTAGCAGTAGGTAAAATTATAGTTGTAGCAGGTTATGTTTATGGAGCATATATGAACTTAGGTTATGATCAAGTTATTACAGATGCAAGTGGTCGTAATTATGGCAGACATTGTTATGCATGTGTTGGATATGATGAGGCTAAACAAGCTTTCAAATTTATGAACTCTTGGGGTACTAGCTGGGCAACTGATGGATTTGGTTGGATGGGTTACAATGTAATTGGTAGCTACTGGAGAGAAGCTTACGTTCTTTATGAATAAAAATATTGAATTTAGATTAAAGGAGGGTGTCCATTAAGGACATCCTTTTTTTATAATAGTTAAAATTGAATAAAATTTTTGATTATGCTTTAGATGCCTTTGGATAAAAGGAATAAGTGAAGAGATAAGAAAAATTGAGTACCCATCATTTGTACACTAACATATTTTATTACATCAACTTTTTTAACGGTTAAAAAAACGCAGCAAAATTATTATAACGATCTCATGAACCTTAGGCGAATAAATCTCACATAATTTTAACCCCAAAAATGTTCTAATATTAATTAGGAAAGCGCGTAATAATAAGTATTAATGAAACAATTAAACTTACACCTGATAAAGCTATTGTCCAGTATCGTTTATTTAGTTTCAAAAAAACTGTAACGAAATATGTGATGATAAAAAAGATTAAAACTATAATCATTTGTCCTAATTCAATTCCAATATTAAAGGCAAAAAGAGGTTTTATGATATTGGATTCTAATCCAAGCAAACTTTTTAAATAATTTGAGAAGCCCAAGCCATGAATTAATCCGAAAAATAATGCAGTAGAGTATTTTATAGTTTGTAATTTGGTGGTGATATTTTCACTTTTTTGTAAAATATTGACAATTGCAGTGATTAATATTGTGAGAGCTATTAAAAATTCAATGAAAGAAGATGAAATATTGATTAAATTTAAACTTGCTAAAAGTAATGTAGTACAATGTCCCAAGGTAAACGCAGTTATTAAAACCAATACACTTTTCCATTGTTTTATTTGATAAACAGCACAAAGAGTTAATAAAAATAAAATATGATCATATCCCTGAATATCTGTTATATGCGAAATTCCTAATTGTAAATATAATTGAAAGCTTGACATAATTGTTTCTATTATTAATATTGATCCTTTATACTATATAATTCTCTAATTTGTATTTTTATAAGTTTCTGAATAAAAATTCAAAGTCAAATGCAGTTATTAAGCATCAAAGAAATAAAAAAATAGTAATTTTAGCTTATGATTTTCAGTCTAAATAGTATATTTATTTTTCTGGTAAGTTTTTTCAATATGATGCATCCAGTTCATGTTTCTATTACGAATGTGGATTATCTTCAGGATGAAAATAAAGTTGAGCTATCAATTAAAGTATTTAAAGATGATTTTCAATTACTGTTTGTACATTTATATCAATTAAATATAGATTTTAATAATATCGAAAAAGATTTTAGCTCTCAAGAAAAAATAAATACATATTTTTCAAATCATTTAAAGGTAAATATTGATGATAAAGTAAATAAAGAACTTAGATATAAAGGCGTAAAGAAAAACGATGAGTCTATTTGGTTTTTATATGAAATAGAGGTGAGTTCCGCACCTAATTCAATTGAATTTATAAATACAATTTTATTAGATCTTTATCTTGATCAAAAAAATATGTTGATTTTTAATTACAATAATAAGGAAGAGGGTTTTTTATTTAATTTAAAGAGTAGAAATTATATTATATCATTTCATGATTTTTAAAAGATTATATATATCAATTTTTATTCTAGCACTTGTTGTTAGTTCCGTTAATTTATTTGCTACACATAATAGAGCAGGAGAAATTACTTACGTTCAAATCTCGGATTTAACATATGAGATTACAGTAACAACGTATACCTACACTTTAAGTAATGTTGATAGAACAGAGCTTGAAATAGAGTGGGGCGATGGAACTTTTACTACAGTTCCTCGACGTGAGTTATTGCAATTGCCGGATAATTATCAACGAAATAGATACGTTGCTCGACATACCTTCCCAGGATCAGGAATTTATGTCATACTGGTTCAGGATCCGAATAGAAATTATGGTGTCGAAAATATTCCAAACTCTGTTAATACAGTATTTTCAGTTAAAACAACATTATTTGTAAATCCTGATCTTGGATTCAATAGTGCTCCTGTATTATTAAATCCTCCAATAAATCAGGCTGCACAGTATAAGACATTTTTACATAATCCTGGTGCATTTGATTACGAAGGTGATAGTCTAGTGTATTCATTAACTAATTGTACAGGTGAAGATGGCGAAGCTATTATCGGTTATAGCTTACCTCCGGCAACAACATCTATTGGAATTAATGCAATAACCGGTGATCTGGTATGGGAAACTCCTTCAGATGTTGGAGGTTTTAATTTAGCTATTCAGATAGAGGAATGGAGAACCGGAGTTAAAATAGGTTCTATTACTCGAGATATGCAGATTGACGTTTATGAAACAGAAAATATTCCTCCGGAAATAGATTCGATTGGAGAAATTTGTGTGTTGGTGGGTGATACGGCAAATGTTTTAATTAGAGCTTCTGATTTGGATTTAAATTCAATAAAACTTAGTGCAACCGGAGGCCCGTTCTTATTTGAAACAAGTCCGGCAACATTTCAAGAAGTGTCAAGTATTCCTGGAGAAACAATTTCAAAGTTTACATGGATTACACATTGTAATCATATTAGAAAAGAACCATATACTGTTCTTATTAATGCTCAAGATGAACATCCTGATGTTAATTTGGTTGATGTAGAGCGTTTATTGGTGAAAGTTATTGGGCCGGCACCATTTGGGCTAGTTACTGATCCCGGGAATGCATTTATTCGATTAAATTGGGAAGCTCCCAATGATTGTGTGCCTGAAAAATATCTTATTTATAGAAAGATTGGTTCACTAAATTATGTACATGATAGTTGCACTACCGGTCTGCCGGATGATTCAGGATATGAATTTGTTGGAGAAACAGTAGATACCGCTTACGTTGATAATAATAATGGCGAAGGCTTAGTTCAAGGCTTTAGTTATTGTTATAGAATAGTAGCTGAATATTCAGATGGTGCTCAAAGTTTTCCTTCTGAGGAGCAGTGTGCTTCTATAGCTCCTGGATTCCCCATTATTATAAACGTAAGTGTTGAAAATACAGATTTAACAAATGGAGAAATTATGGTTCGTTGGTTAAAACCAACTCGTTTAGATACCATTCCTGAAGCTGTTGGGCCATTTAAATATATTATTTACAGATCAGACGATGAATATGGTATGCGCCTAAAAAGAATTGATTCTTTAGAAACCTTGGATGATACCAGCTATTATGATTATGGATTGAATACAACAGAAACACAATATTCATATAGAATTGCATTGTTTAATGTTACACCGGGGAATCGATTTCGAATTGGAAATCCTCAGTTAGCATCTTCAATTTTTCTTGATTTAGTTCCATCAGATAATCAGGTTGAAATAAATATACTTAAGAATACTCCTTGGCTCGACAATGAATATGTGATTTATCGTTTAAATAATTCAACATCTGAGTATGATTCTATTGCATACACAACAAACAGAAATTATACAGATACAAAATTGAAAAATGGCAATAATTATTGTTATCAGATAAAAAGCATTGGTACTTACATGGTCGATACAGTTGAATCTCCGACAATAAATTGGTCGCATAAGAATTGTCAAATACCGGAAGACTTCCAAAGACCGTGTCCACCAACATTAAATGTGGTTTCAGATTGTGACCAACAAAAGAATTTATTAACATGGAATAATCCAAACCTAACATGTGCAGATGATGTTGTTGCTTATAAAGTTTATTTTGTACAAAATACTGAGTTTAGTTTAGATTCTATTTTAAGAATTGAGGGAGCTGAAAATACAAATTTTGAGCATGATATTGTAGCTGAGGGATTAGAATCAATGGGTGGATGTTATGCCGTTGCTGCTATTGATTCGTTTAATAATGAGAGCGATGCTTCTTATGTTCAGTGTGTTGATGATTGCTCTTACTTTGAGCTACCAAATGTGTTCTCACCAAATGATGATGGAGTAAATGATATGTATTTAGCCATAAATCCTTTAAATTATGTTAAAAGGCTCGAAATGAATATTTACAATAGATGGGGTGAGTTAGTTTTTCACACAACAAAACCATTAATTGAATGGGATGGAAGATCTCAAAGTACTAAGAACATAGTTGCACCGGGAGTTTATTATTACATTTGCGATGTTTGGGAGCCACGAATATCTGGATTGGAACTAAGGAATATTGTGGGTTTTATACATGTATACACAGGAACATCAAGCGGAGAATTTAATAATGAGTAAAAAGTTTATTGATAAGTTATCAAATGTAGTAAAGTAAATCTATGAGCAAGAAATTTCCAGTTATAAAAGAAAATATCTTAGAAGGAATATGTCGAGTAGTCGCTGACACTTCGGATGGTCTTACAGGGACAGAACTCAAAAAGGCCATAATGGATTCAAAAATGACTGATGTAAATCCTGAAATGACTAAGTGGAAGAGATTATACAATTCTTGTGTTGACATACAGAATCGCACAGGATTTTCAAATAATATTTTAACTCTAATTCAAAAGTCATATCATCCATCTAGATTTATAAATAATAAAGAAAAATTTGAAGAAAGGCGGTCTGAATTAAATAAGATACTTTCATTTATAGGTCTAAAACTTAATGAGAAAGGAGTTTTGAATAACGTTGTTACTGCTGAAACAATAACTGATTCTCAACAAAGAGCAACACAGTTATTGACTAAATTGAAGGATCGAAACGTGCATGAAGATGTAGTGAAATTTTGTAAATCAGAATTATTAGAAGATAATTATTTTCATGCAGTTTTCGAAGCTACAAAAAGTGTTGCTGATAAGATTAGGCTTTTGACAGGTTTGACTGATGATGGGAATTCTCTTGTTGTTACAGCGTTTAATGTAAATAATCCTAGATTGAAAATTAATGATTTAAGTGATGAAACAAGAAAAAGTGAACAAAAAGGATTTGCAAATTTACTTACTGGTTTTTTTGGGATGTTTAGGAATACTGTTGCGCATGCACCGAAGATTTTTTGGATTATAGAAGAACAAGACGCACTTGACATAATGACAATGGCTTCATTATTACACAGGAGAATTGATAATGCAGAGATTATATAGAAATTACAATTGCAAACATTGGGTTCTATCAATATAATATTTGGTATTTTTCAAATATTGCTATTTTCAACTTTTACCAACAGAGATAATGAAACAGTCCATAAATTCTATTCTTAGCTTAAGTCAAAACGTAATAAATAATGAGCACTAGGTTAATTTATACATTAATAATATTCTTTTTTACTAGTGTTCTATTTTCGCAGAATGTTGGGACAAAAGCTCTGCGTGTATTTACTAATATTGATAATGGAAATTATATTAATGCGAATGATTCTTTGGATGATTTAATTTCTACGAATCCAAAACCCGAGTTTTATTTAGCAAAGGCAGAGATTTTCTTTAAGTTGGGTAATCATGATGAAGCATTAGCATATTGCGATAAGGTGGAAAAAATTAAGTCGTTTTATTCAAATAAGCTCAAACTAAAAATATTTCTGGAATTAGAAGATCAAGAAAATGCGAAGCTGGTATTAGAAGAAAATCTAAAATCCGGTTATAAAATTCCTTTGTTTGATTTATTAGAAATGGAAGAGTATTCTTCAATTTATAGTTTGGAACTAGAAGCGTTTATTTTATCAGGAAACTTTTATTCAAGAACAGAAAAACAACTTTATCAAGCGGAACGATTAATTCAGGATAATAAAAACAGTCAGGCGCTTTTTATAATTAATGAAATGCTTTCAAGAAATTCAAATATTGCTCAAGCGCATTATTTACAATGCAAGATTGAATATGTTGAGGGAGATTTGAAAGGATCTTTAAAATCTATTAATGCTGCATTAAGTTTAAAAAAGTCTAAAACGGAATATTTAAAACAAAGACTTATCATAAACATTGATTTGAAGGAATATACAAATGCATTACAAGATATTAATAAGTTAACAAGAATAAATCCTTACCAAATTAATAATTATATAGCTAAGGCTGATTTGTTATTTAAGACTGATCAATTTGAAAAGGCAATAAGTTTAACTAATTCTATTTTAGAAATTTTACCTGATAATCCTGATGTACTTTATTTAAGTGGCAAATCATATTATAAGAATAAGAATTATTTTGAAG
The DNA here is from genome assembly GCA_013138975.1 of Bacteroidales bacterium. Lineage (GTDB taxonomy): Bacteria > Bacteroidota > Bacteroidia > Bacteroidales > UBA12077 > UBA12077. Next base: position 7,665 of record WTBR01000038.1, read on the forward strand.
CTTTAAAGGCCGTTAATCAATCTTTGCAAATTAAATCGAATAAGGATTACTTCGAGCTACGTGGAGATATTTATTCTGCAACAAATACCTATAAGTTTGCAATACAGGATTATTCCATGTTTTTAGATATTGAAGCCTACAATGGAGATGTTTATACAAAAAAAGGATTTGCACGGTTAAAACTTGGCAACAAAATAGGGGCTTGTTCCGACTGGGAAAAAGGAAAGCGTTATGGTAGTTATGATGCGGTAAACTATCTCCAAAAATATTGCCGATAAATTAAAATCCATAAATCGTAAAACCACCATCAACACTAATGCATTGTCCGGTAATATGAGCTGCTGCAGGCATACATAAGAAAGCTACTGCTGCAGAAACATCCTCAGGGTTTCCTATTCTTTTCAAAGGTGTTCTATCTAGTACTTCTTTGAGGTAATCAATATTTTTTAATACCGTATCGGCAAGTGGAGTTTTTGTATACCAAGGTGATACTGCATTTACGCGTATTCCATCTTCTGCCCATTCACCGGCTAAATTTTTTGTTAATTGATCCATTGCAGCTTTGGTCATTCCATAAATCGAGCCTGTACGAATATGTGTTTGACCTGCAACTGATGATATATTTATAATATTTCCCTGTTCCGATTTTTTTAAAAGTGGATAAGCTAATTTGCTTAATTCAAATGCCGATCGGAGATTTGTATTAATTATTGTATTATATTCTTCAATTGTATATTCAATGGTTTTTTTACGGACATTCATTCCTACATTGTTAACCAAAATATCCAAAGAATTTCCTTTCTGTTCTATTGAATAAAAGATTTTATTTATATCGCCGATTGAACTAACATCAGCCTCAATAAAACTAATCTTATCTGTATTTAAATCTTTTTGTAGAGTAATAAACTCAGATTTATTTCTTGCAACAACAATAACTTCTGCTCCTAAATCAATAAATTCTTTTACAATAGCTTTACCTATTCCTTTTGTTCCTCCGGTTACTAAAGCTTTTTTATTTTTGAGATTCCAACGATTATTCATTTTCTAGTTTTTTTGTTGGTCGATAAAAGAAGATATCTCCTTTCACAACATGATTAAGATTTAAATTACTAATTCCTACTTTTCTTCCTGAGAACTCAGTATTTTGATGTGCAATTTCATAAACTCCCTTTTCAATCACTTTAAATACTATTGCGGTATGATGTGCCATTAATTCTGTATAAGTTGTAAGTTCTTCAGTATACTGAACTTTAACATTTTCGAACTGAATTAAATCTCCGGGATAAATCTGATCCTTTTCAGGATCCACACTATTTCCATATACATAGGCTTTATCCCAATCTGCATCAATATTTTTTAAGGCTTGATTTGCTAAATCCCAACATTCGCCTCGATCTACTTTTTTACCTTTAACGGACTTTACATATTTTACAATATCCTTATTTAGTTTAGGAGTTAAATCCTGTGCTGTGGCATACCCAATAATAAAAAAACTAAAAATTGAAACTAAAATGTATTTAAATGTTTTCATAATTTTGAATTTTTTCTTTAAAAGAAAACGCATTAAAATCTAATTTGTTTTATCAATACTTTGTTAATCTTTGGTAAAGTTGACTGTTAGTAACAGTCAAACTGCTGATAATTAGTCTTTGTAAGAAAACGCCAAATTACTCACAAGTTTAAAATTTATAAATTTGTGTTCGTGAACTTCGCCAGGTTCTGTGTTACTCTCGTGTTGAAAACAGTCACTTACAAAAGTAAGCTCCTTGGTTTTTAGCAATTTTTCGCTAACGCTCAAGAGATCGCTAATGCTAAGTTCGAAAGCCTTGTCTTTGACGTTTTCTTAGCAAAGACTTGAAAAAAGGCAGTTTTCTTGCTGACACTAATTAATCGTATGATTAAATTAATCTAACATTGCCAAAGTTCTTAATTTTAAACTAATACAAAAATGTAATGAACTATTATTTATAAAAATTAGTGCTTATTTTTTAGTACACTAATTAGTGTCTGTAAAGTCGGGTGTTTGGTTCAGAAAGTTCGAAATCAAGGCTTGTGAAGTTTTAAAAATCACGAATTTACTTATGTAAATGACTGATTTTTAAAACGAGCATAACGCAGATGTCGGACTTTATGGACAAACACTAATTAAACCGTTTCCTTTAGAAATACAATTCCCAATATGAGTTGCATATTCAATTCCTGAATCTTTAAGCTGTTTTATTACCTCATCTTTTTGACTCATTGGAATAGTAAATAATAAACCTCCGGAAGTTTGAGCATCGTTAAGAATGATTTTGTCAATATCTGAAAGTTTAGTATCCCAATGGATGTATTTTGAAAAATAATTTAGGTTATTTGTTGATCCGCCCGGAATAATATTACTTGTAGCAAATTCACGAGCTTCTTCAATTACAGGCACTTGTTGAGCAAATATATCAACATCCATTTTACTTGCTATTGTAATTTCGCTTAAGTGTCCTAATAGTCCAAACCCGGTAACATCTGTACAAGCATTTATATCGAATTTCTGAATAATGTCTGCGGCATATTTATTAAGCTCCGACATTGTTTTTATTACAAACTCTTCAGTTTTTTTATCAACTAAACCTCGTTTTAAAGCAGTAGCAATTATTCCCAAACCTATCGGTTTTGTTATAATAATTGCATCGCCTACTTTGGCTCTGGAGTTTGATAAAATCTTATCAGGATGAACTAAGCCACTAACTACCATTCCATATTTTGGTTCCGGATCATCTATGGTATGTCCACCTAAAATACTTATTCCAGCTTCAGTTGCCTTATCTTGTGCTCCTTTAAGGATTTCTTTTAAAACTTCTATAGGTAATCTGTTAGAAGGGAATCCAACAATATTTAATGCAAAAATCGGTTTTGCTCCCATGGCATAAATATCACTTAGAGCATTCGCTGCAGCAATTGCTCCGAAATCGTAAGGATTATCTACAATTGGTGTGAAAAAATCGACTGTTTTTACCAATGCTGTTTCATCATTTATTTTATAAACAGCAGCATCGTCAGAATTATTTGTGTCGATTAAAATGTTTGGATCGGTATTAATCGGAATGTCACATAATATTTTTTCTAGTTCCTGAGGTCTTAATTTGCATGCACAGCCAAGTCCCTGTGTATATTTAGTTAGTTTAATATTTGAAAAATCAGTAGAACTTGTAAGCTTTATTTCTTTTCCATCAATATTAAACTGATTAACCGTTTCAATAATGATTTTTGAAGCTCTATTAATGTCTTCTTCAGAAGTATTTTTACCAACAGAAAATCGTATTGTTCCCATGGCATATTCTGTAATAAGCTTAATAGCTGTTAATACAGGAGAAATATCAACGGAGTCGGTATGGCAAGCTGCTCCGGCAGAGGCTGCAATGCCTTTACTTTCCAGCTCATTTAACAGAATATTTGCTTCAATATTTGGGAAGCTGATATTTAAGGTATTTGGTAACCTGTGTTCAGGATGACCATTAAGTTTTAAATTAGGGATACTTTCTTTAAGATTACTGAAAAGCAAGTTTCTTACAGTTTGCATGTGGGTGATATTACGATATAAATATCTGTGAGCAATATCACATGCTTTGCCTAATCCAACAATTTCCAATACATTTTCGGTTCCGGCTCTTTTATTTTGTTCGTGATCGGCACCATGAATTAGCTTTTCCAGCTGAACACCTTCTTTAATGAAAAGTATGCCAATTCCTTTTGGAGCATACATCTTATGTCCGGCAATAGTAAGAAGGTCAACACCCATTTCTTTTACATCAATAGGATATTTACCGGCTGATTGCGCTGCATCTGTATGAAAATAAATACTATTTTTTTGTGCAATCTTAGCAATTTCAGAAATTGGTTGAATAGTCCCGATTTCATTATTTGCATGCATTACAGTAATAAGAATGGTTTGTTTGGTAATGGCTTTTTCTAATTTTTCTAAATCGATAATACCATGTTCGTCAACGGGAATATATGAGATTTTAAAACCTTTTCGTTCAAGGTATTTGCATACTTCAACAACAGCAGGATGCTCAATGGTTGATGTGATTATATGATTACCTCTGTTTTCATATTCATAAGCAATTCCTTTTATCGCATAATTATTTGATTCAGATCCTCCGCTTGTAAAAATAATTTCGTTTGGTTTGCAGTTTATTAGGTTTGCAACTTGTTTCCGTGCATTTTCAACCGCTTTTTTTGTTTCGATACCAAAACTGTGTGAGCTTGAAGGATTTCCAAAATAATCGGCTAAATATGGCTGCATGGCTTGTACTACTTCTTTATCTATAGGAGTAGTAGCATTATAATCGAGGTATATTTTCATTTTTATAATTTTAGTAAAATGTAAATTTACAAAAGATGTATTAGAAAAAATTGTTTTAACTCGTATTATGCATTAGAACTGTAAATAATGCTAGTACGTAATTGAAAAAATACATTCAATTGCCTTTCAATAAAAAAGAGCTCTAAAATTAATTAGAGCTCTTTGAAAATTGTTATATAAATTTTTTTTATCATTTTTTCAGCTTAAATAATTGTTTAGGTAATAAATACTTAAACGTAAAAGATATTTAAAATTAGTAAGAAGTTTTATTAAAACAAAATTGGACGATTGATCAAAAACAGATAGGAAATTTTGTTTGCTTCTTTTTTTTAGCTTTTTTAATAATTCAAAATCTATTCGAATTATTTTTTACATTTGTATAGAACTTTATAATTGATATAATATTCTATGAAAAAAGCGATAATTACCGGGATAACAGGGCAAGATGGATCATATTTAGCAGAGTTATTATTATCGAAAGGGTATAAAGTTCATGGTATAAAGAGAAAAAGTTCTTCTTTTAATACGCAGCGTATAGATCATATATACCAAGATCCGCATGAAACTCATCTTAATTTTAAACTCCATTATGGTGATTTGAAATTTAATACAGATATGCCTGACGGCACTCTGCAAAAATTACTGGATGTTTCTAAATTAAATTCGGTAGGTTGGAAATATAAGATTGAATTAAAAGATGGTATTGAAAATACGTATCAGGATTTTTTAAAAAGATTTAAAAAGTGAATTTTAGAAAACGCAAATACTGCGTTACTCTCGTCTTAAAAACAATCGTTTACAAAAGTAAACTTCTTAATTTTTAAGACTTCGAAAGCCTTGTCTTTGACACTTTCTAAAAGTCACTTCTAAAATTAAAATAGTAGTTTTTTAGTTATACTAATATAAGTTTTAAATAGATATTATGTCCAAACAAAAGCTTAAAGCAAGTTCAAAAAAGAATGAAAATGTTAAAAATAAAACTGATTTTCTTGAAAAGCTAGATCAATTTTTCGATTCAAAGGGAAATATATTTTTTTGGATATCGATGTTTTTTACTTTATTGTTCTCATTTTTACTTTTCAATTTCAGGGTTAGCGAAGCAGGTGATGATTCGGCCTATATTTTTAGAGCTTATGAACTAGTAAATGAATTTATTTTTCCTTCCTTTCAAGGCCCATTATATCCAATATTCCTTAGTATTTTTGTCTGGATTTTTGGTTTAAACATATCATTATTAAAATCTTTATCATTAGTTTCAATAATTTTTCATTTATTCTTTTTTTATAAAGCGTTTAAAGGTAGAGTCTCTGGCTTATTGCTTGTTTCAGTAATGATAATTGTATCTTTTAATGCGTACATTCTTTACCATGCAAGTCAGACATATTCTGAAGCTTTTTTCTTATTTCTGCAAGCAGGCTTCTTCTTTTATTTCTTTAATACTTTTGTTTCAAAAGAAGAGAGTCCTTCAATAAAAGAAAGTTGGGGTAAGTATTTAATTCTTGGTTTGCTACTTCTATTCTTGGGATTAACAAGAAGTATTGGATATGGAGCATTTATAGCTGTTATATTATTTTTTGGTATAAACATGCGATGGAAAAGTGTAGCCTTCACAACAGGTGCTTTTTTGTTAGAATTTGGTGCTTTTAACATGATTAAGAAGTTTGTTTTTCAGTCAGGAGCGTCTCAATTTTCAACTCAGTTAAATCGCTTAATGCAAGTTGACCCTTTTGATATATCAAAGGGTAACGAAGATTTTGTTGGTTTTATAGCAAGGTTTGTTGGTAATTCAAATTTATACTTGTCAAAGCATTTGTACAAGTTTATTGGTTTCAGGCCTGATGTTTTACAACCAAAGTATATATTAACATTATTGGTTTACATTTTATTTGTAATAGCTATTTATTATGCATTTAAGAAAAATAAATATTTGCTTTTTACAGGTATATATCTGGCAGTATTAATCGGAATAACATTTATAATTGTTCAAACGCGTTGGGATCAAGATCGTTTAATTCTTGTTTATTTCCCCTTAATACTACTTTTCTTATTTTCAGGTCTTTATTATTTGGGTAAATCAAAATCATTTAAATTTATACAAGGATTACTTCCAATCTTTTTAGTAATTATCTTTTTTACTAATTTAAATGTAACAACAAAAAAAGTAAAGGCAAATGATGAGTATTTAATGCAAAATCTCGCTGGGAATAAGTTTTATGGTATGACTCCAGACTGGATAAATTACATAAAAATGAGTCAATGGGCTGCTAAAAATACTCCTGATTCGGTTATGATTGCTTGTCGTAAACCAAGTATTTCTTTTGTTTATGCAAAACGTAAATTTCATGGAATTTATAGAATAAGAACTGAAGATCCAGATGAGTTATTGCAAAGGCTAAAAGATGCTAATGTTAAGTATATAATTATGGCTAATTTAAGAAAGCATCCTAACCAAAAAACAAAGTATACAATTAATACAGTACAACGCTATTTATATTATATACAACAAAAATATCCTGAAAAAATAAAGCACATACAGACAATTGGCGCTGATGAACCTGCCTTTTTATTTGAAATTATTTATTAAAAATGAGTAAAGGAACTGATTTTGAAAAATTAGGAAGTAAAATCAAAAAAGGATTTTATATATTTTCAAAGATAATCTTTAGCTTAAATTCAGCAGCTTATCATGTTTTGTGGTTGAAATTTTTACAGATTGTTTTTATTCCAATCGATGTTTTATTTGCTTTAATCGAGAAATCAAGGGCAAAGATTAAAGCAGACAAGGAAATTCCAATCATATTTGTTGTAGGAATCCAACGAACCGGATCTACATTGGTATCGCAATTTATTGAAAAGACCTTTTCGTTTTTCCCTATTGGTAATTTTAATGCAATTTTTAAAAGATCAACATATTATGTACATAAACACTTAGCTAGATTTTATAGGTCAAATGGATCGTATAAAAACTTCTACGGTATTTCGAAAGGATTATTTTCTATTGGAGATTGCTATGAGGTTTGGGATAAATGGTTTGGAAAAAATCATTACGTTTTACCACCATCGGTTAATGAAAATAAGATAAATGATTTAAGCGATTATTTTACAGGGCTCTATGCCTCATATAACCGACCAATACTTACAAAAAACAATCGAAATTCCTTGTTGATTCCAATTTTTAGAAAGGTATTTAATAATGGATTTTATATTGTAGTTAAAAGAGATCCTGTTGCTGTTATTAAATCGACCTTAAAAGCAAGTAAGGATTTTTTTGGGAAGGATAATATGCTGTGGGGATTGTATCCAAACAAGGAATTCGATACAAAGAATTATGAAAATCTAACAGAAGCAGCTACGGTGCAATTTTTAATGTTGGATAAATTGTTAGATGAGCAGATTAATGATTTAAATAAAGATTCGTATTTAATCGTTGATTATGACGAATTTTGCAAAAATCCTTCGCAATTTCAGAAAAATCTGATTGATAAATTAAAATTAAAATCTGAATACGATTTTAAGAATGTTATTTACAGTGATGCATCATTTAGCACTTCAAAACGATTAGACAAGTTACAAATAGATGAGCAAATCCAAGGATATATAAATAAATGGAAGAATAAAATTTGATTTTTCTTGAAAAGCAAAAACAAAATTTAAATATATTTACGCTTTGTAAAAAAAAATACAGCCTTGACAAAAGAGAACCTCAAAAAAATCTTGAATTTTATATTCAAGCTACTGATTACAAGCTTAGCGATTTATATTGTTGTTCGAAAGATAAATCTCTCTGAACTTTGGTTAAATATAAAAGATGTAAACATATTATATCTTTTAATTGCACTTATTGTTTTGGGTTTATCTAAACTTATAGAAGCATTTAGGCTAAACATGTTTTTTAAAGCCAAGGATATTGTCTTAAGCGAAATACAAAATCTTAAATTATATCTTCTGGGAATGTTTTACAATCTGTTTTTACCAGGCGGTATAGGTGGTGATGGTTATAAAGTATATTGGTTGAAAAAAAATCAAGGAACAAAGCTCAAATCAGTAATATGGGCTTCGGTTTTAAATAGAGTAAATGGATTATTTGGTTTAGTAATTTTAATTTGTGTTTCGGCTCTTTTTATATCATTCGATTTTAAATTCAGAAACTACTTGGTATTGCTTATTCCAATTGGTTATTTAGTGTACTTTTTTGTACTTAAAACATTTTTTAAAGATTACACTTCAATATTACCAAAAACAACTGTACTATCTATTATTATTCAGTTTTTACAAGTCTTATCAGCTCATTTTATTTTAGTTAGTTTAGGCTTAGATTCTGCATATCAGGATTACTGGTTTTTATTTCTAATTTCCGGGATAATATTTGCAATTCCGGTTACATTAGGAGGATTTGGTTCAAGAGAACTGGTGTTTGTTTATGCATCTCAGTTCTTATTAGTTGATGTAAATTTAGCTGTGGCGCTAGGATTACTTACGTATGTAATACGAGCAATATTATCTTTTAGCGGAGTTTATTTCATTATATTTCCCAATAAATTAAATGAGTAAATTCAGCTTCTTAGCTTTAATTTCTTATTTTTGTTTTCTTTTTTAATATTCATATAATTAATTGTCCATGCTTGAAATCAGGTCATTACGTTCAAAAGAATTTTACGAGCATTTTGAAAAATTAGCACCAAAGTTTTCTAAATACAGAAAAAGATATAAATATTTTTGGCGAAACATTACTAAGTATTGTAATTATTATATTCAGGATGAGGATACTGTAATTGAGATTGGATGCGGAAATGGAGATTCTTTATCAGAAATGAAGGGTAAAGAAAAAACAGGAATTGATTTTAGTCCTAAAATGATTGAAATGGCTAAGGAGCATCATCCTGATATCGAATTTCATAATATGTTGGCCGAGGAAATTAATCTTGATAAAAAGTATGATGTTGTTCTTTTAACCGGCGTAATGGGTTATTTCGATAATGTATTGGATGTTTTAAATTCAGTTAAGAAGATCTGTCATCCTAGAACTCGAATAATTATTTCTTATTACAATCAGTTTTGGGAACCAATTTTACGCTTGGGCGAATTATTTGGTTTTAAGAAGAGAACTCCTCGTAAGAATTGGCTTTCTAACCACGATATCGCGAATTTACTTTATATGTCGGATTTTGAAGCTTTCAGAACAACGCGTAGTTTGCTTTTGCCAATTAATATCCCAATAATCTCATATATAGTTAATAGATATATTGCACGTTTACCACTTATTAATTCGATGTGTGTAAATAAATTTATAAATGCACGTCCGATTTTTCATCAAAAAGAAGATGAAAGGAAAGAGTATTCGACAACTGTTGTTATCCCTGCTCGAAACGAAAGCGGTAATATTGAAGATGCAATTACCCGATTACCTAAATTTGGTAAACATGTTGAGATAATATATGTTGAGGGTAATTCAACAGATGATACATGGGAAACAATTCAACGAATTCAAGAAAAGTACAAGGATACACATGATATAAAAATTACTCAGCAAGAAGGAAAAGGAAAAGGTGATGCTGTACGAAAAGGCTATTCAATAGCAACAGGCGATATATTAATGATTTTAGATGCAGATTTGACTGTTCCTCCAGAAGATATTCCAAAATTTTATGAAGCGCTAGCTTCAGGAAAAGGAGAATTTATTAATGGCTCACGACTGATTTATCCTATGGAAAAAGAAGCAATGCGATCTCTTAATACCTTAGGAAATAAATTTTTCAGCAAGGTTTTTAGTTGGTTACTGGAACAACCCATAAAAGATACACTGTGTGGAACTAAAGTAATGTTTCGCAACGATTATATTCGTTTACAAGCAAATAGAAAATTCTTTGGAGAGTTTGATCCCTTTGGCGATTACGACTTGTTATTTGGTGCTTATAAGTTGAATCTTAAAATAATTGATTTACCAATACGTTATCGTGAAAGAACATATGGAGATACTAATATTTCCAGATTTCGCCACGGATTTTTATTATTACACATGTGCTGGTATGCAGCCGGTAAAATAAAGTTCTGGTAAAAATAGAGATATTATCTGATTCAGCATTTGAATTATTTTTTAAAGGCGAAACTTCAATTGAAAAGATATATTCTGTATTAATATATTCTTAAAATCTGTTTTTTTTATTTAGAGTTAATTTAAATCAGTGAGCTATGATTTTAGGAACGATAGTGAACTGAAATCATATAGTCGAACTAATCCCTAGCGGGCTCCACTGAGCTTGTCGAAATGCTGTCGAGGGATCTATTGGGTCTTATTCCCCGCTTCTTGGAGCGATTTAAGAATAATTCCTTGATAACCCGTCCGCTTGGGGCGGGGTAGTTCATTAACCAACATTCTACCTCCTAACGGTTGTATACCCATGCAGTTATACGCTAATGACTATAATGTGGGTTAATATCTTCTATTACTTCTCCACCACTAAGAAATATGTTTGTTAAATTCCTGGATATCTCACTATACTGAAATCCCACATGGTTCACTCTCATACCAATTTAATTGTCAATTAATTGACTCGTGCCTGATTTATTAAAATGATGGTTTACAATAGAATTTCCTGAAAAAGGATTCAGTGATGTCTTGAAATTTTGTATTTCATCCCTGTAAATATTTTTAATCTATTTTGTTGTTTCGTATCACTAAAATAAGTGAAAATATTTACTTATCAATCACTGTGTAAGTATTTCTTACACAGTTGATTGATATTTTTCATTAATAAATACTTAAAAAATTATTCATTTTTATTATTCACAAACATCAAGTAATGGATTGATGTGTAAAATAATTACCCAATTGTTAACCCTCCGTCTAGTACTACAGATTGCCCGGTAAAAAATCCGTTTTTTTCTGAACATAGC
>WTBR01000078.1 GCA_013138975.1 Bacteroidales bacterium
GGTGGTGTGAGAGGACGGAGGAGTAATCCTCCTACCTACTCGATTTATTAGATTTAAGTATATTTATTATTTTTGTGTAACATTTGAAAATATTCTTTGGAATGATTTTTGAAAATGAATAAGTAAATAACTAAAAACAGAAAAATATGAAACGTTTAATAATAATTGCACTTATTGTGATTCCATTTACAATGGTATCAAATGCACAAGTTAAGTTTGGATTAAAGCTCGGAATAACATCTACAAGTATTAGTGTTAACGATTTAATTACAATAGATGCCGATGGAGTTGATGATCTATTAGTAAAAGGGGCTGACTCAAGAGTTGGTATTCAAGGTGGATTAATGGCTCGCATAACAATACTTAAATTATATATTCAACCAGAATTATTATTAACTTCTACTGGTGGTGAAGTTGAAGTTACTGAGTATTTTACAAATGGAGATGATGCCATAACTAAAATTAAAGAACAAAGTTTTAATAAAATTGATATTCCTATAATGGTAGGATATAAAATTGGGCCATTACGATTACAAGTAGGGCCAATTGCAAGTATTGTTGTATCCAACAAATCTGCTTTAACAGATTATAATAACTACGAAGAAGAATTCAATGGAGCAACTTGGGGGTATCAAGCAGGATTAGGTTTAGATATTGGTAAAAAACTTACAATAGATGTGAAATACGAAGGAAGTTTAAGTAAACTAGCTAATGGTGTTAATATTAGTGGACAATCCTTTGATTTTGATTCAAGAAGTAGTCAAATAGTAGCTTCTTTAGGATTTTTCTTCTAAAAAAAAACAATAAAAGTTTTCAACAACCACTATTTTTAGCAAAGTAGTGGTTTCTTTATGCATTCCTGTCATTTAGTCCTTGAATTGTTAATAAACTCATCATCAATTTTTTACCGTTTGTCAAAACCTTTGTATTAATTATTTGTTGTGTGAGATATTTATATAGTTTTGCACCCGTTTTGAATATTTAATTATAAAGAAGAAACAGATATCCAGAATATTTTTTATGGGTATCGTATTAGTAGGAATGAATTATTAATTTATGAAGTTTAAAAAAGTTTTAAGAATTGTTCTAATATTTGTTTTTGTATATTTTGGAGAAATAGCAATAAGTTTTTCTGACAAATCAACAACAGAAAAAATATTTCCTTCAGAAGATAAAATACCAATCTCACTTAGATTATCGAATAATTTATCGGCGTATGAATCAATGCAACAGTTTGATTTGCATATTGAAAGCTTTATGCAAAAATGGAATATTGTTGGAGCTTCAGTTGCGATTGTTAAAGATGAACGATTGATATATGCAAAAGGCTTTGGATATGCAGATAAAGAAAATGACTTGAAAGTGGAACCAAAACATTTGTTTCGTATAGCAAGTATTTCTAAATTGATTACAGCAACGACAATAATGAAGCTTGTTGATGAAGGTAAGATTAGTCTTTCGGATACAATATTTGGAGAAAATGGAATTTTAAATGATGAAGTATTTCTTGATATTAAAGACAAAAAGGTATATAATATAACTGTCGAAAATCTTTTAAATCACACCTCCGGATGGACAAATAAAAAAGGCGACCCAATGTTTTTAAATTTAGCTATTGCAAAAAAAATGAATGCTGAATTGCCTTTAAAACAAGAAATAATTGTACAGTATATATTGCAAAATTCAAAATTAGATTATTCTACAGGTAAAAAATCCTCTTATTCTAACTTTGGTTATTCTGTTTTAGGATTAGTAATTGAGAAAGTAACTAAAATCTCATACGAAGATTATGTTATAACACAAATATTAAATCCTATAGGTATATACGACATGAGACTTGGTAAATCACTTGAAAAAGATCGTTTCGAGAATGAAGTTAAATATTATGGACTTAAAGGAGAACGTAATGTATTATCAAGTTTAGGTACTGGTGAAAAAGTGCCCAAATTTTATGGAGGGAATTCAATTGAAACACTTGGATCAGCTGGAGGATGGTTAGCTACTCCCGCAGAATTAATGAAACTTTTGGTTGCAATTGACGGTTTTACTTTTAGAAATGATATTTTATCATCCGAATCCATTGAAAAAATGACAAAATCGACTAAACGAATTCGTCCATTTGGATGGACAGGAACAGATAAGAATGGATTTTGGTGGCGTACCGGAACGTTGTCTGGTACATCTGCATTATTAAAAAGGGAACAAAATGGGTTAAGTTGGGTGTTGATTATAAACACAACACCAAAATATGGAGCTCGATTTCCAGTTCAAATTAATAAAACCATGATAAAGGGATTATCAACCGTTGGAGATTGGCCTAGTTATGATTTATTTGATTATTATGAACCAAAATCAATGCAAAATGATCGATTAGTTTTTGATAATTAAAATCTTAATATATATACAAACTTTAGATTTCCAATAAACAGAAAATTTACCATCTATTATTTATATTAATTGCTATATTTGTTTTTGATTCATATTGAAACTAAGTAATGCCATGCCTCGTAGAAATAATATTGTCGACAAAGCATTTAGAAATATATGGTGTTTAATATAAAAGAAAAAAATCCTAAAAATCTTCAATTAAGAATTGATATTTTAAAGGAAGTTGTAATATTTTCTAATTCTGATGAAAAGATTCGAAAACGTTTGGCCACTTCTTTAATAGATGTTGATATCTTAAAAGATGAACCTGTTTTTCTTAAGGGAGATACCCTAAATGCTATGTATATTATTGCTAAGGGTGAAGTTAAAGTTCACGACGGAGATCATATATTTACTAAATTTAAAGAGAAGGATTTTTTTGGAGAGTATTCTTTAATAGATTCTTCTGTTCGATCAGCAACCGTAACGGCTACTGAAGATACACACTTACTACGTTTAGATCAGAAAGAGTTTCAAAAGATTACTGAAGATAATATTGAGGTTTCTAAAGCTGTATTAAAAGCACTAATAAAGCGACTAAGAGATAATAATATCTTAGAAGAGAAATTGACTCAAAAAAGCTTGAAGATTGAACATCAAAGAGATGAATTAAACAGGCAAAAGAAAGAACTTGAAGATTTAAATGCAACAAAAGATAAATTCTTTACTATTATTGCTCATGATTTAAAAAATCCATTTAATACAGTTATTGGATTATCTCAATTATTAATTGAAAGATACGAAACCTTCGATTCAAATAAAATAAAAGAATTTATTAAAGAGATTAATAAATTTTCTAATAATGTATATGATTTACTAGAAAAATTATTACAATGGGCCAAATTACAGAGAGGTACGTTGGAAGTAAATTCCGAAAAAGTAAATCTTTTGGATTTGGCAAACGAAAACATGAATATTTTTCAGATAATAGCTGAAAAAAAAGGAGTGAAACTTGAATCTAGAATTAATAACAAATTGTATGCTTATATAGATAGAAATATGATTTCGACAGTTATAAGAAATCTATTATCTAACTCAATAAAATTTACTAATGTTAATGATACTGTATTTTTAGAAGCAAAAGTAGTTAATGATTTTATAGAAATAAGTGTTACTGATACAGGAATTGGAATACCTGAAAGTAATATTGATAAAATTTTTAGTATTGATTCGAATATTTCAACTAAAGGTACTGCTGAAGAATCCGGAACAGGACTAGGATTAATTATTTCTCATGAATTTGTTATAAAAAATGGTGGTACTATAATTGTGAAAAGCGAAGAGGGAAAAGGAACAGAATTTACGTTTACAATTCCTGTTTATAAAGATTAAAGAATTAAAAGGATTAAAGAATTAATGAAAAATATACTTATACTTACAATAACGTTTATATTAACTTTTTTTGTTAATAATATTTTTTCTCAAAGTCTTCTAGAAGTAAAAGGAAAGTTGGCATTACAAGAAGGAGGTAGTGCAAAAGAAGGGAAAGTTAAATTATATGAAAGTGGTAGTTTTGTTCAAACTGTTGAGTCTGACAGGTCTGGTAAATTTAAAGTTGACTTAGATATAAATAAAGATTATGTTTTTGAATTTTCTCAAACAGGATACGTAACAAAAAAAATTAGTATAAATACAGATGTTCCAGAAAATTATAATAATAAAAGTTTCACGCCGATATATTTTGCTGTAGATCTCCCTCAAGAGTATGAAGGAGTTGATTTAGTAGTTTTTTCTCAACCGGTTGGTATAATAAAATTTTATGAACAAATTGGTGATTTTGATTATGATGTAGATTATTCTACAGAAGTAAGAAATAAAATTGCTCAAGCTGAAAAAGAATTAGAACAAGCTCATAAAGATCACCTTGAAGAACAGAAACAACAAGTAGTTGAAGAAAGACAAGCATTGTTGGCTGAACAAAAAGCGGCTGAGGAAACAGAACGCTTAAAGAAATTCGAAGAACAAAAAGCAATAGCTGAAGCACGGAGAAAAGCAGAAGAACAAGCAAAAGTGCAATCAGAATTAGAAAAAGAAAATATCCGAAAGCAGCAAGAGGAAGAAGCACTGCGCAGAAAACAAGAAGAAGAAGCAAGAAAACAAGCAGAGTTACTTGAGAAAAAGCGAATAGCAGAACAACAACGATTAGAAGCTGAAGAAAAAGCAAAACAAAAAATTGAAGAAGAGGCCAGAAAAAAAGCTGCATTAGAGACTAAAATAAAAGAAGAAGAAGAAGCACGCAAAGCATTAGTGGCAGAGGCAGCTAGAATTGAAAAGGATAAGAAAGCTCTTTTGTTAGCTCAACAACAAGAAGCAGCAGAAAAGCGTAAACAAGAAGATGAAGCAAAAAAACAAGCAGATTTACTTGAAAAACAACGTATAGCAGAACAACAAAGACTCGAAGCAGAAGAGAGAACTAAAATAAAAGCAGAAGAAGAAGCAAGGCAAAAAGCAGCCTTAGAGGTTGAAATTAAAGAAAAGGAAGAAGCTAGAAAGAAAGCCGCTGAGGAAGAAGCAAGATTAGAAGCAGAAAAAAAAGCAGCATTAGAAGCTGAAATTAAAGCGGCAGAAGAGGCTCGTAAAATAGCAACGACAGAAGCAGCAAGGATAGAAGCTGAACGAAAGGCTCTTTTATTGGCTCAACAACAAGAAGAAGCTGAAAAGCGTAATCAAGAAGAGGAAACAAGAAAACAAGCAGAATTACTTGAAAAACAACGTATAGCAGAACAACAAAGACTCGAAGCAGAAGAGAAAGCTAAAATAAAAGCAGAAAAAGAAGTAAGGCAAAAAGCAGCATTAGAAGCTGAAATTAAAGCAGCAGAAGAGGCTCGTAAATTAGCAACGACAGAAGCAGAACGAATAGAGGCAGAGCAACAAGCTTTATTATTGGCTAAGCAACAAGAAGAAGCTGAAAAACGCCGCAAAGAAGAAGAAGCTAAAGAACAAGCAGGTTTGCTTGAAAAACAGCGCATTGCCCAACAACTAAGAATAGAAGCAGAGGAACGTACTAAAAATCAAGCAGAAGAAGCAGCAAGAATTAAAATTGCTGAAGAAGCAAGGCAGAAAATTGAAACTGATTCACTTAAAAAAGTAGCCGAGGAAAAAACAATGCGTGAGTCTGAAGAATATAAGCGACAATTAGCAATTTTAGAAGAAGAAGCACAAATACGACAAAAAGAAGAATTGGCTAGAATTACATTGGAAAAAGAACAAAAACAAATAAAACTTGCAGAAGAGAAACATTTATCTGAAGAACGTAAAAAAGAAGAAGATGCTGAATCAGTGCAAACAGAACTCGATAAACAAGAACGTTTAAGAAAAGATATTGAAGAACGTAAAGTTAAAGCATTAGCAAAAAAGACAGCTGATGAATTTTCTGAAGTTAAAAAAGATTATCCCAAAGGAAAAACAGAAGAAGAATTTAATAGGTCTGGCATGCGTGTTATTCGCACTGTAGCTGTTGATGAAGATGTTGTTAGGATATATCTTAAAGTAATGCATGAATGGGGTGGTGTTTTCTATTTTAAAAATAACCAGTCAATTTCTGAACACTTATATAAAGTTGAGCTAAAACAAATTTAATGATTTAACGGATGAAAAATTTTAAGAAATATTATGTAATTCCAGCAGAACCTGAAGAGGTTTTTTATGCTCTCACAAATCCATTTACCGTAGAACTTTGGACTGGTTATCCAGCAACGATGAATGCCGAAGTAGGAACAGAATTTTCTCTTTGGGAAGGTGATATTACAGGCAAAAATCTTGAAATAATTACAAATAAGAAAATTGTACAAGAATGGTATTTTGGTGATCAACCAGAAAAATCGATTGTTACATTAAAAATATTTGAAAATAAAAAAGGTACACAGTTAGAAGTTATTCATGATAATATCCCAGACGAAGATTTTGAAAATATAGTAGAAGGATGGAATGAATACTATATTGGTGCAATTATTGAATTTTTTGAAGTTGAATAAGTTTTTAATTCCTTTAACTTCTAAGAAAACATTACAAGCATTTCTTTTGATATTTCCCTCAAGATAGTTATACTTATACCAATTAAATTTCAAAATGAATTATAGATAATTTGAATTGTTTTTAACTTAAATAATTCAAAAAATCCAAGCAAAGCAGTAGCTACGGTTTTATTTTTTGAAGAAATATAAGTGAAAAAGAAACGAATTATATCGGTTATTTTGGTGTTTAATTGGTATTATATAAAAGATATAAAGAAGGCTTTCGATTTTAAAGATTATTTATTGTTTTACGTATCTCAACTAAGTTGTTAAGTAAACTCTCTAAATAATTCAAATTAAGCATATTAGCCCCATCTGATTTTGCGTTAGCGGGATCTGGGTGTGTTTCAATAAAAATACCATCAGCACCAACTGCAATCCCTGCTCGAGCAACTGTTTCAATTAATTCAGGTTTTCCTCCTGTTACACCCGATGATTGATTAGGCTGTTGTAAACTATGAGTAATATCTAATATAACCGGATGACCAAATTCTTTCATCTCAGGAATGCCTCTATAGTCTATTATCATATCCTGATACCCAAACATTGTTCCACGATCTGTGATCATAACATTCTTATTACCTGCTTCTAATACTTTGTCAGCTGCAAACTTCATTGAAGCTGGTGCTAAGAATTGTCCTTTTTTAATATTAACAACTTTTCCAGTTTTCGCAGCAGCTACCAATAAATTCGTCTGACGGCATAAAAATGCAGGGATTTGTAAAATATCAACATATTCAGCTGCAACAAACGCTTCTTCTTCGGTGTGAATATCAGTTACAATTGGTACTTTTAGTTGATCTCTTACTTTTCCTAAAATTTTTAACGCCTTTATATCTCCAATACCTGTAAAAGAATCTAACCTTGAACGGTTTGCCTTTCTGTATGAAGCTTTAAATACAAAAGGGATTTGTAACTTGTTCGTTATTTCAATTATTTTTTCAGCAATTTGAAAAACATTTTTTTCACTTTCAACAACACATGGCCCAGCAAGTAAGAAGAAGTTGTTAGAGTCTGTATTTTTTATATAAGGAATATTTTCTATCATAGCTTTATTTTTTTATCAAATTACAATCCACAAAATTAGTAATTATATTTTCCTTTCCATTGATTTTGTAAACGTTTTAAAATATCTGTTTCCTTTGAATTAGCTTGTGGTTTATAAATAATATCTTTTTTTAATTGTTCAGGCATAAAATTGTCTTGAATAAAGTTACCCTCATAACTATGAGCATATTTATAATTTTCACCATAACCAATGTCTTTCATTAATTTGGTTGGAGCATTTCTAATATGCAATGGTACAGGCAAATCTCCTGTTTTTCTCACAAGACTTTGAGCATCTTTTATTGCTTGATATGCAGAATTGCTTTTTGGCGAAGTAGCTAGGTATATAGTCGCTTGTGACAGAATAATTCTCGATTCAGGCCACCCAATTTTATTTACAGCATCAAAACAATTATTAGCCAATAAAAGAGCGTTAGGATTAGCTAATCCAACGTCTTCCGCTGCTAATATGAGTAAACGACGCGCTATAAACTTCGGATCTTCACCACCTTCAATCATTCGAGCAAGCCAATAAACTGCGGCATTAGGATCGCTTCCTCGTATTGATTTTATAAAAGCTGATATTATATCATAATGTTGCTCGCCATTTTTATCATATGTAGCAATGTTTTGCTGTAATATTTCTAATACAATTTCATTGGTAATTGTAATTTTCTTGTCAGATTTTGATTCTTCAGTATTTATTACTAATTCCAGTGTATTATATAATTTACGAGCATCACCTCCCGAAAATCTAAGAAGTGATTCATATTCTTTAATCTTGACGTTCAGATTTTTAAGGTAGATATCTTCTTTTAAAGCTTTGTCAATTAATATTATTAAATCCTCCTTTTCAAGTGGTTTAAGAATATATACTTGAGAGCGCGAAAGGAGTGGAGAAATAACTTCAAATGATGGATTTTCAGTTGTAGCACCAATTAAAATAATTGTTCCATCTTCTACAGCTGATAAAAGTGAATCCTGTTGTGATTTATTAAAACGATGAATTTCGTCAATAAAGAGAATTGGATTTGGTGCATCAAAAAATTGTTGAGTTTTTGCTTTAGCAATTGTTTCGCGAACGTCTTTTACACCGGAATGGACTGCACTAAGTGTGAAGAATGGTCTATTTTGTTGATTAGCAATGATTTTTGCTAAAGTTGTTTTTCCAACACCAGGGGGACCCCAAAGAATAAAAGAAGGGATATTGCCTGACACAATTGCCTTTCGCAAAATAGCATTTTCTCCAACTAAATGTTTCTGACCTAAATAATCATCAAGATTTTTAGGTCGCATTCTATCAGCTAATGGTTGATTTATTGACATAGTTTGAATAATTCGATTATTATATGCTTGAATAGCAAGGCAAACTTTTTTTATATATTAGCGTACAATTAAGGGAATTTGCGGAACATATAAAAGATTTTTAAAGATTTTATCAATCATTTGTATTTTTAAAAAAAATATTGAAACCTTTTTACAATATTTAACATCTATAAAGATATAAACAGAACAAGATTAAAACTAAAACAATAAATTTATGAAATCAAAGAAATTATTTAAACGTCTCACGGTATTCTCAATCGTATTACTGATGAGTATTCCAACATATGCTCAATTTGATCAGCTTGGAAGCATTATGTCTGTTGGTAAAAATGATGCTGTAAGTATTCTTGAAGCATACGTTTCTCCATTTGCAAATGGTATGGGTGCTAGTTTAAGTGGTGGTTGGTATAATACAGCTAAACCACATAAGTTAGGTGGATTTGATGTTACTATAACAGCAAACCTTGTATTCATTCCTTCTGCCGATAAAACTTTTAACCCAAATGATTTGGGACTTGGTGATCCAACTGATGGTATTAATGTAACAATTGATGGTAATGAATCACCTACAATTGCAGGAAGTAATAGTGTGGGGCCTCAAGTTACATATACAAAAGATATTCTGGGTACACCTGTGGAGTTTGCTCAATTTAATTTACCTAAAGGATCAAATTTAGCCTATTCATTTATGCCAATGGTACAAGCTAGTATTGGTCTTGTTAAAGGAATAGAGATTATCGGTAGATATTCTCCGGAATTAAGTTATGGTAAAAGTGGTAAATTAGGACTTTGGGGAGTAGGGATTAAACACGATGTAAAGCAATGGATACCGGGTTTAAAGAAATTACCGGTATTAAACATCTCTTTACATGGTGGTTATACAAAGCTTTCTTCTACAAATGATTTAAATTTTCAACCAGAATTTTATACTGGCATAGCAACAAGTATTTCAAATTTTTTCCCGGAGTATTATGATAATCAGCAAATGATTATGGGCATAAGTAATACAACAGCTAATTTATTAGTTTCGGCCGACTTACCTGTAATTTGTGTATATGGTGGAGTAGGTGCTAGTATTAGTAAAACAAATTTAAAACTAGAAGGTAACTATCCACAGGCTGAAGTAATAAGTGCAACAGATATAAGGGTTGATGAATCAACAGCTATTTCTGATCCTATTGATATGGAAATAAATAGTACTGACTTAAGATTAAACGCTGGTGTAAGAATTAAAATGGCAGTAGTTACGATTCATTTTGATTATACTTATGCAAATTATTCAATAGCTACAGTCGGTCTTGGTTTAAGTTTAAGATAAATGATATAAAACTAATTAAAAAACCCGTAAATTATTTTACGGGTTTTTTTATACTTAATTGTTGGTATTTAATTATTCTTTATTTATGAGATATCAGTTGCAATTTTTAATATCTTTTTTGGATTATCATCTTCATCAAGAATAGGAGTATAAGTTGCCACAAACTTATATTTTTTACCATTAAATTCAACATGGTCGGTTTCTTTTTTAGAAATACCATTTCTTAAATCAGCCCAGAATTGTTCATTTTCTTCTTTCTGAACATTTGATAAATGCATATTGTCAGAATGATGTGTGCCTAATAGCTGATCTCGGGTTACACCAACAAGTTTTAAATAATTATCATTAACAGAGATGATTTTACCGCTCAAATCATATTCAATTACATGATTTGCAGTATTAAGAGCATTGAGTAATCCTAGCATTTCAATATTTTTTCTTCCTGCTTCTTCTTGAGTAGCTTGAAGTTCTTCCATGTTTTGTCTCATTTCCTCTTCTTGTGCCGCCATTTCTTCACTTTGAAGCTGAGATTGCTCTAACAACTGATTTGTTCTAATATTTATTTTAGTAGTTGAAATTGTTGAAGCAATACTTTCCCCAACTTCTTCAATAAATTTAATAACATGATCTTCAAAATCATTAAATCCAGCTAATTCAACAACTCCAAAAATTTCGTCATTAACTTTTAATGGTACAATTAATAAGGTATTAGGTACAGATTGACCTAAGCCCGATGTTACTTTTATATAATCATCAGGTAAGTCCGTCATATGAATTGTTTTTTGCTCTTGAGCGCATCTTCCTATAATTCCTACACCAAAATCAATTCGCTTTTCCATGTATTTACGTCTTTCATAAGCATAGAATGCTAAAAGTTCGATAAATGCATCGCTTTTGTTATCATCATTAATCATGAAAATACCACCTTGATTCGCACCAATATACTTTACCAAATTGCTAATAATATGATATGAGAATTCATTCATATCTTCATTGTTTTGACGAAGAATTTCTCCAAATTTAGCTAATCCCTGTGTAGTCCAGTTTTGCTTCTGATCTTCAAGTTTTCTTGCAGCTTCTTGTTCGTTCGCCACAATAAGGCTTTTACGCATTTCTATAAGTGAATTTCCAAGAACATCTTTATCACTTAATAATTCAAATTCTTCTTCTAAGTTTCCTTTACCAATTTCTTGCGCAAAAATAGCCGTTTTATTTAATCCGTCGATTAGTGTATTAACAGATTCACTCATTTCACCTATTTCATCATTCAGTTTTGTGTCTATTTTTTTGCTTTCGTCAATATCACCTTTTGCTAAATCACTTAAAATAGAAGTAGTCGTTATTATTGGACGAGAAATACTGTGAGCAATAATCCAAATAATAATTGCGGTTAGTAATAGTCCTGTAAATCCCACGAATATAGATTTTCTAAGTGTAGCTTTTTCTTCGGACATAATAACATCGACTGGAACAGCTATTCCAAATGACCATGGAGTATCGCTGTTACCTATATATATCGGAGCATATGATATCCAAAATTCTTTTCCTTCTTCATTTTTTATAGAATATGAAAATTCTTTACCTGTTTGAATTTTTTGAAGAATATCAGATACATTCCCAATATTTTCATCCAGAAATTGACCAACTAATACTTCATTATCATGAGCAACAAATTGACCGTTATTTGCAATTAAGAAAGAATAACTACCTTTAATAGGGTGAATGGTTTGTATTAAATCTTGAAACCTTTGTAAGGCCAGATCAACACCAATAACTCCAATTGCTTTACCATTATTAAGAATAGGGGCAACAACGGTAGTTACTAAAGATTCTTTTTCTGATCCTTCGTATTTATAAAAATACGGATTCATTACATCATCAGTTTGTTTTGTTATTTGGTCATAATATGCTCCTTTTGTAAAACCTTGAACTGTATCTAAGATCTGATTATAAGAAATTATTTCATTTCTTTCTCTAACGTGAACTAACCTGAGTCTACCGAAAGGTTTTTGCCAGTTTGGCAATATTGCTGTTAGTTCAAAATTGTAAAAAGTTGCAAGAAAATTAGAATTATCCAGTAAAAGATGCTTTATCACTTCTGAAAACAGAATCTCTATTTCATCAAGTGACATATTTTCATATATCTTAGAAGTTTGAGCAACTGCCCTAACCATATTCATATCTACATTTATATCTGCTTTTGTATAATTAGCATATTCTTTAGCATAAGTACTTGTAAGCTCTTTTGCATTGTCGAATGCTATGCTATTAAGTTTAAAACTAACATATCCTAAAGCCAATGCATAAATTATGGATGTTGCAGTAAGGATGTATATTAGCATCTTTGTCTTTAAGTTCATCTTAAATTTCATTTGCGGGAATGTGTTTATAATTAGGTAATTAACGTGTTTGCTTGCTTAAACATAATCAATTTTTCAAGCTCACAATGTATAAAAAAAAAATCATTTTTTAAAACTTTTCAAAAACATTAAATATATCAATTTGACAAAGCTTAATATCACTATTATTTTATAAGTTTGGATTGTCAGTATTTTTTTATTTGCATAAATAAACTAAGATTCCGTATTTTTGCTTTTTATAATGTCATAAATAGTAAAAGTGTAAATCAATAATTAAAAATTATAAATTTATGAAACTATTAGAAGGAAAAACTGCCATAGTTACGGGTGCAGCCAGAGGAATAGGAAAAGCAATTGCTATAAAATTAGCAGAACATGGAGCGAATATAGCTTTTACAGATTTAGAATATAACGATGCTGCAAAAGAAGTAGAAAAGCAACTTCAGGATTTGGGTGTTAAAGCAAAAGGATATGCTTCAGATGCAAGTAAGTACGAAGAAACTCAAAATCTTGTTGATGAAATTCAAAAAGAATTCGGAAGTGTTGATATATTAGTTAATAATGCTGGTATTACTCAGGATACTTTAATGATGAGAATGTCTGAACAACAGTGGGATGCTGTTATAAATGTTAATCTCAAGTCGGTTTTTAATTTTACAAAAGCCGCTCAAAAATACATGTTAAAGCAGAGATCAGGATCTATTATTAATATGAGTTCTGTTGTTGGTGTTAGTGGAAATGCCGGACAAGCTAATTACTCTGCTTCAAAAGCAGGAATTATTGGATTTACTAAATCTGTTGCTAAGGAAGTAGGATCAAGAAATATACGTTGTAATGCAATTGCTCCGGGTTTTATTATTTCAGAAATGACAGCTACGTTACCTGAAGATGTGCGAAAAGCATGGGAAAAGCAAATACCTTTACGCAGAGGAGGAACACCTGAAGATGTAGCAAATACCACATTGTTTTTAGCTTCTGAATTATCATCATATGTAAGTGGTCAAGTTGTAAATGTTTGTGGTGCAATGAATACCTAAAAACGTAAAAATAAAAATATCATTAAAGGTACTTATTTTTAATAATAAGTACCTTTTTTATTCTTGATGGTATTATTTTTGTAGTAAATTGTTACTCAGCCACACAATCAAATAAAAACGAAATGAAACATTCAAACACTAAGGTTCATTAAAGCTACATAGCGAAATGAATAAATGATTACAACATGAATGTTTCATCGTACTTATAAGTAAAAATATAATTAATACATAAACAAGTAGTTACTAAATTATAAACAGATGAAATATCGGTTTTCTTTCTTTATTCTAGTTTTAACTATAATTCTCGTAAATAGTTGCCAACCTTATACATCAATACAAATTGAAACAATTGTTCCTGCAAAAGTTGAATTTCCAGGCAATTTCAATAAAATTATTTTTGTAAACCTTGCAACGGATTTAAATCATGATGAAAAAACAGACACATTACTTTATAATATAATTACTGAAGAAATGAGTCTTGGTTTCATGGATGCAATACAACTTTCTGTTGGTATTGATTCAACCAATTTTTTATACATCAAAGGATTTCCCAATAGAAATAAATTTTATAAATCAGATACTATTTCATGGCAATTTTTGGAAACAATATCTAGTAATAGTAATGCTGATATTTTTATTGTTTTAGATTCATTGAATTTGTCAATGGAAAGCGATAGATATACTGAATATAATGCATATCCGGTTGAGTATTATAAATCTAGAGAGTTAGCTGTTAATATATATTGGAGCCTTTATGATTTAGTTGAAAAAAAGAACTTGGATAAATATTATTATAGTGACACTTTATTTTGGGAAGCTAAAAGTTACTTAAAAGCTGAAATCGAGATGAAAATGCCAAGTGTTGAGAGATCGATTAGAGAAACAAGTTATTTTGCAGCTAAAGATTATGCCAACAGAATATTTCCAGGATGGAAGGCCGAAACCAGATTTTATTTTAATAAAGGAAATAAAGATTTCGAATCAGCAGCTCAGTTGGTTAAAAATGATAATTGGGAAGAAGCATCTGTATTGTGGAAAAAATATACCGATAATATTGATAATGAAATTGCAAGTAGAGCTTGTTATAATTTAGCCTTTTATAACGAAATTACTGGGAATATTGATGCAGCAATAGCTTGGGCTGAAAAATCAAAGAAAATAAAGAATAAAACAAGAACTCGATATTATGAATTCTTATTAAAAACCCGAAAAAAAGATCTGGAGAAACTTCAAAAACAAATTTATTAATTTAAAGAAAATAAATATAATGCTTGCTTTTTATTAGTTTTGATGCTTATTTCAAAAATAACATAAGGTATGCAACAAATTATTTTTTATTTCATCATAGGGATATTAATTTTCGATTATGCTCTGGATCAGTTTTTAGATTACTTAAATGCTACAAAAAGAAGTTTAACGCTTCCATCTGAATTAAAAGGAATATACGACGAGGAAAAGTATAAGAAATCGCAGGATTATGGTAAGGTAAACCATAAATTTTCGATACTTACTAGTAGTTTTAGCTTATTATTAATTTTAGTTTTTCTTTATTTCTCAGGATTTGCTATTATTGATAATTTGGCAAGATCATATACTTCAAATATCATTCTTATATCATTGATTTTTTTTGGTATAATTATGTTTGCATCAGATATTTTACAAACACCATTTAACCTTTATGATACATTTGTAATTGAAGAAAAATTCGGGTTCAATAAAACAACCGTAAAAACCTTTATTCTCGATAAAATTAAAGAATGGTTTATTGCGGTAATTATAGGAGGAGGATTGCTAGCCTTAATAATTTGGTTTTATGATGCTGTAGGTGAATATTTTTGGGTTTATGCATGGATAGCTATAAGTTTCTTTATGCTTTTTATGACCATGTTTTATACATCGGTAATAGTACCTTTATTTAATAAGTTAAAACCAATTGAAGACGGTGAATTAAAAGATGAAATAACTACATTTTGTAATAAAGTAGGATTTATACTAGATAATGTATTTATAATTGATGGTTCAAAACGTAGTACCAAAGCAAATGCGTATTTTAGTGGTTTAGGTAAGAGAAAGAAAATAGTCCTATTTGATACATTAATAGAACAATTAAGCAAAGAAGAGATTATAGCAGTACTGGCTCATGAAATTGGTCATTATAAGAAAAAACACACTATTATAGCCGTATTTAGTTCAATAATTCAAACAGGTCTTACTTTATTTATATTATCGTTATTTGTTGGGAATCCGGAACTATCGAAAGCATTAGGATCTGAAATCCCAAGTTTTCATCTGGGATTAATAACATTTGGATTTTTATATAGTCCAATATCAACTATTATTGACTTATTTATGAATGTTATATCTCGAAAGAATGAATATGCTGCAGATCAATTTGCTGCAGAAAATTATAAAGGAATACATTTGCAAAACGCATTAAAAACTCTTTCAGTAAGTGATCTTTCTAATTTAACACCACATCCGTTGAATGTGTTTTTTAATTATTCACATCCAACACTTTTACAGCGATTGAAATTTATTGGTAAATTCGATAATAAAGCATGAAGGCAGAAATAATCACAATAGGCGATGAGATTTTAATTGGTCAAACTGTTGATACAAACTCAGCCTGGATGGCCAATGAGTTAAATATTATTGGAGTTGATGTTTTAAGAATAAGCTCTATATCAGATAAAAAGGATGAAATATTTAAAGCATTAGATAATGCAAAGCTATTGGCTGATATTATTTTAATAACAGGAGGATTAGGGCCTACAGATGATGATATCACAAAAACATCATTAGCTGAATATTTTAAAACTATACTCGTTCAAGACAAGGAAGTGTTAAACCACATAGAGCATTTTGTTATTAAGAGGAAAAGTTCGATGAACGTTCGAAATATACAACAAGCTGATGTGCCTGAAAATTGCAAAATCATTAAAAATAATTTAGGTACAGCTCCAGGAATGTGGTTTGAACAGGAGGGAAGAATCATTATTTCAATGCCAGGCGTTCCTTTTGAAATGAAAGAGATGATGAGTGCATATCTTCTTCCTAAGTTAGCAAAAAACACTACTAATAGCTCAATTGTACATAAAACAATACTTACTCAAGGTTGTTCTGAATCTAAATTAGCAGAGATTCTTGAAAAATGGGAGTATAACTTACCTGATATAATTTCTGTTGCGTATTTACCAACTCCCGGATTAATTAAACTAAGATTAACAGCTAAAGGTGAGAATCAAAATTTATTAGAGAATCTTATAGACGAACAAATTATTAAGTTGGAAAAAGTAATTCCTGAATTAATTTGTGGTTACGATTCTGATAGACTTGAAGAAGTTTTGGGAAAATTACTTATTAAGCACGATAAAACATTAAGCACTGCAGAAAGTTGTACTGGAGGAAATATTGCTCATTTATTAACATCTATACCTGGGAGTTCTGCTTATTTTAAAGGTGGTATAATAGCTTATTCTAATGAAATAAAAGAAAATATATTATCTGTAAGTAAAAGTAATTTAGATGATTATGGCGCTGTAAGTAAACAAGTAGTTGAAGAAATGGCTGAAGAAGTCAGAAAACTTTACAGTACAGATTTTGCTATTGCAACTTCTGGTATTGCAGGACCAACAGGAGGTAGCGAAGATAAACCTGTTGGTACAACTTGGATTGCAGTTTCTAATAAATCAAAAGTAATTTCAAAAAAATTTATATTTGGAAATCATAGGGGAAGAAACATAAATTATGCTTCATTAACAGCGATAAATATGCTTCGTAAACTTATTTTAGGAAAATAATAACAATTTATTGATTTTTTTTATGGAAATGCTTGAATATTTGAATAAAAATCACGTATTTTGCGATCTGTTTGATAAAAATAAGATTAAAAAATCGAAATAAAATGTCACGAATCTGTCAAATAACCGGAAAGAAAGTAATGGTTGGAAACAATGTTTCCCACTCGAAGAGAAGAACAAAGAGAAAATTCTACCCAAACTTAATGGATCAAAAATTCTTTTTTGAAGAAGAAGATCGTTGGGTAAATCTTAGAGTTTCTGCTTCAGGTATGAGAATCATTACAAAAAAAGGCCTAAAAGTAGCCTTGAAAGAAGCAAAAGATAAAGGTTTTATCGCTAACTATTAAAATTAAAGAGGGGCTAAGAAATGGCATCAAGAAAAGGTAATAGAATTCAGGTAATAATGGAATGTACTGAGCACAAAACATCAGGACAGCCAGGAACTTCAAGATATATTACAACAAAAAACAAGAAAAATACCACTGAGAGATTAGAATTGAAGAAATACAATCCTATTCTTAAAAAGGTAACAGTACATAAAGAAATTAAATAATTAAGTTATGGCTAAGAAAGTAGTAGCAAGTTTACAAAAAGGTGCTGGAAGAACTTTTACCAAATGTATTAAAATGGTAAAATCAGAAAGAGGATTCCAATATGTACAGGAAATGGTGCATAATGATGACGTTAAAGAATTCTTCGCTAAGAAATAATTCATACGAAAATATATAATAAAAAAAGCTTTCTTACTAAAAGAAAGCTTTTTTTATTTCTGCATTCACTAAATTGTATTAAATTTAGCGGCTAACACAACCATAATTTTAGATTAAAACATTAAATATAATGGGTACGCTTGGTATATTTTCAAAAGAAAAGAAGAAAGTTCTCGACAAAGGACTTGAGAAAACAAAAGAAAGTGTTTTTAAAAAATTATCGCGTGTAGTTGTTGGTAAATCCAAAGTTGATGATGAAGTTCTTGATAATCTCGAAGAAGTATTAATATCTTCTGATGTTGGAGTAGATACAACTCTAAAGATAATCAAGAGAATTGAGGAACGGGTCTCAAGTAATAAATATCTTGGAACGGAAGAATTAAATAATATACTTAAAGAAGAAATAGCATTATTACTTGAAGAAAATAATGCTGAGAATATTGATTTATCTTTTAGTTCAAATAATGGCCCTTATGTTATTATGGTTGTTGGAGTTAATGGAGTTGGAAAAACAACTACTATAGGAAAACTCGCACATCAATTTAAAAAACTTGGTAAAAATGTGTGCTTAGGAGCAGCCGATACTTTTAGAGCAGCAGCTGTGGATCAGCTTACAATTTGGGCCGATCGTGTTGGTGTGCCTATTGTAAAGCAGGGCATGGGTTCAGATCCAGCTTCTGTGGCATTCGATACGTTATCTTCTGCAAAAGCTAATAATGCAGATATAGTTATTATAGATACAGCTGGTCGTTTGCATAATAAAGTAAATCTTATGAATGAACTTGGTAAGATTAAAAAGGTGATGCAAAAGGTAATTCCTGATGCACCTCATGAAATTTTACTTGTTTTGGATGGTTCTACAGGTCAAAATGCATTTGAGCAAGCAAAGCAATTTACAAATGTTACCGATGTAACGGCACTCGCTCTTACTAAACTTGATGGAACAGCAAAAGGTGGTGTAGCTATTGGAATATCAGATCAATTTAAAATTCCTGTGAAATACATTGGTATAGGCGAAGGTATTGAAGATCTTCAAATATTTAACAAAAAGGAATTTGTTGATTCGTTATTTTCGAAATAAAGTATTCATTATTGGGAATTTCTCCCAAAGGGTTAAACACATACTTCTAAAAGTCTACCCTATGGCAGTCATACAGGCTTATCGAAGTGTTTATTATTATATTCCTCGCTTTTCAGAAAATCTCTTAATTATTTAAAGTTATGAAAACAAAAGGCATTAAAAGGGTAAACGTAATAACCTTAGGTTGTTCAAAAAATCTTGTTGATTCTGAGTCTTTAATGCGACAGTTGGAATCGAATGGATACAGAGTATCTCATGATTCAAATAAACCTGCTGAAATTGTAATTATTAATACTTGTGGATTTATTAATGATGCCAAACAGGAATCTATAGAAACTATTTTACAATTTGAAGATTTAAGAACTAAAAATAAAATAGAAAAACTATTTGTTTTTGGCTGTTTATCAGAAAGATACAAAGAAGATTTAGAAAAGGAGATTCCTACTGTAGATAAATTCTTTGGAGTATATAATCTTAAGGAATTGATTGAATCAATAGGAGGACATTACAAAGAAGAGCTTGTTGGCGAACGTTCATTAACCACACCAAAACATTATGCCTATTTAAAAATATCAGAAGGTTGCGATAGAACTTGTTCCTTTTGTGCAATCCCCTTAATAAAGGGTAAACATCACTCAAGAACTATTGAAGATTTGGTTCGTGAAGCTGAATTTCTGATAAATAAAGGAGTGAAAGAAATTATATTGATTGCTCAAGATTTATCTTATTATGGAATTGATATTTACAATAAGCCTAAATTAGCTGAGTTAATTGATAAATTATCTGATATCAAGGGCTTAAAGTGGCTACGATTACATTATATGTTTCCTGCAAAGTTTCCAAAAGATGTAATTGATGTGATGAAAGCTAAGTCTAATATTTGCAAATATATGGATATCCCCGTTCAGCATGTAAGTGATAAGCTTTTAAAGGATATGCGCAGAGGTATAAGCAAAGAACAAACCTACGATTTAATAAACTATTTTAGAAAAGAAATTCCTGAGATGACCTTACGAACAACTTTATTGGTTGGTCATCCGGGAGAAACAGATGAAGATTTTAACGAACTCATTGAATTTGTAAAATTTGCTAAATTTGATAGGTTAGGGGTGTTTACTTACTCTGAAGAGGAAAATACATATTCAGCAAAAAATTTTAAAGATGAAATTCCTTTTTCCATTAAGCAATCGCGTATGGATGAAATTATGGATGTTCAAAGAGAAATATCTAATGAATTAAATACTAATAAAATAGGAAAGTCATTTAAAGTAATTATTGATAGAAAAGAAGGTGATTATTATGTTGGGAGAACAGAATTTGATTCGCCAGATGTTGATAATGAGGTTATAGTGAAGCCTGAAGAGAAAAAGTTACGTGTTGGTAGTTTTTATAATGTTAAAATAAAAAGTGCCGATGATTTTGATTTAATTGGGGAAGTAGAGTAAAAACTGTTAGCCTTTCCTGTTTGTCATTCCCGCAAAAGCGGGAATCTCGTTATATCAAAAAAGATTCCCGCTTTCGCGGGAATGACATCTTATTTTATTAAAAGTGAACTAAACAAGTTCCTTAGCTACCTTTAATGCACTTTGATAATCTGGCTCATCCGTTATTTCCGGAACATACTGAACATATTTTACAATATTGTCTTTGTCAATTACAATAACACCTCTGGCTATTAATCTTAATTCTTCAATTAAAAAGCCATATTTAGCTGAAAAGTCAAGGTTTTTATGATCAGATAAAGTGATTATATTATCGATTCCTTCTGCACCGCAAAATCTACCTAAAGCAAATGGTAAATCATTAGATATAGCTAGAATAACAACATTATCTCCTAAATCAGTAGCTTCTTTGTTGAATGTATGGGCTTGTTTTGAGCAAACACCTGTATCTATTGAAGGAAATAAGGAAAGGATTTTTACTTTACCTTCGAAATCGGATAATTTCACTTCTCCAAAACTATTATTAGAAACGGTAAAGTCAACTGCCTTATCATTAACTTTAACTTCAGGGCCAATAAGTGTTAAAGGATTACCTTTTGATGTAATTTTTGAATTATTTTTTTCCATTTTTTTGTTTGTTTAAATTTTGTATAAAAAAAACCTTACTTGTAACATATAAAGTAAGGTTTTGTTTCATTTTTATGATTTTTATTCTTTCAATTCCTTTTTCCCGTTTGCCGGAAGTGCTTTTTTCTTCTTCGTTTTGATTGTTATTTCATCTTTCTCTTTATCATAATCAACCAAAAGAATATCGCCTTGATTAAGTGTAGTTTTTATAATTGTTTCAGCCATTGGATCCTCTAAATACTTCTGAATTGCTCTATTAAGTGGACGAGCTCCAAAATCAGGATCAAAGCCTTTATCTGTTACATAATCTTTAGCTGCATCTGTTAATTTGACTCCGTAACCTAAATCTTCCACTCTACTATACAGCCCTTTAAGTTCAATGTCGATAATCTTATGTATATGATCTTTGGTTAATGAATTAAATATTACGATATCATCTAATCTATTAATAAATTCAGGTGCAAATGAACGTTTAAGTGCATTTTGAATAACACTCTTTGCATGATTGCTAGCAGATTCCTGCTTTGCGCGTGTAGAAAATCCAACTCCCTGACCAAAATCTTTTAACTGACGACTTCCAATATTAGAAGTCATTATAATAATTGTATTTCTAAAGTCTATTCTTCGGCCTAAGCTATCCGTTAATTGTCCTTCATCTAAAACCTGGAGTAGTAAATGAAATACATCTGGATGTGCTTTTTCAATTTCGTCAAGTAATATAACTGAATATGGTCTTCTTCTAACTTTTTCAGTTAATTGTCCACCTTCTTCATAACCAATATATCCCGGAGGAGCTCCAACTAGTCTGGATACAGAGAATTTTTCCATATACTCACTCATATCCATTCTGATAAGATTTTCTGAATTATCGAATAAATAAAGTGCAAGTATTTTTGCTAATTGAGTTTTACCAACACCTGTAGGACCTAAGAAGATAAATGAACCAATTGGCTTATTTGGATCTTTCAATCCTGCACGATTTCGTTGAATCGATTTAACAATTTTAACAATAGCTTCATCTTGTCCTATTACATTCTGTTTAAGTTCGTCGCTCATTTTCATTAAACGACTTCCTTCTGCCTGTGCAATACGCTGTACAGGAACTCCAGTCATCATTGCAACAACTTTCGCAACTTCTTCTTCTGAAACAGTTTCACGATTTTTTTCAAGATCTTTTTCCCAGTTTTCCTTCTCTGTTTCCAAGGCATCCATTAATTTCTTTTCGCTATCTCTGAAATTAGCAGCTAATTCAAAATTCTGATTTTTTACAGATGATATTTTTTCTGCTCGAACAGTTTCAATTTGTTTTTCAATATCAATTATTTTACTGGGAACAACAATGTTTGATATATGTACTCTTGATCCTGATTCATCTAATGCATCAATTGCCTTATCCGGTAAATGACGATCACTTATATATCGCATTGTTAATTTCACGCAAGCTTCAATGGCTTCATCTGTATAATTTACATTATGATGATCTTCATATCTTCCTTTTATATTGTGCAATATTTCTATCGTTTCTTCTTCGCTTGTTGGATCAACCATTATTTTCTGGAAACGTCTTTCTAAAGCGCCATCTTTCTCAATGTGTTGTCGGTATTCATCTAATGTTGTAGCTCCAATACATTGAATTTCACCACGAGCAAGTGATGGTTTTAACATATTTGCTGCATCAAGTGAACCTGTTGCTCCACCGGCACCAACAATGGTATGAATTTCATCAATAAATAAAATAATATTTGTTGATTTACCTAACTCATTTAAAATTGCTTTCATTCTTTCCTCAAACTGACCACGATATTTGGTACCAGCAACTATTGATGCTAAATCCAAGGTAATAACTCTTTTATCAAAGAGAACCCTTGATACTTTTCTTTGGATAATGCGTAATGCTAAACCTTCTACAATAGCCGATTTACCCACACCCGGTTCACCAATTAAAACGGGATTATTCTTCTTTCTACGACTTAATATTTGCGCTAATCGTTCAATCTCGTTTTCTCGTCCTACGATTGGATCAAGAGCATTATCTTCAGCTGCTTTTGTTAAATCAATTCCAAAATTGTCTAATACAGGAGTTTCGGATTTCATTTTTTGACTTTGTTGTGCTGATCCTCCAGATCCGCTACTACTTTTACCTGATCCAAAGGGCATTTCATTTTCTTCGTCTTCAAAATCTGCTTTTGCTTCTGGTTGATCGCTTTCCATTTCGGTTCTTATATTTTGATAATCTACGTGTTGTTCTTCAAGTATCTGTGTCACAATACTATTCTCGTCTTTCAATATCGATAATAATAAATGACCAGTATTTATAGTTGAACTATTGAATGATTTAGCTTCAAGATAAACCAATTTCAATGCTCTTTCCGCTGTTTTAAATAAAGGAATATTATCAGTGTCAACTAATTTAAAGTTTTCTTCTGATCTAATCCTAAATTCAATCGACTTTTTAAGTTTATTAAGATCAATATTTAAGTTTTCAAGAATAGTTATAGCCATACCTTCACCTTCTCTTAAAATGCCTAAAAGCAAATGTTCTGTGCCAATATATGCATTTCCAAGACGAACAGCTTCTTCTTTACTGTAACTCAATACATCCTTTATTCTTTGTGAAAATTTTGCGTCCATATATGTGAATAATTTTTATTATTTATGCGTTAATTAAGTATACAAAATTACAATAACAGTATTTAAAAATAAAATAAATAAACCACTTCTAAGTTATATATTTAAATTACAAATTAAAATAATTTTTAAACATTAACTATAGTTTCTAAAACAATTTAATAATCAACTTGTTCAGCTCTTTAAAAATACTATAAATTAAACCTAAATAATTAAGTGTTGTTATGAACAGTTTTATGTTGAAAAGTTGCAATTATAACACTAAAAAATTCGGTTTAAAAAGGCTATTTTAGTACTTTTGTATGAATTTAAAATTTGATTAAAAAATAACTTAATAAGCTTTATATATGGCTGAAGGAGAACGAATAATTAAGATTAATATTGAAGAAGAAATGAAGTCGGCATACATTGATTATTCAATGTCGGTTATTGTTTCGAGGGCATTACCAGATGTGAGAGATGGATTAAAGCCTGTGCATAGAAGAGTTTTATTCGGAATGTCTGATTTAGGATTAGCATCGAATAGATCTTATAAAAAATCTGCAAGAATCGTAGGAGAGGTGCTGGGTAAGTATCATCCACATGGAGATTCATCTGTGTATGAAGCTATGGTTAGAATGGCACAACCTTGGTCTTTACGTTATCCTTTGGTTGATGGACAAGGAAACTTTGGGTCAGTTGATGGTGATAGTGCAGCAGCAATGCGTTATACTGAGGCACGTTTAAAAAAGATTTCTGAAGAGGTGCTTCGTGATATTGATAAAAATACGGTAGATTTTCAGTTAAATTTTGATGATTCGCTTCAAGAACCTACAGTATTACCTACTCGAATACCAAATTTATTGATAAATGGTGCTTCGGGTATAGCTGTTGGTATGGCTACTAATATGCCACCTCACAATTTAACTGAGGTTATTAACGGTACAATTGCCTACATTAATAACAAAGAAATTGAAATTTCTGAGTTAATGGAATATATTAAGGCTCCGGATTTTCCAACGGGAGGTACAATATATGGTTATCAGGGTATAAAAGATGCATTTGAGACTGGTCGTGGACGTATAATGGTTCGTGCGAAAACTGAAATAGAAACTGAAGCAAACGGCAGAGAAAGAATTATTGTTACTGAGATACCATATATGGTAAATAAAGCAGAAATGATTAGAAAAACTGCTGAGTTAGTTAATGATAAGAAAATCGAAGGTATATCAAATCTTAACGATGAATCGGATCGTAATGGAATGCGTATTGTTTATGATATTCGTAAAGATGCCATTGCTAATGTTGTATTAAATAAGCTTTTTAAATATACTCAACTTCAATCATCATTTAGTGTAAATAATATTGCACTTGTAAAAGGCCGACCAAGAGTCCTGAATGTTAAAGATATGATTGAGAAGTTTGTTGAGCACAGACATGAAGTTGTTGTTCGACGAACTCAATATGAATTAGATCAGGCTGAAAAGAAAGCACATATTCTTGAAGGTTTATTAATTGCACTTGATCATTTAGATGAAGTTATTGCTTTAATTAGGGCATCTAAAACTCCTGAGGAAGCAAAAGAAGGTTTAATGAGTAAGTTTGATCTTTCAGAAATTCAAGCTAAAGCAATTCTTGATATGAGATTGCAGAAACTTACCGGTTTAGAGAGAGAAAAGATTAAAGAGGAGTATGCTGAACTTATGAAATTGATTGATTATTTACGTTCAATTTTAGAAGATGAGTCTTTGCGTATGACTATTATTAAGGATGAATTAATTGAAGTTAGAGATACGTTTGGAGACGAACGAAGAACTGATATTGTACCTGACGAAGGTGAATTTAATGCTGAAGATTTCTACGCAGATGAAGATATGGTTGTTACCATTTCGCATATGGGTTATATTAAACGTACTCCAGTTACGGAATTTAGAACACAACATAGGGGTGGAGTAGGATCAAAGGGTAGTACAACACGAGATGAAGATTTTCTTGAATACATGTTTATTGCTTCAATGCATAATACAATGTTATTTTTTACTGAAAATGGAAAATGTTTCTGGCTTAAGGTATACCAGATCCCTGAAGGTACAAAAACTACAAAAGGAAGAGCAATACAAAACGTTGTAAATATTGCACCTGAAGATAAGGTGAAAGCATTTATTAATGTCCAAAATCTTGATGATAAAGATTATATAGAAAATAACTTTATCGTTATGAGTACTAAAAAGGGTATTATTAAGAAAACGAAACTTGAAGCTTATTCCCGACCACGTTTAAATGGTGTAAATGCAATTACCATTAAAGAAGGTGATATGCTACTTGAAGTTAAGTTAACCGATGGTAAAAGTGATATTGTTCTTGCTACTCGTGAAGGTAAAGCTATTCGTTTTAATGAACAAAAAGTAAGAACTATTGGAAGAACTGGATCAGGAGTTAGAGGTATTAGATTAAGCAAACCTGACGATGAAGTAATTGGAATGGTATGGGTTGAACAATCTGATAATGAGGTTCTTGTTGTATCTGAAAGGGGATATGGTAAACGTTCTAATATAGATGATTATAGGATTACCAATAGAGGTGGTAAAGGAGTTAAAACTTTAAATATTACAGAGAAAACTGGTAAAGTAATTGCAATTAAAGGTGTTAATGACGATATGGATCTGATGATAATAAATCGATCTGGTATTACAATTAGACTTGCTGTTGCAAATTTACGTGTTACCGGAAGAGCTACACAAGGTGTTCGTTTAATCAATTTACGAAAAGATGATACCATTGCTGCTGTAACACAAGTTTCTAAAGTTGAAGATGAAGAAGAGGTTACAGAGGTAACAGAGGTTACGGAAGGTACAGTAGAAAATGATCAAGTAGATAGTGATATTGAAAATAAAGAGAATTCTGAATCAAATGAAGATGTTAAAGAATAGGTTTTATATTTGGCCTAAAATTTGACTTATATTAAATATAGTTTATTTTTGAAAAAAATTAAATAAAAAATTAAATAAAAACCAAAATAGCAATTATTATGAAAATGAAAAAATTTATAGTAACAACTATATCTGTTGCTTTTATTATGTTTCTAATGGTAAACAATGTACAAGCACAAAAGAAATTTGTTAGTAGAGCTCAAATTTGGGCTGAAAATGGAGAAAAGCTTGATACTGCATTAAAAGCAATAGAATTTGCAGAAACACAAGAGAAAACCAAGGACTGGGCTAAAACTTATTACGTAAAAGGAGTTGTTTACAATGCAATTTCAAATAGTGAAATTCCTGAATTTCAAAAAATTTGTGATTATCCATTGGTAAATGCTTTTGATAATTATAAAAAGGCATATGATATGAATGGTAGCAATGCATATCAAAACGCTATAGATTTAAAATTCATTTCTCTTGCAAATGATTTTATTGAATTGGCGATTAATACGTATAATGAAAAGGATTATGAAAGTTCTTTCATGTATTTTGCAAAAAGTCTTGAGGTTAAAGAAATGTCTGTTTTTGAAGGAGCAGTAGATACTGCAATTCTTTTTAATACTGCGGTTGCAGCACAAAGAATTAAAAAATATGATGAAGCGATAGGATATTATAATTCGCTTGTTGAACTTGAGTATGGTGGTGGTGACACATATTCTTTAATGGCTGATTGTTATAAAGCTAATGGGGATACTTTAAAATCTTTAAATCAATTAAAAGCTGGTTTTGAAAAATATCCTGGAAATTCTGATTTAATAGGTGGAATAATAAATTATTATTTATCAGATTCTGATGATAGTGAAGGTGCATTTGATTATTTAAAGATAGCACAAGAAAAAGATCCTGGAAACCCTCAGTATATCTTAGCTGAAGCGCAATTATTAAATAAATTAGAAGAATTTGATAAAGCTAAAGCGAAATATAAGTCAGCAATTGAGATGAATTCAGAATTATTTGAAGCTCAATATAATTTAGGTGTTTTATATTTTAATGAAGCTATTGAATTAAGAGATATAGCAAACGAAATTGTTGATAATGCAAAATATGAGATAGCTAAGGAAAAGGCAGATGATAAATTTAGAGAAGCTTTACCTTATATTGAAAGTTCATATAATTTGTCAAAAAAAGATGAAGGAATTAAGACAACACTTAAAAACTTATATTATCTTTTAAAAATGACTGATAAATATGACGCTTTAAGCAAAGAAATGGAATAAGATAAATAAATCAAATAGGGAGCTAAAATTATTATCTCCCTATTTATTTAAATAGTCTATTTAACATAATATAAATTATAGGACAAATATAGTGAAATGTTTATTTGTGTAATTCAGCCTTCGATTTCCACTTGTCTTCAACTAATACAGCCTTCGAGAGCCTCAGGCTTCGCTTACCAATAAATTTTCGGTGTACTTCCACAGAGCTCAGTAAGCCCCTCAGGCTTCGGTTTGCACTACACGTAGGCTGAGGCTCTCGAAGCCCCACCTGTCTTCACAATTACGATATTCGGGTAATTGTACAGAAATGGTTCTAATATGCAATTCTAAGGGACTTATTAGTAAGACAATTTAGCTTCCGAAGCTTTTATAGTTAATCATTATTTTAAATAGCCGCTTTGGCTAAGTCTAAAATTGTTTTTTTAATTTCTTTTGAAAAAAATATATAAAATATATTTTCATAAACAATTACTCACGGATTAACAATATTTTTTTTTCGTGAGCGCTTCGCAATTTGTCAATGACTTAATTATTTTTTAAAAATGTTATAAAGTGCTTTGCAAGTATGAAAGTTTTTTTTAATTTTTATAACTGGTGATTTTAAATTACGAAAAATTGATGATACAATTTTCCTATTTACATTTTGATTTTATATTAACGCAATTTGCGCTTACTCTAATCTGAATTTGTCAACTATAATTAATACTCTGTCTTCATCCAGACTTCGCTTTCTCTGTAGGCTGAGTTTTTCTCCTTGATTATGAAATTCGGATAACAAACCGTTTTAGATATTATCCTTGTTTTAATCCAAAATTATTAAGATGCCATTAAAAGCCTTATTTTCTATTTAACATAATGTTATTGTGATCTTGATTTGAGTAAGTATTTCTATGAAATTTCTTTAATCATATTGGTAAATGCGTATTTGCTAAGTTGTGGTATTGCTTTTGTAAACACCTTTATTTCCCAGTTAGACAGGTGTTTAAACCTTTCACTTTGTTTATTCTCAATGAAAATGTAATCGTCTGGTTTTGCAAGTATTTTGGATGGAACTGCCAAGCACTCGCGAATACCATTAATAAAATAATAAATATTATGAGCAATTAAATATAAAACAGGCTCCATTTCCTTCATGAATAAAACTAATGCAAGCCAAAGTGTGTTTTTGGGCTCCCCTATTTCTTGTTTTATAATTTTAACGCTCCTATCCTTTTCTAAATTTATAGTTTGTAAATATAATTCATGATACGCTCCAGTATTTGTCTTTACAATAAACTCAATTCCTTTATTTGCACTTTCATTTTGGAAAACCTCTAATC
Source organism: Bacteroidales bacterium (assembly GCA_013138975.1). Classification (GTDB taxonomy): domain Bacteria; phylum Bacteroidota; class Bacteroidia; order Bacteroidales; family UBA12077; genus UBA12077. The sequence continues at coordinate 29,310 of WTBR01000078.1, forward strand.
GAGCTTTCATTAATTCAAGTTTAACAAAGTGTTGAACTAAACCCCGCCGAAGCGGGGTAGCTTTTGAGCAGTGCCACTAAAAAGCAGTAATGCTCGTATTATTAATTGAAAAAATAAATAATATGAGTAAAAATACAATTTATTCTGAAGCTTG
>WTBR01000164.1 GCA_013138975.1 Bacteroidales bacterium
AATGGCTTCTTTCAGATTCCAAATCGCTCTGGACACCCTTGCCAATTGCTAATGTTTCCTATCAACTCGGCACATGCAGAAACTTGCATTCTGCCAGCTTATTACCATGCCCGACATACAAAAAAGACTGCTCATATGAACAGTCTTTCTCAAGCTTAATTATTATTATTTTACTCTAAATTGGTAGAACCATCTGATTGATATACATATTTAAATGTTATATATCCACTTCCGTCGGCACCATAATAACTTTGAATAATCATTTTAACATATTTACCATCGGCTGTTTTTACAGCAAATACTTTATTGCTTGGTATAAATGTTGGAGGTTGTTCTTCTGTAAATACTCCCCAAGTTTCAAGCACTGTATTACCAGCAATTGAATACATTGTTGGAAATGGTATTGTTGTCAAATCCATATTTTGAACAGTATCATCAACAGTATATTCAGTTTCAGGAGCTTCAAAGTAAGCGTCGAAATCAACAACTCCTGCATCAAACACACCACCAGCACCATTGCCGGAAGATCCACTATTTGTACTAAAATGATTACGTCTTAGCCCAATATCCCAATTTGTTTCAGTTTTAGGATCTGTAACGTCTACTATTTTACCTTCGGAAAATGAAAAATATACCCACTCGGTATAACTTGTTGCTTCAACCATAGTGGTAGCTCCAATTGTAGGTGTATCATCATCGCATGCGCTAAACATTAGTAAAGCTGCAATAATAAAAATAGCATTTTTTAATCTAAAATTTTTCATAGTTAGTTTTTATTAAAATTTAGTCTGTGAATATTTACTAATAGTCCAACGAAGTATCTTCTTCCTGGATTTAAACTCAAAGGATTATCAGATTGAACATAATCAAATATATTGTCGATACCTGCTGTTAATAATGCTCCTGAAAATAATCTATGTGTTGTTGTTAATTTAAAAATTGTGTGAGGCTCATATACTTTTGAGGTAATTTCACCAGTAATTTCATGCATTTCTTCGAAGGGTGTTTCTCCATAATAATTACTCATTAGATTAACTGTAAGCCCATATCTTTTCTTTGTTAACTTATATTGCGCCATTATTGCACCATTATGCTTACTTGTTTGAAGCATTTGCGATCCACTTGTTTCATTTTCAGAATCGACATAACTGTATGATCCATTTATTGAAAATCCATAATTTAATTTTGCACGTAAATTAAAATCAATACCGGTAACACTAACATTCTTAATGTTTTCGTAAACCCAAATTCTTGTGTCAGTTAAATCCTGAACTTCTTTTATCATGTTTTCAATATTGTTTTGATAAACTGATAAGGAAGCATTAAAAATAGATTTTGAATATTCTGCTGACACTGTAAAATAATTTGCTGTCTCTGGCATTAAATCAGAATTTCCACGAATTTCAATTATCGGAACTGGAGAAAAAATCATATATAATTCTTTTAAACCTGGAGATCTATATCCCATTGAATATCCTGCCCTGATTTTCATTGATGATAATTTAAACATTCCTGAAACCTGAGGTACTGCGTGAAAACCGTATACAGAATTTATATTTGCTCGGATACCTGCAATTGCTGTAAAATAACTGCAAACATCGTATTCATCTTGAGTGTAAAATATTATTTCGGAAATTTGTTTCCTTTTTTCTTCAATTCTTTTGGAAAAGAGTTTGTCTTCTACATATTCAATACCAGTGTTAAGTGTATTCTTCTCAAGAATATTAAATGTACCAGTTACTCGTGCATTTGAAGAGGTGTTTTCATAATCTACAAATTCTCTATCATCAAAAAATTCTTCAACATCTTTTGTAATATATTTGTCAGAATGCCATGCAGCAGAAACCGTGTTTTTAGTATTAATTCTGTATGTCGATTTTAAATTATATGTATAATCATAATCTTTTTTATGAATTCCTTTTCCTTCAGAATTAAATCTTTCACGTTCATAATAATTACCTGTAGCTTCAAAATTAAGTTTTTCGGATGCTTTGTATTCAAGTTTTTGATTCAAGGTTTTACTATCGAAAGCTTCTTGCGTCCTTCTTTTAGAAGAATCAACTGAATATGGAACTAAATCATATCCATCTGTTTTATTATAGGAAAAACTGGTTTTAGAGCTAAATTTCTTAATATTAATACCTACACTCGCATCTGCATCAATTTGATTGAAATTAGAGTATCTACTGCCAATGGTAGCTTCAACTGCTTGCTTTGGTTTTTTTGTTATAATATTTACTACACCTCCTATAGCATTTGATCCGTAAAGCAAACCGGATGCTCCTTTTACAATTTCAATTCTTTCAATGTTTGCAGTTTTTATTCTATTATAATCAATATTTCCGTTGATTTCTCCAGATATTTTTTCACCATCGATAAGAAATACAGTGTATTTCCCCTCTAAACCTGCTAACTGCATTGAAGCTCCCATAGTTCCACTATGAAAATTTATACTTGGTAAAGACAAACTAAGAGCATCTAGAATACTTGCTGAACCCGTACTTTCAATTTGATTTCTACCTACTATATTGGTAAGTATTGGAACATTTTTTAATTCTCTTTCTGTTCTTGTACCAGTTATTACAACAGCATTTATATCGTAATTGGTTTCTTCAAGCTTAAATTCCAGTTCAAGATCACCAGTAATTTCAACTTGTTTTTTTTCGCTTAAGTAACCACTATAACTTGCTATGATATTATAAGTTCCTGATTTTATATTTTTAATTTCGAATTTACCTTCAAAATCTGTTGCAGTACCTATGGTTGTTCCTTGTAAAATAATATTAGCAAATGGCAAAGGATCTTTAGTGTTTTTTGTATAAACATATCCCGTTAAAGTATTATTCGCCAGACCTGTAGTTATTGTAAACCCTAACAAAAGAGTTAAATAGATTTTGAATTTTATTTTTACTTTATACACGTTTTTACTCAATTTGATTTATTGAATAAAATAAGCTATCAAATCTGAGTATAATCTGAAGTAAGCGGGATTATAGACCTGTTGTAAAACATGTTTTGTTTAATCAGTTATGGTAAAGGTTTATCAATAGAAATTAATTTTTTGCATTAAAAATTAATGAAATGAAATTAAGGGTTTGATATAGTACCACTTAAGATTTTTTTCGAAACAAATGCATAGGATGAAAAATAGATTTATTGTTGAAATCCTCAGTCTGGTTGAGGAGAATATTTCTATAGAGAATAATTCGAATTATTGAATATTTTTTAAAAATTGTTTTACTTCATTCCAGTATTTTTCATTTCCTTGGTTAGATTCCCAAAGAGCTTTTGACCCATGTTTTCCTTTAAAATCGGGAAGATAAAAGTATTTTTTTGAGTTAATTGCTTCGTAAATGGATTCCCAATTTTTCTTTTCAGTTCCTGAAGATGTAATAAATACAGGACATTCAACCAAGCTTGCAAAATCTTTAATTTCTTTATCCTGATAAGAAAAGTATTCCCCAGGAGAAAACGCAAGCAATGCTTTGACCTGATTTTTATATTCAGTTCCCAAAATAAAAATTAATGATGAGGAATATGAACTTCCCCAAAGTATTACTTTTCTATTTTGATACTTTTCTAATGCATAATCTATGGTAGCTCTAAGATCTGGTAAGGCGTCAATATATTTTGTGTCTAATCTATTTTTTACAGCTTGTAAATGTGTTTCATTAATTATTCCATTTACTTTATTTCCCGATCTTTGATCTATTGAAATGCAAGCATAACCTAGTTCATTCAATTTTGGTGCAATGGATCTGTATTCACCTCTACTATATCCGGCTTGATGAAACAATAATATAATAGGAAGGTTTTCATCAATATTAGCATCGTAAATGTCAGCATGGATTTTAATACCATCTGTACCCTCAATTGTGATTGTTTTTCCGTTAAAATCCGGTTTTTGTTCCGAGTTCGTAAATGATAAAGAAATTCCAATAATTATAATGACCGTAAATAATCTTAACCTTTTCATGATTTCAAGTTTATATTTTATTGTAGCTATTCTGATGTTTTGTTATACCAACTAAATGCTTATGATACTTTGTTAATAAACAGTTAAATATATGAAAATGTTTTTATGGCTTTAGATACTTACGTAATTATTACTATTGTTTATGTCTGGAATAAGCTCACTATTTATTTGAACAGATTTTACTTGTTTAAAGTTTTCAATATTTATTTTTATATTTTTTTCGCCATTTTTCCACACATTCATTGATTTTGATATTGATTTTGATATTCCATCCTTATATTCAACAATTAATTCAATTGGGAGCGGATATCCTCCTACATTTTGAATCGACACTATATTATCTTTTAATTCGATTCCCAGATCGGCATTGCCAATTTCGAAATACCAAGATTGCCAATACCAATTGTAATTCTCATTAAGTACATCATTCATTGTATAGAAATAATCGTAAGGTGTTGGATGCTTTCCTTCCCATCTTGCTACGAACTCTTTAAAAGCAATTATGAATTTATCTTCGCCCACCATATCTATAAAAAGATTTAAAGCTACTGCAGGTTTTATATAAGTGTGAAAGAAAGAATTATTTGTCTTGATGTGTTCAAATGCCTTATATATTGAGGTATTATCTTCGATTCGATCAAAGTAGTATTCATAAATATCAAACAAACTATATCCATTCGAAAATCCATAAAACTTATAAGTGGTATTATTCTTAAAATAATTGCACAGAAACTTATAATTAAATACAATGGCAAATCCTTCATCCATAAATCCGTAACGTTTTTCATTTATTCCCATCATAAAAGGAAGATAATTGTGAAATAACTCATGTGCAACAACATCGTAAAGCTTTATTGAATCATTTGTATCACTATTATTTGCAATCATTGGGAATTCCATACCGCCACGAAGCATGCCATTAAAAGTAGTGGCATGGGAATAAGGAAACTGAACTTGCGGAAAATTATTTGATGCATATAGTACTGTTCTTCGGGCAATATCAATAGCTTTGGGGTATAATTCAGATGTGGGATTGTAAGCAACATCAACAAAAACTCTTTTATCATTTAATTGAACACTGGTTCCATCCCATAAATAATTAAGAGCAGTTCCAAATGCAAAGTCAGTAACATTTTTGGCCTCGAATTCCCATGAGTTTCCTATTAATAGTTTTTTATTTAAATCTTCCTTAGAAACGATTTTTACAATTTCGTTTGCAGTTTTAGCCTTTTCTATTTTATCTAGTACCGGTTTGGAATATACTTCATCCGGGTTTGTTAGTTCACCTGTAGCCCAAACAAAGAAATCTTCAGGAACGTCAATCTTAACTTTATAATTATTAAAATCATTATAGAATTCTTGAATGCCTGTATGAAATAATTTATAATCCCAGCCTTTCATAGAATTAGAATTTTCTAAATCGTCATATACAGCAATTTGAGGATAGAAATATCCAATAAACCAAGCCTCATCTTTATAATAATCTGTTCTTCTAAAGTAGGGCTCCATAGCTAATCTGTAGTTCCATTCGCAATACAATTCAATATTACTATTTGGAGGTATAGTTTTTTCCAGAAGAAAAAGAACATTTGTGCCATTGTATACAATATCTGTAATATTATTCAATATTCCTGAATTCTTAATCATTATTGTATCCAACTTAACTCCGTCATGCATATCTTTTACATCAACATACCAGTCACTAACAGCACCTTTTTTGTTTCTATTTGGATATAATCTTATTACGATTGCTTTTAAAGTATCGGGACTTTCATTATAGTAAATTATGGTTTCTTTACCGAAAATTTTGCTTTTTGCAGGATCTAATTTTACGCTTATATCATAATCGGCATGATTTTGCCAATATTTTGAACCCGGTTTCCCATCTCGGCTTCGAGTGCCATTTTTAACTGCGTGTTGGTAATTAATTGTTTCGTAAAGTTGCGTCTTTTGTGCCGATATAATTAATGGCCAGGTAATAATTATTAATGGACAGATAATAATAATTACTAATAGTGTTTTCTTCATAATCATGTTAATTTAACAATAATTCCAGAATATTAAGTTTTTTTTGTGATATGAATCAGTAAATTATGATATAGATTTATCGAATTCAACTTTTTTGTTTTTTAATAGCCATATTATTTTAGTACATGACAAAAACTAAAAATAAACATGAAGATTATAAGAAATGTTGAGTTTTTTAATCGAAACTTCAAAAAATAAATAACAAATAATACCCAATGAATCAATTGTTTAAATTCGAAACAATTGATTTGGTTTTTGAGTATTAGAATTTGCAATTCCTGTTTGCAACAGGCAAGTATTTGTTAATTTTTATTTACAATTTATTTTTTAAATAGCAGTATCCAAAATAAGATCAAATAACGAGCTAAAGCCTCATTGGTTTTAAAAACTTGTCAGGTCTGTTTTTTTATTCATTTTTCCCTAGAGTTTTTGTTACTAACTACATGTAACTTCAGGTACTTACTGAGCTCTGCCAAAGTACTCTCCAAGCTAATTCTAAAAAGGCAGTTTTAAATTAATAAAACCACCCTTCTAAATATCCTGCAAAAAAAATTTATTCTTAATCAATATCATTGGCAATTACTTCACCACCAACTTCATCACCTCCTTTAATTTGCATTAATTCTTCATGTTGCAAAATTTTAAAAACAATTGCATTTTTTAAATTTTTACATTGTAAAACTATAATACCTTTGTTTCCTTGAAATTCATTTTTTACTTTCACACTTTTAGGTTTTTAGTTAAACAATTAGTTAAGGTTTAAAATCAACAAAACCACTCCCTTTTTAATATCCTGCAATAAAATCATTCTTCTTCTTAATCAAAATCATGTGGTTTTACTGTACCTCCAACTTCATCACCTCCTTTAATTTGCATTAATTCTTCATGTTGCAGAATTTTAAAACCAATTGCATTTTTAAAATTTTTACCTTGTAAAACTTTAATACTTTTGTTTCCTTGAAATTCATTTTTTGTTTTCATACTTTTAGATTTTTAGTTAAACAATTAATTAAAACCAAATATAAGATTATTAAAATATGCCATATAAGTTATTGTTTGTCAGAATTATTATTTTAATCCTTTTAAGTGGATTCACGATAAGCTACTCGCAAAATAATGAAGATGATCTGTTAATAAAAGACTTATATGATAATGCTGGACATTTCAATAGCACAGGTAAGTATTCACATGCAATTAATGCATTGAAACAAGCTGTTATACTTAAGGAAACAACAAAAACGGACAGCCTTCCTGAATATTATAAAATTTACAATAGGTTAGGGCTGGTTTATATGGCGCAGGGCAACTTAGAGCAAGCCATTGAATATTATACAAAAGCACTTCAAAATACATCTGACATTTATAATCGTTCGCTTATAAATGACAACATTGTTACAGTTTATTCCTTACAGGGCGATTATTTAAAAGCGATAGATTTTTATGAGAATTCACTTGCGATTTTACAAAAAAGTAAAAAGAAAGATAAATACTCTAAAATTATAGAAAATTACCACAACCAAGGCTATGCATATAATCAGCTACATAATTACCAACTTGCCAAGGTTAAATTTATAAAAAGTATACAAATTGCAGAACAAAATAACTTAAATGATATAGCAGATATCTATTACAATTGTGGGATTGCATATAAAAGATTGGACAGCCTTGAATTAGCGGAATATTATTACACCAAAGCAGTAGATATAAATTTGAAAATATATGGCGAAAAGCATATAAAAACCACATTATCATACTTATACCTAGCTGATTTTTACGCACAAATTGGAGAATTTACAAAAGCAACGCCAATTTTTAATAAGGTTTATATCAAATTATTGGCTACCGTTGGAGAAAAACACCCCTACACAGCCGATTATCACAAGTTCATAAGCGATATGTATTTTTCAATGGGAAATTACAAACTGGCACTTGAGTGTTGCCAACAATCTATTGTTTCTAAAGTCCCCGGATTCAATGATAGTTCAATATATAAGAACCCTTCTTTAGATGCTGTACCCGATATTGAACTATTGGAAATATTAAAACGCAAAGGTCGGGCATTGGTAAAACTATCGGAGCAGGAAAACCAAGAAAGCAAACTTAAAGCAGCACTAAATACACTGGAACTTACGGTTAAATTTATTGAGCAGCTTCGTAAAAGCTATTTATACGAAAACTCAAAATTGATATTAGCCGAAAAAGAACACGAAACCTATATGTCCATTATTAGCATTTCCTATGCCTTAATGAATATTACAGGCGACAGCACATTTGCCCATACTGCATTCAAGTATTCCGAACACAGCAAATACGCCATTTTACGGGAATCAATTAATGAAGAAACCGCCAGACATTTTGCATCAATACCGGATAGTATATCCATTGAAGAAAGAAGAATAAAAGAACAACTTGGGATTATTCGGAAGCAAATAGAAGACGAACACAAGCATTTGAATCCGGACACATTACTACTGATTGAATTAAAAAATAAGCACTTTCAATTGACCCAAAAGCAGGAAACAATAATAAAAAGTTTTGAAAAGGATTATCCGAAATACTATAAACGTAAATACGAAAACCGTGTTGCCAGCATTAGCGAACTACAATCTATACTATCTAAAAAAGAGGTATTTGCAAGTTATGAATTTACAGACAGCAAGCTTTACACGTTTGTAGTTAGCGATAAAGTATTTGAATTTAAATGCGAAGCCATTGATAGTTTATTCTATAATAGTTTAAAATACTATGGTGAATTTTTACACAGCGAATACTTATTACCTTACGATAGCTTTAGAATTTCGGCTTACGAACTATATAAAACTCTGGTTAAGCCTCTTAGTACTTATTTAGATGATAAAAATTTGCTAATAGCACCAAATAGCCAAATGTCTCAAATTGCATTTGAATCATTTGTAACTGAACCCTACCAAAAACAGGTATATGCCGATTATCGCACAGTACCCTACCTTATCAGAAAATACCCTATTGGATATGCACATTCGGCAACACTTCTTGTAAACTCAAAACAAAAAAAGAAAAAATACAATCCTCGGCTTCTTGGTTTTGCCCCCGATTATAAAGATTATAGAGACTCATTAAACTATTTACCACTGGTTCCTAAGAATTTAAGAAAAATAGCAAGATTATTTCGGAGCAGAATTTTTACAAAAGAAGAAGCTACAGAACATGCTTTGAAAGAAAATATTAAAGATTTTGGTATCCTGCATATATATGCCTACGGCTATGAAAATCAACAAAATCCTTCATTCTCTAAAATATTTTTCTCGTGTAAAAATGATACCGTTGAAGATGGATATTTATATGCTTACGAAATAGACGGATTACAAAACAATGCAGATTTAATCGTATTAGCATCCTGTTATTCCGGTTCAGGTAAAATTAACAAAGGAGAAGGTGCCATAAGTATCGGAAGGAGCTTTATGACTTCAGGCAATCCATCCATAATCTTTTCTTTATGGGCAGCCTATGTTGAACCGACACTCTTTGAATTGGAAATATTCTATAAACACTTGGTTTTAGGTAAAAGAAAAGATGAAGCATTGCGTTTGGCAAAGTTAAAGTATCTTGAAAAGATAGACGATCCCGTTTATACCCATCCGAAATTTTGGACAAGTCTGGTTGTGGTTGGAGATCAGGAAGCATTGTTTAGAGGCTATCTTGTAAAAGTTTGTCTATTATCCCTATTGCCGATTTCAATTCTGTTTTTACTAATTGTTATTATCCGAAAAAAAGTAAAAAAGAGATTCTCCAAAAAATGAAAGAATAAAGTTTCTTTTTAGGACAAATAGAAAAGCATATAGCCTAAGAGTCTTGTAAACTTATATTGTAAGCTATACCACAAAGTATCGCGAAGGATACACAAAGGCACACAAAGAATAATAATTATGTATTAATTGATTATCAATGCAATATCAATATATTTATAAAAAAATATTGGAAATGCATGTTTTACACTATACTAAAAAATTATAAGCGAGCTTTCGGAAAAAAGGCGTGCCACGTACCACAAACTATGCTATGAAAAGCAAAACAGCGTTTTTTTCTAGACTTTTTTGTTTCTTTTTGGGGCAATGCCAAAAAGAAAAGAAAAACAAATCAAGAATTGGTGATAAAGTTTTGCTCAACTGCAAGTAGCCTGAGGTGCTTACTGAGTTCTGACGAATTACTAATAAACTAAAGTGTTAAATTTGAAACTCCCGTCCTTAAAAATTCTATTTTTGTTTGTGAAATGAATTGACAACTTACATCTTTTATCTTGATACTTTTATCTTGATACTTGAAACCTATTTCAATTTCTTTAATATTTTTTTTGCCTGTTTATTATTATAACCATTGTGAGTAACATTTTTTTCAAAATATTTAATGGCCTCGGCTTTGTCTCCGGTTTTCAAATAACATAGCCCAACATACCAATCGGCTATAATCGTGCTTGTTCCATTTCCGTTCGATGATTGCAAATTCTTAAACTCTTTTATCGCTTTATCATATCTCTCCAACTCCATAAAAGTCAGTCCAGAAAATAGTATTTTTTCATTTTCGATGGTCATTGCATCAGGTAGGGTTTCCAACAACATTAAAGCAAGATTGTAGTTTTTGCTCTTATATTGCTCTTTGGCCTCATCTAATTTTGAACTATTAAAAAAATGAGTCCCCATTTTTGAATATGGCTCATAATATCTTGCAAATAACCTGTTCTCAACTGTATTCTCATTCGAAATCCAACACATAGTGCTACCAAATGATAAAAACAAAATCATTACAGCAGCAACAGTAAACAGTTTATTAAATTTTATAATTCTGGGTAAAACTATCTTTCTTTTTATACTTGCCATGCTTTCTTCCTGTTCCATTACTTCCTCCAAAACTTCAGTGATACCCATTATATTTATGGCAAAATTTATATCCTCACTAAGTTCAAAATGTTTTTTCAACTTTGAATCGTTTTTCAGTAAATCTTCAAATTCAATTCTTTCTCCTAAATACATTTCATCAAAAAGATACCTTTCAGCATCTATTTTCCGCTTTTCTGTGAGATATCGGCTTCGAATAGTTTCATTAGTCTTAATTTCTTCTACTATACTTTTATGTTGTTTTTCGGATACATCATCAAGAATAAAATCAATGAGCATTTGGGTATTTATTGAGTATAACATAATTTGACAAAAGGGGTTTAATAAATTAGCCCTAAAGATAAACAAAGAAATCTATAATATTGTGTACAACAGCCACTTTTTGATGAAAATCTTAAAAAATAACAATATAACGTTTAATTAGCATAGTACATTTAAGCAGTTTGCACGTAACACAAGAAAAAAAAATCACAAATATTTAAGATAATTAATAGCAATAACATTAATTTAAGAACACACTAAGTTCTTATAACGTCCATTTTCAGCATTTTTTAATATTCTAACCAGTTTTCCTTTAATTATACTCTTTTAACCTTTCCTTTCTATTATTGTCATATAAGGTACTAGATTTATTATGCAATATTTTTTAGCTTTACTTATTTAATAAAAATAATAAAATGAAAAGGATAACTATTCTACTAATTAGTTTACTGGCAAGTGTTTTTATCACTGCACAGGAAAACAGCATGTGGATTCGATATGCTGCCATATCACCCAATGGTGAAAAAATTGTATTTACATACAAAGGAGATTTACATATAGTTGACATAGAAGGTGGTAAAACACACAGTTTAACTTTTCACGAAGCACATGATTACATGCCGGTTTGGAATAAAGATGGTACAAAAATTAGTTTTGCGTCGAATCGTTTTGGAAATTTCGATGTTTTTGTCATTGATGCGAAAGGAGGAGAACCCCTGCGCTTAACCTATCATTCAAATGATGAAGTTCCTTATGCTTTTAGTTCAAATAACCAAAACGTAATTTTTGGTGCTCAACGTTTAGATGCAGTAAATCATCGTCAGTTTCCTACCGGATCGCAACCTGAAGTATATCAGGTTTCGGCACAAGGAGGGCGCGTTAACCAGGTTTGGACTATTCCTGCTGAAGATATTAAGCTAAGTAAAGATGGACAACAATTTATCTATCATGATAAAAAAGGTGGAGAAAATACATTTCGAAAGCATCATACCTCATCCATAACTCGCGATATCTGGAAGTATGATAAAACAACCAACAAACATACAATGATAACATCATTCAACGGAGAAGACAGAAATCCTGTTTATACCAATGATGAAAAAAGCATATATTATTTAAGTGAAGAAAGTGGAACATTTAATGTACATAAACTTAGTTTAGAGAATCCTGATGAAAAACAGCAAATCACAAATTTTAAAATGCATCCGGTTAGATATTTAAGTATTGCTGATAACGGAACAATTTGTTTTACACATAATGGCGATCTATATACAATGTTAGTTGGTAATAATCCTGTTAAAGTAAATGTCGACATTCGAACAGAACGTAAAAGTAATAATGAGCAAATAATACCCGTAGTAGATAAAGCAAGTGAGATGGCAGTATCTCCCGATGGAAAAGAGGTGGCCTATATTGTTCGTGGTGAAATTTTTGTTTCGTCGGTAGAAGGCAAAATGACTAAACGTATAACAAATACTCCGGCACAGGAGCGTTTTGTAAGTTTTTCATCCGATGGCAAAGCTTTATTATATGCTAGCGAAAGAAATGCTACCTGGAGCATTTATCAAAGCACAAAACTTAATAAAGAAGAACCGTACTTTTTTGCTTCTACTATTTTAATCGAAGAAGCATTAATCGAAAATGAAAACGAAAATTATCAAGCTAAATTTTCACCTGATGATAAAGAAATTGCATTTATCGAAAATAGAAGATCACTAAAAATATTTAATATCGAAACGAAGCAAATACGAACCCTGCTAACTCCTGATCAACTTTTTTATATGGATGATGGTGATCAGTATTTTGAATGGAGCCCCGACAGTAAATGGCTTTTTGTAGAATATTCTCCTGTATTAGCAAACACCGAAATAGTTTTACTTGCTGCTGACGCATCTCGTAAAATGATTAACCTAACTGAAAGTGGGTATGGCGATTACCAGGCCAAATGGGTAAATGGTGGTAAACAAATGTTGTGGAGTAGCGATCGACATGGTTTACGTTCTTTAGCAACAAGTGGTTCTCGCCAATCAGATATTTATACCATGTTCTTTACCAAAGATAGTTGGGATAAATTCAATCTTAGCAAAGATGAATATGCTTTATTAAAAGAAATGGAAAAGAAAGGTAAGAAAGATGATAAAGCAGATAAAAAGAAAGACAAGAAGAAGGAAGAGAAAATAGATAGCACCACAATAAGTTTTGACTGGGATGGAATGAAAGAACGTAAAAAGCGCCTAACTATTCACTCTTCGGATCTTAGCGATGCTGTACTTTCTAAAGATGGTGAAACACTTTATTATCTTGCTCGTTTTGAAAAAGGACTGGATCTTTGGAGTACAGTAATACGTACTAAAGAAACAAAAGTAGTAGTTAAATTAGGTACAAAAACTGGAAGCTTGCAATGGGATAAAGATATGAAAACTCTTTTCTTATTGGCAGAGGGTAAAATCTCTACCATCGACCTAAAAACAAAAAAGAAGAAACCGGTTGCTATTAAGGGTGAAATGTTTTTGGATGTAGCTGCAGAGCGTCAGCATATGTTTGATCATGTATGGAAACGTACCAAATCTATGTTCTATATTTCCAACTATCATGGGGCTGATTGGGATGCTTTAAGAACAAATTATGAGCCTAAGTTAGCTTCAATCGATAATGATTTCGAATTTTCTGAATTGCTTTCAGAAATGTTGGGCGAGCTAAATGTATCTCACTGTGGTGCACAATACAGATACTCAAATCCAAATGATGATAAAACAGCTTCTTTGGGAATCTTTATTGATTATGATTATTCAGGACAAGGAATTAAAATTGCAGAAATTATCAAAGACGGACCATTAGATAAGGATAATATCAAAATTAGTAAAGGCATGATTATCCAAAAAATAGACGGAGTATCAATTAGTCAGGATATTGATTTGGCTAAGTACTTGAATAGAAAGGAAGGCAAATTTACTTCTCTACATATTTATAATCCACAAAATCAAAAATATCAGGATGTAACCTTAAAGCCTGTTTCATTGCGACAGGAAAATAAATTGCTCTATAAGCGCTGGGTTTTAAAAAACACCGAAGAGGTTAACAAACTTAGTAACGAACAATTGGCATATGTACATATTCCGGGTATGGGCGATGGTCCCTACCGTGATACGTACGAAAAAGTAATGGGTAAATATTATAAGCGTAAAGGTCTTATCGTTGATACTCGTTTCAATGGAGGTGGTGATCTGGTAGGCGATCTTGCCATGTTCCTTACCGGTGAAAAATTCATAGAATATGCAATTGAAAGCAGGGTTATTGGTTCCGAACCTGTTTTTAGATGGACAAAACCTTCGGTTGCTATGATCAATGAGGCTAATTATAGTGATGGCCATTGCTTTTCGTGTGCTTACCAAGATTTAGGTATAGGTAAATTAATTGGTATGCCTGTTCCCGGAACATGTAGTTATGCGGGATGGGAAATGCTGCAAAACGGCACTATTTTTTGGGGATCAATTCCACTTAGTGCAAAAAATAAAGCAGGTGAATGGCTCGAAAATAATGAAACTGTACCTGAAGTTCAAGTGAAAAATATGCCGGGAATTATTGATAATGGCAGAGATCAACAACTTGAAAAAGCGGTTAAAGAATTATTAAAAACTGTAGAATTTTAGTAAAAAAAAGATTCGAAAAGAGGATGTCCAAAAAGTCTTTGTGAAACTTTGCGATATAGCTTGAAAAATTATTACAAAGTGGAATTAAAGAGTATTTTGTTATGGCTTTTTTGCTTTTTGGACATCCTCCTTCAATTATTTATAAGTATTTGTTGAAATTAATCATTCATTTGTGAAAGTTTTACCGAAATCCGTTTAATTATATTAGCAAGTAAAAGGATAGTCATTTTATGTTTTTTAGTAAAATCTGGGATCCTCAATTATCCCGATAACTATTAGGAAAGGATAACAAATTAGAATGATTTAACAAAAAAAGTTTTATTCTGTTATAATATGATTAGCAGTATAAAATGATAAATATTTGATGAAAAAGAATCAAATAAACCAAATTTAAAACTAATGAATTGTTCATAGCAACTTTTTCAAAAGTTTTGCTATCTTTAAATTCGAAAAACCTACAATAATTTAGATGTTTATCTCTTTAGTTTTAGAATTATTTTCCAAATTAAGGATGTAAATTAAACCCTTATTATTAATTAATTCTAAACTATTAAAATGAGCAAATCAATATACAGTGTAATAACAGGAACAGGAAGTTATATCCCAACAAGACGTATTAAAAATGAGGATTTTTTAAATGTCGAATTTTTTGAGTCGAATGGATTAAAAATCGAAAAATCAAATCAAGAGATAATTGATAAATTTCTGGAAATAACAACAATTGCAGAAAGACGATATGTTACCGACGATTTATCATGCTCAGACATTGCTTATTTCGCTGCAATTGAAGCAATAAAATCCGCAAATATTGATAAAGAAGAATTAGATTATATAATTGTTGCCCAAAATTTTGGCGAATTAAAAGATGGTAATAAGCAAGTAGATATTGTACCCAGTATAGCTTCACGACTCAAATTTAAATTAGGAATAGAAAATCCCTATACTGTAGCTTATGATTTACCTTTCGGTTGCCCTGGATGGTTACAAGGTGTAATTCAAGCCGATTATTATATAAAATCAGGAGATGCAAAAAAAATATTAGTTGTTGGAGCTGACATATTATCCAGATGTTATGATCCACACGACCGAGACGGTATGTTATATGCCGATGGTGCAGGTGCAACTATTTTAGAAGGCAAAGAAAGTGATTCTCCCATAGGAATACTTGCACATAAAACACGTTCCGATACATTATTGCATTCTGATAATTTAACCATGGGTAATTCGAATAATAAAGATTTTGAGCGCAAGGATGATCTCTTCATCAAAATGAATGGTCGCAGACTTTATCAATACGCACTTGAAAACGTTCCTCAAGCGATAAAAGCCTGTCTTGAAAAAAGTAATACAAATCTTAAAGAAGTTAAAAAAATACTTATCCACCAAGCGAATGGTAAAATGGACGAAGCGATATTAAAAAGACTTTATAAGCTTTATGATATTAATGATTTACCAAAAAACATTATGCCCATGACTATTGATTGGTTAGGTAATTCATCGGTTGCCACTATACCTACTTTACACGATCTAATATTAAAAGGTGAATTTGAACCTCACGAAATAAATAAGGGCGATATCATTGTTTTTGCATCTGTTGGAGCAGGTATGAATATTAATGCTATGACATATCAAATGTAAACTTTGCAATATATTTTTATAAATCTATATATTAATTAGTATTCAGGAATAATTCCGATCAAATATTACTAAATAAAAAAATGAACTGTTTAATAAAAACTGTGTGCCTTGCAATTAAATATCTGGAAATAAATTCATTATATTATTTTCTATTTAAAATAAACCAAATAAATAGTAGACACTGAAATTAAAAGCGTAAATTTGTAAAAATAAAAATTGAGAATGTAGGCTTCAATTTACTAAACTCTTTTCAATGTTAGTTCATTTCTACTCTCCTTTTTAATTCATATTCTAAGAATTGAAATACCTGATAAGTAAAATTTACGATATAATTATTAATCAAGGTGTTATTAAAAAATAAATATAAAATGAATACATACGTTATAAATCTTAATTATAAGGTAAATAAAGTAAAGCCTAAAAAACAATATTAATACTTGTTTATATTAATTAAGAAAATCAAATCGTTTAATACAGGAGACATTGAATATCCAATCGGATATTGTGAAAGAGTGTTCGTATTTTTTACAAACCAAACTTTTGAAAGAGAATTAAACACATTTTAATGCGGCAACTAAAAATAACCAAACAAATAACACAAAGATCTGAAGAATCAATAAATAGATATTTTCAGGAGATAAGTAAATATTCGATAATAACTGCAGAAGACGAAGTTGATTTAACGGTACGTATAAGAGCAGGTGATGCAGTTGCTTTAGAAAAATTGGTTGTAGCTAATCTGCGTTTTGTAGTTTCAGTAGCTAAACAATACCAAAATCAAGGATTATCATTCTCCGATTTAATTAACGAAGGGAATGTAGGGCTAGTAAAAGCTGCTAAGAAATTTGATGAAACACGAGGTTTTAAATTTATTTCTTATGCGGTTTGGTGGATTCGCCAATCAATTATACAAGCTATTTCAGAACAAACACGAATTGTGCGCTTGCCACTAAATAAGCTTTCGTCAATTAATAAAATCAGACGAGCTATTCCTTTTTTAGAACAAGAGTTTGAGAGAGAACCAAATGATGATGAACTTGCTGAATATCTTGATTTACCTAATGAGGAAGTAACACAGGCTAATAGTATCAAAAATAAACAAATCTCATTCGACAAGCCTCTTTCAAGCAATGAAGAAAGTGACTTTAGTTTGTATGATATTATTCAAACCGGGAATGTCCCCTCGCCCGATAATGAGGCTTTAGAAGAATCTCTTGTTACTAATATTAAAAGAGCCTTAAGCAAACTTTCTACCAGGGAATCTTCTGTATTAATCAAATCATTCGGATTATTTAATACTCCTATTTATTCTTTACAAGATATCGCAGATGAATATAATATGTCGTCTGAACGAATCCGACAAATTAAAACAAGAGGATTGGAAAAATTAAAATCTATAATGAAAGGAAATTACTCACTTTTAGAATTCTTGTAAACTAAAAAAAACAAACTCATTCTTTTTTCCTTATTTAAATTTTATCGAAAAGTTATATTCTGATTTCTCATAGAGGGTGTACACTACATTCTTTAATTAAGAACAAAATCAATTTAAAATTGTCTTAAATAGATAATAATACTATTTGTATTATTATCTAATCAATTTTAATGCATTTTAAATCAGGTTATTATGAAAAAATTTATTGTAATTTATCATGCTCCCATAGATTTTATGAAAGAAAGCATGAATTCTTCGCCAGAGGAAATGAAAAAGGGAATGGAAGACTGGATGCTATGGGCAAAAAACACTGGAGAAAACTTATTTGATTTTGGATTACCCTTAACAGGAGGTATTAAATTAAGTCATGATGGCAGTAGTAGCGAAAGCAAAAAAGAAGTTTGTGGCTATTCTGTTTTAGAAGCAGAAGACATGAATCAGGCTAAATCAATAATGCAGGATCATCCACATTTAAAATGGAAAGATGGTTGCGAAATTGAAATTCATGAATCAATGCCAGTGCCGGGTGAATAATTATTTTTGTTTTATAATAAAAATCTATCTCTTTTAGGTAGATTTTTAAATTCTACATTAAAAATCTTAGATTATGAAACAAATATTTACAGGAATTGAAATAGACGCTCCTATCGAAAAAGTTTGGGCAGTTTTAACCAATTTCGAAGAATATCCTAAATGGAATCCATTTATAAAATTAATTGATGGAGAAGTTAAGGAGGGTTTGATATTTAAAGTTACTCTTGAACCGCCAGACTCTAAACCAATGATTTTTAAACCGAAATGCCTCAAATTTGAAAAGAATAAGAAATTCAAATGGCTTGGACACTTGTTTATACCAGGAATTTTTGATGGCGAACATATTTTTGAATTAATTGAAATGAATAAGAATAAAACTAATTTTATTCAAAAAGAAAATTTTAAAGGATTACTCGTTCCCTTTCTTTGGAAACAGCTAAACACGAAAACAAGAAAAGGTTTTGAACTTATGAATGAAAAACTTAAAGAATTATCAGAAACAATTTAATTTTTCACGAATTACTCCCCTATTGTTTAGTATATGACTTTGTATTTTAAAACAATGTAACTATTTTAGTAAAATAAATATTATTAATCATTATACTAAACTATGAAAAAAATATTAATTGTTGCTTTGCTATTTATCTCTGCAAATGCATTCTCCCAAATTTTTTATGAGAATATTGAACCAATGAGTATCGTAAAACCAGAAATGGAAAATGAAGTAATTGATCCTTCTGTTTTTGCTGATTTAGAAGAATTCAATGACGAAAATGATGCCATTGTTTATTTAGTTAGGTCAAAATCGATGGTAGGCGCTGCCGTAAAGTGGGCTGTAGAAGTAGACAAAAAACGAGTTGCTTCATTAAAGAATAAAGAATATTTTGTTTTTCATGTAGATGCAAGTGTAGAAGGACATTCAGTTCAATTACCAAATTTAAAATTCAACTACACCAACTTCAAACCGAATAGATATTATTATATAATAACAAAAGGTTTTGGAGTAACAACGGGATATTTCAATGCAGAAGCACTGAAGGCAATGAAAAAAACGAATCTAACAAAACATTAAAGGAATAATACTTTTCTATATAATTATAAATCCACTTCTACTTGAAGTGGATTTTTTGCTAAACAATTGTTTAAACACTATTTTCTTTTTCCTTTATTATTGCTTTTCCCTTTAAATCTTGGCTTTTTAAATTTCTGAATTGGTTTTGGATTCCAAATAGGGCTTTCCCCAATTTCAATAGGTGTAGGTATTTTTATTATATCACGATCAATCAATTCCTCGATACGCTTAAACTTAAACATATCGTCCTCATTAATTAAGGTAAGTGCTACTCCGGTGGTTTTTGCACGCGCTGTTCGTCCTACTCGGTGAACATAATCTTCTGCATCTCCGGGCACATCATAATTAATTACCAAACTAATATCTTTAATATCAATACCCCTGCTTATTACATCGGTGGCAATTAAAACACGTGTTCTTTTTGAACGAAATCGCGAAAGAACTTCTTCACGTTCCTTTTGTTCTAAATCCGAAGAAATCCCTTCAATAGAATATGTTTTTCCTCTCATTCCTCTCACTATTTCAAACACCTTACTTTTTGTTGATGTAAAAATTAGTATACTGTCATACTCTTCCTTATCGGCAATTAAATGTTTAATAAGAGCTGTTTTATTATTTTCAAAAACTAAATATGTTGCTTGTAAAACTCCTTCGGCTGGTTTTGATAGAGCGATGCTTATTTCTTTGGGATTTTTAAGTATTTCACTCGCTAAAGTGCGTATTTTAGGAGGCATTGTAGCACTAAACATAAGTGTCTGCCTATTTTTCGGTATAAAAGAAATTATCTTCTGAATATCCTCATAAAATCCCATATCCAGCATTTTGTCAGCCTCATCAAGAATTAAATGCTTTATTTCATCAAATTTTACATATCCCATTTTCAAATGCGAAATCAATTTACCTGGAGTTGCAACAATAATTTCTGCATTTCCTAATAAAGCCTTTCTCTCTACTTCAAAGTCTTTTCCGTCTCCTCCTCCATAAACCGGACAAGAACTAACAGGTACAAAGTAAGAAAATCCCTGTATCTGCTGATCTATCTGCAATGCTAATTCGCGAGTAGGAACAATTATTAATGTATTAACTGATGTCCCTTGTGATTCAGAGATCTTATCCAGAATAGGCAAAATAAATGCGGCAGTTTTACCCGTACCGGTTTGTGCACATGCAATAAGGTCATTCTCGTTAATTATTTCAGGTATTGCCATCTCCTGTATTGGAGTTGCCTCATCAAAACCCATATATGATATTGCCTCAAGCAATTTATCATTCAAACTAAATTCAGTAAACTTCATTAAAATTTATGTAAATTATGTAACACTACAAAGATATCGAATTTTTAGAGATAAAAATTGATTAGCTCAGTTAGAAGTATATATAATCCTGATTCTATTTTTATTAGAAATAAAGCTGCAAACCTTTAATTAAAATGGCAAAATATGTCATTTTATAGCAAAAAAAACTAGAGTATATTTTCAAATATTAATAAAGTTTAGTACATTTGCGGTTCAAACAATTTATTAAAATAACAACAATGAACAAAGGTACAGTAAAATTTTTCAACGAATCTAAAGGATTTGGATTCATCAAAGAAGACGACACAAACAAAGAACATTTTGTACACGTTTCTGGTTTAATTGACGAAATTAACGAAGGTGACGCAGTAGAGTTTGAATTACAAGAAGGTAAAAAAGGATTGAACGCAGTAAATGTTAGAGTAATATAATATTTATTCTTCAATTACACGATACAGAAGAGGCCTGTCATATTATGACAGGCTTTTTTGATATATAAGAATACGACTTTAGACAAAGTATTTCATACATTTGTATTATTATGGAAATTGGAAAAATAAACAAGCTTACAGTAGCAAGAAGAACAGATAATGGTTGTTATCTGGAAGACGAAAACGAAAACGAAGTACTTTTACCAAACGCTTACGTCACAGATGATTTAAAAATTAGTGATGAGATAGAAGTTTTTGTATATAAAGACTCCGAAGATAGAATTGTAGCTTCAACCTTAAGACCATATATTCAGTTTGAAGAATTTGCTTATTTACAAGTAAAAGAAGTAAATGACTATGGTGCATTTATTGACTGGGGTCTTCCAAAAGATTTAATGGTGCCTTTTGCTGAACAAACGGTAAAAATGCTTGAAGGAAATTGGTATTTAATTTTTCTTCTTGAAGACACAGAAACCGAGCGACTGATTGGATCAAACAAAATTAAGGATTTTCTATTTTTTAAAGATATTGATGTAAAAGAGGGCGACGAAGTAGATCTTTTACTTTACGAAATGACCGAATTAGGTATGAATGCAGTCGTTAACAATCTTTATAAGGGATTAATCTTTAAATCGGATATACATAAAACCATAAAGCCCGGAGATAAAATTAAGGGATTTATAAAGCAAGTTCGAGAAGATGGTAAAATTGATATAATATTAGAACCTGCAGGTTATACAAAAAGTGTTGATCAGAATACAGAAATTATAATTTCTGCTCTTAAGGAAAGTGATGGTTTCTTGAATATTACAGATAAAAATACTCCCGACGAAATTAAAAGCATATTAGGATTAAGTAAAAAAGCCTTTAAAAAAGCCATTGGGAAATTATATAAGGAAAAGAAAATTGAATTAAACGAAAAAGGGATTAAATTACTAGAACAATAATAACCAATACCAATTAAACACCAAAATAAGCTATATAATTCAAATTATTTATAGTTCATTTTGAAAATTAATTGGTATAACATATCTCAATAAAATCTCTTAATTAGTCTTAAATGAATATTAAAGAATTTAAACTAGAAAGATATTTTGCAAAACACGAATTTACTGCCAAGTACCTTCTGTCCAGCTCCGACTGTGATGGCTTTGCATTAAAAGACATTCTAAGTTATGCTTCTAAAAATGAGATTAAACTTTGGGAAGATTTAAAACTTGGTTATACCGAAAGCGAAGGAAGTTCTTTGTTACGAGATTCTATTTGTAAATATTACAAGAATGTTACCAAGGAAAATATTTTAGTTGCTTCACCCGGAGAACTTAATTTTATAGCAATGAATATATTGCTTACTCCTAGCGATCATGTTATTTCTGTGTCACCAAGTTATCAATCATTATACGAAATTGTAAAATCAATTGGTTGCGAAATTTCTTATTGGAAGCCTGAACCAAGTAATTGGTATTTTGATCCTGAACAACTAGAAAAATTAATAAAGAAAAATACAAAATTAATCCTTATTAACTTTCCGCATAATCCAACGGGGAGCTACTTAACTATTGAAGAGCTGAATAAAATTGTTGAAATTGCCAGAAGAAACAATATTTATATTTTCTCTGATGAAATGTATCATAAATTAATGATTAGCAATTCGAAAGAGCTTCCTCCAATTAGTGATATATATGAAAAAGGGATTAGCCTTTGGGGGACTTCAAAATCATTTGGCTTAGCAGGATTGCGAACGGGTTGGATTGTATCTCAGGATAAAAAACTATTAAAAAGCATTTTGGCATTTAAAGATTATTTAAGCATATGCAATAGCGCTACAAGTGAGATATTAACACTAATTGCTGTAAACAATATTGAAAAATTTCTAAATCCAAACATTGAAAAAATAAGAAGGAATATTTTACACTTCTCTGAATTTGTAAACAAACACAATCATTTTTTTGAATTTATTCCTCCCAAAGCCGGATCTACTGCTTTTGTTAAATTAAATATTACAGATACAAGCTTACAATTCTGCAATATGCTAGTTGAAAAAACTGGCATTATGGCACTTCCATCTGAAATGTTTGAATATAAAGGCAAGTATATAAGAATAGGTTTTGGCAGAGAAAACTTTCCTAAAATTTTGAATGAATTTGATTGTTTCCTAAATACATATTAAAGATAGATTGCAAATCAATAAAGTTATATACTTCATTCTACTGCTATTTTGGCTATTACATTTATTTTGCTATTTTCGACACAGAAAAAAATCAAGAAATAAATAATGAATTTGAGATAAGGAAAAGACAAAAATTAAAAAACGAATGAATATAATATTATTTTAATTTTGAACTTTTGATGTTCAATTCATGTTTATTACTAACAAAAAAACTTACAAATGAAAAATTTTATTTCAAGATATATTTATACAATATTAGCTTTCGTTTTTATTTTCAGTAGTTTATCTTTTAAACCCTTAAGTAATAAAGATGACAATATTAATTCAGAGCCATCGGAAAAATTCGAATCAACCTTTTTTAACAAAAAAAGCATAACAGATGGTCCCTATATATTTTACGAAAATGATGAGATATTAGTAAAGTGGATTCAAAATAATCACTTAAAAGAAAAAGTTATTCACGAAAATAATTTTAAGATAATAAATCGAAAGTTTGGATTTGATTTTGAACCTAATTGGATAGTTCAAAATAATACAGATAGTATAAATTATATACAAAATTACACTGGGGTAGAAAATTTAATTGCGGTAAGCGATGTTCATGGTCAATATAATTTATTAATTAAATTACTTCGAAAGCATAAGGTAATAGATAAGCATTATAATTGGATATTTGATAAAGGACACTTAGTTATATTAGGCGATGTATTCGATCGAGGTTCAAAAGTCACTGAAATACTGTGGCTTATTTATAGATTAGAGCAGCAGGCTAAAGAAAAGGGTGGAATGGTTCATGTAATGTTAGGTAATCACGAGCTAATGGTACTAAATAATGATTTACGTTACGTTCATGAGAAATATACCCAATCGGCAAATCTTATGTCCACTACCTTTAATCAATTATATTCTAGCAATTCATTTTTAGGTAAGTGGTTAAGAAAAAAGCCAGTTTTAGTTAAAATAAATGATATGCAGTTTGTTCACGCCGGAGTATCTCCTAAGATAGTAAGATATGGTTTTACTCAGTCTGAAATAAACGAGTGTTTTATAAACAAAATTATTGACAAAAGTAAAAAATCTGTTCTGGCAGATTCTTCATTAGCATTGCTAAGAGGTAAAGATGGCCCTGTATGGTATAGAGGTTATTTTAGCGAGTCTAAAATTACTGAACAAGAAGTAAATGGATTGCTTAACTATTTTGATGCCAAACATATCATTGTTGGACACACTTCCATGCCAAATATAGTTTCATATTACGATAAAAAAATTATTGGCATTGATTCAAGTATTAAAAATGGTGACAGTGGTGAAATATTAATTTTTAAAAATAATGAATTCTACCGTGGAACTTCAAATGGGGCTTTAATAAAACTGTAAGCATTTTTTCATCAACTACTCACAAGTATTTCTAAGTATATCTTCTATAAATTTAGGTTTCTCAAGTTCTTTGTAAAACTCTTCTAAATAATTTATAGCCTGTCTCATTGTTTTCTTATCCAAATACTCACAAGTGAGAATAAATGAAAATATTTCTTCTTTTTTCTCTCGAAATATGTTCATTGCATTTATATAAACATCATTCGTTCTGCACATTCCATAAAAATACCGATCAGTTACATTTTCAATACTAATGCTAGATTGAGGTTTTGCGTAATGCGTATTTGCAAAGCCTGAAAAATCAAAATCATACGGAATAGGAATTATTGACTGCTTTGTATGATCTTTTAAAGTAATAAGTTTCAAGTTATGTCTGCCGGTTATTGAATAGTCTGTATTTCCTATCATGTATTGAAAAAGGCTCATTACAGTTGTAATTGCAGTATCCGTTTGGTTATATCCAAAATTATCCATATTTATCAACAAGGCATCTAATCTTTCTGCTAATAATTTTTCAGGCTCTATCATAAAAGCTCTGTAAGTGACTGTCTTATCCTTTCTGCCTGTATCTATATATTTTACATTTAATAAACGAACCTTAAAACTATAATCAGTAATGATATTGAATATTTTATATACTAGATACTCCTTTAATATATAATTATTATAAACCTCTGAATTTTTACAATGCGAAACTACTTTCACCTTTTTAATATCGGAGAGAATATTATCTGGCAATTCAGTATTCTTGATGTTAAGAAAATACGGAGGGAAATAACAAAAATCTTTTCTAACTATGCCTCTAGATTTGATTCTTACTTGCTTATTTATAACAATGGTATCACTTATTTTATAAGATAAAGAAGCTGGCAAATAAATTTCATCCATTTTCTCGTCTATGAATTTCTTTATATCAAACTTCAGTGTTAAATCTAAAGCATCATCATCTTCAAAAAAACCTTGTGTAAAAAGCACGGAATCCATTTCTTGAGCAAACACAAGTGTATTTTGCATTGCTAAAAACAAACTTAACAATAAAGTATAAGCTAATATCCGCAAGTAAATTTTCATTCATTTAAATATTAAATAATTAGCCCTGCCACAGTTAACAAATATAGATGACATCAAATTATAATCAAATGCTGATTATTAATGAATCCATACCACGCTTTGCCGATTTAAGGTATAATAACAATTTTCTTTTAGTGTCATCATAATTATTTTTTTTAAATACTACTTTAAAAAATTATCTCGGTTTATCAAAAAACCTTATACCTTTAACCCCTTTAAAGAATATTAATAGCTCAAAACTGTCTTTTATTAAATCGGCTGGTCCAATATCAGCTCTAACAACAGTAACACCAAATCTTTCAGAAAGATCTTCAAGCAATTCTTTATACTTTTCTGGTTTTATTAGATCTATCCTATCATAAATAACCCTTTTACGTTGAATCTTTAAACCAAGGATATAAAACTCAACTAGAAAAGCTACAAATACCGTAAGTGCATCAGCAACTATAAGTTCCATAAAACTAATATTCTCATTAGCAACTGCATTCTTCACTGAAATTCCAATAACCAGAAAAAGATATGTCATTTCACGAGGAGGTATAGGGTTTGTTCTGTACCTGAGAATTCCAAACACAGCAAACAATCCTAAGGCAAATCCTAAACGCAAACTAACAGAACTAAGCAATAAGCAAATTTGAAATACAACAATGCTTACAATCATGAATGTAAAAAAGTACTCACGAAACCCACTTTTCCTGAAATACAGAAAATACGAAGGAATAAAAACCCAAAATAAATTATAGCCAAAGCGTGTTATTAAATGCATAAATTCTTCAGAGTGATAAAAATCTAATCCCAAAAATTTAGCTGATTCCAATGAACCAATAATTATGTTAAGTTCCATAGCATATTTTATTAATGGTTACTACTTTCTTTAAAAATCTATTATGTTTAATATTAGGCGTTAACAAAACATTTCCCATTATATATTTACTAAAACCATAAGCTCTTATATTTAATTCTCGTAAGGCTTCTGTAAATGGACTAACTCCATTTGCCTTATCTCGCTTTACTTCAATAATTGATAATTCTGGTAAGCAAATTTCTTGATTATTATTTTTAAATCGCAAATTCGTATCAATTGTTATTCTTTCTAATTGATTCTTTCCAGCCAAAGTTATTCTATCGAAAATTGTCCAAATAGTTGGATACAAACCAGATTTTGGAATAGGAATATTTTCGCCTATAAAGTCCAAATGCAAATTATCTAAGGTAGAAGAAAAACTAAACTGATTCCTTTTCTTGTTCGTTCTTATGAAATCTTTCTTCTTTTTTACTTCCAAAAAAACATCTTCTGTATCTAAATATTTACGAAAGCGAATTTTATACCTAATTCTTTTTCCCTGATGATGATCGAAGTAAGTTTTCATCTCGGGAGTATCAAAATATAAAGATTCGTATCCAAAAACCCGTTTTGAACCAGATGTTTGAATTTTAAAATCACTTCCAACCCTATCAATAATTTGATTTATATATTTAGCATTGCAAATATATTTTGTATCAATACGATTCAAAAGTTTGTAATCACATAGTTCATCCAAACTAATAGGATCCAAAAGTTGTAATTTATTTTTTAGCTGTTCATTCATTTAATAACTGTTATCTTTTTATAAAGATTAAGTCAATTAAACTTTCCCTCGCTTAGAATAATTAATTATATATAATCTTTATTATACCTTCTTAAAGCCTTGATTGTTAAAATACACATAAATTGAACATTAATCAAGATCAAAGGTTTAAAATAAAAAAAACAAAATACAATTTAAATTATGGAAATTACTGATATTAAATTAATTGCAGTAATAATTACTATATAAACTTCTTTTACAATTGTATCTTTATGGTATAGCGTATTATTATTTGGTAAAGTTTAGCGAAAGTTTTTTTAATGCTTATAATGAGATTTGGGCTAGCATTATTATTTAAACAACATAATTGCAATGAAACAACTTGAGTTGCAATTTTTGTTCATGGATTATTTGTATGAATATTCTTTATTAGAACAATGTTTGGAGTCAATTTACTTTATTAACGAAAACCTTTTAAGCTGTGGTTAATAGATGCTTGTTATCAAATTATACTTTTAGGAACTATGGTAGTAATTATTGGAGCCTGGTAAATTATATTCTGTTTTTTGCTTATATCTAATTTATTTGTAATTATAAAAAAGAAGCTGTCCAAAAAGCTAGTTTTAAAGCAAAACCACTTCGACTAACTCAGTGTGAAAAGCTGATTAACAGAAAGTTGTCACACTTCGACAAGCTCAGCATGACAGCTTTTTGGCTTTTTAGACAGCCCCTTTAAAGTTTTATCTTTTAAACGGATTCTTTCCAAATTTATATGCCATAAATACACTAAAAACTCTATTCTTAGTATTATGCCATGATGATATATTAACTAATCCGTGACTATAACTAAAACCCACTTCGAATATTTTAACTGCTGTACAGGCTCCAATAGTAATCCCTGCATCGAAACGTTTTAATCCTGCATCACTACCCCAATCTACTTTCGTTGAAGTTGTTACTCCATCAAATGTTGTTTTGTATTTTCCTCCTATAGCAACACCTATGTATGGCCCAAATAAGCCATATACCCTGTAATCTCCAAAATCATAACCAGCTCTTGCATTAATTGGAAATTCGAGATATGTCAAATTAATTTTATTTTCTGTAGTAGCAAATTTTTCTTTTCCACCTTTAGTAGTTAATAACATTCCTGTTTCAAGCCCAAAAATATTTCCAAAATGGAATTCAGCAACTGGCCCAAAATGGAATCCCAGCTTTGGACTATAATCGCTATTTTCGATTTTTAAATTGGTAAGATTAAAACCTCCTTTAACTCCAAATCTTTGAGCCAATAAACTATTAACATTAAAGGCAAAAACAACTATTAATATTAGAATTACTCTTTTCATTTTTTTAAAATTAATTTATGATTTCATTTAAATTATATTACAAACACAAATGTATAAATTATAAAATAATTCAGAAAAATGTTTATAAATTAATTCAAAGCATTAATCAAAATTTTTAATCTAATTATAGTTAATTAGATTTTTAGTAGAAAAATGCAATCGAGTAGGTAGGAGGATTACTCCTCCGTCCTCTCACACCACCACGCATGCTCTCGCACGTGGCGGTTTCAGTTAATAGTTCAACCTTTCGTAATTTAATGACAAATTAAACAAGTTTTGCTC
>WTBR01000084.1 GCA_013138975.1 Bacteroidales bacterium
AATGGCTTCTTTCAGATTCCAAATCGCTCTGGACACCCTTGCCAATTGCTAATGTTTCCTATCAACTCGGCACATGCAGAAACTTGCATTCTGCCAGCTTATTACCATGCCCGACATACAAAAAAGAAAACAAGCTTTTTTACTTGTTTTCGACATATAATTCGTTGAAAAAGTTGAAGTTAGAAAAATGATTACGAACCGCCAAACACGCACATTTTTTATGATGCAATATTGTGCATGGTTATTGTTAATTACTTACTGATATATATACATTAGTTGTTCAGATACTTTCTTCGCTGTTTTAATTAGCACATTAGATATCAAACCCATTTTATTATATTCATAATATATTTCTTTATCTAATTGTCCATCATTGTTACGCTTCAAGCTTATCAGTAAGTCTCCACTATATTCAAAAGTTGAAACGTGATTTATAAATAAAATTTGTTCATTAAAACTGTCAATAAAATGTTTCCTTGATTGCTTAACAATTCTACTTTCATTATCAAATAACTGCTCGACTATTTCAATACTACTACCACTTTTATGTGTAATTACTTTTGAAACTATTAAAGTGTTTTTATACTTATATTTATTTTTTATTTCTATAATTCTATCACCACTATAATTATAAGAAATTTCTCTAATAACATGGTTCTGTTTATTGTATTTAAGTTTTCTTTTTATAAAATTATCTTCGTATTCTGAAATTAAGTTTCCATTTTTATCATACTTAAAAAATACTGTCGAAGACAAATTTGATTTTTTATAAATAGTATCAGAAGCCTGAAATCTTATTTTATCAGTTAGTAATAAAATTTCTTTTGATTTTAGGTGACCATTTGAATTGTACTCAAATCTCGTGCTCCGATTCTCCTTAATTACTTGAGTCAAATCCCCCATTTGATACATATTTTTTCTAGTTTCAATTATTTTTTTATATTCATTATCGAATTGAATATTAGATGTTTCACTAATGGTATCAAATAGTTTATAACCATCATCAATCCCCGGAATAAATACATATACATGATTCATTGATACTTCTAAAACAGAAAGATTTTCATTGTCAAGTATTAATTTGTGTGTAAAAATAGTGTCCCTTTTATTATTCCTTTTTTCATTAGTTTCAATCTTATAAACAGAAACACTCTGAATATTATTCTCAAATAATCTTTTATAATCCCAATTTTTGAATTGTGGTACTTGTGCAGTCGAAATATTTGTCAAAACTAAAAATAGAATAATAGTAATTGTCTTTTTCATAAATTTTGTATTTGACTTATTTAATTTCATGTGGATAATTATGCACAAGCATCCTCCGGTTTAAAACTGTACGGGTTTTTCGCCCTGTTTCGCTATCCCCCATTGGAAAAAGTTGAAGTTAGTACAAAGTTTGCGAAACACCAAAACCCCGTATGCTTTGCAACCCAATGTTATGTGCTGGCTTACATTCCATCTTTCCTTGTCCTTATTCTGTTTAGTATATATTTACCAATATTCAATCGATTTAACTCTGATTTTTCTTTTCTTGCTTAAATCATCAGCTTGCTTTGTTTCTTTTAATCCTTTATTAATCTTAATGCTTCTTTTTCACTCAATGTGCTTAGTTTTGTTTTACTTACAAATTCCATGACCCACTTTGGATTTGTTCTACTATACTCTCTTAATACCCATCCGATAGCTTTATTTATGAAGAATTCTTTTGTGTCAAGTAAAGAATTAATGCAAAAACTTAGAATTTGAGTATCTAATTCTGTTTTATATTTTAACTGAAATAATAAGGCTGATCTTTGAAGCCAAATATTTTTTGAATTGAGCCATTTATCTACATTAAATTTTATTTCTTCAGGATATATTTTAAAATATCCACCTATTAATTTATATGCTATGTAATCAACCGTATCCCACCAAGACTTATTAATTACCATATATTCAAGGAGTTCAATATCCCGTTTTTCAAATTGCTTTACATATTTAAATACAAGTTCCTGTGAAAAAAGTTGATATTCTCTTTGTGGTTTTTTCCAAAGTGTTTTTACTATATCGTGTAATTCTTTCTTTTCAGGAAGATATTTCTCATAGAAAAATGGCTTTTGAATTTCTCTTCGATTTGTAGCTTTTAATCCATAAAACTCAAATTGATTTCTCATATAAGCTTTTTGTTCTACAGCGACTTTCAAGTTTTTATTCTTTTGAAATTCAATTTCTAATGTATCTACGAATTCTGTCATTTCCGATATTTAAGCTTCCACTAAGGTATTGGTGAGCATATGAAACTGTAAGGGATTCTGAAAAGTTTACTTGTCAAAATTACCCCGAGCCAAATATGCGATTAGACACAAATTTAGTTTATTTTATTTACCCGTCAAATCGCTGATTTACGCCCTTTGCTTGTGAGAAAGTTGGCGAAACTAATGTCTTGCAAAAACCAAGCACAAAGGTCAAAAACCTTATGTTTTACGATGCATTATTAGCTTTAGTTGTTACTGTTTTTTCAGTATTTTATAAGTTTCAATTTCTTTATATGATTCAAAACCCAATTTTCTATAAATCGATTCTCCCATTAATGAAGCATGAAGAACACAAAAATTCATATTATTCTTTTTCGCTTCAATTAGTAATCTTTCAGTCATACTTTTTCCTATTCCTTTCCCCCTTCCCTTTGAAATAGTTCCAATCATATGTAATCCTGCATTATTATTAGAATCAAAGAATACTATTCCACAGCCTAAACATTCATTTTTTTCTTGATAGATAAATAATTGTATCGTTTCTGAATCATTAACAATTTTATAAACCACATTAAAATCAACTTTATACCCAAATGATTCTGAGGCAGTTTTCGCAAAATCAATCGAGTCTTTTTTCGATTTTACTCGTTTAATATTTGAGCTTGCAGATAGCTCATTTGTATATGATTTTAAATCGAGAGCCATATTTTTTTGTCCGAATAAAAAATCAAAATTGGGATTGCTTTTTAAATCATTGGGTTTTGTAATTGTTATTATTTCAGGCAGTTTTCCTTCCTTACTCAGTTGAAGTATTTCGTCAAAAGCTTTTGTGTTGTTTTTTAAATTAAAGATTCGATTTGGCCAATCAGAATCATCCATTGAAACGGTGGAATAATTCTCCGTTTTGGATAATTTGTTGGTCAAATTGCCAACTTGCTCCCAAAGTTCGTATAAGTTATTTATTATCTGTTCGTTCATATTTACTTCAAATTAGTTATTAAAATTCCCGATATCATTGCTAAAATTCCTATAAATCTTTTTAATGTGAAAGGTTCCATTGGTAAATTCAGCCATCCAAAATGACCAGCTATGGCTGCAAATATCAATTGTCCACAAAGGCCAATTGAAATCATTGTTGATATTCCCAGTTTAGGTATCGTATATAAATACAGTCCAATGCCTATCACACTTAAAAATCCACCCGTAAACCATAGGTAAGTTGGTATTCCTTTGATTTGAGTAATTGTAGGCAAATCTTTAGCCATAATGAAAACGAAAACAAGTGCAAAAATTGTACTTGAAAAAAATGCGATAACAGACGCTAGTAATGGATTTTTTAAACCAACTCCCAACTGAGAATTTAATCCACTTTGTGCAGCCAGTGCAACTCCTCCTGTAAAAGATAGTAGGAATATTATTATTTTATTCATGCTGCAAATGTAGTATGTTGCATTCTTACTCACATTTACATATGTTGATTTTGAAGTTAGTACAAAGTTTGCAAAACACCAAAACCTAGTATGCTTTAAGATCCGATCTTAGAACTTGTGCACAAGTGTTTCGATTCCTGTTAAGTTGGTATAAAACAAGCCAAAAAAAACTAAAAAATTAGTATTTAGGTAGAGATTACTTATTGCTGGTACGGCAAAATTGGGTAGGATTACAAACTTTTTGGCAAAGCTTAGGATATACGCAGGCTAAGCGCAGGTTTAGCAATGTGTTTATATAAGCTTGGGAATAAGGATAATAGTTTAAGAAATACTCGGTGTAGCGAAATGCCTTTATTCTGTCGATTTTCGACACAAAACAAAATATCTATCTCTGAAATTGTATATTTGCCATCGAAAAAAAAACAGCTAAAACATTAAAATGAAAATATCAGATGAACTAGGTCATCAAAGTATAAATAAGCTATTGCTAAAACAGTCTATTCCAGCTTCAATCGGGATTCTTGTTATGTCTATCTACTTAATTGCAGATACCATATTTATTGGTCAATGGGTTGGATCAATGGCAATTGCAGCAATTACAGTTGTAATGCCAGTTACTTTCCTTATCTCATCATTTGGCATGGCTATAGGAATAGGAGGTGCATCAATTATCTCCAGAGCCTTAGGTGCAGGAGATCAGGATTTGGCAGCCAAAACTTTCGGAAACCAGATTACATTGTCCGTAATACTTATAATATCTGCTGTTATCCCTGGTTTCATTTTTGATGAAGAAATTTTGGTGTTTTTTGGAGCCAAAGGAGAAATTCTAGCCCATGCACTTGATTATTTTCATGTAACCCTTATGGGTGTGCCCTTTCTTACATTTGCAATGATGTCCAACAATATTATCAGGGCTCAGGGTTTTCCAAAAACATCCATGAATACTATGCTAATTCCAGCAGTTTTAAATCTGGTTCTTGATCCAATTTTTATTAAAGTTTTTGATTGGGGGCTTGAGGGAGCTGCATGGGCAACCACAATTTCCTATGTGGTTAGTGCTGCATACGCTGTTTGGTTTTTTATTTTTGGAAAAAATGAATTGCGAATCAAGGCAATTCACTTAAAGCCAATTTTAGCAATAATTAAAGAAATAAATCTACTTGGAATGGTGACTTTGGTAAGACAAGGAATGACAAGTATTTTAATTATCATCCTTAATAATGTCTTATTCACCTATGGTGGAGAAATATACATTGCTGTTTTTGGAGTAATTAATCGTATTATGATGTTCGCATTATTTCCTGTGATGGGAATAACACAAGGACTGCTACCAATTGTTGGCTATAATTATGGAGCCAATCAACATAAGAGAGTCCGTGAAACCATGAAAATATCAATCATTTATGGAACTGGTCTTGGAACAATTATATATATTATATTAATAATTTTTAGAGAAAATATTATCTCAATTTTTGGAAGCGATAGCCAATTAACCGAATTGACTTCTCCTGCACTACTCATTGTTTTTATGGCAATTCCAATAATAGCAATTCAACTTATGGGAGCTGCTTATTTCCAAGCTATTGGAAAAGCAATGCCTGCATTACTCCTGACTATTAGTCGACAAGGATTAATATTTATTCCGCTTATGCTGATTCTTCCAAAATTTTTGGGAATTGATGGAATTTGGTATGCATTCCCCATTTCGGATGTCCTTTCTTCGATAATAACCGTAATCGTATTAAGGAACGGATTAAAAAAGCTAAAAATGACATAAGACAACACTTCGATATGCGACACTTAAACATAATGTTCGTTCATTTCTTCTTTGTGTGAATACCCAAAGATTATTTTTACAAGTATTGTTTTTAGCATTCTTCAATCTATCCTATTGTCACTTGAAATTGCTGATAGAATTCTGTTGGACAATGCCTTCTGTTGCTATGGGCATTCAATCCCCGTTCGGCTTAGGCTTTGCCTGAGTCGTTTATATCCTGTAAGGTCGTGCCTTTATCAAATCGTTTTCCATCTACAATCTGTATTAATGATTTCTATTACTCTATCCATTTCTACATAATACCTTGCACTTGAATATAAATAATCTTGCGGTTTAGCAACTATACTTGCTTTAACCGGATTATTATGAATATAATAAAACTTTTGCTATATAAATT
>WTBR01000070.1 GCA_013138975.1 Bacteroidales bacterium
AATGGCTTCTTTCAGATTCCAAATCGCTCTGGACACCCTTGCCAATTGCTAATGTTTCCTATCAACTCGGCACATGCAGAAACTTGCATTCTGCCAGCTTATTACCATGCCCGACATACAAAAAAAACTGCCCCAATATTTTGAGACAGTTTTATTATAAAAGAATCTTACTTTATTTTGAATTCAATAATATTTCTTCAATTGATTTTCTAAACATTTCCTTTGTTTCTTCTTTTGATCTACCAATGCCAGATGTCATTCTTGGTTCTCCTTCTTTTGGACAATATAAGAATGCAGGAATACCCTGAACACCAAATACACCCGCTACTTCAGGATCTTTTTGAGTATCAACCTTATAAACGTTAATTTTGCCTTTATATTCTTGTGCAATTTCTTCCAAAATTGGAGAAGCAATTTTACAAGGTCCACACCAATCAGCATAAAAATCAACTATGCAAGGTAAATCTCCTTCAAACTTCCATTCTTTATTTAATTCATAGTTCATCACTTTTTTCTTGAATTCTTCTTTTGTTAAAGTGACTGTTGCTTTCTCTGAATGTTTATCGGTTTTTTCCGTTTTCATTTCGGTTTTTTCCTTGTTTTCATCAGAAGCTTTAACGCCTTCCTGGCATGCTTGAGTTAAACTCATAGAAATAACTAATACAGCTAAAAATAATTTTTTCATATTTTCTAGTTTTTAAATTTCACATTTTATTTTATTATTATTCTATTTCAAATTACAAAGCTTAATCAACGATTTGCTGTTCATTTTTTTCCTTTTTATTTTTACGCTTTTTAATAAAATCATCGACACTGTCACCAAGGAAATACCCAATTAATCCACCA
This sequence comes from Bacteroidales bacterium, assembly GCA_013138975.1. Taxonomy (GTDB): domain Bacteria; phylum Bacteroidota; class Bacteroidia; order Bacteroidales; family UBA12077; genus UBA12077. Next base: position 847 of record WTBR01000070.1, read on the forward strand.
AACAAAACCATTGTGTGCCAATTAGATTGTATAGCACATGTTCCGCTCGTGCATCCAACAAATTTCCAATACAAAAATCCACCAATTATTCCGGGGATAATTAGAAGTAAACCATATTTGTGTTTATTAAAAAATTCCATCATAAGTTTTTTTCTTTCTTAATTTACAAATTCCATACCATTATATGTACATATGTCAATTTGTACCATTTTTACTGATAAAATTAACAATATGACATAAGAACACAAATTAGTCGGCATAATATTTAAATACTTACAACAATTCTAAATTAAAATTTAGTCAATAAACTATAAAGCTCTATGTAATTCGAAGGCCATCTTGCAAGTTTAATGATGTTATTATACTTTATAAACTAGGCACTAAGCTCCACTTCAATTACAAAAGCTTCATCACAACTACGAATTAGTCCACCCCTACAAGTCACATCGACACTCCGCCTCTAAGACATTATGGTTTTTTGTCAAGTGCAGCAAAAACTAAATCCCTTGCAATTTTCACAGCATATTTGATAGCAAGTAATCCACCTGTTAATAAATTGGTAAACAAATAGATTTTTGAGTAGTTATAAACCTAAAACACTATATAAAATCATAATTAAAACTCTTGTGCGTAGCAAATGGAGTTTAGCCATTGATTTACCTTATTTCGTGATAAAGAAAAAAAACAGAATTATAAAATAGTAAGAAGATGTCTAAAAAGCTAGTGTCAAGTCAAGGATGCTTTTTTAGTTGAAATCCTAACAGAGTCAGAATGACCTAGCAGAGTTTTACTATCAGACTCTTCGAGATAGTGAAATTCGCCAAGCCGCTTGAAGCGGCTAGGCGAATAAAAATCCGCAGGTTTTAAAGAACTTTGTCAGGTCGACTCGAAACTTAAAGCTTGACTTGACACTAGTTTTAAAACAAAAACACTTCGACAGGCTCAGTGTGACAAACTGATTAACAAAAAGTTGTCATGTTTAGCTTGTCGAACTTCTCTCTTGCAAAGCAAAAATATCTCATTAATAATTAAATAGATTCTTCGACAAGCTCAGAATGACAGCTATTTGATCTTTTGGGTAGTCTCTAATCCGGTATTGCAAATTCGCAAAATTCTTATTTTTCTTCGTATTTATTTATGGCCAAGGTAATGAGCTTATAACTCACCCAAATTAAGACAGGCCATACTATTAACCATATTATTTCTGTTATATACATAATTCAAATTTTTAATTAAAAATTTCAAAATCCAAAAAACAAGTCTCAAATAACAATCCGCAGTTTTAAACGTGCAGATTTTTTGCCTGTTTCATTGGCCACCGTTGAAGAACTTTATTTAGATAAAACATAGTATGCAAACCACAAAAGCTCACATATAATTTGAACGCATAATAGTCTAATTTATATTTTAATCCCTAGTATTATTTTTATGCTCTTGCCACAAATTTTCAGCATAATCAACAAATCTAGTTTCTCCATTAATAAAATTATCATCAAATTCCTTTTCTCCCCCATGGTAACTATCCACTCCAACTTGAACAATATTTTTACCTCTTACTGCATATTTCTTCTTTCCTTCATGCATAATGATTTTCATATCCAATGGGCTGACATCACTAATACATGCCTTCTTATAGATTATCCAACTTTCCATGATATTATCATTATCTAAATCTGTTAATAAAGGAGGGTTCTCTAAAAATTCTAAAATTAAATTCAGTACACAATCTTTTTCAAAATCATACATTTTCCATAATAGACTTATTCCATTTCCTTGTTTAATATAATGATATGCAAAAATCTCTTGATCTAAAGCTTCTGACTCGATTCCGTAAAAAGAAGTGTCTCCATTTACAATTTCAAATTCATGATTTTTCCTCGCATTCATAGCCATTTCCCCTAGATATTTTTCCGATTTAGATAGAATTAAAACGTTTTTTCCATTTGCATCCAGCCAAGTCAATCCGACAATAAATTGTCCTGAATAATTATAAACACCTTGAATATCTACCTCTTTAATCTCATCAATCTTGTCATCTTTACTACACCCAAAAAATACAAGTATAATACACCCAAGTACAAAAAGTGAAAATTTTGTGTTTTGCATTTTCTTAAAAATTACATTCATTCTATTTCTTTGTTTTCAGCGTTAATTGCAACTAGATATTAAAACCATAAATAATAACATTTTTTACATTTGTTTTTTGATGCTTGCTTATTTATTTGTTTTTTAATATTTGTCAATTGGTGCTTCAATTAATAAATATGAATGTCCTCACTCATTTCCTCAGCACTAATCTTTTTGTTATTAATTAATCTCCAGGTATACCAAATGTATGCAAAAACAAAAGGCACCATTAACGAAACATAGCTCATTGCTTTAAGCGTATACTTACTCGATGATGCATTTTCAATGGTAAGCGAGCTTTGTAAATCGAATGTTGAAGGATAAAATGCTGTATTATTAAATCCTGCTATTAAAAACAAAGCTAAAACAGTTAATACTGTACCAATTCCCGAATACCATATTCCGTTTGTAGAAACTTTTAGTATTGATTTCCCAATACCAAAAAGCACCAATAAAACTCCCGATAAGAATGCAATAAGTACCAATGGCATTTGTAAAAAATTATGTAAATACTTATACGATTCGTATGATACTTTTTTAGAAATAGGATCATAAGCAAATCCATCGATAAACATTAACCATATTACAAATACCAAAAAGAACAGTACAAATGGAATGGCATTAATAATTAATTGCTTCTTAGCCCTGGTAAAAATATTTTCATCATCAATATTATTCATGAAATATAATATGGCAAGAACCCTCGAAAGAAATAATATTGCTAAACCTAAAGACAGGTTATGTGGATTTAGTGCTAGTTCCAATCCCCTGGCTGCACCTTCCCATTTCGAGAAATTCATTTCGCTAACAGAAAATTCACTGCCTGTAAAAAAAGATGCTACGGCTGTTCCCAATAAAATTGTTGCCAGTACTCCATTAATAATCAAGAATACTTCGTATGTTTTTGCACCGTAAACATTATTGGGTTTCGATCTGTACTCATAGGATATGGCTTGAATAATAAATGCAAATAAAATCAACATCCAAACCCAATATGCTCCTCCAAAACTTGTTGAATAAAACAAGGGAAAAGAAGCGAAGAATGCACCTCCAAAAGTTACCAGCGTTGTAAAGGTAAACTCCCATTTTCGACCTAAAGAATTAATTATTAATCGTCGTTCCATATCTGTTTTTCCGAGGGTATATATAAGTGTTTGTCCTCCCTGAACAAACAAAAGAAAAACCAGAATAGCACCTAAGAATGAAATAATAATCCACCAATATTGCTGCAATAATAAATGTGATAAACTCTCAAACATATTAATGTCCTCCTTCGTTAGGTCCGATTTTTATTTGCTTAAACATTATTTTCAGCTCAGCAATTATTAATGCTGTAAATACTACTGTAAATAACCAAAATGTTATTTGCACTGCACTTGCATCTATCTGTGAAACTGAAGCTACTGTAGGTAATAAATCCTGTATTGTCCATGGTTGGCGCCCGACTTCAGCTACTACCCATCCCGAAAGCGATGCAATAAATGCTAATGGGGTTGTAAAAACCAATGCTCGCAATAACCATTTTTTCTCAATTAATTTTTCCCTAAAAATCAGAATAAGTACCACTGCAAAAAGAAAAATAAAAAGGAATCCCAATCCAACCATAAGGTGGAAGCTGTAAAATGTAATCGGGACATTAGGAATAATGCTATTAGGATCATTTAAAAATCCATATCCAAAATATTTAAAATTTTCTCTGAATGTTATTAATGATTCTTCTTGCAATTCAATGTTTTCTGCCTCTTTAGCTTTTTTAAATTCCGAAAGAGCAGAAATTGCCAGTTTACCTTTTTCTATTTTTTCTATGGCTGATAATGCAATTTGTGTATTACCATCCTTATCGATAATTTCATAACCTCCTTCTACAATATTCTTAACTCCTGGAACAAAAGCATTAGCATCACCATAACTTAAGAATGAAAGTAATTTAGGAATCTCAAATTTAAAAACGTATTCCTCTTTATTATCATTAATTTCTTTACCGGGCGTTAGCATACCAATCATTATTAAACCTGCACCCTCTGTTCCATTATACAAACCTTCCATTGCAGCCAGTTTCATTGGTTGCTTTTGAGCAACTTGGTATGCCGATCCATCACCGGTATAAATAAGAAACAGGCTGCTTAACAAACCAAAAATTGCCGCAATAATAATGCTTCTTTTAGCTAATAGTAGCTCTCTGCCTTTTAATAAATACCAAGCACTAACCCCAATTACAAAAACGGATGCTAGCACATAAGACGAAGTAATCGTATGTAAAAATTTATTTATTGCAATGGGTGAAAATAACACTTCCCAAAAATTAAGCATCTCGTTTCGTGCTGTTTCGGGATTGAAATGCATGCCAACCGGGTTTTGCATCCATCCATTTGCAACTAAAATCCAAAGTGCCGATAAATTTGAACCAATGGCAACTAACCAGGTAGAAAGCAAATGAAATTTCTTGCTTACTTTATTCCATCCAAAAAACATTACAGCTATAAATGTTGATTCCATGAAAAAGGCCATTATACCTTCAATTGCTAATGGGGCTCCAAATATATCACCCACAAACCATGAATAATTCGACCAATTTGTTCCAAATTCAAATTCCAGAATTATACCTGTTGCAACGCCAATAGCAAAATTAATTCCGAATAATGTCATCCAGAATTTTGTAATTTTCTTCCATTCAGGATCGCCGGTTTTCACATACAAGCTTTCCATAAATGCTATTATAAATGTAATCCCTAAAGTAAGAGGTACAAATAGCCAATGATACAATGCTGTTAATGCAAATTGTGCCCTCGACCAATCAACCAGGGCTGAATCAATATTTTCAATCATTATTTATATTTTTAGGATTTGTTAATTGCTCGATTACGTAATCTGCTTTTTCTTTGTCGTTACTAAACTTTTTATCCAAGAAATCTTGAAAAAAGAAGATCTTTAATATGGCAAACATGATAAAAAGTTTAATAATGATAATCGTCCAAAGTCTTTTCCCGACAGTCATGCTTTTAAAACCATCGTAATAAAATAAAAAAAACCTTTTTAGTGGATTCCCTTTTATCATTTTTTTAGTATCTGTATCTCAAAGATAAAGAAAATAAAAGGAATCTAAAATGTAGAAAATCAATCCTTGTCAAAGCATTCTAAATAAAAACCGAACAATATCTACTAATATTCAATGGCTTAGCAAAACCTCTCTAAATAGTGACAACTTAATTTAAAAAATGGTAGTGTTCAGTAAAAGCTTATGCACTAAAGTCCATCAATGAATTACATTCTATAAGAGGCTGTCCAAAAAATCAAAAAGTTGTCTATATTTCGACGAGCTCAGTATGACAACTTTATGTTAACCAGCTCATAACACGATCCCCATAGCTATCGCGATGTCGAAGTGTTTCAGATTTAAACAATTAATTTATTGGATATTATTTCTTATTTGAAATTTTTAAACGAAAAGTCTTAATTATTAGGATCATAATTATACAAATACAAGAAGCCATTTGTAGAAATACCCGGAACATCGGAAGTTAAAACGTAATAATATATTCCTTCGCTTGCTTGTGCTCCAGAAGAAATTCGTCCATCCCATACAATTGTAGGTGCTTTTAAATTGAATACTTCTGTTCCTGTCCGGGTAAAGATGCTTATCTCCAATTCATTTATGCCATTATAAAATACTTTAAATAAATCGTTTACGCCATCACCGTTGGGAGTAAAAACATTAGGAACCACTAATTTAACAGGAGTTTGTATAATAATGCTTGTATCAGCATTAATTATTCTACTTGTTGCCTTTTGAACAACAGTGAGTCCAATATTATAAGTACCATCTAATGTATATTTATAGGCTGCGGTAGGAAGAGAATCTAATTTAGGAACAGAATCACCTCTCCATTTAAATGAATAATCGTCTAAGTCTTCAATAGTAAACAGACTATCAATACCTCCTACAATTTTATGTGCAGCACATTGAGGCTCACCATACCCGAATGGAAAATCAATAATAATAGTAACTGTATCAATTGATTGTGAAATTGCTTTATTCGCAATTAAAAAAAATATGATATAAATAAAAACTTTAAATTTCCCCATCGATTTACATTTTGTCACGTAAATATATAAAATACCACCTTATTATCTTAAATTTTCTCGGTTAATTTTTTAACTACCTTTAATTTAATAAAAAATTCTTTAGCGATAACCCTTAGAATTGTATAACTAGGTATAGCGAGTATCATTCCTGTAATCCCAAACAAACTTCCGGCCATCATTATAACCAAAAATATTTCTAAAGGGTGTGCATTAACACTACTGGAATATATAAAGGGCTGAAATACAATATTATCAACCACTTGTACAATAATAAATATGATGCTTATTTTACCTAACAATGGTAATAATTCTGTATAAAATACTAAATCAATATTAATAGCTAAACTAAGCACTAATCCAAGCAGAGCGCCAATCACTGGCCCTAAATAAGGTATTATATTAAATAAACCTACAACCAATCCAATAACTAATGCATCAGAAAATCCAATTCCAACAAGTGTTAAGCCCAATGAAACTAATATTATTATGCCACTTATCTGAACAATTATACCTGTAAAATATCTTGTTAATAACTTTTTTATGGAGCCAAGCATATTTTCTGTTTTCTCCAAATATTTATCGGGGACGAATATTAGAATTCCATCGCTAAATAATCCTTGGTCTTTTAAAAAGAAAAAGGTAATAAATGAAATGGAAAAGGCTGCAATAAATATATTACCCAAAATACCGGCTAAGGAACTGAAAATATTTGATATCATTGAAACATTAATTATGGACATGAATTTTTCAGTTAAATACTGATCCAATGACTGATCCATATTTGAATTAATATTGTATTTAATAAATAAATGATCAAGTTTCGCTAAAGGTTCCTGAAGATTATTCATTACGGCATTAGCATCGATAGCAGAAAGTTCGCTTGCCTGGTGAGCAATTAAAGGAATAAAAATTCTAAAAAAAGTTAAAAACACAATCCAAATAATAACAATAGTTACTAATGCAGATATAAAATTTGGGATTTTAAATTTTTTATAATGAATCTTATTTAAGAATTTAACTATTGGCCGACCAACCAAAGTAAGTACCGAAGAAATAAGAAGATACGCAACAATGGATTTAAAATACCAAAGAATAAACCCAATCAGACATATTCCAAGGATAATGAATAAATATCGTAAATTCTTGTTCATTATTAAACTTTAATTGAAACTTAGTATCTAATGCTTTTATTAGATTTACAAAATTTGATCTAAAATAAGTTTTTTTCGGCGATAATAAAATATTGTTTGAGAATATAAATTAAGTTAATAATTAAATATAATGTTTCAATCACACCTTGGAGAGTACGCTGCATTGCTAACAGCAGTATTTTGGACTATTACTGCTATTGCCTTTGAATCAGTTGGTAAAAAAATTGGATCGCTTAGTACTAACCTATTAAGGTTATTTTTAGCTTTTATTTTTATTGGTATTTATTGTCAAATAACCCGAGGTTCATTTATTCCTTTTGATGCTTCTCTGCATAATTGGATGTGGTTATCTCTATCCGGTTTTATTGGATTTGTAATTGGAGATCTCTTACTATTTGAAGCTTATGTATTAATTGGGTCGAGAGTATCAATGCTTATTATGTCGTTAACTCCACCAATAACAGCATTTTTAGGATGGATTATAATGGGTGAAGTCTTAACAGGTCAGAATTTTCTGGGAATGTTTCTTACCATTATGGGCATTATGATTGTGGTGTTGGATAGGGGTTCAAAAAATCAGAATCCTGAAGAAAAAGCAAATCAGAAAAATCCGAATAAGAAAAAATTTAAACTCTCCTATCCAATCATGGGTTTACTATTAGCATTTGGGGGTGCCGTAGGTCAAGGTGCAGGACTGGTATTAAGCAAATATGGCATGCAAGATTTTGACCCATTTGCAGCAACACAAATAAGAGTAATAACCGGATTTATTAGTTTTTCGATTCTATTTACATTTATGAAAAGATGGAAAAAAGTTTTTGAGGCCATAAAAAACAAAGATGCAATGACCCGATTAAGCGTAGGTGCAATTTTTGGCCCTTTTCTTGGGGTATCTTTCTCGTTACTCTCCGTAAAACATACTACAACAGGAGTTGCATCAACCATTATGTCGATTGTCCCTGTTTTAATTATACCTGCGGCTATTATCTTTTTTAAAGAAAAAATTACCACTAAAGAAGTAATTGGGTCTATAATTGCAGTAGGTGGTGTGGCTCTGTTCTTTATGTAGAAATTTCTTTGTATTTTAGCTTAAAAGTTAAATATGAAGAAATATATAATTACAATTTTCGTTGCAAGTTTGATTGGATGTATTTCTCAGAAAGATGTTGTAGAATACAAAAAACTAAGCCAAAAAGAGTTTCTTGAACAACCTTTTGGGTTTAACGAAAGCATAGAAAATTTCTCAAATAATTCCGGCACAAAATTTAAAACACAAAAGCTTTTAAGAAAAAACAAACATTATCCGGAAAAAACAGATACCATTTATCAGCTTACATATAGAAAGTCAGAAATTTTCTTTTATAAAACCTATATGGGAAAAGAATTCTTACTTACAGGAAATATTTTAAACCGTAAAATAGAATTAAAAAATGGTATTCGAGTAGGAATTACACAGGATGATTTTGTTAAGAGATTTTCGAATAAATTAAAATTAAATAAAGACAGCATTAAGATGATAGGTGAAGGTACGAAATACACTTTCATTTTCGATAAAGAAAAACTCTACAGAATTAATATTGACAATTATTTTGATTAATAAGTTGCTATTACTGTTTGTGTCCCTTTAGTTTTTTGCCCAATGCTTACTTGAATTTTTGTTCCCACAGGAAAAAACAAATCAACTCTTGATCCAAAACGAATAAATCCTAATTCTGTATTTTGTTTTACTTCATTTCCTTCTTTAGCATAACAAATAATTCGTCGTGCCACAATTCCTGCAATTTGTCGAACTAAAATCTGTCTTTTGTTTTTATCTTCTATAACAACAGAAGTACGCTCATTTTCACTAGATGATTTTGGTAATCGAGCTAATAAAAATTTTCCGGGATGATATTTAAAGTATTTAATAATTCCGGCTATTGGAAACCAGTTTATATGAATATTCCATACCGACATAAATATGGAAACTTGTATTCGTTTATCTTTAAAAAACTCACCTTCGATAGTCTCTTCAATAACCATAACAGTACCATCTGCAGGAGCATATACTGTATTTTCATCAGTAATTAATGCTCTGGTTGGTTTACGAAAAAAACGAACTGTAAATAAAAAGAACAAAAAAGAAGTCATACCTAAAACCCAAGTAACAATAGGATTTGAGATAAAATAAAATGCAAGCAAATTAATGGCAGTCAAAACAACAAAAAATATGGCGATTATTAGCCGTCCTTCTTTATGTATGGTCATTTTTAATAATATTAAAGTTTATTGTATGAACTGTAAATATACATAAAATAGAGGTAAAGTAAACAAAACTGCATCAAATCGATCTAAGATACCACCATGTCCAGGTAAAATGTTTCCAGAATCTTTTTCCTCAATATTCCTTTTAAATAACGATTCAACTAGATCTCCGTATGTACCAAAAACGGAAATCAATACTGATAATAAGGCCCAATGAAGAAAACTTATTTCAGTAAAAAATATTGATAAAACATATGCTACACCTACACTTGAAATTGTACCTCCAATAAATCCTTCCCAAGATTTCTTAGGCGAAATTCTTTCAAATAAACGATGCTTTCCAAACGACACTCCAAAAACATATGCTAATGTATCGAACGACCATGTTAAGAAGAAAAATCCAAGCAATAGATGTGAGCTATAATTTACTTTTTCTGAAATTACTATATAATTAGCAAATGAAAATGGAATTGCAATATATATAAGGCCTAATAATGTAAAGCCAATATTTACAAAACTGTTTTCCGATTTACGATAAAGTTCAATAATGAAAATGCTTATTATAAATGGAATTATTGCTAAAAAGATCTTCGCTCCAAAAATTTCATTTACAAAACAATAATTGGCGGCAAAAATCATTGCGCCAATTACTATTCCGTATATTTTTAAAGGTTTATGCTTTTTCTTTTCGGCTAATGTATAAAACTCATACATTGCCCCAATAATTATCAATTCGAATAATATAAAAAAACTTATATTACCTATTGCGATTGCTCCAACAACTACTACTAAAAATATTATTCCAGTTATTGTGCGTTTAATTAAATTACTCAATACGACTGTTTTTATTCAATTATTTTCTTTTCTTCTTTTTCCTCAAGCTTATCTTTATCATCCTCTATCTTTTCTTCAACTACAGTCTCTTCTTTTTTAACTGTTTTTAATTTTGCCTGAGCTTTTTTCGCTTTCTCTTCAAGTTCTTTTTTTACTTCAGCTTCTTTCTCATGATGAGATTTCCACTGACGTTTTCCAAATATTCTCTCTAGATCTTCAGAAAATATAACCTCTTTTTCTAATAGAATTTCAGCCAACTCTGTTAATCCGTCTTTATGCTTTTTAAGTAAATCGAAAGAACGTTTATAAGCTTCCTCAACCAGTTTCTTAACTTCACTATCTATTAACTCTGCTGTTTTTTCGCTATATGGCTTATTAAAAGCCATTTCAGACTGACCGGTTGAATCGTAGAAACTCAAATGCCCCACTTTATCACTCATTCCAAAATAAGCATTCATAGCATAAGCTTGCTTGGTTATTTTTTCCAGATCGTTCATTGCTCCGGTTGATATTTTACCAAATATCAATTCTTCAGCAACACGTCCACCTAAAGCAGAACACATCTCGTCTAACAACTGATCACGAGTTGTAATTTGCCTTTCCTCGGGTAAATACCATGCGGCACCTAGCGCACGACCACGAGGTATAATTGTAACTTTAACCAAAGGATGAGCATGTTCAAGCAACCAACTTGTTGTAGCATGTCCTGCTTCGTGAAATGCTATTGTCTTTTTCTCTTCCTTGGTAATAATTTTTGTTCTTCGCTCCATTCCCCCAACTATTCTATCCACTGCATCAAGGAAATCTTGTTTTTCAACTACTTTTTTATCTTTACGAGCAGCAATTAATGCTGATTCATTACAAACATTTGCTATATCTGCACCTGAAAAACCAGGTGTTTGTTTTGCAAGAAACTCAACATCAAGTTTTGTTTCTTGTTTAATTGGTTTTAAATGAACCTTAAAGATATCTCTTCTTTCATTAATATCGGGTAATTCAAGATGTATCTGTCTGTCAAAACGACCTGCTCTCATTAAGGCTTTATCAAGAATATCTGCACGGTTTGTTGCTGCCATAATAATTACACCAACATTATTTCCAAAACCATCCATCTCAGTTAATAACTGATTCAATGTATTTTCACGCTCATCATTAGAACCAAAATTTGGATTCTTTCCACGTGCACGACCAATAGCATCTATCTCATCAATAAAAATAATACATGGTGCTTTTTCTTTTGCTTGTTTAAATAAATCTCTAACACGCGACGCTCCAACACCAACAAACATCTCTACAAAATCAGACCCTGACATTGAAAAGAATGCTACATTTGCTTCACCCGCAACTGCTTTTGCCATTAATGTTTTTCCTGTTCCCGGAGGACCTACAAGAAGAACTCCTTTAGGAATTTTTCCACCTAAATCTGTATATTTTTTTGGGCTTTTTAAGAAATCAACTATTTCTCTAACTTCAACTTTTGCTTCTTCTAAACCTGCTACATCTTTAAAATCTACTTTTACATTACTTTCTTTATCGAAAAGTTGAGCTTTAGATTTTCCAACACTAAATATATTTCCGCCGCCAGCACCACCCTGACCCTTTGACATTCTTCTGAAAATAAAAATCCAAATTGCTAGAATAATTAAAATTGGAAACAGCCAACCAATAACATCTCTCATATAGTTAGGTTGAGTTTTATAACTAATTTCTATAAACTCCCCTTTTAAATATGTGTCTTGAGCTTCACTAATCCATCGTTCAAAATATTCCATTGAACCTATGGTAAAGAAATAATGTGGCCCATCTGTTGCCGTTTTTGCGAATGTTTTTGTGGATATGTCTTCATATCTTGCATCACTAAGACGATCAGCTTTAATGTAAATATTTGCTTTATCTTTATTTACAACAACTATTTTAGCTACATCACCATTCTTAAGCATGTCACGCTCAAATTCCTGCATCGAAATTTCGGTAGGCTTTGGCGAAAAACTTAATAATTGTAATCCTATAAAAACAACAGCTATTAAACCATAAACCCAATAAACATTAAATTTTGGTTTAAGCTTATTTGAGTCACCACTACCGGGACTCTTTGGGCTTTTATTATATTGTTTATTATCAGTCATTATCTTACTTTTCTTTTAAGTTAATTACATCATCATGTGCTGTTATCTTTGCATCAGCCCATAATTCTTCTAATTTATAGAAATCTCGATATTCTTTTTGAAATATATGAATTACAACATCGCTATAATCAAGAAGTACCCATGTTGCATTATCTAATCCTTCTTTGTGCCATACTTTTTCACCTGTTTCTTCACGAACATTTTTTAAAACAGAATCTGCTAAAGCACTAACTTGCACATTAGAATCTCCATGACAAATCACAAAATATTTACACACTGAATTTTCAATCTCCGTTAAATCAAGGCTTACAAGATCTTTCCCTTTTATCTTTAAAATCCCCTCAATTGCCGCCGCAACTATTTCTTTTGTATTAGTTTTAGTCGTTCTTTTTTGTTTAGCCATTCAATTATTTTTTGCAAAGGTAACTAAATTACCAAATTAATTTTTAGTACTAAAATTATCTTCTATTAAAATATTATATATTTTTCATTTGAAAGTGTACACAGATCAAAAATCATTCCTTTTAAACAGATGAATATAAAGAATTGTTTATACCGTTAATATGTCATGTTTTAAGTATAAATAAATCATTTTTAAAGATTTTGTCAGATTTTTTTAACTTTTGTCAGATTTCAAGATAACTTTACAAAAAAACCAAGATTATGTGTTGGCAAAAAACAATTAATTTAGACCAGATTGATTCAACTAATAATTACTTTTCTAAAGCATTAAAAGAATCTAAATATCCAGAAGGTTCCATAATCTCAACTTCGTATCAAAATTCAGGAAAAGGACAAGGTGATAATACTTGGGAAAGTGAAAAAGGAAAAAACCTTTTGTTTAGCCTAGTATTATATCCTGATTTCTTAGCAATTGAAAATAACTTCCTTTTATCAAAAGTAATATCCTTGGGTATTTTAAATTATTTAAAATCAAAAACAAAAGAGGTTAAAATAAAATGGCCAAATGATATTTATATTAATGATAAAAAGATAGCTGGAATTTTAATTGAAAATGCAATTAAAGGTTCAAGCATAAACCAATGTATTGTTGGTATTGGTCTTAATCTTAATCAAACACAATTCATAAGTAATGCTCCTAACCCTGTTTCTTTATGCCAAGTTACCGGTAAATTATATTCTATTGAAGAGGAACTAATTAAACTTAGAGATCATATTCAAATATTCTACGAAAAGCTTAAAGCTGCAAAATATGACGAAATTAATAAAGAGTATATTAATTGCTTATACAGATTTAATGCGTTTTTTACCTACAAAATGAATAACAAATCCTTTAACGCCAAAATTACAGGAGTTAATGAATTTGGTCACTTGCAAATTATAACTGAAGATCGAGAAAAAATGGAATTTGAATTTAAAGAGATTGAATTTGTTATTTAAATAACAAAAATCAATTAAGTTTACTCTTCTTTTATTTTCTCATTAAAAAACACCACTAGTTGATCAACCATACCGTCAATACCCTTTTGCAAATGTTTCCCAACCATCATTTTCATCATTGGATTTAAATTTGCATCAATAGTTAACCTAATTGCAGTAGCATTTTCAGAATCCTCTATTGGTTTTAATTGAACCCAAAAGAAAAAGCTAAATGGAGATTTACCATCACTCGAAATTTTTATTAATTTGTTTGGTTCTTTTTCAATAATTTTAAGTCCGGCTTGACCAACTCCTTCGATATTAAATTTGCATGTATCTTCGGTTGCTTCAAAATCTTTCACCTTATCTTGCGGTACTACAGATTTTAAATTATTAAAATCTGTTAAAAAATTATATATCAACTTTTCTGACTTATTAGCTTTTCCTGTTTTGCTTGTATACTTACCCATTACTTTATTTCAATTTCTAAAATCAATAATATTATTTATTCCAATTCGCCGGATCAACTCTCCATTGTTGCAATGTTTCCAAATCTGATTCTTTTACATATCCAGAATCCAAAGCTATTTTTATAAGTTCATTATAATTACTTAATGTAGTAAGATTAACATTGGCTTCTTTAAAGTTTTGCTCTGAAATTTGAAATCCATAGGTAAATATAGCAACCATTCCTAAAACCTCTATATCTGCTTTTCTTAATGCCTCAACAGCATTTAAGCTGCTTTTACCTGTAGATATTAAATCTTCTACAACGAGTACTTTTTTGCCTACAGGAATCTCACCTTCGATCATATTACCTAAACCGTGCTCTTTTGGTTTTGGTCTTACATAAATAAATGGCAGATTCATTGCATCGGCTACTAACATTCCAATTGCAATTGCTCCGGTAGCAACTCCTGCTATAACATCCGGAGTTCCATACTTTTCTTTAATTATATCAACAAATCCATCTCTAATTTCATTTCTAATGTCTGGATACGACAGGGTCTTTCGATTATCGCAATATATTGGTGAATTCCATCCTGAAGCCCATGTAAACGGATTTGCAGGTTGTAACTTTATTGCCTTAATTTGTAATAGTGATTTTGCTATTTTTATCTCTAAATTTTCCATATCGCAAATGTATAAAGTTTTTTATAACCAACGAACAGTTTTTTTTACAGAAAATAATAATAGTTACATTGATCAAGATGATTCTGATGTGCATTTTTTCGAGAACAAAGAACTACTTAATGAAGGATTAAATATATTCTTGAATAATCCCTTACTAAATAAATTATATATTATTCATAAGGATGTTGATTTTGCTTTTACAGAATTTACCAAGCTATATCAGATTATTGAGGCTGCCGGAGGTTTGGTGAAAAATACAAAAGGTGAAATATTAGTTATTTACAGACGTAATTTTTGGGATTTACCTAAAGGAAAAATAGAGGAAAATGAGCTTCCAAATATTGCAGCCATTAGAGAAGTGGAGGAAGAATGTGGGATAACAGATCTAGAAATTTTAAATCTTCTAAATATTTCTTATCACACTTATAAAATAAACGGAGAAAGTATTTTAAAACGAACCTATTGGTACGAAATGGTTTATAATGGAATTCAAATTCCAAAGCCTCAAATTGAGGAAGAAATAACTGAAGCAAAATGGTTAAATACGAATAATCTTCAAGAAATTATTAATAATACCTTTCCTTCAATAATTGAGGTGCTGCAAAAAGGAAAGATTGTGAGTAGTGATTAGTGAATTGAGAATAGAAAAAACATATCTCAATTTCTAAAAGGTTTGGTCTATAATTTTTTAGATTGTAAAATATATTTTTGATTTGCGTTATTGAATTCTGAATCTTTTATGGAAGCATTGTTTAACGTGCTGTGGGCGCAGAGCTGTGCAGGTTTTTCGCTTTGTTTTAGTATCACCCATTAATAAAGTTGAAAATAGTTAAAAGCTGGCAAACCATCAAGCTCCTGCATTATGTTTTGAAGCAATGTTATAAATTGGTCGCCAATAATAACTTTGTCAGTTTAGTATTAACTTTCAATAAATAATAAATTTATTGAAGTTTTAGAAATTGCAAGTTGCCCAAAAGGGCATAACAATTAAGCATCGTTTTCGGTTTACCCGAATATGTGCTTTATGTTGAACTAAATCCCGATTTAAATGGGAGTACCTTATATATTGTGGAATTGATTTTTCGAGTTTATGGCTTATTTGTTTT
>WTBR01000095.1 GCA_013138975.1 Bacteroidales bacterium
AATGGCTTCTTTCAGATTCCAAATCGCTCTGGACACCCTTGCCAATTGCTAATGTTTCCTATCAACTCGGCACATGCAGAAACTTGCATTCTGCCAGCTTATTACCATGCCCGACATACAAAAAAAAAGAGCCATTGGCTCTTGTTATTTGGGTAATTATAGTGTTTAGGTTAAATAAGTGTTAGACGCAGGGGTCTAATTATTTTTTTTTGATATAAATTTTAAATTTACAACTGCAAGATAACATTAGTTTAATTCTTATTTTTTCGATATCGACAAACGACAAGTTCCAACCTACAAAAAACAATTTGCTCAGAAATTGATTTAAAATTATTATTCAATATTCGAGATTTTGCATGAATTTAAAGATAAACTCATATAATATATAAGCAATTCAAATTATTAAAATACTTCACCTCGACAATTGCACTATAACAACCTATAATACTACTACATACATCACACAACCTACTATTTAAATAAATGGAAATTTACCTGCGGATTTTATGAATTATATGTTAAAATGAAATGTATTTAACATAGATATTAATATTTGTATTTCTTCCCTTATCATCAGAACATGATATTTGCACTTTCCCTTCTGATGGCTCAAAAAATATCTTTTCGCCCGGATTCACAGCCTTATAAAATTTATTATTGATATACCAATAAATTTTTTCTACATCATTTGCAGCATGGCTGCTTAACATAATTTGCATCTCATCTTCAATATCAACATAATACTCATTTTCGTTTATGGGAGATATAATAACAGGATTATTCCCGGACATCAATCTTTCACATTCATTGTTATGTGGTGGAATCTTAAGGTATTTTACATTATTTGTTTCATAGTAAGTAATCATTTCAGCAGGCAAATTGGGGAATTCAGCTTCTATATATCCTGTTTTTGGTTTACACGAAGTACAATAAGAAATTGTTGAATCAATTGAAATTGGCACTTCTTTATTATGCTCACATATTTTCATGGATGAAACACCGGGAATAAAGTAATCGATTATATCCGATTCGCAATTTTCACTTGGAATCAGTCCTGTTTCGGGACAAACAGCTCTAAAACTTAAATTTGCCGGAGTATGAAACCATTCGGCTTCAGAATTATAATCAATTGCATTAAACACTTTAAATAATAATGGTGATGCTTTTTCTGCCCCACTTAATTCGGGAACACCTTCGCCTGAAAAATTCCCAACCCAAGTCCCCACAGTATATTTCTTGTTGTATCCAATGCTCCATGCATCTCTCCTACCATAGGAAGTTCCTGTCTTCCATCCTATTTTTGGCATATGCTGACTATTAGCCCAATCCAAAGGGAGATCCGGTCTTGTTAATTGGGTTAAAATATCGGTAATCATAAAACTTGATTCCTTCGAAAGAAGTTCTGTTCCTGATGAAGATTTTGAATCTAAAACATATTGTGGTCTTTTGTAAATACCCTCATTAGCAAATGAAGAAAACATCAATGTCAACTCCTCAAGTGTTGCTCCACATCCTCCTAAAATCAGCGATAATCCAAGATTATTTCGATCATGTTTTATTTGCTTGAAATTTATATCAATCAGCTTTTCAATTAAAATTTGAGATTCTAATTCGGCTAAAACTTTAACTGCCGGAACATTTAACGAATTTGAAAGAGCAAATTCGATACTTACATTACCATAAAATTCACCATCGTAATTTTCAGGTTCATATCCCGACAAACTCAAAGGCACATCGCTTATGCAAGATTTTGGTGTAATTAATCCACGATCCATTGCAATACCATATAAAAGTGGTTTTAATGTACTTCCTGGAGATCTTATAGCCATTATTCCGTCAACTTGTCCACCATCTTCCTCGTTAAAGAAATCCGCTGAACCTATGTACGCCTTTACTTGTCGGGTTTCATTCTCAACTATCAGGCAAATTGCATTTTTAATATTCTGGAAATACAATCCCTGACTATAATTCTTTACAATAGCCTCTATCTTTTTTTGCATTTCAAAATCCAAACTCGAATAAATTATTTTACGCCCCGGATATCTCTTCTTTAAACGATACGATAAATGTGGTGCAATCTTGGGAACTTCTCTCCTATAAGCATTAAGGGGTTCTTCTAAAGCATCTTCAATATCTTTGTTTTTAAATAATTTATTTTTTTTATATCTCAAAAGCCATGTGTTCCTTTCGCTTTTTATGAATTCATTATTTTTGCCCAACTTAAGAGAAACGGGTCTGTTTGGTATAATCGATAATGCAGCAATTTCGCCAATACTTAAATGATTAGGCAGTTTTCCCAAGTATATAATTGAAGCCGATTTAACGCCTTCAATGTTACTACCATAGGGCACAAGGTTTAAATACAATTGCAAAATCTCGTCTTTTGTAAAATGCCATTCCAATTGAGTTGCCCTGAACATCTCTATTATTTTGTTACCATATGTTCTCGATTTGGGGTCAATTAATCGTGCAACTTGCATTGTTATAGTTGATGCCCCGGAAGTTCTTTTGCCTGATTTAATATTATTAAATAGTGCTCTTCCAATTGCAATTGGATTAATACCATAGTGGTAATAAAAATATTTGTCTTCTTTAAAGATAATTGCTTTTTTAAGCTCTGGGGTAATTTCTTCAAGCTCTGTGTACATTCTCCATTTATCATCATAAGATAAAAATCCATGAATTAAGGTACTATCCTGTGAATAAATAATTGTAGAATATTCAATTGTAGTATTTACAGGAGAAATAGTATCAAGTAGCTTAAATAGCATAAACAAAGCTATTACAGGCAATATAGCATACCTTACTTTAACCGGAACTTTTCTTAAAACTGATTTAATTCTTTTTAACATACTTACAAAGACTATTTGTATTTTTCCCTTAATTCCATAATATACTCAACAATATTCTGCACCGTTTCATTTAATTCTTCTCCCATTTTCTTAATCTCATCGGGGTACTTATCCTGCATAAAGTGCATTAGGGCATAATAAACTGGCTTAAAACGATCCTTTAAATTATGCTTATCCTCTTCGAATAACTTATACACAAAATTGTATTGCTCTTTGGCTATGAACAAATTAATTAGAAACTGCATATGAAATGTATATCCACTAATCTTTATTTTATCATTAAATAATGCTGTTAAAATCTCAATCGCTTTATCTATTTTATTGTTCCATAAAAGTATTAATGAATACGTAAGTCTGTTATAAATAGAGTAACTATCCAAAGTATATGCTTGCATTGAAAGTTGTTCTGATTTTTCTTTATGTAAACCATGTTCAAAATAGAGAAAAGCCAGATTATTCATTGCAGCTGTATCACCATTTTCAATTGCAATCAGTAAGTATTTTTCTGCTTTTTTTAAATCCTTAAATTCAGTTTCGTAAAGTAATGCAAGATTATTCATTGCATCTACATCACCCTTCTCTACTGCCAACAGATAGTATTTCTGTGCTTTCTTAAAATCCTTAAATTCAGTTTCATAAAGTGCTGCTAAATTAAACATAGCATCTACATACTCCTTTTCAATTGCCAACAGAAAGTATTTCACTGCTTTCTTAATTTCCTTAAATTCAGATTTGTAAAGTAAAGCCAAGTTATTCATAGCATCTGCATGATCCTTCTCAATTGCCATCAGGTAGTATTTTTCTGCTTTTTTAAAATCCTTGAATTCAGCCTCATAAAGTAATGCCAGATTATTCATAGCTTCCGCATCACTCTTCTCAACTGCTAGTTGATAGTATTTCTCTGCTTTTTTAAATTCCTTAAATTCAGATTGATAAAGTGATGCCAGATTATTCATAGCTTCTGCATATCCCTTTTCGACTGCCACCAAATAGTATTTCTCTGCTTTTTTAAATTCCTTGAATTCAGATTGATAAATCACTGCCAGTGAAAATTCAAATATACCGGTATTTGATTTTTTCTTTTGAAGTATTTGAATGGCTTCTTCGTTCTCTTTATTTTTTAGCAGAGGAATTATTTTATTTGTGAGATATTCAACATCCGGCTCACTAAGCTCATTAGCCAGATTGCTTTTTACCGATTCTAAATAAGTTTTTGTTTCGCTTAATAATTCTTGTTGCTTTTCAGGAGATGAAACTAAACCTGAATAGGCTTCAGACATACTATAGGCGTATTTATCATATACCTTTCCACTCCTTAGCTTTGAAATATGTGTGTTTACCATATCGTGCAATAAATCCTTATCGCACCATAATTCCAGAAATCGTGTTAACCATTTAACTTTGTTTTTATCCGATTTTCGCCCGTTACGCATAATATACCATATATTAAAAAAGCGCTCTTTTACTTGGTACAGGTGGTTTTTTGTACTGGTAGTTTTTTTTATTACAATATTATTTTTTTCAAGTAATCGCAATTGAGCCGAAACAGCTTTGCTTTCCATTCGTGTTAAACGAGCAACTTCCTTAACGCTTATTGCATCCCAATTAAGGGCAATATGATTAACTATATCTTGTTGCTGAGTAGATAAATCATCCATACGGTGTTTGTACAAAGGAGTAACCCGATCTAGTAACAACTCCAGGTAGTTAAACGAATCACCGTTGATATCATTTATAAATATCTCGTACATTAAAACAATTGTGCGGGGCACACCACCTGTAATAATACGCAATGATTCAATTTTACCCGGCGTCTCGTCAATAATTCCCTGAATTTTATTGGTATTGTTTAATTTATCCAGATTTAAAAGAAACTCTCTCGTTTCTTTACTGTTCAACTCTTTTAAGTGGATTATTTTAAAATACTCGTAAAAAGGTTCATCGTATTTAAACGAAAACTCTAGCACTTCCGAAGATGCCCCAACAATTCTAATCTGATTATTGGTGGAAAGAACCTCCCTAAGTCTTTGATGTTCTTTTCTGCTTAACTTTTTTAATATATCTCCAATGTTATCAATTAATACACAAATTTTATTCTTGTTTTTGGTAAGAGCTACAGACAGTATTTCATAACAATGTTCTTCATAATTATCTACTTCATCCGTTTCCTGCATTTTATCTATTAGCCCACAAAACGCATCCGATTCCGATTCCAGTTCCATTGCAATTTGTTCCCAAAACTT
Organism: Bacteroidales bacterium; assembly: GCA_013138975.1. Taxonomy (GTDB): domain Bacteria; phylum Bacteroidota; class Bacteroidia; order Bacteroidales; family UBA12077; genus UBA12077. The sequence goes on from WTBR01000095.1 coordinate 5,096, forward strand.
AAATAAACTATTTAAACTATATTGTTCTTCATTAAAAATTATTGGAATTAACCATTTATTCAGGGTTTTATCGTTTTTAAGCTCATAGTATATTTTTAATAAAAAAGTTGTTTTACCACTACCCCTTACGCCCTGTATAATAAAATGCTGAGGTGCGTATTTCATTTCATCAGCCTTAATTGTTTTACTAATTCTTGCAAACTCTTTAAGCCTGATAATAAAGTTATTTGTTATTTCCTGTTCCGATTGGTTGTTCGGATTAAACAATTGTAATATATTCATATCCCTAATTTGTTACATTATCAAACCACCATTGTTTTAATAGCGGAGAATTAAAAATATACTTATTCGTATCATCCTGATTATTTACATAGCCATCGTATTCTAATGAACTAATAATATCCTTGTAAGTTTCCAATACTTCCAATTCAACTGCAATATTCATAATTTCAGTTTTTGCAACAGATGAATTCCTTGCAATAGAATTCAATATCTCTTTAGCGAAATTATAATCATTCTTCTTATACGCTTTTCGCAAACGGGTATGCCAGTACTCAAAATACGACCTGTTTTTAAGAGTAATTTTAAATGCCCGATCAATTATTTCTTTACTTATTACATTCGTTTCTTCATCATCGCAAATTGTTTCAATTTCAATCAAAATAATATTAATAAAATAAGGGATATTCCATCCCAGACGAGAAAGTAAATATTCTATATTTTCATGCTCAAAAACGTAATCTTCGTCTTTTAAAGCTATTGAGATAATATAATCAAATGCTTCTTTAGTAGAAAAAGGAGGTACTTTAAATGATAACAGGTCGTTTATTGTACTTGTTGCATTAAGCCGGGCTACAATATTTTCCAACCCAATGGAGCCGGCAAAAACAAATTGCATTTTATCCTTAATTTTCGGATTTAACCTTATTTCCCGAACCGATTCCAGAAAATGAATTGCAGAACTATCCCCTTCATCTTGCATAATATTTTCGACAACCTGTGCGAATTCATCAACCATTAAAACTAGCTTATAGCCTTCTAAATCGAGTTGCTCAGCAATATTTACAAACTCCTGAAAATAATCGGTCTCTTTTAAATTGTCGAAAGAAATACCATTTGCCCCAATAGATTTAATCTTTGTTGAACTTATTAGTTTTTGTAAGAATGTAGATATTTTTTGTGTACCCTTTAGTTTATTGTAAACCTCATTTACTAATTTTCTGTAAAACTCATTCATATTGTTTACAGATTCCGGCATTAAATAAATTAGGCCATAGTTTTCCGGTTGATTTTCCAAACAGTAATTCATAACAGATGTCTTGCCTATCCTTCTGGGTGCTGACATTAAGATGTTATTTCCAGAGTTAATTCTTTTCCAGAGTCTTTCAATTAGTTTATTTCTTTTGTAAAATTTATCTCCGGTTGCGACTTGCCCTATTACTATGTTCATAATTTCAAATTCTAATTTGTAATTGAATACAAATATAATGACAAAATATTTTTTGTCAAAACCTTTAACAAAATATTTTTTGTCAAACACGAAAAAAGATTAAAAGTATATCTGCAAAATATTTAATTTACCTTTTGTTATAACCATTTATAAAACATTTTTCTTAGCTTTATTAACAAAATAAAATACAAACGAGGGTTTTGTATAATACACCAATATTAAAATAATAAAAATATTTTCAAACACTTATCTATAAAGCCATAACGATGAAAACAAAACTATTCACCTTTCTTGTTCTTGTTTTAGCAATCACTTTTTCATGTTCAAAAAAAGACGTTACAGTAAAAGTAGTTGAAAAAAACTTTGCCGAAGAAATTACAGTCACAAACAGTTTAAATTTTACGTTTAATAACGATTTAGTTCCCGATTCACTTGTTAATATGTGGATTGATGATGAACTATTAAAAATCAAACCTCATACAGAAGGTAAATTTATGTGGACAGCGTCAAATAAAATTGTATTTGTACCTGCACAAGGCTTCAAACCTGCAACAGATTTTACTTGCGAAATTACTTCTGAAGTTCTCAAATATATGCCCGACCTAAAGCTTGAAAAGGACAATCTATTTTCTTTTCATACACCTTACTTAATGGTTTCTGATGTAAAAACAAATTGGGCAATGCCATCGAATCCAAATGAATCACCACAGGTTAAAATTAACATCCGTTTTAATCAAAATATTACACCACAAGAAGTTGCTGAACAGCTTGAAATTTCAATTGATGAGCAAACGGTTAGTTTTGATCTGGTTTCAAATGAAGTCAGCAATAATGCTAGTTTTATAATTTCAGATATAGAAAATGAAGATAAAGACTTAGATGCTGAAATTAAAATCAGAAAAGGTCTGGGAGCATATAATGGAAGTATTAAAACGACTGAGGATTTCGAAGAAGATTTTCTTATTCCATCTCCTTTTAAATTACATATTAATGATGTGCAATCAAATCATGATGGTACTGATGGTATAATAACAATTCATACAACCCAAGAAGTAAATATCAAGAGTATTAAGAATTTTATCACTATTGATCCATCCATAAAATATACAGTTGAAACTTTCCCCAGCTATTTTCTTATTAAGAGTAATGAATTTAGTATGAATCATAAATATGAATTATCACTAAAAAAAGGATTGCTTGGCAAATTGGGAGGTAAATTAAAGCAAGAATATTCTCAACCAATATCATTTGGAGAGCTAAAACCAAGCATCCAATTTGTTAATAAAAAAGAATTTTATGTTTCAGGTAATGGAGATAAAAATATAGAAGCTGCTATTGTCAATGTTCCCAAAGTAAGAGTAAAAATTACTAAGGTTTATGAGAATAACATCGTTTCCTATATTAAAGATTATAATTTCAGAAGTTATAATAATGATTATGATGATTATTACTATTATGATTATAACCGAAATGACAATAGTAATTTAGGTGATGTGATTTATGAAAAAGAGATTGAAACTAAAACACTACCTAGAAATGGAAATCATCAATTATTAAATCTTGATTTCGAAGATAAGCTTTCAGATTATAATGGAATTTATTTAATTGAAATCTCATCTCCTGATAATTATTACTTAAAAGATAAAAAGTTAATTTCAATTTCAGACATTGGATTAATTGTAAAAGAAGGAGAAAATACGATCTCTGTTTTTGCTAACTCAATAAAAACAGCTGAACCTTTATCTGATGTTGAGATAAAATTTATTGGTAGTAACAATCAAATTAATTCAACATTAAAAACAAATGCAGAAGGAATTGCAACATATGAGTTCTCAGAATTAAAAGCACCCGGTTTTAAAACAAACTTAATTACAGTTCAACATAATAACGATTTCAATTTTATTCCATTAAGAAATACTAAAGTTGCTACATCTCGTTTCGATGTTGGTGGAAACCGTAAAAATCCATCCGGATTAGAAACATTTATTTATGGAGACAGGGATATTTATCGTCCGGGAGAAACCATGAATATTTCTGCCATTATACGTGATTATGAATGGAAAACTCCAGGCGAATTACCTGTAATCTTAAAAATAAGAACACCAAACGGCAAAACCCTAAAAACTGCCCGTAAAATCTTAAATAAGAATGGAGCATTTGAATTACAAGTTAAACTTCAACCAACAGCTAGTACAGGCTCATACTCAGTAAATATTTTCACATCAAACAATGTGTTAATTGGCTCAAAACGAATTAAAGTTGAAGAGTTTATGCCTGATAGAATTAAGGTTAAAGTAAGTCTCAACAAAAAAGAATACAAGCCAAACGAAAACATTAATGTGAATTTTGAAGCTGTAAATTTCTTTGGCCCACCAGCTGCTAATCGAAATTACCAAATAGAATTATCGACAAAGCGTAAATATTTTTATTCGAAAGAAAACCGAGGATACAATTACAATATTGAAGGAGCTGAAAAGTATTTTGAAAGAAAATATTGGGAAGGAGAAACAGATGAAGCAGGTAAAGGACAACAAGATTACAAAATCCCCATTAGTTATAAAAATATGGGTGTTTTACAATCGGATATTTTTACAACTGTTTTTGATGAAACAGGAAGACCGGTTAATCGATTGAATAATGTTAATATTTACACCCAAGATGTATTTCTTGGTATTAAATATCAAGGATATTATACAAAAACAGGACAACCTGTTAAAATTGATTTAATTGCTGTCGACAAGGATGGTAAAGCCTTAGATGAATATAAAGCAAAAGTTAAATTAATTAAATATGAATATAAAACTGTTCTATCTAAATCCGGAAGCTACTTTAGGTATCGTTCTGAGAAAATTGAAAAAATACTTGACTTAAAAGCGATTGATTTAAAAGGGACAAGTTCTACTTATAGTTTTATCCCTGAATTCTCAGGGAATTACGAATTACGTATTTCATTGCCGGGAGCACAAACTTATGTAAAAAGAAATATCTATGCTTATGGTTGGGGAAGCACAACCTATAGTTCTTTTCAGGTTGATAATGAAGGACAAATTGATATTCAACTGGATAAAGAAAAATATCTTGTTGGCGAAAAAGCAAATGTAATATTAAAAGCTCCTTTTTCCGGAAAAATGCTAATTACTGTAGAAACCAACAAAGTTCTAAAACATTTTTACGTAAACACCGATAAGCGAGCAGCCTCTTTTGAGTTAGATATAAGCGAAGAACATATTCCGAATGTATATATCTCAGCAACATTGTTCAGACCACATGAAAAATCGGATATGCCATTAACTGTAGCACATGGCTTTGCTCCTGTTATGGTTGAAAATACAGACAATAAAATCCCTATAACAATTTCGGCAGTTGAGAAATCTGAATCAAATAAAAAACAAACTATAAAAATTAAAGCAAAACCAAATAGTGCTTTAACAATAGCCGTTGTAGATGAAGGTATATTGCAAGTTACCGGATTCAGCACTCCTGATCCTTACAATTTCTTTTATCAAAGAAGAGCTTTGGAAGTAAATACCTACGATATTTACCCATTTATTTTTCCTGAATTAGAAATGATGAAAAGCCACACAGGTGGCGGTGGCCCGGCAGGAGCAAAACGGTTAAATCCATTGCAGAACAAACGCGTAAAACTGGTTTCATTTTGGAGTGGAATAATTGAAACAAATTCACGTGGCGAAGCTGAGTATGTAATTGACATACCTCAATTTTCAGGAGATTTGCGAATTATGGCTGTAAATTATTCTGAAAATAAATTCGGATCTGCATTTGCAAATATGAAAGTAGCCGATCCTATAGTTGTAAGCACAGCTTTACCACGTTTTTTAAGTCCTAAAGATAGTGTAGAGGTGCCAGTTATTTTAACTAACACAACTGAAAATGCAGCTAAATGTAAAGTAAATATCGAAATTATTGGCCCAATTGAAATTATTGGTAAAAAAACAATTACGGTTAATATAGAACCTAATAGTGAGCAAGAAGCTCTATTTAGAGTTTATGCTAAACCTAAAATTGGAGAAGCAAAAATCACCATTAAAGTTGATGCCTTAAATAAGGAATTTATTAATGAAACTGATATAACCGTTAGACCTGCATCGCCATTACAAAAACGATTCGATTCTGGTGTAATTGAAGCCGGAAAAACGAAAAAATTGAAAATGAATATTGATGATTTTATTGAATCAAGTATTGATAATAAACTTATTGTAAGTAATAATCCGCTAATCCAGTTTACAAATAGTTTGGATTATTTAGTAAGATATCCATATGGATGTGTCGAACAAACCGTATCAACTGCATTTCCTCAACTATATTTTGATGATCTTATTAATATCACATTTAAGGAAAAAAGAGCAAAGAATGATGCCGCCCAGAATGTGCAAATAGCTTTAGATAAGATCAAATTAATGCAACTATATAATGGTGGATTAACATATTGGCCGGGACATGGTTCTGAAAGCTGGTGGGGTTCGGTATATGCTGCCCATTTTGCTTTTGAAGCTAAAAAGGCCGGATATGATGTTGATCAGGAATTTTTAGATCATTTATTTAAATATCTAAAAATGAAAATTAGAAAAAAAGAATTTATAACATATTACTATAATTCAACAAGCAAACGTGAAATTGCACCAAAAGAAGTGGCATATTCATTGTATGTTTTGGCATTAGCAGGCGAGAAACCAATTTCAACAATGAATTACTACAAAGCAAGATTAAACCAATTGAGTCTTGATGGTAAATATATGCTTGCGGCTGCATACGCACTTACAGGCGACACTAAGAAGTATAAAGAAATTCTTCCGAATGCATTTGAAGGCGAAAAATCAAATACATCCTTTGGAGGAAGTTTTTACTCATACATCCGTGATGAAGCTATTGCATTAAACACATTATTGGAAATTGATCCTACAAATAGTCAAATTGGAGTTATGTCCAAGCATATTTCTGATTATCTGAAAAACAGAAAATATCTTAACACACAAGAAAGGGCATTTAGTTTTCTGGCAATGGGTAAAATTGCAAAGATTGCAAGCGAAAGTGATATAACAGGAACAATAATGTCCAACGGCAAGAAGATTGGTACTTGCTCAAATAGTACAATCACATTAATAACCAAGGAATTAAAAGGCACTAATATTGAAATTAGTACCGAAGGGACTGGTCAATTATATTATTTCTGGGAAACCGAAGGGATTAGTGCCAGCGGTAAATACCTGGAAGAAGATAACTATATTCAAGTTAGAAAAAGTTTTTATGATAGATACGGTCAGAAAATATACAATAACACTTTTAAACAAAATGATCTTGTTCTAGTTGAATTAGCTATTCAAGGATTAACAACAACATATGTTGAAAATGTTGTAATATCAGATATTTTACCTGCGGGATTTGAAATTGAAAATCCAAGAATAACAACATTACCTCCGGGAATGTCGTGGCCGCACAATAGATCTAATCCTGATTACCAAGACATTCGAGATGATAGGATTAATCTTTTTGTAAATGTTAGAGGGAATTCAAATTATAATAAAACAGCATATTATTATTATCTAGTTAGGGCTGTATCAAGAGGTAACTTCCAAATGGGGCCTGTTGGTGCCGATGCAATGTATAACGGAGAATATCATTCGTATAGCGGAGGAGGGACTATTAAAGTATTGAAAAAATAGTCCACATTAAAATACAATACATCGACTGGTTCGGTATGACAATCTTTAAATAAGTTGTCATATTGAGTCGGTCGCTTTTTTCATAAGAACTTCTGATGTTCTTTCTTTTTGAACACATAAATTTATCATATTATCTGCAAAACTATCATTCTCACTTTTAACAAGTTTTAACTTTATTTGATTTATTATTTTAAAAAAAACTTCGAAATTTGAACCTAATAAAAAGATAAGTGTACAGTTGGAAAAAATCATTATGATTATAATACCCAATTAGCATTTTAGGTTCAGTTATAATCTATGCAATTATAAAAAGTCAATTTGAGTTTTAATTTTTTCAGACATAAAGAATCTACCGACGAAGAGTTACTTGTTTCCATAAGTAATGGCAACAGCGACTCTTTTAATGAACTGTATTCTAGATACAAAGATCGTTTGTTATATTATTTTTACAGAATGCTCTTTCAAGATAAAGAACTGGCAAAAGACTTTTTACAAGAAATTTTCATTAAAGTTATTAATAAGCCGCATTTGTTTGATCCAAAAATGAAATTCTCTACCTGGATTTTTAGTATTGCAAACAATATGTGTAAAAATGAATATCGCAGGCAAGAAATCAGGAAAAATACAATTAATTACGAAAACCCTGACATTCTAAACTCTGAAGATTTTATAAATACTGATCATGAACCATTAATCAAACTAATTTTTAATCAACTTAATAGCTTTGATGATACACATAAATCGGCATTTTTACTGAAGTATCGCGAAGGATTTAGTGTTGAGGAAATTAGTGAGATTTTAGAATTGCCAACAGGAACAATAAAATCACGATTGTTTTATACAAGAAAAAAACTTCAGGAGAATATTAAAAAACAGCATCCTGAAATCATTGACGAATATAATTTATACTAGCATGGATAATTTTGATAAATTTTTAAGCAGTAAATTGAATGATGATAAAATCGAATTTGACATTGATAATTCGTCTTTTAATCATTTACATTATATGGTCAATCTGAATTCTACGAAATCAGAAGTCAAAAAAAATTCTATGTTTAGTTTTCTTTCCGATTTTCTAAGTCCTCAATTTATTGCTGCTAAAATTGCCTTTGTTAGTATTCTATTAATAGTAATGATTGGAAATAATCAAAACACAAGATATAGTAATATCAATTTCCAATGTGATTCAACTTATATTCAAAATAACACATCGTTCGATACAATAAATACACACATTCAATATAGTGATTCTTTGTATAGATAATAGATTTAAAACTGAATCTCCAAATAGCAAAAGACAAAAAAAACAAATAAATTCCAAATTTCAATGTCAAATCACCGATCAGACCTTAGGTAATTTTCCAGCTATCAAATCAATACTACACAACTCATTTTGAAAACAAAGAAAATATTTAAAAGGTCTTAGTGTTACTTTGAGAAGCCCTCTAAAAATCTTTGTGGTAAGACTTAAATAACTGAACCCCAAAAATCACGACAAATTAATAAATAACGTGAGTTCGATATAATAGTTTTACAGAACCTCATAACAAAGGCATTACCACCTTATTATGAAAATGGTTCAAAAAAGGGACTCAATTTTTCAACTAAAAAAACTAGATTTGTATTTAACTTAACATCTTTAAAAAAAATTATGAAAAAGATTTATTTGCTAATAATATTCATTTTTATTTCTACAATAAATTTACTGTCACAAAACAATTATTCCAAAGGCTATGTTGTAACTTTTAATAAAGACACAATCCACGGTGAAATTAAACAAACCTCTAACAGTGAAATGTATATTAAAATTTATTTCAAGGATGCCCTTGGAAACCAAAGTGTACTGAATACTAATACTATAATATCATACAAAATTGATAATGACTACTATTATAGGAAAATGCATCCTTACTCATATGATTATTACTATTTTTTCAAACTTAAATTTGATGGTAAGATTAAATTATATGAATTTAGAAAAATTCCTGAAACTATTGAAAGTGGAAATATTAGTTCAGAATATAGCAATGTTAAATCTATAACTACTTACTTTCCTAATTTCGAAAATCAAAATACAATAATATTCCTTGAAAAGGATGATCTAGTCAAATTAGTAGATGGATCAAGATTTAAAAGACAAATAAAGAAATTTGTTAAAGACGATCAAGAAATTATAGAAAAGATTGTGGATAAAACGTATAACGAAAGTGAAATTTATTCCTTAGTAAGAAAATACAATGAGAATTATAAAAAGCGCAACTTGTAGGTTGCGCTTTTAATTTCTAACATATATTATTTTCTATTTTAATCCTCTTTTTTCTAATAAAGCATCAATTGATGGTTCTTTACCACGAAATTTTAAATACTGTTCCATACCATCACCCAAATGATTTTCTGATAATACGTGTTTTCTAAACTTAGCAGCTAATTCCTGATTAAATAAATCACCACTCTCTTTAAATGCATTAAAGGCATCTGCATCCAGTACTTCAGCCCACAGATAAGCATAATACCCTGCTGAATAACTACTTCCTGTAAATATATGAGCAAAATAGGTGCTTCTATATCTTGGAATAATTTCATCAATTAATCCAATTTTATCCATAGCCGCTTTTTCAAAAGCATTTACATCAATATTTTCAGTATTCTTTGTTGTATGCCAATCTAAATCAAGCAAAGAAGCAGCAACATATTCTACTGTACCAAATCCCTGATTAAAATGTCCACTCTTTTGTATCTTTTCAATTAATTCGTCAGGAATCACTTCACCAGTTTCATAATGTTTAGCATATTCTTTTAGCACTTCAGCTTCTCCTGCCCAATTTTCCATAACTTGAGATGGCAATTCAACAAAATCTCTGGGAACATCTCTGGAAGTTCTTCTATATTGTCCGTCAGCAAAGAAATTATGCAATGCATGTCCAAATTCGTGGAAGAAAGTTGTTGTTTCGTCCCAAGATAATAAAGCAGGTTTATCTCCTGTAGGGCGTGTGAAATTCTGCACAATATAAACTACAGGATAAATCTTTTTGCCATTTTCATAAGCTCCACTTCTCATTGCACCACACCATGCACCACCACTTTTACCTGATCTTGGATGACAATCAATATAAAGAATCGCTACGTGATTATTATCTGCATCCTTAACTTCAAACGCTTCAACTTCTTCATGATAAACAGGAATATCTGTTCTCTTTTCAAATTTTAATCCATACAATTTATTAGCAACATGAAAAATTCCTTCTCGCACATTTTCTAAAGCGAAATATGGTTTAAGTTGTTCTTCATCAAGGTCAAATTTCTGTTTTCTTAATTTCTCTGAATAATACCACCAATCCCACGATTGTAATTTAAAATCACCATTCTCAGAATCAATCATCTGTTGCATTTCATCACGTTCTTTCTTTGCAACTTCTAAGGCAGGTTCCCATACTTGATTTAAGAATTTATAGACATTCTCAGGAGTTTTTGCCATATTATTATCAATTACATATTCAGCATAATTTCCAAAACCTAATAGTTTAGCTTGATTATCACGTAATTTAACAATATCTGCAATTATATTTTTGTTATCATTTTTATTGTTATTATCACCTCTATTATAATACGCTTTATAAATCTGCTCACGAAGGTCTCTTTTTAGCGAGTAAGTTAAAAAAGGAATCCAACTTGGCTTTTGTAAAGTAAATACCCATTTACCTGCCATGTCATTTTTATTTGCATTTTCTGCAGCAGCCGAAATTACACCATCAGGTAAACCAACTAAATCCTCTTCGTTTTCAATAACTAATTTATAACCATTTGTTTCAGCCAATAAATTTTCGCTAAAACTTAATGTGAGCATTGATAATTCTTCGTTTATTGCTTTTAACTGTTCTCTTTGTTCTTCGGGCAATGCAGCTCCATTTCTTTCAAAATCGCAATAGTATTTCTCAACAACTCGTATTTGCTCTTGATTTAACCCTAAGTTTTCTTTTCTATCGTATACTGATTTTATTCTTGCAAACAATCCTTGATTGAAACCAACCTCATTTCTATGCGCTGACATTATAGGAGTTAATTCACGTGCAATCTTTTGAAGTGTAGGTGTTGTGTTTGCAGCGTTTAAACTATAAAAAACACTTGCTTTTCTCAAAATCTCTCCAGTCTGATCATAAGGGACAATTGTATTTTCAAAACTAGCTTCTTCGGAATTATTAACTATAGCTTCAATTTCTGTTTCTGCTTGTTTAATCCCTGCTTTAAAAGCTGGAATAAAATGAGTAGTATCAATTAAATCAAACGGCGGTACTTGAAAAGGAGTTTTAAATTCAGACAACAAAGGATTTTCGCCTTTTAATTCCTCTACTTGATTTGTACAACTAGAAAATACAATTCCTGTTGCAATTACTAATAGTGTGAGTTTTTTCATAAGATATGTTTAATAATTAAAGTGTTACAAAATCTGCTAATTTAAAATTTATAAATATAATATCATTCAGTTAATTTCAAAACTGTTGTTTAGATACTATTTTTTATTAATGGTTTAACTGAGATTTTGACATAAAAAAAACATCCCGACCCCTCGGGATGCTAACACTCTAATTTATTAACCTTGCTATTACCATGAAGTTCGTAATAGCCACTCTTATTTGATACAAATATAAAATAATTTTATTTAATAATTACCAAATTCAACAAAAAAAATTATTTTTTATTTATTCAATTTTAATAGCCTATTACCCAAAGTACTTTTTGTTCCTCAATACATTTATCGGTAATTTCTATAAGTCCCTTATTTACATGAATTAACTTATCTCGGTATGTTTCCCAATTATCCATCCACTGTTTATCTTCAACTAAAAGTTGATCAATAAATTCTTGTCCTAAAAAAACTTGATTTAAATGATTCTGAAATTCCTCCAATTTATTAATTGCTTTTAAAACAGCTAATTTATTTATTAACTCATTTCGTAATGGAACAATATTTCGTGAATTATACTTAGTTTCTCCAAAGAACTCATACAGATTATTTGCATTTTCAAAACAACTTGCAAACAAATTAAACACCTCACTTTGTGTATATTTCGATTCAGAATCGCCCTTTATATAATTTTCGTTATCACCTGTTGTGTTTAATTCAACAATATTTAAATACTCTGAACTATATAATTCGATTCTCATATTTGTAATATATTTACTAATTAATACGATTCTAAATTTATTAATAATATTGTATAACAACAAAATTAATTTCAAACATTATTAAACATAAAACATTTCAACATACTATCTTTATCAGAAATATATTAACAAATGACCGGAACCCTAATTAACGCAGCAGCCATAATAATAGGAAGTATTATTGGAATAGGCTTAAATTCAAAGCTTCCGAAACGATTTATTACAATAGTTTTTCAAGCAATTGGATTATTTACTTTGTTTATTGGCGTTTTTATGTCTTTAAAAACAAATAATATGTTTTTAATGGTAATAAGCATCGTTAGCGGCAGTATAATTGGTGAATGGATTAATATTGATAAATATATAAATCGCTTTGGCGAAAATATTAAAAGTAAATTTAAATCCAATAATTCAAGATTTTCTGAAGGATTGGTTACAGCATTTCTATTATATTGCATGGGTTCGGTCACCATATTAGGAGCGATAGAAGAAGGCTTGGGTGGTACTCCTAATTTATTATTGGCAAAATCTGTATTAGATGGAGTTTCATCAATAGCACTTGCGGCAGCATTAGGTTATGGTGTTGTATTTTCAATAATACCTTTATTAATTTATCAAGGTGGATTAACATTATTAGCTACATACTTTGGTGACTTTTTTGCAGAAAGTATTATTAATGAATTAACTGGTATTGGTGGCTTAATGTTAATTGGCTTAAGTATTAATATTCTTGAAATTAAGCAGTTAAAAATATTAAATATGATTCCTGCTTTAATTATAATTATAGTTTTAGTTTACTTTTTTGGATAAATGAATCAAGATACTGACATAGCAAACGAATTATGTAAATTGTTCGAACAATGGAGCGAAACAGTTCCGGAAAACATACAACAACTTCCGCATTCCGGATCAAGTCGAATTTATTATAGAATAAAACATAAGCACATATCTGCAATTGGAGTGTACAACAAAAACCTACCAGAAAATATTGCATTTCTTAATTTTACCAATCAATTACTTGAATCAAAAATTAATGTTCCTATAATATATGCCGAGAAATTAGATGATGACTTATATTTAATTCAAGATTTGGGAGATAAACAACTACTTTCATGGTTAATATCAGATAAAATAGATAATCAATTTTCGGACAAAGCTATTGACATTTATAAAAAGGTTATCAGTGAATTAGTAAGAATACAAATTATCGCTGGACGTAATTTTGATTATTCAAAGTGTTATCAACATTCTGTATTTAATGAAGCTTCAATAAAATTTGATTTAAATTATTTTAAAATTAATTATGCTGATGCTTTAAATTTAAAATATGATCAGAATAAATTAAATTCAGATTTTGACCTTTTTGCAAAATACCTGTTAACTGCTGATAACAATTATTTTATGTTTCGTGATTTTCAGGCTCGAAATATTATTTTAGTAAATGATTATCCTTTCTTTATTGACTATCAAGGTGGGCGAAAGGGACCATTACAATATGATTTGGTTTCGTTGTTATTTCAGGCTAAAGCAGAAGTGCCGTCTCAAATAAAAAATCAGTTACTAGAATATTATATTAATATTGCACAATTATTTGTTCCTATAAATAAAGATGAATTTATTGAATATTATTTTGCCTTTGCTTTAATAAGAGTATTGCAAACACTGGGAGCATACGGATTACGAGGTTTAATCGAAAAGAAAAATCATTTTATTGAGAGCATTCCTTTAGCAATTAATAATTTAGTTTATTTAAATGATAAGGTTGAAATTTTAAATAAATTACCGGAAATAAGAAATATTATTGATCAAATTACACATGTATAAATCATGAATAAGAAACTAAAGGTTACAATAAATAGTTTTTCGTACAAAAGGGCTTTACCAATAGATGATTCAGAAAATGGTGGAGGATTCATCTTTGATTGTAGATCAATTCACAATCCTGGTAGATATGAAGAATATAAAAAACATACTGGAAAAGACAAAGAGGTCATCCAATTTTTCAAAAACGAACCAGAAATGCATGAATTCTTAAATCATGTATTTGCATTAACAGATCAATCGGTAAATAAATATATTGAACGAAAATTTACTCATTTAATGGTGAGCTTTGGCTGTACCGGGGGACAACACAGATCTGTATATTGTGCCGAGAACCTTGCAAAACATCTTGACGAAAAATTCGATATAAATATAACATTACAACATATTGAGCAAGAAATATTAAAAAGTGATCATTCATGAAAGCAATGATTTTTGCAGCGGGCGAAGGTACTCGCCTAAAACCATTAACGAATAATACTCCTAAAGCTCTAATTAAAGTTAACGGAGTTCCTATGCTTGAATTAGTTATTAAAAACTTAATAAATATTGGTGTAAATGAAATTATCATTAATGTTCATTATCTAGCAAATCAAGTAATTGACTTTTTAAAATCCAAAAACAATTTTGGAATTAGAATTGAGATCTCCGATGAAACGGATGAATTATTAGATACAGGTGGTGGTTTAAAAAAAGCCTCCTGGTTTTTTAACGACAATAAACCTTTCATTTTACACAATGTAGATATTATTAGCAATATTGATTTGACTGAAATGCTTAAATTTCATAATAACAATAATGCACTTGCTACACTAGCTGTTAGAAAAAGAACGTCAAGTAGGTATCTGATGTTTAATAACAAACAAGTATTGTGTGGCTGGGAAAATAAAAAAAACTCAATAAAAATAATATCCAGATCTTCTAAAGTTTTTTCTTTTTTAGCATTTAGTGGAATTCACATTATTAATCCAGAAGTATTAAATAACATAAACGAAAATGGTAGATTTTCAATTATTTCAACTTATTTTGCACTTTCTAGGAGCAATCTAATTTTAGCATATCAACATAATAAAGATTATTGGTTTGATATCGGAAGTCCAAAAAAATTAGATATTGCAGAAAAATATATTAGTTCTCTTTAGGTGATATATATCAACGTTTATTTTTCATCAATTTAGAACATTAATCCAATTTAACCGTAACCATAAAAAAACTACTTAACATAAAAAAATTAATAACATAAAACTTAATCAAATGACTTACCATGATGATTATCAAACTGATAAGATTAAAGATCCGTTAGATAGAATAGGACAACCATTTAAACGATTCTTACATTTAGAATCTGCCGGTGGTATAATGCTAATAATAGCTACAATTCTGGCATTAATTGTAGCCAACTCTGGTTGGGGTAGTTACTACGAATCATTTTTCAATCAAGAATTCACGATTGGAACAGAAAGTTTTCACATAACTGAAAAAGTTATTCATTGGATTAACGATGGTTTAATGGCAATTTTCTTTTTCCTTGTTGGATTAGAAATCAAAAGAGAAATGCTTGTTGGAGAACTATCATCACCAAAAAAAGCGGCCTTACCAATTATTGCAGCAGTAGGTGGAATGATAGTTCCAGCAGCTTTATTTATGCTTTCTGTTGGTGATGGACTAGGTAAAGAAGGATGGGGAATACCAATGGCAACAGATATTGCTTTTTCTCTGGGTGTTTTAAGCTTATTAGGGAAACGTGTTCCTTTAGCACTTAAGGTGTTTTTAGTTGCTTTTGCAATTGTTGATGATATTGGAGCTATTATAGTTATTGCGATTTTCTACAGTAAAGAAATTCATTGGAGTTTATTAATTATATCTGCTGGATTACTAGCTCTTTTATTCATTTTTAATAAGTTAAAAATTAGATCGATTCCTATTTATTTAATTGTTGGTGCAATTATTTGGTTTCTATTCTTACATTCGGGAATACATGCTACTATTGCGGGCGTATTAATTGCATTTACAATACCATCATCGCGAAAAATTGATTTAGAAGATTTTAAAGGGAGAATGAAAAGGAATCTTAAAGATTTTGAAGATAACCCACATACAGATAATGTAGCTCTGCAGCACAAGCAACTGGCAGCAATAGACAATATGCAATCTCAAATTTTCAAGATACAAAGTCCTTTACAACAATTAGAGCATAATTTCCATGGTTTTGTTACCTATTTTGTAATGCCATTATTTGCTTTTGCTAATGCAGGGGTTGTACTTCAAGGAGCGGGTATGGATACTCTAAATACTTTAACATTAAGTATAAGTGGCAGTTTAATCTTTGGGAAAATAATAGGTATTTTCTTGTTCTCCTATTTAACTGTTAAATTGGGATTATCTGTATTACCGGATAGAGTTAGTTGGAATCATATTCTTGGAGCAGCAATGCTTGGTGGAATTGGATTTACAATGTCATTATTCATTAGTAATTTAGCTTATGAAAATATTGGTATTTTAAGAGGTATTGCTGAAAATCAAGCTAAACTTGGAATTCTAATGGGATCGGGTGTTGCAGCAATCTTAGGATTTGTATATTTAAAAGTTTTACTTCGTAAAGAAGAGTGATTTAGTAAAATTCTAACATAAATGATCTAACGCCTTGAATTTCTTCAAGGCGTTTATTTTTATATCTATGTCAAATGTCAATGAAATTAATAGAGTTTGCCAGAAGAGAATAAAGGAATTGTATTGTCTGTTTTTCCCAGAGAATTAAAAAAGTGTTATTAATGTAGATTATAAATTTAATTCGATTTTATTGAATTAGATTCTTTTAATCCCTGAAATAAAAATTCAAAGCATATTGTAGATGAGGCAGCAATAATAATTAGTAACACTTAAAAAAATAAATTAATCCTGATTGAAGAATCTATTAAACTAAACTAATTACAAAGTTTTTTGTTTATAACTCTTTACTTAATCTATCTTTTTCAATATCTTTATAAAAACTTATACTCTTTACAATGATTATAAGCACTATACTCTTAAATTTAAACATTTCATTTTCTATAGAATTACTTATAATTTTTCTTTTTTTTATTTATGTTATTTATTTACACCTTCTACTTGTAAAAAAGAACAGTTTGCTAAAAACTTTTTATGATAAAGTAGAGAAGCCCGGGAGTAAGTTAGAGAAAAAAGATATAATAAGTTTTTTGGGAAATGTTAAAAAGAGTGATGATCAGGAAATTATTACTAAAGATAAATTATTTGATAATAAAGTCAGTAATTTCTTGTTTGAAAACGACAAAAAAACAAAACTTTTTGTACACTATACTCCAAGACAAGATGTTGCAACCAAAATCCTGAAGGAAGGATTTAAATTTGTTAATTCGTTTTACAAAACTGCTGAATATATTTATAATGATGATTTATATTTGATTCATCGTCATCATGAACACAAACAATACGGGCATTACGTTATTGTAATTTGCATTTCCAAAGATACTTATGATCATTATTCTAATGAATTAGAAAAACTTAAAGCGAAAAATATTTCTGTTGAACAAATTTTAACAAAAATACCTTCATATAAAGATGAAAACTCAGATGATATCTACACTTGTCCAAAACAGTTTATTAAAGGCTATTTTAATTATACAAACGGAACTATTACGCCAAACCCGGAATTCAATTTAAGTTACCAATCAAAAATATTTGATGAAAATATTGAGAAATTAAAACGAATTAAAACGAATTAAAAATAGAATCTTTGCATTTACTCTTTGGTCAATCTTTTTCCTAATTCAAAACATTGACTTAAAACCGCCCTGTTTTTTATAAAATCATTTTCGGCAAGATTCTCATCCAATTGTAATTTTGGATATAATTCTTTCAATTCCTCTTCGGTTTTTTGTACTTGTTTTATAACTGCCAAACGAGTTGCTTTAATTGCATGTAATCTGTTTCCATCTCCCATTACTTCTTTCATATACTCAAAAAGATCAATTACAGGTTGAGCATCAGAATCATCCGAAGAGCCCATAGAAAGCAATAAAACAAAATCTTTATTCCATTTTTTATAAGGAGTATGAATTAATCCTGTTTCGGTAATCTGAACATGGAAAAAAGAACGAAACCTATCGATTATATTTTTTAATGGTGCTGAAACATAATGGAAATAAATAGGCGATGCAAATACCAATACATCAGCCTCATTAATTTTCTCACTTAAATCTGTCCAATCATCATCTCGTATTGAACATCGCTTTATTAAATTACAACGCAAACATCCATTACAGTATTTAATATCAACATCTTTTGCTTGAACTTGCTCTATGTTTTCTGTATTATTTTTTGCCCCATCAATGAAATGTTGTAATAAGATAGATGTGTTTCCTTGCTTTCGTGTGCTTCCATCTAATATCAATATTTTTTTCATCTGATTTTTAATTTATAAATGAAGTATTCTTAAAATAATCACTAATGTATATCACTTTATCATTGTTAAAATAAAATAAAGTTATTCCACTATTTTCATATAACTCTCCTGATTTTTCTTCTCCTTTATTCGTCCATACAACACAAGCTTTTTGATCTTCAACAATAACTTCTTTAACTGTAAATGTTAAATTGTTGTATTTTCGAAGTAAAACTTTAAAAAATAGAATTACACGCTTTACTCCTATTACTGTATCTACTCCAGGGAAATTAAAGCTTAAATCTTCATCGGCATTATTCTCATATACACTAAAATCGCTTGTATTCATTGCTTCAAATACACTTATGGCGATTTTTCTATAAAGTTCTTTCTTATTCATAGTTTTACTACATTTTTATTTATTACCAAATATCCGCAAGTAAATTTTCATTCATTTAAATATTAAGTGATTAGCCGTGCCACGGTTAACTAATATAGATGATATGAAATTATAATCAAATGCTGATTATTAATAAATCCGTACCACGCTTTACGGATTTAAAGTATTAAAATATTATCAAAATCAAAACAATGAATCTCCTCGCAGCAAGCTGACGAGGTATCTCTATGGAATATTTTATTTTCCATACGCACCAAGGTGCTGTGAATATAAGCCTTGAGATCCCTCAACTACACTTCGACAAGCTCAGTGAAGCCCGCTCGGGATCAGTTCGGCTAGATGATTTTGATTACAAAATCATAGTCTCACTGATTTAAATTCGCTAGAATCACTTTGATCAATCTTGTTTAGAGTACAAAGTATTTCCTCATCGGGATCATTATCTTTCTTACAAATTGAGCAAAGACCGGGTTTGTGTATCAAATCAGGATTTACTTCTGTCCCATCATCATTATAAAAAGGAGTCATTTTATCGCAATTTAAAGTTGAGTTTACTTAATTTTGCTAAAAATAATAATTAATATTTACAATGTATAAGCATTTATTTGGCCCAGTGCCTTCACGAAGATTAGGAATGTCATTAGGAGTTGATTTAGTTCCTCATAAAGTTTGCTCGCTGAACTGTATTTACTGTGAATGTGGAGCAACCAATAAGCTCACTACCGATCGAAAAGAATATGTTTCGTATAACGAAGTTATAAGGGAGTTAAAAGATTTTTTTGAAAATAACGATAATCCTGATTATGTAACCTTTTCGGGAGCTGGCGAGCCCACTTTAAATATCCATATTGGAAAAGTTATTGAATATTTAAAAACAAACCATTCTGATGTTTCTATTGCTGTATTAACTAATGGGAGCTTATTAAATAAGCCTGATGTTAGACAAGAGTTAATGCAATCTGATCTTATATTACCATCGCTGGATGCAGCAACAAATTCGGCTTTTATTAAAATTGATCGCCCATCAAATAATTTAAATATTGATGATTACATTCAAGGATTAATTGATTTTAGTAAGGAGTTCAAAGGAATTATTTGGCTCGAAGTAATGATTTTACCAGGAGTTAACGATGATTTAGAGAATTTGAATAAATTGAAGGAGGCTATTTTAAAAATCAATCCTAAGAAAATACAATTAAATACTCTTGACAGACCTGGTGTAATAGAAAATATAAGAGCTGCCAGTAGAGTTGAACTTCAAAACATTATTGATCTGTGGGAATTAAAGAATGCTGAAATCATTGCTTCTTCTGCAATTCGAAAAGATAATAAATCTTTCAGAAAAGATACCGAAAATGCCATTATAGAAACAATATCACGCCGACCATGTACTCTTGAGGATCTGGAAAAAATATTAGGCCTTCACGTAAACGAAATTAATAAATACCTGGATACTTTAGATTCTGATAATAAAATTGAAACATACAGACAGGAAAGAGGAATATTTTATCAATTTAAAAAATAAAATTTGAATTATTATTTTACTATATTTATAATAGTTCGTTACATTTTTGTATTAGTTTGAAATTAAGAACTTTGGCAAAGTTAGCTTATTTTAATCATACGGCTAATTATCAGCAGTTTGACTGTTGTAAAATTCAACTTTGCCAAAGATTAACAAAGTATTGATATTTAGAAACAAATTTTAAATTTAAATGGACAATACAGTATATACTTTATCTGCAAGGGGGAAAAAAATAAATCAGCCCATAAAAAATTATTTAAATAATTATTTCCCTAATATCCCTATTAATAAAATTGATAGTGTTTTTGGATTTATTGAGCCTACTTCTTTATATAGTGGTCGTCCGTTTTTAAAAAGACAAATTTCGGATTCAGATTATAAATTTTTACAAGAAAATAATATTGGATTAAGAATTCCTTTCACAAACCATTACGTTACAATAGAGGAATATGAAAAATATAAACCCGTACTTGAAAAATACCATGAAAAAGGTAATTCTATTATAATATCAAATGATGATTTTGCTAAATGGATAAAAAAAGATTTCCCCTTTTATAAAGTCGAAGCTAGTATTTTAAAGGAAATTGATTCTCTCGAAAAAATTAACAAAGCATTAGAATTATACGATACCATAGTACTTCCAATGACTGTGAATCATAATATAAAACTGTTAAAAGAAATTAAACATAAGGATAAAATCACTTTATTTGGCAATGCTGGTTGTGCATTAACTTGCCCAAATAGAATATGCTACGATTATATTTCGAGAGCCAACAAGACATTAGGTGGCTCCAATGTCATTACAAGACTTATTTACTACTATTATTCGTTTATTATTCGACGAAAATGGTGTATGCATAAAATCAAACCTCGTAAACTTCATGGTATTAAAGATTTCGATATTGACAAATATTACGAAATGGGTTTTACTCGATTTAAAATGTTAAGAGAACATTCAGGGAGAAAAACAGGATATTAATCACTCTCAATTAAACAAATTGCTGTTAAATGTATTTACATATACTTGAACTGAACATTGTCTTTTTTTAATAAATTTAGATATGTATATCTGTTTATATTTGTGTATAATTGCACTCCCAAAACATTTAATAACATAACTATGTCAAAAGAATTACTAGAAATCATAGTTCCTTTATTAATTTCAATCCCTATAGGTATAGTAGCGATTAGATATTTTTTTAAAGGATCAATCCTATTTAGAATAACAACTTATTGGGCAATAAGCTTAGCTATACTTGATGTATTAGTTAATACTAGCAACTCTTATCCAGAAGCCTTTCCAACTTCTATTGCATTATCAGTAGGTATTCCAATCTTTGTATATTTATTTTATCGTACTGCTAAAGAAGTAAGACGACCTCTGGATGAGGCAATTGCTGCACTTCAAAAATTTTCAGAAGGAGAATTAAATGTTGATATCAATAAAGATTATCTTACAAGAAATGATGAATTAGGCAAAATAACTAATGGAATACAAAATTTGTCAGATAAACTTAAAGAAGTAATAGAAAATATCACATCTTCAGCCAATGAAATAAATAGCACTGGTGAACAACTAAGTGGCAATTCATTGCGGCTTTCACAAGCTACTAATGAACAAGCTTCTTCTTTAGAGGAGATTTCATCAACTATGGAAGAGATTACTACAAGCATTCAGCAAAATGCTGACAACTCTAAACAGACTGAAATAATTGCAATTAAGACTAATAACAGTCTGGAAGAAGGAACTAAATCTACAAACATTGCCCTTGATTCTATGAAAGAAATTTCTGAGAAAATCACAATTATTAATGATATTGCATTTCAAACTAATTTACTAGCGTTAAATGCTGCTGTTGAAGCTGCGCGTGCTGGAGAACAAGGAAAAGGTTTTGCTGTGGTTGCAGCCGAAGTTCGAAGATTAGCTGAACGTAGCCGTGATGCAGCAAGTGAAATAATTAACGTTTCTCAAAAAGGAGCTTCTGTTTCAGAACAAACTCGTGAGCTTATGAATAAAAATTTATCAGAAAGTAAACGTACATCAGAACTTATTCAGGAAATTTCTGCTGCAAGTTTTGAGCAAAAATCAGGCTCAATGCAAGTAAATGAATCTGTACAGCAAATGAATTCAATTACACAGCAAAATGCAACTTCATCAGAAGAATTAGCGTCAAGTGCTGAAGAACTAACAGCAAAATCAAAAAATTTATTGGAACTTATATCATTTTTTAAAATATAATTTTAATGATTTTAAAAAGAGGCTGTCCAAAAAGCTAGTCTTAAAGAAAAAACACTTCGACAAGCTCAGTGTGACAAACAGATTAACAGAAAGTTGTCATGCTGAGCTTGTCGAAGTATAGACAATTTTTTGACTTTTGGGATACCTCTTTTAATAGATTTAATAAATTACTTCAATGCTGCCTTTGTAAAAATATGCTCCGGTATTTCTTTATCAAACTCAATTTCATCGATAATAAATTCCGTTCCATCGCCTTTTTTAAGCATGTCTTTAAAAACCATTTTCTGAGGATAC
Organism: Bacteroidales bacterium; assembly: GCA_013138975.1. Lineage (GTDB taxonomy): Bacteria > Bacteroidota > Bacteroidia > Bacteroidales > UBA12077 > UBA12077. Next base: position 28,071 of record WTBR01000095.1, read on the forward strand.
CATCGATTACCTATTTTTTTAATATCGGATAATTCTAGTTTTTTAAGAAGCTTACCGCTTTTGGCATACAATTCTTCTTTAAGTGGAATATAGCGGTCTTTATCAACCCACATTTTACGTGTTTGATAATTAACTTCTGCTGTTTTTGCTTGAAGCTCAACAATCCAACAATCTCTTTCATCGTAAATTTCAGAACCTATAACGCCTGCATCATAATCTTCAAGTAATTCTGCGTTATCCATCATATCTTCGTAAGAAAGATCAGATCCCATTAAGGATTGTCGTAACATATGACCTGAAATTTTAATGATTCTATCTGAACCAGGTGAAAAAATCCACAATTCATCGTCAAGTTTAAGCATTTTTGTTCCCTTTTCACGAACAGGTGCAAGGTATTCGGTAAATGATTTTTCATCGCCTATGCCCCATGATTTTGCTTCAATGGTTCGGGTTTGTCGTGCTCCATGAATTACCATTTTTGAAGTTGATATGGTACTTTTTGATGCCATGTTTTTGTCAATCCTTTGTAGAATTTCTTTTCCGCTTGGCTCTTGCGCCCAAAGAAATGTTGGAACTAAGAGTAATATTGCCGCTAGATATCTCATTTTTATTTGTTTTAGTTTATTTATAAAAAGATTAAAGTAAAAAGTAAAAAGATTAAAGGTGTAAATTGCCTAATCCTATTTTCTTCTAATATAGGTTTTAGAAACTTATAGTTCTAACCGCTAATTTAAAAGATCGTTGAGTTAATTCATTTTCTTCCATATGACAAGCTAATAATTACTTTTATCTTAATACTTTTTACTTTTATCTTATTTTTACGTTTCAAGTTCTTTGAATAATGATGCTGTTTTGCGTTTATAAATTCCAATTCCTGAAAGCATAGTTCCTAGTACAACTGAAAACAGTCCGGGAATAAATCCTAAATAGTATGCTGTTGGAGTAATATGAGCTCTGAAAACACTTGGCACCATCATTTTTGAGTTTTTCATTATTTCGCCAATATTTATTCCTACTTCTTGTACCCAAAATGAAAATCCAAGTCCTATAATTGTGCCAAGAAATGAACCTATTATACCTACAAAAATTGATTCAAGAATCATTGAACGGTAGATGTGTCCCTTTTCTTCTCCAATAGCTAAACGCACTCCTATTTCGCCGTAACGACGCAATCCTCCTATTAATCCTGTATTCCATAAAACGATTGACATAGCCAGTATAAAAATGCTTATTAATATTCCTACCGCTCCATCCATATACTCAAAGTAACCAGCCATAATTGAATCATTTTTCAACCTGGTCATTACAGGCGAAAATTCATCATTTGGATCAGTGTATTTTTCATTAAAAGTAGTTTCTACATTAAGAGCTGCTATATCATCGTAATTTGCCATTTCTAAGAAACCAAGTAGTTCACCACAGGCATCATTCATGTCCATTGCGTTTTGAATGCCCGATATATCAGCTATCATGCCACTACGATCCATAAATTGCACTCCAAATTCAATGGTTCCGGCAATAACAAAATTTTGTATTGACATGCCTCCATACATGGTTGAAGTAATTAAGGTTACTTTGTCGCCCGGGCTTACTTCAAGCTTTGTTGCAAATTCATCGCTTAATAATACTTCGTTCGATTTTTCAGGGAATCGTCCTTTTCTTAAAGCTCCATCCAGATTTAGCCGTTCAATCTCTTTTGTATTTTCTGATATTAAATCGGCTGCCATTCCAACAACGACTCCTTGTTTTTTGGTTTCTCCATTTTCATCCGGAGCATCCAATAAACCGCCAAAACTTATTCGTTGAACGAATTCCATTTTGGGGTAGTCGTCATGCAAATTACTTATTAAATCATTTACTTCTAAAAGTGCAAGATCATTAGGCACTTGATCTTTGTTTTCAGCATATGCACGAGTCATTATTTTTACATGACCTGATGTATATTTTGCCGAAAACTCAATCATATCGCCTAAAATACCGTTTACATAACAAAATGCAAATACGGTTAGCGTAACTCCTGCAGTAACAACCAGAATTGGTAGTAGACTGCGGCTTCGGTCTCTTAATAATCCTTTAAATAAAAAACGTATCATTGTATCTTTCCTTTAATAGCGTCAGTTGGTTTCATTTTAGATATTTTACGTGCTGGCAAATAACTTACTATTGTAGTTATTATCAATACTAAAAGCATAGTACTAACTATAAGCCCAACTCCGTAAACAGGGAAAATGCTTTCTGCAATTGGAATACCCATATCATCTGATCCTGCGGGCATTGACATACCTGTCTTCATTTGCCATAATAAAAATGGCACTCCATAAATAGCTCCAACAATTACAGCCAATATTGCATGCATTGCGCCTTCAACGGTAAACAAGCTTACAACTTGCGGTCGGGTCATGCCCATGGCAATGTATGTTCCTATTTCTTTTTGTCTTTTAAAAATTGATAAGACTTGTGTATCAAATATAGCTAACATCGCAAGTAACATGAGTATTACATAAAAAAATGATCCTCCGACTTTTTTCATTTTCATCATCTCATTCATTTCTGTCATCAGAAAATCATAATCTTTATATGCCCATCCTGAAACACTATCACTCATTTCAGCATCTGCTCCAATAACAAATATTGTTGCTTCATTCGGGGCTTGCATCATTTCTCTAAGCTTCTCGATTGGAATATACATTTGTCCTGCATCGACACTTGGCACATTACAATTAAAAACTTTTACAATTTTTACTTCCGTTGCATCGAAAGTTCCATTTACATCACGCCATCTGATTGTGGTAATATCACCTTCTTTAAGCTTGCAAGATTTTGCCATTCGCCTTCCAATTATTGCAGGAATTTCTTCTAATTCAACATTTAACTCTGCGCTTGGAATTGCAACTACTTTTTGATCAGGAGTAATTCCTCTCAAAAGCATACTTTGGATTCTACCATCGGGATAAACTGTTGCCTGAGATAATAATATAGGCGTAACAATTCCTTCATTTGTGGCTTTTTGTAATATTTCAGGAATTTGAGAATGACTTTCTTCTAATGTAAAGAAATCATATGGATCGTAACTTTGGTGCCAATAATGACCATTTCCTGCTTCCCAGACTTTCATATCTTTATTTGCCTGTTCATTCCAACCATCTAGAATTCCATAATGCCAGATAATTAGTACATAAATGAACGACAATACAAATACATTAAGCCAGGTTCGCAATCCTGCACCAATCAGGTTTCGATAGGCTAATTTTATAGCTAACATGATTATTCTCCTTTATTTATAACATTTTCGTCGTTAACAATTTTACCATCTTCAAGGCTGATTTTCCTTTTTAGATATTGTATAACTTTATCGTCGTGGGTAGCAAATATGAATGTAGTTTTTAACTCTTTATTCAGTTTTGCCATCATTTTTAGGATATTATGAGAATTAGCTGCATCAAGATTTGCTGTTGGCTCGTCGGCTAACACAAGTTCAGGTTTTTTTACCATTGCTCGTGCAATTGCAACTCTTTGACATTCTCCTCCTGAAAGTTGTGCAGGGCGAGATTTAATTTTATCGGTTAATCCAACCCAATCTAAGGCATCCATAACAGCTTTCTTTCTATCTGAACCACTCATCTTTAGTAAGAGTAATGGAAATTCAATATTTTCGTAAACAGTGTAAACTGGTAACAAATTATAGGTTTGAAATATAAAGCCCATGTGTTGCCTTCTCAAAACGGCAGCTTTTTTAATATTAAGATTTGCTATATCTTGTCCAATAACATTTACAGAACCATCACTTGGCGTATCTAATGAGCCAATAATATTAAGTAGAGTAGTTTTTCCAGACCCACTTGGTCCAACAAGTCCTGCAAATTCACCAGTTTCGAAAGTGAGATCTATACCATTTAAGGCTGTAAACTCGCCTTTTCCAACCGGAAACCGTTTTACAAGATTGTTAATGTTTATTAAAGAATTTTGTTCCATATGCTTTAGTTTAAAGTTCAAAGTTTCTAGTTCCAAGTTATGCTACTTGATACTTTCGTAATATATTCTGACTTCTTATTTTCTATTCTTAATTTTGTTACTATTATTTACAAACTACTTAATTTACCCTGCCGCTTTTATCCTGTATCCTTCATCCTGCATCTATCTTTTATCTTTTATCTTTTTACTTTTTACTTTTATCTTCTTACTTGTATCTTGTATCTTGTATCTTGTATCTTGTATCTTGTATCTTGAATCCTATATCCTGCATCTTTTTTTTATCTTTTATCTTTTTACTTTTATCTTGAATCTTTTATCTTGATTAATGATTAAATACCAGCATTAGTTGTGCTCCATAACCTCCAAATATATTTGCTTCTCCTGCATTCTGATATATTTGAAATTTATCGGGATTCCAAAATCCCATAACGTATATCATCCAATTATCATAGGTCCATGAAAAATTAATAAATCGATAAAAATCATTATTTGTAATATCGTAATAAACAATGGCTTGTATATTATTAATGATATTTATTGGATATGTCAACGACATTGCTCCAAATTCAATTCCATCTCCATTTCCAAAAACACTTTCTGTTTGTTGGTAAGTAAAATATTCTGTAATAAGATTTAATCCATTTCCCAATGGGAAGGTATAATCTGCTCCGACGTTAATAAGGCGTTTATATCGCTGCTTTGTAAAATCGAGGTTTTGATGTATTACAGTTGCTTCAAACCAAAGTCCTATTTCTAAATCGAATTTTCCATCAATTGCGTATCTATTCTCAGAAAACCCGTTACGATTAGATATTGTATCAGCATATGTACCATCAAAAACTCCATCGCGATAATGATATGTCACAGCAAGTTCTCCCTTTAAAACCGGGTACTGGAATCTACCTCCTACTTCGGGTCGTTTTTTATTTGAAGGAAAGGAATCCCAACCTTTAATATTTTTATTTCCATACAAACTCCAAAGCCAGATATTCGCATTATTTAAAAAATAATATCTACCCAAAACAGCATAAACACCATCGGTTAATTGGAGTGGATCTCGGGGATCTATTCCATCGAACCACATTAATGGTCTTAATAATGTTGCCGATCCAAAATTGATTTTTTGCAATCCTACACGAACATCAAATTGATTGCCTGAAAGACCAAATTGTAATCGATAGGGTTTTATATTATAATTGCTTTGAATGCTATCTAATCCGTACATTAAACCACTGGCATAAGCATTAAATGACACATTTGTTTTTAGTATTAGATTATCTTTTGCATTATAAGAACTCTTGTAATCGGGAATATATCTTAATCCTGCCTGTGTTAAAAACGGATCATTAAAATTTAGATTTGTCCAGCCGGATACTTGTTCGGTAAAATCGCTATCCTGCCCTTTACTTGTATGCAAGCACACAAATAAGAAAATACTAATTAGTAATATGTAAATTTTTACTTTATTCATTTTTTCCATCTCTTGGTAATACACCATAAAAAAAGAAGTTTATAAATTCCATTATCAGATCTTGTGGGTTTGAATATAACTTCTCTAAGCTTTCGTCTTTCATCATTACAAACATTTGATTTAAAAAATACAATATAAATTCAGGTTTTATATCTTTTCTTATTTCACCTTTTTTTTGCGCTTCAACATAATCATTAACAATCATTTTAAGATTTTTTGATTGTATCTGATTCAGGAACTCAAGCATTTCGGGATCTGCGTGACGTATATAATCATTCATAAATTCATTACTGATATCCTGAGATTGCTCCATTTTTAAATCCAAGGTCTGTTTTACTTTTTCGGGAAAAGGAAGATCGCTATCCATTATTTCACGATACTTTTTTAAGGACTTATCAAATATGAAATTTAAAAGATACTTTATGAGTTCCATTTTATTTTTAAAATGCTTGTAAAAAGTCATTTTACTTACTTTGGCCTTTCTGCACACCTCTTCTATTGTAACTCGCTTAAAACCATGCTTCCAGAAAAGTTCTTTTGCTGCAACTATTATTTCTTTTAATTTTTGATCATCTATACTTTCCATGTCACAATATACGTTTTGTGTCTTTAATTACTTATTTCGTACAAAGTACGTGGTTTTATAAATACATGTCAAGTATTTTGCAATATTTTTTTATAGCAGTGTCTGAAATAAGATTCGAAAAAAGAGCTAAAACCTATAGCCTGGTGAGTTTATGAGCCTAAATAAAAAGGTGTACAAAAAGTAAAAAAAAATATAAAAACACTTCGACGAGCTCAGTGTGACAAACAGAAGTGCAATAATTTGTCATATTGAGTTTATCCGAATATGAGCAATTTAATTACTTTTTGGACACCCTCTTATAGAACGTTACTCATTGATGAAATTTAGTCCATATACTTTTATGAGACACTATTTATTTTTTAACACCCCCTGTAAAAGCATTATTAAAAGGAATATAAAATTTATCAACTTAAACTAAGTAGCTAATAAAATAAAAAGTAAATCTTCTAATAAATGCAGCAACAATCCTCTACAGCAAAGTGGTTTTTGTTTTGCATATTAAAATTGTATAACTAATTTTAACAATCTTAAAACAGAAAAATCTATAATTACATGTATAGTTTTACTCCACCTCCCGAACTTAAAGAAGCCATTAAAAAAAATGAACTAATAATATTTGTTGGTGCAGGCTTATCGTACAATTTTATTAATACTGAAGGTATAAGATTAGAAGGCTGGGATAATTTTGTGTTGCAAATTCTTAATTATTTGAAAAGTAAAAGACATGATGTAGAATGCCTTATTCAACTAATTGGGAAATACGAAGCGGTAAAAATATTAGATTTAATAGAGTCAAATAAACAATTTCCAAAGGCTGAGATTATAAAATTTACGAAGGATTTTTTTGATTTACACGAAGAAGAAAACGATTATAGTTTACACCAAAATATATTTAAATTATCGCGAAAAATTGTAACAACAAATTATGATAATGCATTTGAACGGTCGAACAAAGAACTACTAAAAAATCTTGCCTATAAAGGAAAAAATTACGAATTAACCACATCTAAAAATCCAGATTCGCCACTATTATTTAAATTACACGGATGTTGTTTGGATGGCGACTCAATGGTAATATTTCCATCGGATTATAATGCTTTATATAAGAATAAAGATAGAGATGCAGAGCATTCCTTATTGGTATTGCGAAACATAATTATTAACAAAACCATTCTTTTTATTGGAACAGGCATGGGCGATTTCCAGATAAATAATATTTTCTCGGAAATTAAAGAACTACAGGGAGTGCATAACCAAAAACATTTTATCATTACAAAAAACACTATAGATAGCTCTCTGGATTTTTTAAGCCCTATTCAAGTAAAAGATTATAGTAATATAGAGATTGTGATCTCTGAACTTCTTACAATAAAAGAAGAATTTGCAAATAAAAAGTCACCTGAGACTTTAAAATTAGAAAAGCAGTTTGAAGATACAAAGCAAGAACTAGAGGAAACGAAATATAAGTATTTAGAAAACGGAAACGAAATTGAAAGAAAAGATGCCTTACTTAAAAGAGAATCTCTAAAATATTTTTCTAAAGGTGTAGAATTTCAATTAGATAATAAACTTGAAGAAGCTCTTGAAGAATATAAGGTAGCTGCTGAATTAAATGCTAAAGATAGTAACACTTATTGTAACTGGGGAACAGTTTTAGGAAATCTGGCAGACAACAAAGAGGAACAAGAAGCAGAAAATTTATATGATGAAGCTTATGTAAAATACGAAAAAGCTGTTAAAATTAATCCACACAATTATGAAGCCTTCTACAACTGGGGAATTTATATAGGAAACTTGGCAATAACAAAAGTAGGTGAGGAAGCTGAAAAATTGTATAAGGAGGCATTTGATAAATACGAAAAAGCTATTAAAATTAAACCAGACAAACATCAAGCCTTCTGCAACTGGGGAAATACTTTAGGGAATCTGGCAATAACAAAAGAAGGTGAAAAAGCTGAAGAATTGTATAAGGAGGCATTTGAAAAATACGGAAAAGCTGTTAAAATTAAACAAGACGATCACAAGGCCTTCAACAACTGGGGAACTGACTTAGTGAATCTGGCAATAACAAAAGACAGTGAAGAAGCAGAAGAATTATATAACGAAGCATTTGAAAAATACAAAAAGGCTGTTGAAATTAAACCTGACTTTCATGAAGCATATAACAACTGGGGATATAGTTTAGTTAAACTGGTAAGATATAAAGAGGGAAAAGAAACTGAAGAATTGTATAACGAAGCATTTGAAAAATACAAAAAAGCTATTGAAATTAAACATGACTTTCATGAAGCATATTACAACTGGGGGAATATTTTAAGCTTTCTGGCAATAACAAAAGAAGGTAAAGCAGCAGAAAAATTGTACAACGAAGCATTTGAAAAATACGAAAAAGCTCTAAAAATTAAACCAAACGATCACGAAGCCTTCTACAACTGGGGAAACACTCTAATGGCATTTGCAAAAACAAAAAAGGAAGAAGAAGCGAAAGACATTTATTATAAAGCTATTGAAAAATACAAAAAGTCAATAGAGTTGGGTGGAAAATGCTATAACCTTGCATGTGCTTATTCATTAAAATACGAAAAAGAAAATGCGCTTCATTATTTAGATATGAGTTTAGAAAATGATGAACAAGAAGTTGATTTTATAAGAAAAGATGAGGATTGGAAACATTACCTTAAAGACTTTGAATTTATTGAGATATTAAAAAAATACGAATAATAAAAACCAGACCTAACAGGTTTTGAAAACCTGTTAGGTCTCAAAGCCAAAACAATGACAGCTAAAGAATTATACCTAGACATTAAAAACTTTTGCGCTCAAAATGCAGATGAAGCCATTGTTATAAAATATTCGCGCTACTTTAAAGGTGGTTTTAATGGTTATGGACTACACAAAGATTTAATTCCGAATAAAGTAAAAGAAATTAAGAAGGAACCATGGTGTACAATAGATCTTGTTTATGAAGTTTCAAAACTACTTATACCTGAAGATAAATTCGAACTTCCTTCTTTTGCTGTTAATTTATTAAATGAATTCTCTAAAGAGTTTGATACAAGAACATTTCAAGAATTAGAATCCTGGTTTTCGTTTGGAATAAACAATTGGGCACATACAGACGGAATAGTTCAATACTTTTTTCCTGTTTTTTGGAAAAAGGAAATTATTAAGCTTGATGATTTATCGGGATGGCGCACTGCTGAAAATAAATTTCAACGCAGATGTGTTCCTGTTGCAATGATAAAATACTTAAAGCACAGCACAGACATAGCAACAATGCTTAATTTCATTGATCCTATGATGATGGATTCGGAACGAGAAGTTCATCAGGGATTGGGGTGGTTTTTACGTGAATGCTGGAAAAGGGATAGAAATGCTACTGAAAGTTTTTTAATGAAATGGAAAAATGATTGCGCTCGATTAATCATTCAATATGCAAGTGAAAAGATGACTAAAGAGGAACGATTAAAATTTAGAAGGGATAAAAAATAAGAAGACTGTATAAAATATCGATTTATCTTTTAGAGAATATTATATTGGAAAAAAACTTGTCAGAGTACAAATAATAAAGAGCTGTCAAATAAGAATTTGACAGCTCCTTTTTTTGTTTAAAAATAATACAAACAATGATTTTGAATACAAACATAATTAACATCAGGACGTTCACAATCCGCATCTGTAAAACAATTATGAGGAATTGCTCCACCATTAATATTTTTTTGATCTTTTTTGCTAATCTGCGTAGCACCGTTTAAATTTTTTAAATCTTTCATTGTAATAAAATATAGTTTATTTGGCCTTGAACATTTTAAAACCGTCAAAGCTTCGGTTTATTCTTTATACAAAGAGGCTATCCTAAAATTAAAAGAACAGCAATTATATCTATATGCAAAAAAATATGTTAATTAGCCTCTACAAGAAAACGCCAAATTACTCACAATCACTTCTATTTTTTAAAGGAGTTCGTGAGCTTCGCAAAGTTCTTGGTTATTCTCATTTTTAAAACAGTTACTTCGACAGGCTCAGTACACAGCATTTACAAAAGTAAACTCCTTGGTTTTCAAAAGCTTTTCGCTTACACTCAAGAGATTAGTAATTTACTATACTGCATTAAAAATACATGCCAAATATGATTATTATTTTTTAAAATAAATCAAATAACGTTGATTTATTTATATATTTTTTTAAACATTTATTTTGTTTAATGTAGATTAAAAAGGAAATTGAAGGGTAAAATTTAAGATTAACGATTAAGTTAAAGGCTATTGCCAACACATAATCAAACTTATTTTACGAAAAAAAAGTTTAAAAATCATGAGATTATTCACAATTGAATTTGTTTAACAAACAGAAATCTACTTCTTACAAGAAATTTATATCTGGTTTAATACCAATGGGGTCTTTCAATATTTCTTTTCTGCATTTTAGAAAAGAAAAATCACAAAACTTGGTGAATTATAAGATCTGATATGCCACTGAAAATAAATTCCAGCGCAGATGTGTTCCTGTTGCAATGATAAAATATTTAAAGCACAGCGCAGACTTAGCAACAATGCTTAACTTCATTGATTCGATGTTGATGAATTCGGAACGAGAAGTTCATCAGGGATTGGGATGGTTTTAACGTGAATGTTGGAAAAGGGATAGAGCACTAACAGAATCTTTTCTCATGAAATGGAAAAATGATTGCGCTCGATTAATCATTCAATATGCTACCGAAAAAATGACAAAAGAGGAACGATTAGATTTTAGAAGAGATAAAAAATAAAGATAGATGCTACCTTTTCAGTAGCATCTATATATTTATAAGCGGTATAGCTTAATTAATTATAAAATATTACAAATCAAAATCGCCTGCATAAGAATCTTTAAATGAAGGTGCTACACGAACACCAACACTTTTCGCCCATGCTTTCATTTGTGTAACAGCATATGAGAAATCAGGCTCAACATAAATATAATTCATTGAATCGAAACCTACCATTTGATAATAAGTAAATACTCCATTTTGCATAGAAGCATCGCCATCATAAGAATATGTATTTTTACTTGATCCAACTGCAATTACTCTACCGGTTGCATTAAGATCTGTAGCCATAGCACCTATCTCACAAGCATCAAAAGTAAACATCATTTTTGTACTTGTAGCATTTGAAAAAGTTGTTTCAAACCAACTACTATTAATATAATATAAATCAGTTGTAACGATATTACCACTACTTCCATGTCCTGAATAAACGAAAGCTATTTCGTTACCTGCTATTGATTGACTTGCAAGTGTAGCTAATGCAGATTCTATATTGCTTTTTGTTGCACTTAAATCCTTTATACTTGTTACGCTATATCCTTCTGAAAGCAATTGTGATTTCCAATCATCAGCATCTTCATCACAATATGTAAGATCATTTGCAGTACCTGCATAATTAGAAATACCAACTACCAAAGCATATTTAGTTCCAGGTTTTGCTGAGTTTTCATCAAGTTTTACTGCTAAAGCATCATCTCCAGTTACCATAAATTGATCTATTACTTCTTGTGGTCTGGTATCTAATGTTGCGAAATCTGGTCGTACGGTATAATTTAGACTTTCAGCTGTGTCTGGAGTAAAAGCTTCTTCTTTTTGACAACTAATAAACATAACTCCTGATAATAATGCAAGAGCTGTTAATTTAATCCATTTTTGAGTTTTCATAATAAGGGTTTTTAAGGTTAAAAAAATTAGTAAATTACTATACTGCATTAAAAATACATGACAAATATGATTATTATTTTTTAAAATAAATCAAATAATGTTGATTTATTTATATATATTTTTAAACATTTGTTTTGTTTAATGTAGATTAAAAAGGAAATTGAAGGGTAAATTTTAAGATTAACGATTAAGTTAAAGGCTATTGTCAACACATAATCAAACTTGTTTTACGAAAAAAAAAGTTTAAAAAATCATGAGATTATTCACAATTGAATTTGTTTAACAAACAAATTTCTTCTTCTTACAAGAAATTTATATCTGAATTAATCCCAATGGGGTGTTTCAATATTTCTTTTCTGTATTTTAGAAAAGAGAAATCACAAAACTTGGTGAATTATAAGATCTGATATGCCACTGAAAGTAAATTTCAACATAGATGTGTTCCTGTTGCTATGATTAAATACTTAAAGCATAGCACAGACTTAGCAACAAGGTTTAATTTCATTAATTCGATGATGATGGATTTGGAACGTGAAGTTCACCAGAGATTGGGGTGGTTTATGCGTGAATGTTGGGAACGAGATAGAATTGCTAGCGAAAGTTTTTATTGAAATGGAAATTGATTGCGCTCGTTTAATCATTCAATATGCAAGTGAAAAAATGACTAAAAAGGAACGATTAAAATTTAGAAGAGTTAAAAAATAATAACAGAGGCCGCCTTTTAGGACAGCCTCGTATATTTATATGCAGTATAGTATAATTAATTAATATTATAAATCAAAATCACCGGCATATGAATCATCATATGATGGAGCAACCTTAACACCATGTAAACTAGCTGCCCATGCATACATTTCGTCACAAGCATATTGGCTGTCATCTTCAACATAAATATAATTCTCTGTATCGAAACCTTCCATTTGATAGTATGTAAATACACCATTTGCCATAGTAGCATCACCGTCATATGAATATCTTCTTGTATCTGAAGCAACTGTAACTATTCTACCTGTAGCAGAAAGATCAGTTTTCATAGCACCTATTTGACAAGCATCAAAAGTAAACATCATTTTTGTACTTGTAGCATTTGAAAACGATGTTCCAAACCATGTACTGCTTATATAAGCCAAATCGGTTGTTACGATACTACCTCTACTACCATGACCTGAATATACTAGAGATATTTCGTTACCTGCTATTGCTTGACTTGCAAGTGTAGCTACTGCAGATTCTATTGCGCTTTGTGTTGCATTTAAATCTTTTAACATTGTTACTGTATATCCTTCTGTTTGTAATCTTGCTCCCCAATCATCTGCATCTTCATCACAATAGGTAAGGTCGTTAGCTGTACCTTCATAATCAGAAATACCAATTACTAAAGCATATTTTAAACCTTTTGCTGCATTTCCATCAAGTTTTACTGCAACAGCATCTTCTGCGGTAAAAGTAAAATCAGCAATTACGCTTGCAGGCCTGGTATCTAAAGTTGCAAAATCCGGTCGCACAGTAAAATCTGCACTTACAATTGTTTCAGGTGTAAAAGCTTCTTCTTTTTGACAGCTAATTAATAAAACTCCTGATAATAAAGTTAAAACAGTTAATTTAATCCATTTTTGCGTTTTCATAATTTGTTTTTTAAGATTAATAAAATGGTAACTTACTATACAGCAATATAAAATTATACTCAAATTACAATAATTATTTAAATAAAGCTATTTTATGTTAATGTTGTTTTTATCTTTCTTAAACATTATTATTTTAAATTACACATCTGCCATTTGCAATTTAGTATGCTGATTTTCAAATATCTCCTAATATAAATCACTATAAAAAACTTTTACAAACTTGATTTTCTCTTTATACCACCTATGTATTAAACCTAAGAGCAAGTGTCGGATAAAAAATAATTTTAAATGCTGCTAAATTTTTATAACTTACTTTCAATCTATTCATAATTTACCAAAAGTTTTCTTGTTTTATTTTACACTGATTTTTTTAAACCTCAATATTTATCGAAATAAAAGTATGCCGAGAATAAATTCCTGCATAAACATGTTCCTGTTACTATGATTATATTCTTAAAGCATACTACCTTGTTTAATTTCATTGATTTGATGATAATGGATTCGAAACATGAAGTTTATCAGGGGTTGGGGTGGTTTATGCGTGAATGTTGGGGCCGAGATAGAATTGCTAGCGAAAGTTTTTATTGAAATGGAAAAATGATTGCGCTCGTTTAATCATTCAATATGCTACTGAGAAAATAACAAAAGAGGAACGATTGAAATTTAGAAGAGATATAAAATAAAATAGATGCTGCCTTTCGAGCAGCATCTAAGTATTTAAAAATGCAATATAGTATAATTAATTATAAATCAAAATCGCCAGTATATAAATCAGAATATGATGGAGCAACTCTAACATGAACACTATATGCCCATGAATACATTTTATCACAAGCATGTTGGCTATCATCTTCAACATAAATATAATTCTCTGTATCGAAACCTACCATTTGATAATAAGTAAATACACCATTTGCCATAGTAGGAGTACCATCATAAGAAGCTGTTCTTGTGTCTGAAGCAACTGTAATAATTCTACCTGTTGCAGCAAGATCAGTTTTCATTGCACCTATTTGACAAGCATCATAAGTAAACATCATTTTTGTACTGGTTGCATTAGAAAAAGTTGTTTCAAACCAACTACTATTTATATAATATAAATCAGTTGTAACAATATTACCATTACTTCCATGTCCTGAATAAACAAAAGCTATTTCGTTACCAGCTGTTGCTTGACTTGCAAGTGTAGCTAATGCTAATTGTATTGCACTTTGTGTTGCATTTAAATCTTTTAACATTGTTACAGTATATCCTTCTGTTTGTAATCTTGCTCCCCAATCATCTGCATCTTCATCACAATAGGTAAGGTCGTTAGCTGTACCTTCATAATCAGAAATACCAATTACTAAAGCATTTTTACTTTTAGCTCCGTTTTCATTTAATTTTACTGCAACTGCATCTTCTGCGGTTAAAGTAAAATCAGCTATTACGCTTGCAGGTCTAGTGTCTAATGTTGCGAAATCTGGACGTACAGTATAATTTTGACTTACAATTGTTTCTGGTGTAAAAGTTTCTTCTTTTTGACAACTAATAAACATAACTCCAGATAATAAAGCTAGAACTGATAATTTAATCGATTTTTGTGTTTTCATAATTTGTTTTTTAAGATTAATAAAATGGTAACTTACTATACAGCAATATAAAATTAAACTCAAATTACAATAATTATTTAATTATAGCTACTTTATGTTAATGTTGTTTTCATTTTTCTTAAACAATATTATTTTAAATTGCACATCTCCCATTCGCAATTTAGTATGCTGTTTTTCAAATATCCCCTAATATAAATCACTATAAAAAACTTTTACAAACTTGATTTTCTCTTTATACCACCTATGTATTAAACCTAAGAGCAAGTGTCGGATAAAAAATAATTTTAAATGCTGCTAAATTTTTACAACTTACTTTCAATCTATTCATAATTTACCAAAAGTTTTCTTGTTTTACGTTACACTGATTTTTTTAAACTTCAATGTTTATCGAAATAAAAGTATGCCGAGAATAAATTCCTGCATATACATGTTCCTGTTACTATGATTATATACTATAAAGCATACTACCGTGTTTAATTTCATTGATTCGATGATAATGGATTCGAAACGTGAAGTTTATCAGGGGTTGGGGTGGTTTATACGTGAATGTTGGGAACGAGATAGAATTGCTAGCGAAAGTTTTTATTGAAATAGAAAATGATTGAGTTTGTTTAATGATTCAATATACTACTGAAAAAATAACAAAGGAAGAATGATTAAAAGTTAGAAGAGATAAAAAAAATAGATGCTACCTTTTGGGTAGCATCTAAATATTAATGCAGTATAGTATAATAAATTATAATATATTATAAATCAAAATCGCCTGAATATAAATCAGAATATGAAGGAGCAACTTTAACATGAACAGATTTTGCCCAAGCTAAAAATTCAGTAACAGCATAATCGGTATCATCTTCTAAATAAGAAAAACCTTCTGTATCGAATCCTTCCATTTGATAATAAGTAAATACACCATTTGCCATAGCAGCAGTACCATCATAAGTATATCTTCTTGTGTCTGAACCAACAATAACAACTCTACCTGTAGCAGCAAGAGCAGTTTTCATAGCACCAATTTGACAAGCGTCATAAGTAAACATCATTTTTGTACTAGTTGAATTAGAAAAAGTAGTTGCAAAGTAAGAGCTACTTATATAAGCCATATCAGTTGAAATAATATTTCCACTACTTCCATGTCCTGAATAAACAAAAGCAATTTCGTTACCAGCTGTTGCTTGACCTGCAAGTGTAGCTAGTGCAGATTCGATTGCACTTTGTGTTGCGTTTAAATCTTTTAACAATGTTACAGAATATCCTTCTGTTTGTAATCTTGCTGCCCAATCGTCAGCATCGTCATCACAATAAGTAAGATCGTTAACTGTACCAGCATAATCAGAAATACCAATTACTACAGCAGTTTTACTTTTAGCTCCGTTTTCATTTAATTTTACTGCAACAGCATCATCTGCGGTTAAAGTAAAATCAGCAATTACGCTTGTTGGTCTAGTGTCTATGAAATCAGGTCGTACAGTAAAACCTTCGCTTACATTTACTTCAGGTGTAAAAGTTTCTTCTTTTTCACAGCTAATAAAAATAACTCCAGATAAAAGAGCTAAAACTGATAATTTAATCCATTTTTGAGTTTTCATAATAAGTTTTGTTAAGGTTAAAAATTAGTAAATTACTATACAGCACAATAAAATCAATTATGTCAAATGTCATTTTTTTTACACAAACAAAAAACTTTTATTGTTCAACATTTATATTCGTAGCATAAACAGCGATAATTGTTGCGCTTGACTTTATATGAGTATAAATTTAAAATGACAATTACTACTATTTAATATTTTAATAGAGTTTATTAAACAGTTATTATCTTTTAATATTGATAATAATTCTTTATGCAATGTGGGAAACTGCATTCTATTTTTAACAATAAAAAAGCATAAGAAATATATTGAAGCTATGATTCCAAGAATTTAAATGAAAATGGCTGTTTCAAAGAATATATTTGTCAAGAAGTAATTCATAAAAACTCAATTATTAAGCTTTTTAATAAATAAGAAGTGATATTATTTCCGTTTTAAAAAAGACTATCTAAACAATTTTATAATGTCATTATTCCCTTTGGTCATAGGAAAGTTTCTTTGAAAAAAAATCACACATAAACTATGTGGGTGTCTAAGAAGGTAGTCTTAAAGCAAAAACACTTTGACAGCTTCAGTGTGACAAGTTAATTTAAAGCAGGTGTCACACTAAATCTGTCGAAATATAGACGATTTTTGGCTTTTTGAACAGCCTCTGACAATAATATTTTGGTCAATCTATTATAAATTTTGTTGATAAAATTCACTTTATACTAGTATAGAAATTTTCATAACTATTGGCTGCACTAAGTTTTTAAAATCTTCATAGGCCAACTTAATTAGTTCATTGTGGAATCCTGCAGCAAAAGCAATTTCTTTATCTTTTGTTAATGTTTCTGCAACGTAAACTTCCATTTTATATAAATTCCCAAATGGAGGCATAGCTCCTACTTCACAGTTAGGAAACATAGTAGTGAATTCATCCTCTTCAGCTAAGTCAACTTTTTTAGTTCCTGTTAGTTCCTTTAAAAGTCCAAAATCAATTTTATATGATGCTGGCAGTATAACCATTGTCATTTTTCCATTTACCTTTACCATAACCGTTTTTGCTAACTCTTTACCAGATATATGTGCAGATGCTGCCACTTCCATTGCTGTGTAAGCAGGAGAATGACGAATAGTAACATACTTAATAGCGTTACTATCTAAGTAATCTTTTACTTTTTTTATGGGCATAATAAATCTTGTTAATCTGAATATATAAACAATTTGCGTACGTTATATTATTCTTATAACGAAGGAGAGTATAGTTGGATATCTTTATGTATTTTTGATAAGATATTTTCTGCAAATTTACAAAACAACAGACCTAAAGTCAATTATAATGAGCCATAATAATATACTAAATAGTTTAGGCTCATGCGGAATTTATTGCTCAAAATGCTTTGCATATAAAGATGGAATCATAAAACAATTAAGTTCCGACTTAAAAGAAAATCTGGGAAATTTCGATATTTATGCAGAACGATTTGTTAATCTCCTCAACGAAGCTGTTTTCGAAAAATATCCTGACTTTAAAGAAATGCTTAATCATTTCTCGAATGTTGAATGCGGTGGTTGTAGAAAAGATGAATGTAAGCTTTTTGTTGATTGTAAGGTAAAACAATGCTCAAAAGATCATTTGGTTGACTTTTGTTTCGAATGTTCTGAATTCCCTTGTACCCAACATGGATTTGATGAGCATCTGGAAAAACGTTGGTTAACAATTCAAAATAAAATGAAAGAAAATGGTGTGCAAAGCTATTTTAATGAAATTAAAGATATACCTCGTTATTAAAATTTTAGTATCAAGATGTGAGTATTGAGCTATTTCTATTTGATTTTAATCAAAAAGTCAAAATAATAAATGCCTCACATCATATCACTTGCACCTTTTATCCTGTATCTTGTATCCTGTATCCTGTATCCTGTATCCTGTATCTTTTTACTAATCAATTTAATCGTTTTAAAACATCATCTTTATAATTTCGTCCGATCGTGAATTTTCTTTCTCCAATTTCTACATATGCTGATGTAAAAACATCAATTTTTGATAAGTTAATTATGTATGATCTATGTATTCGAATAAAATTATTGTTTGGTAATTCATCCTCAATTCCCGAAAGTCTTTCATAACAAATAATAGAAAGGTCTTTTGTGTGGACTTTTATATAATTATCAAGACTTTCAACAAACAAAATTTCATCAAATTTGATTTTATAATTTTTCTTATCCGATTTTAAGATAATGTAATCCTTTTCTTGAATTTCAGCACTTTCAGACGTTTGAATTATTTCTGCTTGCGAAAGGAATTTATTTATTGCTTTTAAAAATCGTTCAAAAGAAATTGGCTTTACTAAATAATCTAAGGCATCAAGTTCAAATGCATCAACAGCAAAGTTTCTGTATGCTGTGGTGAATATTACTTTAGGTGGATTCTTGAGAGTCTTTAGAAATTCAATGCCGGAAATACCGGGCATATTTATATCAAGAAAAAGTAAATCGATTTTTTCTTTATTCAATATTTCAATTGCATCAATGGCTTTTGTAAAACCCTTTAAACATTCAATGTTTTCAAACTTTTCGAGATGCTCTTGTATTACCCGAATAGCAATCGGTTCATCATCAATTATTACACTTTTATATTTCGATTTACAGCTCATTTTATTTAAATACTTAATATTATTTTGCGTTCATTTCATATTCCTCAAACCTTATTAAAAAGTTATTCAAAAGTTGTTAAAACACTTCAACATCCCGATAGCTATCGGGACAGTGTGACAATCAGAATTTAAACTACTTGTCATATTGAGCATGAAACTTAAATTAATGTTAGGTGCTTAGCGGATTTACTTATTATCATCTTGCATTTTTTATCCTTACATAAAACCTAATTTAGAGAACCGCTTAGCACCTTATATAGTTATAAATTCCAAAATTGTTAATACACTTCGACATCCCGATAGCTATCGGGACAGTGTGACAACCTGAATTTAAACTACTTGTCATATTGAGCATGAAACTTAAATTAATGTTAGGTGCTTAGCGGATTTACTTATTATCATCTTGCATTTTTTATCCTTTTATAAAACCTAATTTAGAGAACAGCTTAGCACCATATATAGTTATAAATTCCAAAATTGCTAATACACTTCGACAAGCTCAGTGTGACAATCTGAATTTAAACTACTTGTCATATTGAGCTTGTCGAAATATGAATGTTTAAGACTGGCACATTAATTACAATGCTCTCCATTAAGATCTTTTATCCAAATCAATTTCTAGTTTAACTTTAAATATATTTTCATTATTTATAATATCCAACTGATATTTATCTCTATAAATTAATTCCAATCGCTCTTTAATATTTTTTAATCCTATCCCCTTACCCTCTTGATTTAAATATTTATCCTTTATTTCTTTCGAAAGGCTATTTTCTATTTCGAACATCAATTTTATTTCTGTAATATTTAATTTCATATGAATAAAGCATTCATTTGGATTATGAAAACCGTGTTTAAAGGCATTTTCAACAAAGGGAAATAAAACCAATGGTGCGATTTTTATATTACCTTTTTCTCCTGAAACATTAAAATCTACATTGAAATTTTCATCATGACGAACACGTTCCAAATCAATATAGTCCTTTATAAATTTAATCTCATCTTCTAAACTAACCATCGGTTTATCGCATTTATATAACATATAATCTAATAAATCTGATAACTTCACAATTACTTCTCTTGAACTTTCCACATCTTCCTTTACTAATCCGAATAAGTTATTGAGCATATTAAATAAAAAATGTGGATGAATCTGTCCTTGCAGAAGTTTAAGGTTTGCCTCTTTTAATTTTAATTCTGTTAACTGTTTCTGCTTTTCAATACTATCTTTTTCTATTAATCGACGATACGACTCTTTAATAAAATGAATAACAACTGCCATAATAACGATCAGGTAATTTCCTGCAATCAATATCAAAATATCATCTTGTTGTGGAATAATTAAACTAGGAAGATAATATCCACTATAAAGTAAAATAAGAATTACCGAAAAAGATATAAGCCAAAACGTAAAAATAAATACAGCAAACATGATGTATATAAACAAAAATATTTTTCCTGTAAATAGAAATTGAGGAATTATATAGTTGTTTATTGTTTTTGTAATAAAAAAGCTGGCTGTAACTATTAAGCACACTAAAACTATTCGATATTGCAAATCGTAATCTCTATTGCTAAATATAAAAAACATTAAACTAGCTGCTAATAACCAATATACAACATGCCATATCCAATTGCTTTTCTTTATTACTAAATTATATAATTTCTGATCTTCCATAATCTAAATCAAAGATACTATATTAAATATTTCAATTATCTGTTGCATAAATAATTTATGTAAACAACCACTTGGCAACCCTAAATGCAAATAATCCATTTAGAAACTTGAACTTGTTATCAAGCGCATAAAAATGTACCTTGGCGTAAATATTTTTTCAATTTGATTAATCGTTCATAATATTGATCCAGTATTAATCAAAACAAAAAAATTATGGTAGTAAAACATTTATTTGAAGGAGGTCCAGCTTTCATGTCAGTAATTTATGCAATGTGGATTGTTGTTATATTTATTGTCATTAGATTCCTCATAAACTATTTCTCCGACAAAAAAGATTTGCAAAAATTAACGAAACAAAATTCAATCATTCTGTTCGTAGGAAGTTTTACATTCTTATTAGGTCTAACTGGTCAAATGATAGGAATGTATCACGCTTTAGATTCTGTTCAAAAAGCTGGAGATATTCAACTATCCCTCATTGCAGGCGGAATTAGAGTTACGCTTATAGCTCCCTTATATGGATTTGGTTTATTGTTAATTTCCAGCATTATTTGGTTTTTATTTAGAAATCTATTGCGCAAATAATAATCTAAAATATATTTGTTATCAGGCATTCTTTTTAAGTTTGCCTGATTTTTTTTGGAAGATATTCATCATGTCCAAATGCACTATTATTACTACAAAAAACTATTACCTAATATCTGCAAGTAAATTTTCATTCATTTAAATATTAAGTAAATAGCCGTGCCATGGTTAAAAATATAGATTACATAAAATTACAATCAACTTACTGATTATTAATAAATTCGTGCCACACTTTGCGGATTTAAGGTGTTATACCAACTAAACACCAAAATGAGCTATATAATTCGTTTCTTTTTCACTTATATTTCTTCAAAAAACAAAACCGTAACTACTGCTATGCTTGTATTTTTTGAATCATCTAAGCAAAAAATAATTCAA
>WTBR01000188.1 GCA_013138975.1 Bacteroidales bacterium
TATTAATACACTATCCATACGTAATGAAGTAAAAGCAGAAGAAACCATACAAGAGTTCGTATCAAGCTTAAAGCAAACCGTACTTGGAGCTTACGAAAATCAGAATTACCAGTTCGAAGATTTAGTAGACAAGGTATCAGTAGAGCGAGATACCAGTCGCAATCCTATTTTCGATGTAGTGATTAATTTATTGAATCAGGCAGAATATAGTGGAGATATATCAGGATTTAATAACATGGAGCAGGTACATAAAATTGGGATATCGAAGTTTGACCTGACCATTATAGCTATTGATTATGGAGATCAAATCTTATTAAGCTTTGAATATTGCACCCAACTATTCAAAGCCGAAACAATAGATAGATTTATAGTATATTTTAAACAGATAGTAAGTCAATTAGCCAGAAAGCCTGAGATTAAAATCACCGAAATTGATATTATAACCGAAGCAGAGAAACATCAGTTATTGTATGAGTTTAACAATACAGACGCCGATTATCCAAAAGATAAGACCATTCATCAATTATTTGAGGAGCAGGTTGAACGAACGCCGGAAAATAATGCACTTGTGTTTCAGGGGAAAGAGATGACATATAGAGATTTAAACTCTAAATCAAATCAGTTAGCACGATTATTAAGAAATAAAGGTGTCGAATCAGAAACGATAATTGGTTTAATGATTGAAAGTTCATTTGAATTGATCATAGGAATAATGGGAATATTGAAAGCAGGAGGTGCATATTTACCTATTGATCCGATGCTTCCGGAAAGCAGAAAACAATTTATGCTGAATAATAGTCATTCAAAGATACTGCTGACAGTATCCGGAATTGCTAGTTTAAATGTGCATGAAACATTGTTTTTAGAATCTGAAAATATTTATCAGGGCAGATCAGAAAATTTGAATCATATAAATGAATCATCTGATTCCTGCTATATTATTTATACTTCAGGTTCAACCGGAGTGCCAAAAGGTGTAATTATAGAGCACACCTCCGTTGTAAACTTTATCTATTCAATGTATAACGATTTCAAAGGAGGATTTTCTACTTTGGATAGCTGTTTATCTTTAACAAGATTTACATTTGATGTTTCTGTAGCAGAATACTTCTTGCCAATGTCATTTGGTGCAAAAATTATTTTTTATAATAGTAAAGAAGTATCTGATATTAAGTTGCTAACTCAAGCAATTGTGGATTATGGAATAACATTCACATATATTCCTCCCTCATTATTAAGAAGTGTATACTCTTTATTAATACAGCAAGTTGATAAAGTGAAATTAAATAAGATGCTCGTTGGAGTAGAGCCAATAAAAGATGAAATATTAAAGGATTATTTAAAGTTAAATAGAGATTTCAATATAATAAATGCTTATGGCCCAACAGAATCTACAATTTGTGCAACAAGATATTTATATAAATCACAATTGGTAAAAAATACCATTGTTTCAATTGGTCAAGGATTGAGTAATACTAATATTTATTTAATAGATCAATACAATAAATTAGTACCCTTAGGTGTATCAGGTGAGTTATGTATAAGTGGAGTAGGCCTAAGTCGTGGTTATTTAAATAATCCTGAATTAAGTTCGGAGAAGTTTATCGATCATCCTTTTAAGGCACGTGAGTGTTTGTATAAAACCGGAGATTTAGCACGCCGGTTACCTGATGGTAATATAGAGTTTGTAGGAAGGATTGATCACCAGGTAAAAATTCGTGGATTTAGGATAGAATTAGGCGAGATAGAAAATGTTTTATTAAAACATAAAAACATAAAAGAATGTGTAGTAATAGCTATAGAAGAAAACAGAGATAAATATTTGTGTGCTTATCTTGTAATAAAGGAAGATTTTAACGAAGAAGAAATACGCACATATTTATCATCAAGTCTTCCTGATTATATGATTCCGTCATATTTTGTAGAGTTGGAAGAAATTCCAATAACGAGTAATGGCAAAGTAAATCGCAAAGCACTAGCATCCCCCGAGATAAAAGCAGGCGACGATTATGTAGCACCATCAAACGAAACAGAAGAAAAAATAGTAGAAATCTGGTCAGAAGTATTGAATATAGAAAAAGAAGACATTAGCACAATAGCCAACTTTTTTTCCATAGGAGGACATTCATTAAAAGCTGCCAATTGTATAAATAAATTGATGAATAAATTTGATATAAATATTCCATTACTTGAAATATTTAAAAATCCAACGATCAATCAATTGGCTGATTTTATTCATATTAATAAATCAAAAACAGGGATAGATGATGATCATTTAGTATTGTTGAAAGAAGGAGATGTTAATGGCGAAAATATATTTCTTATCCATGATGGTAGTGGAGATGTGGATGGATATATTGAATTTTGCAAACAGGCAAATGATGGAATCAATTATTGGGGAATTAGGGCAGGAAGTCTGAAAAAATATGAACCAACTAATATTACCATTGAGCAACTTGCAATTAAATATATTAAGAGTATAAAGAAAGTTCAAAAACAAGGAGAATATAATATTGCAGGATGGTCCTTAGGCGGAACAATAGCTTTTGAAATGATTAGACAATTAGAACAAGAAAAGGAAAAAGTCAGGTTCTTCGGAATAATAGATTCTATGCCTCCTAATGTAAACGAAGAAGTTAAAATAAAAGAATTTACAATTGATTCTGAGTTGGATTGGATAAGAAAATATTTTGATGATGAAGTTATAGCAGGATTAAATACCGAAATAGACCTTAAAGATTTCTGGCTTAATGTAATTGCTTACTTAAAAAATATAGCTGGTGCAAGTGAGATACTAAAGTATGAAATAGTTAAAAATATAGGATTTGAAATTAAAGAATATGAAAAAGTTTCAATTGAAGACTTGGTAAAATATATGAATTTTGCTAGGAGTTTGAGTAAAGCAAGTTATAATTATTCCCCTGAGAATGTTATTAATACACGAATTAGCTACTTTGCTGCAAGTGAATCAAAAAGCATTCGATATAAAAATTGGAATATTTTTGCCCAAAAGGATATGAATATAAAAATAGTTAAAGGAAGTCATTTCTCAATATTTACTCAAGCAAATGTTAAGAAATTATATAGCCGGTTTTTTGATTGCTTTATTGCTTGTGAAAGCAAAATTTTATTTGAACCTTAAATCCGCAAAGCCTGGCACGGATTTATTAATAATCAGCATTTGATAATAATTTCATGTCCATTTTATTTTGTTGAACTGGAAAGTTTACCACTAAATACAAATGGCAAGGTAAACCGCAAAGCACTGCCATCACCAGAGATAAAAGCAGGCGACAGCTATGTAGCCCCATCAAATGCAACAGAAGAAAAATAGGTAGAAATCTGGTCAGAACTATTAAATGCAGAAAAAGAAGAGATAAGTGTAACAGCCAACTTTTTCGCCATTGGAGGTGATTCACTTAAGGCAGTTATTTTGGCATCGCGAGTACATGCTTTATTTGATGTAGATATTACTATAAAAGATATATTTAGTTATCCAACAATTAAAGGTATAGCAAAATTAATAGAGGTATCAGGACTGAATAGACTTGAAGAAGAAATTGAAGATGCAGATTATGAGAGTATAAGTATAGAGTAAATGTATAATTATTAAGGTTATATATTTATAAATAAGATATTTAGTATCAATTTTTTTTTGTTTAGAAGAATCATTTTTTATAATCAATTATAAAATAGTATTACATTTATCGTAATTTTTTTCTAAAAATGAATAAACGAAGAAAATAAAGGAATTTGATGAGGATCTTAAACGATAACATAAAGTAAATATTAATGGAAATATCAGAATTTTTTATAAACCTTAAGAAATTAAAAATTAACATTAAACTTGATGGCGAAGAATTAGACATTAAGGCTCCAAAAGGCTTGCTTACAAAGGAGTTAGTGGGTGAGATTAGAGATAATAAAGAAAAGCTAATCAATTTCTTGTTGAATGAGAAAAAAAGATTAAAGCACTTTGCGATTCCTAAAACGAACTTGAAGGATTATTATGCTTTGTCCTCAGCACAGAAACGCTTGTATTTATTACAAGAAATGGAACCAGAATCAACGGCATATAATATGCCATATATAATTCCATTAGGAACAGACGCAGAAAAAGAAAAAATAGAAGAAGCATTCCTTCAACTGATAAAACGCCACGAAAGTTTACGCACAAGTTTCGAGATAGAAGAAGAAGAGCCCGTTCAGCGCATACACGAAGAAGTTGAATTTAAGCTTGAAGAATTTGAGATCACAAAAGAAGAAATACAGGAAAAAAGGCAACAATTCATACAAGCCTTTGATCTATCCCAAGCCCCCCTTTTACGGGCAGCCATAGCAAATATTCAGGGAGAAGGCAGCTTGTTAATGATCGATATGCATCATATCATCAGCGATGGAGTATCACATTCAATTTTGGAACAAGACTTCCAAGGACTTTATTCAGGCGAAGAATTAGCACCATTAAGTTTACAAT
>WTBR01000062.1 GCA_013138975.1 Bacteroidales bacterium
TATTAATACACTATCCATACGTAATGAAGTAAAAGCAGAAGAAACCATACAAGAGTTCGTATCAAGCTTAAAGCAAACCGTACTTGGAGCTTACGAAAATCAGAATTACCAGTTCGAAGATTTAGTAAACAAAGTATCGGTAGAGCGAGATATCAGTCGCAATCCTATTTTTGATGTGATGTTTAATTTATTGAATCAGGCAGAACATAGTCGAGATATATCGGGAATAGATAATGAAAATCGTATTCATACAAAAGGAGTTTCTAAGTTTGATTTATCCTTAAGTACAGTAGATTATGGAGAACAGTTGTTCATAAGTTTTAATTATTGTACTCAACTATTTAACGCAGAAACAATAGATAGATTTATAGAATATTTTAAACAGATAGTAAGTCAAATTGTAAGAAAGCCTGAGAATAAGATTTTTGAAATTGATATTCTAACGGAAGAAGAGAAACATCAGTTATTATATGAGTTTAATGATACACAAAGTGATTATCCAAAAGATAAAAATATTCATCAATTGTTTGAAGAGCAGGTGTTACGTATTCCCGAAGGTATAGCTTTGGTATATAATAATACAGAATTGACTTACCGGGAGTTAAATCAAAGATCCAATCAATTAAGTCATTTTTTAGTATCGAAAGGATTAAAATCAGGCAATATAGTGGGTATAATGCTGGATCGTTCGATAGAAATGATTGTAGGTATCTTATCAGTACTTAAAGCAGGAGGCGCTTATTGTCCGATTGATATCAATAATCCGGATGAACGAAAATTATATATATTAGAAGATAGTAAATCCAGCGTATTATTAACAAGGAGCAGGTTGTTAGGAGATTTAGAATATGAAGGTGAAATAGTTTATGCTGATAATTTTACTATAATTCCTAACAGTAAGGATAATACAAGACTAAAAAGCACATCTAAAGATTTAGCATATTTAATTTATACCTCAGGAACTACAGGAAAACCAAAAGGAGTGATGATCCGACAAGATGGAGTAGTAAATACTATTTGTTGGTATGCACACAGATATAGACTTAGCCCCGGAGTAAGATTATTACAACTCAGTAATTACTCTTTTGATGCCAGTGTTAACCAAATTTTTGGAACCTTAATTGGCGGAGCTTCACTTTATATGATTGAAGAAAGTGAACTGTTGGATTTAAGTTCATTGTATTCATACCTTGGAACACATAATATAACAGTAATAAATTCAGTACCTGCAATATTAGAAGAATTAATTTCCAATAGAAAAAGATTACCATCCTTACAACGAATTATATCAGGAGGCGAAAAACTAAGTAACCGGTTAAAAGACAAAATAATAAACTTGGGCTATGAATTGCATAATCATTATGGCCCAACTGAAGGTACTATCGTTATATTAGCAGAGGAGTGTTCAGAAAAGGATGTAACCCTAGGAAAGCCCAAACAAAATACACAATCTTATATCTTATCGGGTTCATACGATCAATTACAGCCTATTGGAGTAAAAGGTGAACTATGTATTTCAGGAGAAGGAATATCACCTGGATATTTAAATAATGAAGTCTTAACCAAAGAGAAGTTCATTTCACATCCCTTCAAAGAAGGAGAAAGACTATATTGTACGGGCGATTTTGCAAAATGGTTACCCGATGGAAATATAGAATTTTTGGGACGTATAGATCATCAGGTAAAGATCCGTGGATTTAGGATAGAATTGGGCGAGATAGAGAGTACTTTAATAAAACATAAAAACATAAAAGAGAGTGTAGTTTTAGCCCGAGAAGAAAACAATGAAAAGTACCTATGCGCATATGTGATCTGTAAAGAAGAACTTAATAATGAAGAGTTACGAGCTTATATGTCAGCACAAGTCCCCGATTATATGCTTCCTTCTTATTTTGTACAATTGGAGAGTTTACCACTAACTGCAAATGGCAAGGTAAATCGCAAAGCATTGCCATCACCGGAAATAAAAGCAGGCGACGATTATGTAGCACCATCCACAGAAATTGAAGAAAAGTTGGTTGAAATCTGGTCAGAAGTGTTAAATATCAATAAGGAAGACATTAGTGTAAATGTTAATTTTTTCTCAATAGGAGGACACTCTTTAAAGGCTACTATATTAACGGGAAAAATATACAAGGAAATAGGAGTTGAATTTCCATTACGAGAAGTATTTTTACATTCAACAATAAAATCTCAGGCAAGTCAGATAGCAACAAGTACAAAAAATGATTTTGTATCCATACCAAAAACAAAGGAGCAATCAAATTACCCGGTATCTTCGGCACAGAAGCGTTTGTATTTATTGCAACAGTTTGATCTGACATCAACAGCCTATAATATGCCCTATATAATTCCATTGGGAAAAGAGGCAGATAAGTCAAAAATAGAAGAAGTATTCAAACAATTAATAAATCGTCACGAGAGTTTCCGTACAAGCATTATTTTAGTTGATGGAGAGCCTGTTCAGCTTATAAGTAAGAATGTTGCGTTTGAGCTTGAAGAACTAAGTATAGAAAAACCGGAAGTTGAAAACACACGAAATAAATTCATAAAGCCCTTTGATTTATCAAAAGCACCGTTTTTGAGAGTAGCTATTGTCGATATAAAAGGAGAAGCTAGCTTGTTAATGATTGATATGCACCATATAATAAGTGATGGAACCTCGCATGCAATCTTAGAAAAAGAATTTCAGATCCTGTTTTCAGGAGAAGAATTAGCACTATTACCCCTACAATACAAGGATTATAGTCAGTGGCAAAATAGTAAAGAGCAGCAAGAGCTTATAAAAGATCAGGAACAATATTGGCTTAATAAATTTGAAGGAGAGATATCCGTATTGAACCTTCCAAGCGATTATCCTCGACCATTAGTGCAAAGTCATGAAGGAGCAATAGTAAACTTTGTACTGAGCAAGGAAGAGACAGAAGGAATAAAAATTTTCACCAAAGAAAATGGCCTTACATTGTATATGACCTTGTTATCTGTATTTAATATTCTACTATCGAAGCTAAGCGGACAAGATGATATTATAGTAGGAACACCAATAGCCGGAAGGAATCATGCAGACCTGGAGAATATAGTAGGAATGTTTATTAATACACTATCCATACGTAATGAAGTAAAAGCAGAAGAAACCATACAAGAGTTCGTATCAAGCTTAAAGCAAACCGTACTTGGAGCTTACGAAAATCAGA